>NZ_JACWFH010000006.1 GCF_019749255.1 Mesobacillus maritimus | reverse complement strand
TTCTCAGCGCCGATGGTAGTTGGGGGTTTCCCCCTGTGAGAGTAGGACGTTGCCAGGCAAAAAAAAGAACAGCTAATGTTGTAGCTGTTCTTTTTTTTGTGCATACATGAGAATTCGTACATCAATTAATTTGTAAGTACAGGTAACTGTAAAGTTTTTGAAAGCCAAACGGTAAGATAGAAGCGACCGTAAACCCAATTACAATGCACGAAGTTGAATATATAATCAATTTTCGGCGCGATATTTCATTCCTCTTATAAGCTATAAAGAGGACTTTTATCATAAAAAAGACAGTAATAAAAATGATGATCGCTGAAAAAACACCTGTTAAAAGGACTTCCATTTTGCCACTCCTTTAATAGTTAATTTGCTGTATCTTACTATGTATGAATACCATGCTGAATTCAATAATCAGTTGTTATATTAGAAGCTCATTAAAATACCCTTTAGACCACTCAAAACTCCGTACTAGAAATCCTTGTTTTTTTGCGTATTCATTCATTACTTGAAGTAATTTATTTTTAGAGAGGCTAAACGAATGATGAATTTCCCGCTTTTTGTTTATCACATACTCTTCATAAATAATAAAGTTACTTAGTTCCATTTTTCTTATGACAAATTGATTGCATTCGTATTCTCCACATCTAATATTTCCAGAATAAATAAAACGAATAATAGCATCATAATATTCTTGATCAGTAACCTCAGTTTCTAAAAAAGAATCCAATATTTCTTGCATTCGAACACTCCCTAACGATTCTCCTTGACTCCTTCAATACTATTCGACCTCTGTCCTACACTTCCTTCTTCATCTCACGATGGTGTGAAAAGGCTATCGATTAATAACATAACAGTGGATTGTAAAAAAGTATAAGAAACAAACTTTAGTATCTGAACAATAAATTTGGATTATATGAATGGTATAAAAAACAAACCAAATAAAAAATGGTCACCAATGAAAAGGTGACCATTTTATTATACATTATGGTGTAATTTCACTTCCATTATCGTTTTCTTGATTCTCGTCAAAACCATCCCAAATGCCATTTTGTGGTGGAGATTCGACGGTAACAGAAGTGGTCGCTGGTGCACTTGACCCAATTTCATTTGTTGCGGTAACCGTTATGATGTATGTTTGTCCTGGTTGTGGCCCCACTAAAGTTGCTTGTAATTCGGGTGTTGGCGCTAATGTTTGCGGGAAACCGTTAACTGTAAATGAAACTGTATATTGGACGTTCCTCGCGTTGTTACCAGGTTGCCATGTAATCACAATGCTATTTGATGCTTGGTCAAAGGTTGCTTGTAAATTGCTAGGAGAAATAGGAGCTGCCTCTTCCACTGTGATGGACGTTGAAGCTGCATCACTTTTCACGCCACCAGCGATAGCCAAGAGTGTAAAGGTATACGCTTTGCCTTTCTCAGGACTTGGAAAAACAACCTGTTGTTCTTTTGTCGTTGTAAAGGTTTCGGTTCTTCCGTCCACTGTATAAGCAACATCAAAGCTTGTTTCTAACCCACTATTGGATGTGTGGTTCCAAGCTAACTGAATCTGGTCAGAGGCTTCATCATAGGTAGCAGTAAATTTTGTTGGTGTTGCAGGTTTTGGTGGCTTGGGTTTTTCGCCACCTTTAACATAATACTCGATTCCTAACTTTCCGACACTATCTGGCTGTTTAAATGTATCGGTATTTGTCGCTGCTTCGGACAGAATTTTTTTAAATACCAGCAGTGGGATGTCATCACTAGTGTTGTTTAAATAGTCATCCGATGAGGTCGTTTTATCATATCCCGTCCATACGGCAGCTGTATATTGGGGGGTATAACCAACAAACCAAGAATCTCTTACCGCCTTCTCTGGTAAGTCGTACTTCTCAATCGTTTTTGTATCAAAGTTTGTTGTTCCTGTTTTTCCAGCTAAGTCGAGACGGGAGATATTTGCTTTCGTTCCGGTCCCAGAATCGACTACAGATCGCAACATATCGGTGATTAAAAACGCAGTAGCTTCTTCCATGACTTTTTCTTTTGATGGTGCTACCTTTTCCTCACGACCATCGGAATGGACAATCTTAGTCACTGTATGGGGTTCAATATAATAACCGCCATTCCCAAACGCAGCGTACGCACCGGCCATGATCAGCGGGGAAGCAGCATCGATTCCACCAATTGAATTCGCTTCATTTCCTTTTTGTTCATCTGCAATCGGGAAACCTAAGCTTCTGGCAAATTCAGTCGCATCATTTGCGCCTACTTCTTGAAACGTTTTTAAGGCTGGAATATTTCGTGACCAGACGAGGTGATCACGAATTGTTTTCGTTCCAGCGTATTTACGAGTAGCGTTTCGAATTGGGGTTCCATCAGAATATTGATATTCTTCATCTTTGATGAAATGTCCAGTCGACCATTTGAATTTTTCAATCGCAGGGCCGTAGTCTAGAATTGGTTTGATCGTTGAACCTGGCTGACGTTTCATCATTGTTGCAAAATTAAATCCACCTGCTTGCTCACTACGACTTCCGCCAATGGCTTTGATTCCTCCCGTCTGTGTATCGGTAATGACAATTGCTGTCTGCAGGTTCTCGTTATCAGGAAAAGGGATATGGTCGTTTGTGGTGAGAACCTCTTCGGTCAATTCCTGAATATCTGGATCAAGAGTTGTATAAATTTCTAAGCCATCTTCAAACAGATTGGCGTCGGTCTTTTCTTGTACTTCCTTTATGACGGTAGCCACAAAGTTTTCGAATTTATTGGCTTTAGGTGTTTGGATGTTTAACGTATCTTCAATCGGTGTGCTCTGCGCTTCTTTCATGTCTGATTTGCTAATGTATCCATGACGGTTCATATAATGGAGAACCATATTTCTTCTTTCTTTCGCGCGTTCAAAATTTGCTTCGTCTGTGGGCATGTATCGATTCGGACTTTGGGGAATACCGGCTAAAAGTGCTGCTTGTTCAAGTGTTAGTTGATCCAATTCCTCAACGTCTAACCCAAAGAACCGCTCTGCCGCTTTTGCTACTCCGTACACATCGCCACCGTATAAGTTTTTATTAAAATACATCTGTAGTATTTCTTCTTTCGAAAATTCTCGTTCTAATTGAAGTGCCAAGTACCATTCTTGGATTTTTCTTGTTGGTGTTTGTTCAATGGATAGAAAGGAATTTTTTACAAGCTGTTGCGTAATGGTACTTCCACCACCACTTTCTAACGAACGAGTACTGATGATTTTGAAAATCGCAACTAAGGTACGTTTCACATCGATGCCACGATGCTCATAAAAACGAGAATCCTCTGTCGCGATTACCGCATCCTGCAAAACCTCTGGGATTTGTTCGAGACCAATATCCTCCCGTTTTTCTTTCCCGACTTCCGCGATAACCGTTTCTCCATCGCTTGCATAAATACTAGAAGATAAGGGTGCCTTTAATAATGTTTCGTCAAATTTAGGGGCATCTTTAATAATCCAGGCTATCGCGCCAACGCCGATGATCAGGAATACAGTGGCGATAATCAAACTATAATAGAGAATTCTTTTCCATCTTAATTTTTTAGGCTTACTATTCTTGGATGAACGTTGTTGCTCTTGCATTTTTTTTCTGCGTTCAACGCGAGAAGAATGGTTTTCAGTCATGCGATAGGCTGCTATCCTTCTTGAAAGACAAAGGTTGTTCCTTTATAGTCAATACTCACCCTTTGGATAGCAGGTTTTTCACCTCGATTTTGTTTGAGTCTAGTCGTTGTTAGTAGGATTGTCGATATTTTTGTATTTTGTCTTAGTGTGATTGAAGGTTTCCTTAAAAATTCGTTGAAACAGGATATTTTTTATGTTTTTGAATTAATTGGTAGTTCAATCTTAGAATGAAAGGAAAATAATCCATATAATTCCTTTTTATATGGTAAGATATGGGGATTATGAACAATTATCTTTGCTTTAGCTTTGGGGAGAGGGGATTCCTTTTATGAGGATAGGTAAAATTATATTAACGGGAATTATGGCAGGGGTTTATTCGGGGATTTTGGATGGCCTCGAGCAAGGGTACGAGCTCAATGGTTTAACGAGCGGATTAATCCTTGCTGTATTAACGATTACAACAGGTTACTTTTTACATAAGTCAGGTGCAAAAGAAGTAAGAAGCTGATATGGAAACCTTGTTCGTAGGGCAAAGAAGGATCTTTCCTTCAAAAATAATCCTTTTAGTAAAAAGAAATCCGGAAAAGAGAAAAAGAGTAATGTACCCGTTGAGGCGGGAAACATTACTCTTTTTTATAATCGAATTTATGTCCATCCATTGAAAAAATGGCGGTTTTATGGTAAATTAGTATAGCTATGCGTTGATAATTATATTTTTATATATTATCCCTATTTTAATTATACAACGCAGTCGATACAATCGTCAACCCTTTTTATAAACTTTTTTAGGAGTGTGGGGCATGAATACGGAATTTCAGCAAGCGCAAAAGCGACTAGAGAGTGTAATGGAGCGGATAAATGAGGAAACTATACGATTAGATGAAGAAACGTCCAAGCGTAAAAATGAAGTGGTTCATATCCGCAAGCATTTTTGGGATGAAATTAAGGTGAATAATGATACCTTTGATGATTTTCTTGAGACCATTATTGGTTTGCGTCAAGAAACTCAAGCTCTGTCAGTAAGCCAAAGCACCCATCGACATGCATCTAAGCGTTTGTCCACCTTACGTCGTATGCAGGAAGTCCCTTATTTTGGTCGAATTGATTTTATTGAAGAAGGGGATTCAACCCAAGAACAAATCTATATAGGCATTTCATCGCTTAGTGATTCTAGCGGTGAAGATTTTCTTATCTATGATTGGAGAGCTCCGGTTTCAAGTGTCTACTATGATTACCAGCCTGGCCCCGCGAAGTATAAAACACCAGGTGGGATCATCGAAGGCAAGTTGGAGAAAAAGTGGCAATACCTTATCCGAGACGGTGTTCTTCAATCGATGTTTGATACAAGTCTCACCATTGGGGATGAGATCTTACAGCAGGTCCTTGGCAAAGGGACTGATAAACAGATGCACAATATCGTTGCGACGATCCAACAGGAGCAAAATCAGATTATCCGTCATGACAAAGGGAGATTGCTAATTGTTCACGGAGCAGCTGGTAGTGGCAAAACATCTGCGGCCATGCAACGTATTGCTTATTTGCTTTATAAATATCGAGATCATCTGAATGCAGACCAAATCATTCTTTTTTCACCTAATAAGATGTTTAATAGCTATGTGTCAAATGTACTTCCAGAACTTGGCGAAGAAAATATGCAACAAGTTACCTTTCAGGAATATTTGGACCATCGTCTAGGGAAGGAATTTGAAGTGGAAACTCCTTTTGAGCAGTTAGAATATGTTTTAACAGCGACGAAGGATTCATCGTATAGGTCAAGGATTGCGGGAATTCGTTTAAAAGCTTCAATCCATTTTTTTGAGGCCATTCACTCTTATCGGCAGTCATTAGAAGATACAGGAATGCTCTTTAAGGATCTTACTTTTAGAGGAAAACCAATTGTTACGAGCCAACAAATAGGAGAATGGTTTTACAGTCATGACACTTCACTCCGATTCCATAATCGCCTTGAAAAGTTAATGGAATGGTTGTTGGAGAAAATAAAAGACGTACAAAAAATGGAGTATTCAAAGCAATGGGTCCAGGAAGAAATTGAGCTGCTTAGCAATGAAGAGTACCATAAGGCACATCGCTATTTAGCGGAAAAACGCGGTTATAAAAGAGAAGAGAAGGCTGATTATGAAATGGAGCCAAAAGCACTTGCCAGATTGATTGTTCAACAAAAGTTGAAGCCTTTACGAAAGATCGTTCGGGCGTATCGCTTCATTGATTATAAGGGAATGTACCAACAGCTTTTTTCTAATCCTCAACAGATTAGAGAGTGGATAGAAGGGGAGACACCAGCTTCATTACCTGATATATGTCAGGCGACGCTTGAAATGCTAACACAAAATAAACTATATTATGAAGATGCCACCCCGTTTTTACTATTGAAAGAGCTAATTCAAGGCTTTGAGACGAATAGTTCGATTAAACATATTGTTGTGGATGAAGCGCAAGATTATTCCCCGTTCCAATTTGAATTTTTGAAAAGATTGTTTCCTGCTGCAAGGATGACCGTGTTAGGCGACTTTAATCAAGCGATATTTGCTCATGCCAACGAAATGGTCGATTTCCACACACTGACAAACTTGTATGGACCAGATGAAACGGAAGTAATCAACATTGCACGCAGCTATCGATCGACAAAACCAATTATTGAATTTACAAGAAGACTGGTCCCGAATGGAAAGCAGATTATTCCTTTTGAACGTGACGGTGAGCGCCCTGTACTAACACAAGTAGACAACTACACAAAATTGCATAGCTGCATTGTTTCTAAAGTAGCGGAGTTGCGCGAACGAGGGCTTAATAGTATATCAATCATATGCAAATCTGCTAAGGAAAGTGCTTCTGCATATGAATCCTTGTCCTCGATTGATGGTTTAAAACTTTTAAGAAGCAACTCACTTGAATATGAGCAAGGAGTTGTTGTGATCCCTTCTTATTTATCTAAAGGAATCGAATTTGATGCAGTCATCATTTATGATGCCTCGGCGAACGTTTACGGCGACGAGAGCCTGCGCAGAGTTTTCTACACATCCTGCACAAGAGCGATGCATGTATTGCAGCTTTATAGCGTAGGGGAACACAGTCCATTTTTACAAGATGGATTGCAGGAGGGCTTTATCGAAAACTAGTTCGTTTCAAAATGATTGGGGGTCTGACCAGCGGTTCAGGAACGCATTCCTCTACTATGGTCAGACCGAAAACAAAGGAGGGTGTTCCTTAATGACAATGAACCCTAAAGTTGATGAATATTTGCGTGAAGCTAGAAGTTGGCAGGAAGAATTTGAGAAACTGAGAATGACCATTCTTGATTGTGGACTAACAGAAGAATTGAAATGGAACAAGCCTTGTTATATGTATAAGAACAAAAATATCGTAATCATTCAAGGGTTTAAAGAATATTGTGCAGTTATGTTTTTCAGAGGTGCCTTATTAAATGATCCCAATGGGATTCTCGTTCGTCCGGGTGAGAACTCACAGGCGCAACGCCAAATTCGCTTTACTGATGCTCAGGAGATTATGGAAATGAAAACAGTTTTGAAAGACTATGTTAATCAGGCTGTTGTAGTTGAAAAATCGGGCTTAGAGGTGAACTTTAAAAAAACGGAAGAATTCATTATCCCGGAAGAATTACAAACTAAATTTAATGAAATGCCTAGCTTGAAATCTGCTTTTTATACCTTAACGCCAGGACGGCAACGAGCATACATCCTTTATTTCTCAAAAGCCAAACAATCCAAAACACGAGAGGCAAGAATTGAAAAATATAGGCAAAATATTCTCGATGGCAAGGGATTGAATGATTAGGTTATAGCCCAGGAATGGTCTAGGAGGAAGAAGTGGGAAAGGAAATCATAATTGAAGACTATAACTCAAATTGGCCAAGCCAGTTTGAGGAAGAAAAAGAGAAATTACAGGAAATCTTAGCTGACAAGACTATTGCGATTGAACACATAGGGAGTACAGCTGTGGAAGGGTTAGGGGCTAAACCAATCTTAGATATTGCCATTGGGGTGAATGATTTAAACGTTGTTAGCGAATTTGTTGAACTTTTAGAACCAATGGGATATGAATTTGTTTATCATAAAAGTTTTCCTGAAAGACGATTCTTCAGAAAAGGACAATGGGGAGCTGGGACACACCATTTGCACTTTTATCTTTTCGAAGGAGAACACTGGAACAATCAATTGTTGTTCAGAAATTATTTAAGCACGCATCCTGAAGTTTTAATAGAATATCACCAGTTAAAGATTGAATTGGCAAATACGTTTCGCTTTGATAGAGCGTCTTATACTGAGAATAAAGCGGATTTCATACAGGAGGTGCTACGACAAGCCATGAAAGAAGGAAGCAAAATTTAGTACTTCCTTTGATTGTAGGTTTTTATTTTCAAATTTTGGTCCGGTTACTTCTTTTTACGTGAAATAGTTATACATTGCTTAAGGAGCTTTTAATCTTATTTCCATAGGTGAAAGATTGTTTAGCCCAGAATTTCTGTATTCGTTTATACTAATATATGACAATATGGTTAGTGTGTTTTTGGGGGGATGAAATTGACAGATCAATCGAAAGAAGAAATTAAACTTAGCCATTTAATTGCGTCCTTTGCTTTTCTTGGGGTTATTGCTCTTATTTGTATCTTTATTTGGCAAAAATCCAATAGTTTTGAGTATGTGCTAGATTTGTTTGATGTTAGTAAAATCGTCATGAATTTAGCCGTTGGGGGAGGATTGGGGATAGCGTTGGCTCTCGTAGCAATACCTCTAGTAAAGGTGACAGGAACAAAAATACCTGAAGCTAAAGATAATGAAGAACTGAAAAAAATCATGATGAGAAAGCATGGTGCGCTAATCGTCGGCATTCTCCCAGGCATTTTTGAAGAAGTGTTGTTTAGAGGATTTGTGCTGCCGTTTATTCAGCACTTTACCAATGCAATTTGGGCTATCATCCTAACAACAATTGTATTTTGGGCCATTCATCTTCCACAATATAAAACCAAATTTGTATTAAATTTAAATGTGATTCTACTGTCTTTGGTTACGAGTATATTATTTATTCAAACCGAAACACTTTGGGCTTCCATTTTTGCGCATATGGTTTACAACTATATTGTTACAATTGCAACGCAAAAGAAAATTATAAAGGTATAAGATAGGAATGGACAAGTCAATCAATAATTGGATAATTGAAATCAATCAATCTCTTGAATTCCAGATAGATGAATAAAATAAATTTGTTGTTTTTCATCTTTCAATAAAAGAGTTTGCTTTACTAAGTCAAGTTTGTGTAATCTGCCAGTACAGGTTTGCTTAAAGCCGTTTTGATGGTAGGAAATTGTGATTGGCACATCTTTAGCAAATTTTTTTAAAAACATTAGTATCCTCCAAAATGTTTATTAATCTTTCCTTTATTTTAATAGGGAAACGTTAAGCGAAGATTGAGAAGGAGTTAAAATGATGTAAAGAGTCAGGGGACCAAATAAAAAAGGCCCCCAGAGAATAGGGGACAGGAGAGAAAAGCTCTTTGTATTTATTTTACGAGTTCTTAGTTTTTAACATGCTCATTGCTATTAAAGACAGGATCTTCCGTATTTGGGAGATACCATTGCTTTTCAAGTGGAATGTGGTGGGTTTGAAAAAGCTTTTGTAGCTCCTCCATGAACACTCCTCTAGTTTGGTCACAGGATGGGCTGCTTTGAATGCCAAGAACACCGGTAATCTCATAGCCACTTCGACGGTATTCTGTGAGTTGTTCAATAATAGGCGTTAGAATTTTTTGACAGTGTGAACGGTATTTCTCATTGTCATATTCTTCATAGGTCATAGGTGGACGATCTAATCCTAAAAACGTAAATTCAGGACAGGGAAGTTGGACAACACCGAAGCCTTCTTCTTTGATCCAATCTGTTGCAGACGGAATGGCTCCTAAGGCGCGGGCTTCTTCTTTTATGACCGTATTTTGATTGAGAATGCAATGAGAGACAAGAAGGATTTTCTTACTACGCTGCATCCTTTTTTGTTCCTCCTTTATACGTTTTTAAGAAACTAGGAATCTTCGATATGAAAAACATAACCAGAAGACAGGTGACGATTTTATCAACAAAATTTCCTGTAATTCTGGAGATAAAAGTTGAAGCAAACACACTTTCACCTGTGGCTCTTAGCCAAAGAACGATGATATCCATGCCGCTTCCATCGATTCCTCCCGTTAGCGCGATTGATATCGGCGTCCCAATCAAAGGAGCAACAACGGATAACAATAATCCTGTGAGAACAGCAATATACCATTTGGTAAAATTGAACCTTCGTGCCATCAAGCCTACGACTATGGCCACAGCCACATTCACAATTCCAAAAAAGATAGCTGTTGGAGATGCGGTTATCCCTAGGATGACATTCGTTAATAATCCTACTAACGCTCCCCACCATGGTCCAAACAGAACGGCCATTAGCACAGTTCCAATCGTATCAAGAAATAACAATGGAATTTTTAGTGCTGATACAGCTGTTCCAAGGACAACATTTAAAACAATACACATGGCCCCATACGTTAACACCAATGTCCTTGCCTTCTGCATTCTGATTCCCTCCTTAGTACACCTGGTAAATTTGTATTTTGTAAATTTTTGTATTCCTCCTTCTAGCATCTTCATTATATGAGGGTCGTCTTTACAATAAAATACATTTATTCAATAGCATCGATAACTACCAATCTATTTTTTAGATACAAACGGTTCATTCTCAGCACATACTTTTGCTCCCTACACTATGTGCTAATTACAAAATAAAAAAATCGGCATCTCGCTCATTATTTTCTTGATAGCAAAATTATTTGCACGTTCAAGCGGAATAAGACGTTAAAATGAACGATTATTTATGGATGGCGGACAGGAATCAAGCTTGGGTTTTATTTTAAAATTAATATTTTGATTATTAAAACATTTCAAAATAGCAATGATAATATTGTAATATACGAAAATACCCTTTATAATCTATTACAGAAGGACAATTGTATTTTTACGAAAGACTGTGGCGGTGAGTAGGTTACAAAGCGAAAAAATAGATAATGTAAACTCTTTTTTTATTGTTTCCTGTACACACCATTACATATAGAGAATTTTGGAGGGGTATTGATGAAAAGTCTGTGGGGATTTTGGAATCGTTTGAGTCTGGTCAAACAAATCTTGATAGGGTTAATTGTTGGAGTCATTCTAGCTGTTGTGGTTCCGGATGTAGGAAAACCTGTTGTGATATTAGGATCTTTATTTGTGGGTGCGTTAAAAGCGATTGCACCAATTTTAGTCTTCTTTTTAGTGATGGCGGCGATTGTCCAACATAAAAGTGGAACGAAAACCAATATGAAAACTGTAGTAGCGCTTTATCTTGCAGGTACTTTTTTAGCGGGATTAGTGGCGGTGATCGCAAGCTTTTTATTCCCTGTGAATTTAACACTTGCTACAGGTGCTGAAGGCCTGACAGCTCCAGGCGGAGTAGTTGAGGTACTTAAAACCTTATTGTTAAACGTAGTCGATAACCCCGTAAATGCGCTTGCAAATGCTAACTATATTGGGATTCTAGCATGGGCGCTCGTTCTTGGATTTGCGCTAAGAAATGCTCCTGATACAACAAAAACAGTAATTTCGAACGTTTCAGAAGCAGTTTCGAAAATGGTCTCATGGGTCATCAAGTTCGCACCGTTTGGGATTATGGGACTTGTGATTGAGTCTATCACAACAAATGGTCTTGAATCATTGCTTGGATACGGGAAATTACTTGGGGTATTAATTGGTTGTATGTTGTTTGTTGCCTTGGTGATTAATCCTATTTTAGTGTATATAGTAGCACGCCAAAATCCATATCCACTAGTTTTTACAGCGATAAAAGAAAGCGGGATGACAGCGTTCTTTACTCGAAGCTCAGCAGCAAATATCCCAGTAAATATGAGATTATGTGAAAAGCTAGGCTTAAACAAGGATTCTTATTCAGTGTCCATTCCACTAGGTGCTACCATTAATATGGCCGGAGCAGCCGTGACGATTTCAGTTTTAACCCTTGCTGCCGTTCATACCTTGGACATTCAAGTGGACATTCCTACAGCCATCATCTTAAGCGTCTTGGCAGCTGTTAGTGCATGTGGTGCTTCAGGAGTTGCAGGTGGTTCTCTATTATTAATTCCTCTAGCGTGTAGCTTATTTGGAATTCCAAATGAAGTGGCGATGCAGATCGTCGGAGTAGGATTTATCATTGGGGTACTCCAAGATTCTTTTGAAACAGCTCTTAACTCTTCTACAGATGTCGTTTTCACAGCAGCAGCTGAATATAAAGAGCTCCGAAAAGAAGGGGAAGCATTAGAACAAAAGATGGCATGATAAATAGTGAATGAATAGAGATGACTGCATTCGATTGTGATTAATACCAACAATCGGATGCAGTTTTTATTTCATTCAAAACGTTGTGTGAGTCATTCATGTGAATTCTTCGTGAGGGCCAAAATGTAGGTTCTTATATTACTATAATTTTTAGAAAATTCGTTCAAATCATTGACACAGCTTCCGGCGGTTCGTATGATTTTAGTAGAGAGACAACCAGAGAAGTGCTGCTAGATACAAATCTATCTAACAGGGGGAGCTAGTAAATGGTAGGAAACATAGGGGAAGTAATGTGGGAACCCTCACAGAAATTTATTGAGAATACAACTTTAACACGATACATGAACTGGTTAAAGGAAACAAAGGGTTTGACGTTTGAAGGCTACCAAGATTTATGGAAGTGGTCGGTTGATGAACTAGAGGACTTCTGGGAAACTATCTGGGAATTTGGTGCTGTTAAGGCGACTAGAAAATATGATAATGTTCTTACAGATTCACAAATGCCAGGTGCCAAATGGTTTGAGGGTGCAAGGTTAAACTTTGCTGAGAATCTATTGGCAAAAGATCAAGGAGATAAAACAGCTTTATATTTTCGGTCCGAAAAGATTCGCGAACGTATTATATCTTGGAATGAACTCAAAGAAAGTGTGGCTTCCGTGGCACACTCGCTCCGGCAGCTTGGCGTAAAGCCGGGGGACCGGGTAGCTTCGTTTATGCCCAATATCCCAGAAACGATGATTGCTTTTCTTGCCACAGCGAGTGTTGGGGCGATTTGGTCAAGTTGTTCCCCGGATTTTGGCACAAAAAGTGTCGTGGATCGCTTTAAACAAATTGAACCGAAAGTATTATTTGCTGTCGACGGTTACCATTATAATGGCAAAACCTTTGACAAAACGTCTGTTGTCGCTGAACTTCAACAAGAATTAGGAGCATCTCTCGAGCATACGATTTTGGTGCCATATGTGGAGAAGGAGCACCTGGATGAGAAACTAGATAACTGTATTCCATATCCAGAGCTTTTAAAAGAAAAAGCAGAGTTGACATTTGAAAGTTTGCCGTTCGACCATCCACTATGGATTGTTTATTCATCAGGTACGACAGGCATGCCGAAACCAATTGTCCATGGTCACGGAGGAATCACGGTTGAATATGTAAAGATGATGGTGGTTCAAAAAGGATTAACACCTGAATCGGTTACGTTCCAATTTACCACTACGGGATGGATGATGTGGAATACGCTTGTGGGGAGCTTAATTACTGGCGCAACAGTTGTCCTTTATGATGGAAGTCCGGCTTATCCTTCGATGGACGTTTTATGGGAACTGGCAGAGGATGCTAAAATAACAGATTTTGGAACAAGTGCACCCTATCTGATTAACTCTATGAAACAAAAGGTGCGGCCAAATGAAAAATATGATCTATCCAAGATAGGATCCATCAATTCGACTGGGGCTCCGTTAACCGAAGATGGATTTCGTTGGGTGTACGAAAATGTGAAAAAGGATGTTTGGCTGAGTTCATCGAGTGGCGGGACAGATGTTTGTACAGGGTTTGTTGGGGGAGTACCAATTTTACCTGTAAGGATTGGTGAAATTCAGGGAAGAGGTTTAGCAGTTGACGCTCAGGCCTTTGATGAGAATGGGAATGCCTTAACCGATGAAGTAGGGGAATTAGTCATTACAAAGCCAATGCCTTCTATGCCGCTTTACTTTTGGAAGGATACAGATAATAAGAGGTATTTTGATAGTTATTTTGATACATATCCTGGTATGTGGAAGCACGGGGATTGGATCAAAATTAAGCAGGATGGCAGTTCAATCATTTACGGGCGCTCCGATTCAACCATCAATCGCTCAGGTGTTCGGATGGGGACAAGTGACATTTATCGAATTGTTGAGAAGCTAGACGAAATTCAAGAAAGTCTTGTGATTGATTTAGAGGTATTAGGGCGACAGTCATCGTTATTATTATTTGCCGTATTGCAACCAGGAGTTCAATTGGACGATCAGCTGAAAACGAAGATTCGAGAAGAAATCAAATCCACGCTTTCGCCGCGATTTATGCCAGATGAACTATATGCTGTTGAGCAAATTCCAAAAACACTGAATGGTAAAAAGATGGAAGTTCCGATTCGGAAGTTATTACTAGGTTTTGAACTTGAGAAAGCGATCAATCCTGATTCAATGAGTAATCCAGAGTCGCTAGCATTTTTCCTAGAGTTAGCAAATCAATTGAATGAGCAGAATGAGGAAAAACTTTTTACAAAGAAATAAGGAAGATAGAATAATTGTTCTTCAATATAACAGCTTGATAGTATTGGTGAAAAGTAAATGTGTCTAAAAAAGATCTGTTCTGTTTTAAGGAACAGATCTTTTTGTTGTTACAGCAAGTTCTATTCTTTACTTAAACCTGATAAGGAAGGGAAGCGGAAGAAAAGGACGCGTAACTTACTCTTCTAAAAAAATCAAGGCCAGATGAAGAATGAATAATTCCTGTATATTGGATGGAGTTAATCCCGTTATATCGTGAATTTTTTTCATTCGATAATGAAGAGTGTTTACATGAATATGTAGGCTTTCGGCTGTCTTTTTCAAAGAGTGGTTTTGCTTGAATAATTCTTTTAAGGTTTCGATTAGTTCTTCCTCAGGTAATAGCTTTCCAATTGTTCTTGTAATGAACTCTGACTTCGTTTCAGCTGATAAATCATCTAAAATCATTTCCAATGTTAAATCTTCATCAAAAACAAGCATTGACTCTTTTTCAGCTGTTCTTAAAGCTCTTTCGGCTTGACGAAACGTTTGAATCAGTCTTGAAGAAGGAACCACTTTTCCTACTCCGGCTGAAACAGGAATTCTCAGTAGGTAGCCAAGGTAGTCGAAGAACTCAGTGATCTTCGCTCTTGCAGACGATTGTAAGGATATGGATGAAGTATCCAATAATAAAATCACGCGGTCAATTCCCCAACGGATAATAAAATCTTGCTCTTGTTTACCAGTCCAAGCATACAGATGGTTCCAAACATCTCTGTGGATGTACTCATCGTTTAAACCGAATTTGGCAATGATGACTTGCCGTGGGATCTCTAGGTTTATATTCAACAGCTTGGCTCGTTCATGAAAGGCAGAATCCCATTCCTTTTCTTGAAGCCAATCAAAAACAAAGCCTTCAAGCGCTCTTAAATGCCAATCTGATTGTTCAGCATAATGGCTTTCACTTATTAAAAGTTCCGTCATTTTACGGATGATTTCGCCAAAAGGGGCCACCTTGTCAGGATTTCCAGTAATTCCAATGACTCCAATTACTGCTTGTTGAAAGAAAACGGGAAGATTGATTCCTTGTTTCACTCCTTGCAACACTTCCTGAGTATCTTTTGTTATGATTAATTTTTCTTTGGTTTGTAAAACAATCTTTGCTCCCTCATGAAATTGACCAATTCGGTTTTCATCCGTACTAGCAATGATGATTCCTAGAGTGTTGACAACAATGATATCCTCATTTAGAAATTTCCTCACTTCTGAAATAATTTTCTCAGCGAGTTCAGGTGTTAACATAAGCAATACCTCGTTTAGTTATGTGGACAACGGGGACACGGTGCCTGTCCCCTTGTCCCGTTATGCTGATGCTTCGATTAGGAGGTCGACAATGTGGATGGCTCTTACTTTGTCGCTCAATCCTTCGCGCTCAATGCCGAGTTTCATCTGTAGTAGACACCCGGGGTTAGCGGTAACGATTGTCGTTGCATGAGTTGCCTTAGTTTGTTCCATTTTGGAATCAAGGATTTGCATCGACATTTCTGATTCAACGATGTTATAAATTCCTGCAGACCCACAGCAGCGATCAGCGTCCTTCATTTCTCGATATTCCATGCCTTTGATTGATTCAAGCAAGACTCTTGGAGCAGAGGCCGTTTTCATTACATTCCGCAAGTGACAAGAATCCTGGTAGGTTACGACTTGATAGGGTAGTTCTAATTTCTGCTTTTTATGAAAATCCAATTCGTACAGTACTTCTGAAATATCTTTGATTTTTTCTGTAAAAGCCTTCGCACGCTCATTCCAGTCTGCATCTTTCTCAAGAAGATGGTCATAGTCAACTAGAAAGGCTCCACAGCCACCGGCATTCGTAATGATATAGTCTACATTTAATTCTTCAAAAGCTTGGATATTTCTTTTGGCCAGGTCTTTGGCTGAGTCCTTTTCACCACTATGTCCATGTAGAGCCCCGCAGCATGTCTGGTTCTTTGGAATTACAATTTCACAGCCAGCAAGCTGCAGTAGTTTCATTGTACTATTGTTTGACTCAAGAAACATCGTATCCATTAAGCACCCTTTAAAAAAGGCGACTCGCTTCGTTTGGGTTCCATGTGGAGGAAGGTATTCTGGACGATTTTTCATTTCCTTCATACTTGGAACCGTAGGAAGAACTTTTTCCATGGTTGCTAGATTTTCAGGAAGCAACTTCATGAAACCAGTCTTCCTTGTAACCGTTTGTAAACCAGAGCGCTGATAAAAGCCTAGAAGTCCCGTTGCCATTCTCATTCTTTCCTGATGAGGAAAGAGCCCTTTAAATACGGCATTTCTGACGAGTTTTACTGGTAGCGAATGTCTTTTATTTTGTTGAATGATATCTCGTGCCTCTTCAAGAAGGTGACCGTATTTTACACCCGAAGGGCAAACAGGTTCACATGCTCGGCACCCAAGACATAATTCAAGAGAACGCTCAACATCCTCATCTGGTTCAATGAGACCGTCGACGACCGCTTTCATTAAGGCAATCCTGCCCCTTGGTGAATGAGTTTCCTTAAAGCCTGATTCAATATAAGTCGGACATGATGGGAGACAAAAGCCGCAACGCATACAATTTAATAATTCATCCTGATTCATTCGTTCTTGAAATTGTGCTTGAATGATTTGTTGTTCTTTTACTGTTGTCATCTTGCTACCACCACTCTTTTTCTGCTTTCCTTCGCAAACATTTTGCCAGGATTCATAATATTTGTTGGGTCGAGTGAAGATTTGATGGCCTGCATGGCGGCAATTCCTTCTCGACCAAGTTTCCATTCAAGATAGGGCGCCTTCATCACACCGACTCCGTGTTCCCCCGTAATCGTTCCCCCAAGTTCAATTGCCAGGGCAAATATTTCAGCAAATGCTTCTTCCACTCGTTCCATTTCTTCAAGATTTCGTAAATCGGTTGGGCAGGTAGGATGGAGGTTTCCATCACCAGCGTGACCAAAGGTACAAATATCAAGTTGATACTTTTCAGCAATTTTATTGATTCCATTCACCATTTTGGCAATTTCTGATCGAGGAACGGTCGCGTCCTCTAGAATGGTGGTTGGTTTCAACCTTGCCAAGGCGGAAAGGGCAGACCGTCTTGCTGTAGTTAAGGCCTCCGCCTCTTCTGGTGACTTTGCAATTTGGACTGACACCGCACTTTCTGCTGTACAGATGTCGGCAATCCTTTGGATATCGTTTTCGACTACTTCAGGTGCGCCGTCCTGTTCAATCAGTAAAACGGCTTTTACATTCGTTGGCAAGCCGATTTGAGCAAAGTCTTCAACGACTTTAAGGGTTGGTTGGTCAAGAAACTCCATGGTCGCCGGAATGATCTTATTGGCAATGATCTTGGAGACCGTCCGCGCAGCTGCTTCAATATCTTGATAGAGTGCAAGCATGACTTTTTTCGTTTCAGGGATCGGAATTAACTTCAGTGTGGCTTCTGTTATCACCCCTAAAGTACCCTCCGAACCAACGAACAGGCGTGTTAAATCGTAGCCTGCAACATCTTTCGCCAATTTTCCGCCGGTGCGGATGATGTCACCGTTTGCAAGAACAATTTCAAGTGCGATCACGTAATCTCGGGTGACTCCATACTTTAGTCCGCGTAAACCACCTGAATTTTCATTAATATTTCCGCCAATAGTAGATATCTTCATAGAGGAAGGGTCTGGAGGATAAAATAATCCTTTTTCCTCAACCGCTTTAATCATGTCAAGAGTGATCACGCCTGGCTGCACAGTTACTGTTAAATTTTCTTCATCAATTTCAAGAAGTCGATTCATATGCCTAAAAAGAAGCACCACTCCACCTTCAATTGGGCAAGTACCTCCACATAGATTTGAACCAGAACCTCTTGGAACAATCGGAATCTTGTGCTGATTACATAGTTTTACAATCTCAGAAACTTCTTTCGTGTTGCGCGGACTAATGACCGCATCTGGCATGGCTTGAAAATTTGGTGTGGCATCATAGGAATAGACTAGACGAGTAGCTTTAGTATCTTCATAATTTTCTACGCCAACAATCTGTATTAATTTTTGTTTCAATTCACTAGTTAACATGAAACATCTCTCCCAATGGTATAGTACTTTAAGTATAAAAAAAGAAACGAGCATACGCTATGGACTTTTATACAAAATATGCAAATGGAAAACAATGATTTTTGTGTATAAACACAATGAGGATGATTTTAAACTTTGATAGAATGGAACTTCATGTAGGATTCTAGAGAGGAACCGATTGCAATCACGATAAAGTTTTGAGATAGTAGCTGTAACTTTAATACTCCGAAAAAATTGAATGCGAGGCAGATAGGAGGAGAAAGAATGGAATACAAATTACTAGCGCTAGATTTAGATGGGACTGTATTTAATAGTAAGAAAGAAATGGATCATGAAACGATTCAAGCAATCTATGAGTTTAAGAAGCATGGGGGAAAAGTAGTCATTTGTAGTGGTCGTTCGCCACTTTCAACGAAGTGGGTCTCAGAGACACTTCGTCTTGATGACCCGATCATTGCTTACAACGGAGCCGTAATTCAAACGGCGGACGGAGAGGTTCTTTCACAAGCTGCTTTTTCACAAAGGGGGATTAGAACCTTTATTAAGGCTTGTGAAACGTTCAATGTATATGGGCAATTGTATGAAGGGAATACATTATTAGTACCTGAGAGAAATAAGTGGAATGAAAACTGGATTGAAAACAATATTCCAGCATTTGCTTTATCGGGGGGAAACCAGGAGAGTTGTGAACGTTTTCGACGTAACTGTACTGTTAAACAGATTGACAGTCTAGAAGACTATGCTGAAAGGAATACCCCGACGATCCTAAAGTTTGCCGCTTTCCGAAAAGAGGAAGGGAATTTTCAAGAATTTACAAGGTATCTTTTAGGTGAAAAGATTGAATTTGAAGTTAGCAGCAGTTTAGACTTTTCGAATCTAGAAATTTCACCTGCTAAAATAACAAAGGGAACAAGTTTAAACGTGCTCATTGATACTTTAGGCATACACATGTCAGAAGTGGCAGCGATTGGGGATAATTTTAACGATTTAGACATGCTGCGGTTAGCCGGCTTAGGAATTGCGATGGGCAATGCTCCTTCAGATGTGAAAGCAGCAGCAAATATGGTGACGGCTACAAATGATGAATTGGGTGTCGCGAAAGCCATTAATACCATTATAAAAGCGTAGCTTATTTCAAGAAGGGAAAGGATGAGCATAATAGAAGCTCTCCTTTCTTTTTTTATGCTCATTTCTCAAACTATGTGGCTCTCCGAGACGAGTAGAGATCGGATTTTACTTTGTTTCACACCCGCGAACCGCTCGTTCCTGGAGTGGAACTAAAACAGCTATCTCTAACAAAGTCCTTGAAATAAGCTGAGATTTAATAGGTTTTGAAATAATATTTTACTATTTTCCAAATGAAGTTGAATTAATATTTCACTCGCGTTATAATGAACCTGTTAAATAAACGAAAGTCCGACGATACGAGCAAGGAGGATGGGGAATGAAACCAGATTTGAAAGCGTTGACAACAGAATCCCGTAATGAACGTTCAATGCAAATTGATACAGCACAACCAATGGATATACTACGAATCATGAATGAAGAAGACCAGAGAATTGCAAAAGCAGTGGAAAAGGTTCTTCCAGATGTGGAAGCCGCTGTAACCTATGCATTTGAGTCTTTTAAACAAGGCGGAAGGTTAATTTACATGGGAGCCGGAACAAGTGGTCGTTTAGGAGTCCTGGATGCGGTTGAATGTCCACCGACTTTCAGTACCGACCCAAACATGGTGCAAGGAATTATTGCTGGCGGTGAAAATGCATTCGTCAAAGCAGTCGAAGGGGCGGAAGATAAACCAGAAGCTGGCGAAGAGGATTTAAAAAAACTTGGCTTAACTGAGAACGATACCGTGATTGGGATTGCTGCAAGCGGGAGAACACCCTATGTCATCGGAGCACTCCAATACGCACGCAGCGTGAAGGCGAAAACGGTTGCATTGTCTTGTAACGAGAATGCACGGATTAGCAAGGAAGCAGACACGGCGATTGAAGTGATAGTTGGACCGGAAGTTCTAACAGGGTCAACAAGATTGAAAGCAGCCACCGCGCACAAAATGATTCTAAATATGATCTCAACTTCATCGATGATTTTATTAGGAAAAGCTTATGAAAATCTGATGATTGATGTTCATGTCAGCAATGAAAAGTTAAAAGAGCGAGCCATAAATATTATCATGAGAGTAACAGATGTTAGCTATGAACAAGCATCGGAAGCGCTTGAGGCATCTGATCTTCAAGTGAAGGTTGCCATCGTGATGATTAAAAAGAAGCTTGACAAAGCGGAAGCAATAAAGCTCTTAGAAGAATCACAAGGTTATGTCCGAAAGGCAATCGAATCATAATCGAAAACCTGCGTAAAAAGGTGGTGTCACAGTGGTTACTGGCGGAATGAAAATGATTAAAAATATGCTAGAGCAATTACCAGCCTCAGAACGAAAAATTGCTCAGTATATTCTGGAATATCCTTATGAAGCAGTGAATTGCACAGTCAGCGAATTAGCAACAAAAACCCAATCAAGCGGTGCCGCTGTCATCAGGCTGTGCAAATCCCTCGGGGTGAAAGGGTTTCAAGATTTAAAGGTTCGAATTGTTGGAGATCTTGGAAAGCCGAAAGAACAGGGCTATCGAGATATTGAACAAGGGGAAAAATCAGAAGACATCGTTCAAAAGACGCTGAGTAACAGTATCCAGAGCTTGCGGGATTCAGCAGAAATCATTAATCATGACGAACTTGAAAAAGCTGTTCAAGCTCTTTTAGCTTCAAAGAATATTCATTTATTTGGAATTGGTGCTTCCCATGTGATTGCAATTGATGCCCAACAAAAGCTACTTCGTATCAATAAAAGGGCAACAGCGTTTTCCGATACCCACATGGTAGCGACCTTAGTTGCGAATGCAGAAAAGGACGATGTTGTGTTTGCGATCTCGTTCTCAGGAGAAACACCCGAAGTCACCAATGTGGTTGCACTTGCAAAGGAACATGGAGTAAAAACAATTAGCTTGACGAAATATGGTCAAAGTTCTGTTGCGTCTTTAGCTGATATAAATTTGTATACTTCCTATTCAGCGGAAGCCCCTTTCCGGAGTGCGGCCACTTCGTCTCGGTTAGCGCAGTTATTTATTATTGATGTATTGTTTTTAAGCGTTGCAACCGAACAATATGAAGAAACGGTTCATTACATTGATAAGACAAGGGGAGCAATCCAGTTTTTAAAGGATCAATAATCTAGATGATCGATCCTATTTTTAATGATGATGGGGGGAGCCGGTCATGGCTGGTGAAAACAAAATTCTTGCAGAAAAAATATTAGAACAATTAGGTGGAGCCGGAAATATTGAGTCCTATACACATTGTATGACTCGTCTTCGTGTTACACCGCATGATGAGTCACTTGTCAATAAAGCGGCTATAAAAAAGATTGAAGGCGTTATTGGTTTCGTTGAAGAAGAGACGCTGCAAATCATTCTTGGACCAGGTAAAGTGAACAGAGTAACAGAAGAGTTTGGTAAACTAATAGAATCATCAGGGGAAATCAATTTAAAGGACCGTGCAGCAGTAGTGAAAGGGGAAATCAATAAAAAGAACGCTACTCCTTTTAAATTGTTCCTACGGAAAATTGCAAGCATTTTCATTCCGTTAATTCCTGCACTCGTTGCCTCCGGGTTAATTACAGGGATTTCAAAAGCTGTTATTCAAGCAGGCTGGTTGCCAGAAGAATCCCAACTAGCAACGATTTTAACCGTAATTGGCGGAGGATTATTTGCCTATCTTGGTATATTAGTAGGGATAAATGCCGCGAAGGAATTTGGTGGGTCGCCAGCACTTGGAGGCTTGGCGGGGATATTGATTATTAATCCTGCTGCGGCTACGATTACTTTGTTTGGGGAGGAATTGCTTCCAGGACGAGGCGGTCTGATTGGCGTTTTACTTGCAGCTATTTTTATCGCGATTGTTGAAAAAAGAGTGCGCAAATTTGTGCCACAATCACTTGATATCATTATTACTCCTACGATTGCTCTATTAGTGACAGGGATCGTTACGTATTTAGTGTTTATGCCAGTGGGTGGTTTTATTTCAGACATTATCACAAAAGGTTTGCTTTCTATTCTAGATATGGGCGGAATTGTTGCCGGATTTGTCCTAGGCGCAACCTTCTTGCCGTTAGTAGTAACAGGCTTACATCAAGGTTTAACACCTGTTCACCTCGAGTTGATTAATAGCATTGGGGATGATCCATTACTGCCAATCTTGGCAATGGGTGGAGCAGGTCAAGTTGGAGCGGCCTTTGCGATTTATTTAAAAACAAAAAAACCACGTCTTAAAAGAGCAATCGGTGGCGGACTGCCATCTGGAATCTTAGGAATTGGTGAACCACTCATCTTTGGTGTCACCCTACCACTTGGACGACCATTTATTACCGCTTGTATAGGAGCAGGTTTTGGTGGGGCCTTCCAAGCCTACTTTGACATTGCTACTGTAGCGGTCGGTGTTTCCGGTATACCACTTGCGTTTATCGTAAATAATGGGGAAGTCTTTCTATATTTAGTAGGTGTATTCATTGCCTACGCAGCAGGTTTTGTCTTTACTTACCTATTCGGGTTTAAAGATGAAATGGCAGGTGAATTTGATTGATTGGCATTTCGTTCTATTTGAATGATAGTTTAGCTGAAGAAAGAATCATACAGGCTGGAGAAATGGGTGTGAAGCGAGCATTTACCTCGCTTCACATCCCAGAAGAATCAGGTGACCTTGCGGGACGAGCAAAAAAGTTACTGCAGCTCGCGAAAGACAGCGGAATTGAAGTTTTCGCCGATGTATCTTACCATACACCAGCCCATTTAGGTCTTGATGATTTATTTGCATTGAAAAAGCTGGGTGTTACGGGCTTGCGATTAGATGACTTTTTTGACCATGAACACATTATTTCTTTAGCAACTGAATTTAAACTTGCAGTGAACGCAAGTATATTCTTTGAGGAAGACTTAAAGAAACTATTAAACAGTGGATTAAACGCCGAGCAGTTGATCGGATGGCATAATTTTTATCCAAGGGCAGAAACAGGTTTAAGTGAAGCCTTTTTCACTCAGCAGAATGAACTGTATAAACGATATAACATTCCGATTAGTGCCTATATCCCAGGGGCAGGGGAAAAGCGGGGCCCGATAGGTGAAGGGTTGCCGACACTTGAAAAACACCGGGATACAGATTCATTTTTAGCAGCTTTAGAGCTTTTTCATTCTGGGGTGGATGAAGTGTATATTGGTGATCCCGACCATGGTCATGGGTTATTGGAAAAGCTAATGAGAATGGCCAGTGAAAAAACAGTGAGCCTCACTGTCGAAGACGGGTTCACTCATGGTGGACACTATCAGTTGCGACCAGATTTGTCCCGGGATGTCCTGAGATTTATGAATACCAGAACCAACGAATCGGTAGGACCTAAGCATACTGTTTCGCGTCCGGCAGGCTCGATTACCATGGATAATAACAATTACGGCCGTTACCGAGGGGAAATCCAAATTACATTACGTGACTTACCTGCAGATGAACGGGTTAACGTTATTGGAAAACTTACCGCAGACGATGTCATATTGCTATCGTATCTAAAGCCGGGAATGGTCATTGAACTTGTAAGTAGGACTTGAAAATCTAATCCAATCACTTTGATTGGATTTTTTTTCATGAGACTTGGACGATTCTAGGTTTTATGGGGAAGTTTATGTCCTAACTGATTTTAAAGCGAAGAAGCAGGGTTTCGTTTATTCTGCTTTTCAAGAAGGGATCTTGTTATAGAATGAAACAATTATTGATTAAAAATGCAAAGGTTTTTACGACTAATCAGGTCATTGAAAAGGGGTCTGTACTGATTGAAGACGGCGTGATTACAGAGATATATTCTGATGAGCCAAAGATTAGGCTTGATGATGAGAATGTAATTGATGGGGCAAATTTTAATCTAATTCCTGGTTTTATTGATGGTCATATTCATGGGGCGAATGGAGCGGATACGATGGATGCAACGGAGGAGGCACTGGATAAAATCGCTTCCTATTTACCATCCGAAGGGACAACAAGCTTCCTCGCAACTACGATTACGCAAGCACCTGAAATGATTGAAAAAGCACTGATGAATATCGCAAGCTATCAAAATAAGAGTGGGTATGCAGAAGTCATTGGTGTCCATTTGGAAGGACCATTTGTTGAAAAGAAGCGGGCAGGTGCTCAACCGCAGCAATATATTGTTGAACCTGATTTGAATCTTTTCAACAAGTGGCAGAATCTTGCGGACGATAAAATCAAAACGATTACGATGGCACCGGAACACAGCCAAGATGGATCATTTATCAATACATTATATAGTAATGGAATAAATGTGTCGGCAGGGCATACGGATACTGACTTTCAAGGAATGAAAAAGGCAGTATCTGAAGGGGTTCGCCAGGTAACTCATCTATGCAATGCCATGTCAGGGATTCATCATCGAGACATTGGTGTTGTTGGGGCAGCCTTCCAACTTGAGGAATTGCAGTCTGAACTGATTTGTGACGGCATCCACGTATCCCCGGAAATGATGCAGTTGATTTTTGATCATATTGGTAGTCAGAGACTCATCATGATTACGGATTCAATGCGAGCGAAGGGTCTACAGCCTGGTGATTATGAACTAGGCGGTCAGCCAGTAAAAGTGACGGAAGATCGTGCTGTGTTAGAAGATGGAACGCTTGCTGGCAGCATATTAAAAATGAATGAAGGAGCTCAAGCCATGCTCCGGTTAAATGGTGTTTCCATTAGAGAGATTATTGAAATGGCTTCAGTGAATCCGGCAAAACAGATCAGACTGTTTGACCGGAAAGGCAGCATTGAAGTTGGAAAAGACGGGGACGTTTTGCTGGTAGATGACAACATGAATATTCAATACACCATATGTAAGGGTGTCATTGCATACAAAGGATGAAGGAATTTGAAAATAGTAAAAGTAAAAGATTATCAAGAAATGAGTCAAAAAGCGAGTTCCGTTCTTTTGGACTTAATTGCAAAGAAAGCAGACCCCGTGCTTGGATTGGCGACGGGGTCAACGCCGATTGGGATGTATCAATCTTTAATTAAAGCTTATGAGCAGGAAACAGTCTCTTTTAAACATGTAAAGACCTTTAACTTAGATGAATATGTCGGACTAGGACGTCAACACCCGAATAGTTACCATTACTTTATGAATGAAAAGCTGTTTAAGCACATCGATATTGGCTCTGGGCAAACGTTCATTCCAGACGGAACAGCCAATGATTTGGTAGTAGAATGCCAAAATTATGAACAACAAATTCGTGAAGCTGGTCAAATTGATATTCAAGTATTAGGCCTAGGTTTAAACGGACATATCGGATTTAATGAACCTGGAACTTCTTTTTCTAGCAGGACACATGTGATTGACTTAATGGAATCAACCCGACTGGCCAATGCTAGATTTTTTGACAGCGTGGATGAAGTTCCAACTCAAGCGATTACCATGGGAATTGATACGATTACCGAAAGCAAATTAATTCTCCTTCTCGTTTCTGGGGAGAAAAAGGCAACAGCGCTAGCTCGATTAATAAACGGTGAGGTATCTGAAGAGTTCCCTGCATCCATTCTCAACAGACATCCCAATGTGATTATTATTGCTGATGAGGCCGCTTGTAGGTGTAGGGAATATGGCAACTAAAATAGGTAGAAAAACCGTAAACATCTGCTGTTTACGGTTTACATAAAATCAAAAAAGTAACGAATAATGTGGAAAAAGATTGGTGAAGTATACGTTAAACTATCAACACGACTGAGATAACTTTCCTTTAATGATGTAGATTTTTCGTCATCCCCGATTAATAAGTCTCGTTTTAAAATGGAGATCGTTGATGCTCCAAAAAAGCCTCCGACTGCTATGAGCAATCCTGAAATAATGCCAAAGGTTTGGTCAAAGGGAGTTAAATAGGGATAGACAAAATAAGCAACGGTCGTTGTGACGATAGTGGCTCCGATAAATCCTTCCCATGAGATATTTGGGTTTGCTGTTGGAATGACTTTTCGTTTGCCAAAATACAAAGTAATTAAAAAATGGATAGCATCGTTCAGTTGCGTAAGTAAAACCAAAAATAACACTAAATTCGCCCCGTATTCAGGTGATGCAAATTGGAAATAGGCTAAATGACTTAAGCCAAATACCATGAGCATCAGTCCCCATTGGGTTGAGCTTACGGAGCGAAGAAAGCCCACAGTTCCTTTTTTTCCAAGAATTCGAGGGATAGGCAAGAATAGAAATACGTAAATCGGGATAAAGACGATAAACATTCCATACCATTCAATGTAGATCCAATAAAATTGAACTGGGATGGATAGATAAGCCCATAAAAAGGCTCTTCGATCAACTTTTCTTGTTCGAATCATTGAATAAAATTCCTTTAAAGCAAAAAAACAAAGCACCATTAAGGATAGTAAGGAAACGAGAGGGTTAAATAATGTGGCGAAAACAAAAATTACAAACATTCCCCACCAGGTTTTAACACGCGAGGAGAGAGAGGTAAAATCCTTATTTGGCTGACACTTTTTTATGATTTGAAATAATAGACTAATAATGAGTAAGCTTATAAAAATGATAAATTGTGTCCAAAGTGCGCTATTCATTTCTCCACCAACTTTATACCTATTTTTTTATGAGTTATGTATAATAAATATAGGTTATTAATGACATTTTTAAAAGAGGGAAAACAGATGGATGGAACCCAAAATGTATATATTATGCTCACAGACACAGGAACCTTGTTTACAAAATCGATAAAGAAGTATACAAGGGCGCCATATAATCATGCATCAATCTCCTTTGACCCAGATTTGCAAGAGTTATATAGTTTTGGACGGAAACACCCGAGTAACCCTATGAACGGTGGCTTTGTAAGGGAAGATATTTTCGAAGGTACTTACAGCAAGTATCCAGAAACAACTTGTGTTATTTATAGACTTGAAGTATCCGAGCGAGAAATCGTAAAAATGAAACGTGTGTTAAATGTCTTTAAAAAAAATCAACACAAATTTCTTTATAATCTACTAGGTGTTATCGGTGTTTCCTTGAAAGAACCTGTTGAATTTAGTAATTCTTATTTTTGTTCCCAGTTTGTTGCGGAAATCCTTCATCGATCTGGAGTTCGACTATGGGGGAAACTCCCGGCGCTCGTTACCCCTGATGATTTCAGAACCAATGACAGACTACATCAGGTATATGAAGGAAAGTTATTTGAATATGGACCAATTAAGGGCCGTTTTTTAGACGGGCGTTAATCCCTAGTTTTCTAGCAGAACTAGGGATAATTCTATTTTTGGATAAAAAAATGCAATCTAAAAAAGGAAGCAGGGGAGTTGCCCCTGCTTCTAAGTGTTTTGAGTAAATTTCATTCCAAAGGTTAAGGTTTCAAAATTATTTTTAAGGATAAACCCATAATTATTATGATGGTCAATGACCACATCACCATCTAGATGGCCAATCACTGATGGGTCTATTAGGATGGTAATAGGATAGTCTTTAAAAACTTCGTCACTTTTTACTTGCTCACCCTGAGCAAGTTCATACACATATGTGGCACCTCAACCAGATGTGCGAACTTCATTAAGCCGAATAGTCGGTTCTTCGCCTAGTTTGCTAATTAGCTGCTGGTTTGCATTTTGGGTTATCGTTACTTTCATTTTCTTCACCTCATTAATAAGATTCCCATCTTAAGTCACTCATAAAAATAAATCAATTATGATCGTTTCTATTATCGCAATTTGCATTTCTATTGTCTAAAATTTGACTTGTATTTGTTTAGTCCAAAGTTTATGTAATTCCTTTCTCTTTATAAAGGGTGTGAACAGTACGACTGGGGTTAATCTCATAGAAAGGCAAAAGGTAACGATAATAGTATTATGTTAACTAAAGTATAGATTAATCCAGTTCTGTTGATTCCAATCAACAGAACCAGAGGGAGCGGAAGGATTGATAAGAGGGCATTTAGGTTAATAGATGGGGAGAATCTCCTGTTTTTAGAAAAAACTGATTTTTTACTATATTCAGTGAAGCGTTTAATGTATAATGAAATAGAACAAATGTTCTTTAGTGGGTAAGGTTATAACACCCTGTTTATTAAATTCGAAGGAGGAAAAGGATGAGAGATAAACAAGTGAAGTTAATTCCGTATACGATTCAACAGGTCGTCGAACACGCTGATGAAATACCAGAAGGAATTCGGTTGGTACAGGCTCCTGAGATCTGGGAGGAAAGCAACCATGGGGCTGGGATTGTCGTTGCCGTTATTGATACTGGGATAGACACAAATCATCCAGATTTGAGGGATCGAATCATTGGTGGGAGAAATTTCACAACCGATTTTCAAGGAAATCCTGACGCTTTCGAAGACAATAACGGTCATGGTACTCACGTATCCGGAACAATTGCTGCTAGTTTAAACCAGCAAGGAGTTGCCGGTGTTGCACCTAGTGCGCAAATTCTAAGTTTAAAGGCGTTAACAGGTGATGGGTCAGGCAATTATGACTGGATTATCAATGCGATAAACTTCGCTGTTGATTGGCGTGGCCCTCAAGAGGAACGAGTTCGTGTGATTTGTATGTCTCTCGGTGGTCCGAGTGATGTTCCTGAAATGCATCAGGCAATTCAACATGCCGTTCAAAAAAATATTTCCGTCGTCGTAGCGGCTGGAAATGAAGGGGATGGCGAAGAAGAAACCTTTGAGTACGCTTATCCTGGAGCTTATAACGAAGTCATTTCCGTCGGAGCTGTAAGCATGGATTTGAAGCTTGCCCCTTTTACCAATACCCATACTGAAATTGATCTTGTCGCCCCTGGTGTAGAAGTGATGTCAACGTACCCGGACAATAAATATGCAAAACTATCTGGAACTTCAATGGCAGCTCCGCATATAGCCGGCGCTCTTCCTTTAATCATTAACCTAAGTGAAAATGAGTTTAATAGAACATTAAGTGAAGCAGAGGTGTATGCACAACTGATTAGACGAACAGTCCCACTTGGTTTCCGTAAAAGTTCAGAAGGAAACGGATTTCTCAAGCTGAATCTACTAGAGAAGGTAGCTGAGTTCAATGAGAAAGGGACGAGTACGATATCCTGATAGTAAGCTTTGAACGAACCCTCTTATACTCTCTGCATAATGGCTGGTGTAAACTCGTAGAACCAAGGGCCTTAAAAGGGCCTTGGTTCGTTTCATTTATGCTATTAAATTATGGTAGTAACCCTGCAATTTCTAGTAGCGTAAGGACAATCTCAAAGAGGATAAGGAGCACGATGACCCATTCTACAAACAGCCCCCGTATAGAATGGCTGATATTTGAAAATCCATCCATAATGCTATACAGTGTTTCTGTTTTGTTTTTTAGGATTTTGTATCGGTCCGTTAATTCAAAAAACTCTGCCATGTTATCGTAAAATTCTCCTGCGGTACTATTAGTCCAAGTGATATCAGGTTTATCTAAAATCATGATATAGGCAATGGTATTGTATTCGTGTCGAACAATCTTGGCGGTAGTCCTTGCCAATTCTTTATTGCCAATTCGAAGTTTTCCTTTTTCCAACCTATCAATCATCGTTTCGAGTTTATCATGGATTTGCCCTAAGGCTTCTTCGGTTTTCTCGAGTGCCACTGACTTTGCAAGAACCGTTGAAATTAACTCTGGATAAATTGAGTCAAACTCTGGAACCACTACATATTCGTCTGTTAACTCAATACTTTCATTTTCTTTGATATGAAGACAATAATCGTCTGTATATCGTTCTACTTGCTTGAGGTCAATCTCAGGTTCAAAGGTATGAATATAGGAGTAAAAGCTTTTCATCTCATCTGTGTTTGAAGTATTAATGAAGACAATGCTTCCGAAGGAAAAGACAAGCACTTGTTGGAAATCGTTCACTTCTTTATGAAGGATCGAGCTTAGAATACGACCTTTTAGAATTAAAGGCTCTTCCCATGTGAATTTTTTTGGTATGCCACAATCTACGGCAAGCTTGTTTAAGTCGATTTCATTGGTGATGGCAAATGCTTTAAAGGTAATGGGGCTCATTGGAATCACTCTTTCAGAGGGGATTTTTTAATCATTTAATTCGCCATCTAAGAGGAATTTGCCTGCTAAAAAAATGCAGATCATCTTCCTAATTTCCTTTCGAAATCTGGGGCACTGAGTTGAATATGTGAACGTTTCCCATGAAAGATTGCAAGAGATTTCAATGATTGCGAGGGGAATGCTCCATGTGCTTTGGTTAAGTTTTTGATAATAAGATTAAATGTTCTTTTGAAGGGTAAAAACAGCAGGATTTTCCACTCTTTTTAGCGAATGATTAATAAAAGGAGGGAAAAAACGATGGGATATATGGAAAATGAACTGATTGACTTGGAAAAAGGAACGATCTATACAACGAGAGACCTTGCTGAGATCATGAACAACAATACAAATGCACTCGTTTTGAGTGAAGACACTTCTTCCTTTCAAGAAGGAGATATGACATCCCGCTATTTAGTTACGAAAAAACTCGAATCGTTTATTCATCGAAATGATGGAGGATCGTATACTATCCCGAATTCAAAGCAATTAATTTACATTGTTAAAAAGTGTAATTAAATGATTGCAATCCTTATTTGACTTCCTAATTAACCTTTATTTGAATTTTTTTGCGATAATAGCACAGGCTCTCTTCCTTGATTAGGTAGAGAGCCTGTTGCGTTATAGTAATCATATAGAATAATGATTTCTTTCTATGTAAGTAAAGATCGAGGATCCAAGAATCCAAGAATACTAAAATGAAAAGGAATAGTGGAAGGATACACTATTCCTTGAAAAATGTCTTAAACAAATTGTTACTAGGCCAGGTGCTTGTTAAGGTTTAAAAAAACCATAACCCAACGAAGGTGGACAGGATCAGTCCAATGATTACTGGGAAAAAGCTCTTTCGAACCAGCTCCATGACCGGGACTTTGGCGAAGCCGGCTACTGCGACGAGGGACGACCAGGCGATTAATGTTCCGCCACCGACCCAAATCGAGCCCATTTGCCCAATCGCTGATAATGTTTCGGGGTCAACCCCAACGCTGCCACCTAATGCACCGGATAAAGACCCAACTAAAGGAAGACCAGAGAAACCGGAGCCATCTAATCCTGTAATCATTCCAATGATCAGAATACCAAAGCCTGCAATAAACGGGCTTTCGGGGATGAATTGCTGACCAGAAACGACTAAATCAAACAAGAAAGACGGAGCATCATCTGCGGGGGTTCCTAGGATTCTGCCTGATAACTCTCCACTTCCAATAAAGAAAAATCCTGCAATGGGAATAACTGGGCCCATCGCTTTAAAGGCAAATAAAAATCCTTTAACAAGATTGTCGCTAACGGCATTTAAGGAGGAGCGTGGGTTTTTAAACATGGAAGCAGCAATCAATAGGAGTGCTGAAGCCCCGCCGATTAAAGCGGCTCCTGTTCCACCTTCAACCGATGGAATAAGATCGGAGAACTTAGCAAGAAACATGTAGACGATAATAATGAGAAATGTTAGGGGAACAAGAATGGCGAATAAGAAGCTGTATTTACTTTTCGCGGGTTCGTTAATTTCAGCGGCTTCCTTCATTTCTTCATTGGATAGATCTTGTTTTTCCCAAGCTGATAAATGATTGTCTGATGGGGATAAAATTCCTTTTCGTAACGTTAGGTAAGCGATAATGATTGCAGCAATACCTGTGACAATAGATAACACAAACGCCCGGTCCGCAACAATTCCTACATCCACACCGGCAGCTGTTGCTGTTAAGGTTGGAGCAATTTGAATCACATAGTCAGATGAAAGGGCCATCCCTTGACCAGCTAGTGAAATGGCAATGGCTGCCCCAATTGGTGGAAGTCCAGCACGTATAGCAACTGGAATGAGCAAAGCGCCGACTAACGGAACAGCGGGTGTTGGCCAAAAGAATAAGGAGATGGCGTACGTAACGAGAATCAATGTCCAAAAGGAGATATGCCCATTTTTCATCACCTTTTGAAAGGGTGTAATCATCTGCTTATCCGTACCCAGTAATTTCAACGAGTGAAGTAAAGCAGTCATAATTGTGATGATTAGAAAGATATTAAATAGCTCGCCTGCTGCAATTAAACTAGCATTAAAAATGGTTTGCAACCCAACGGTAAATGAGCCGGTGAAAATCCAGCCAACTAAAAAAGTAACGATGATGGATGGCACCACCACATTCTGTCTTAGCAGCATTGTTAAAATAATGATGCACGTACCAATGAAATACATCCAATGTGCTGCTGTTAATTCCATTTATAGTAAGCCCCCTTATGAAAACACTCATTTGCAATCTGTAAAACAGTGTATGCTTTCATATGGGCGGAGGTGAAAGAGGGATGGAAATATTGTCATAGTAGGTTCTAGCACTTGTTAGCATCCCTAATAACAAAGTGATAATTGCTAGCAGTCTCTCTTTTACTATGGTTATACAAAAGGATAAATGGTTTATGTTAAACTTAGTTTGTAACGTTTACTTAAATGAAAGAGTCAGTCCTAAATATAAAATGATAAGGAGGAAAAGAATTTGACAAAGACAAGTATGGAGTTGTCACAAGAAACAATTGTAGAATTATTAACCACATTAAAGATTCGTTTTGAGAAGCATATGAACCGCCACGAGGGTCTTGAATGGGACAAAGTTCAGGCAAAGCTAGACGGGAATAATGAAAAATTGTGGTCCCTGAATGAAATGGAAAGAACCGGCGGGGAACCCGATGTTGTTGGCTTAGATGAGAATACGGGCGAGTACATATTTTATGACTGTTCAGCGGAAAGTCCTAAAGGTCGTAGAAGTATTTGTTACGACCGTGAGGCACTGGAGTCTAGAAAAAAACATAAACCAGAAAATAGTGCGATGGATATGGTTGTAGAAATGGGAATTGAGATGTTAACGGAAGATGAATACCGGGAGTTACAGAAACTTGGTAATTTCGATTTGAAAACATCGAGTTGGGTGCAAACACCTGCGAATGTTCGTAAACTTGGTGGGGCACTGTTTTGTGACCGTCGTTACGATACTGTTTTTGTGTACCATAATGGAGCCGACTCCTATTACGGAGCCAGAGGATTCCGCGGGTCATTAAGGGTCTAATAGAACAAGTAAATAATTGAAAAGGAAACGCAGAGAAAAACTCTGCGTTTTTTTCTGTCGTGAATAGTACCAGATCCTTTTTTACTTTCACGACACTCCCGGAAACCAACCAGGTGTATTGATAATCGCATTCCATAATGGATCAGGAATCACCAATTCTTTTTGTTTGCTCTTGTCAATCTCGGTAATAATTTCTGCTTCTTTTCCTTCTGCGACTTTTTGAACCCAATCTGGGTCTATGATTAATTCTCTGCCTAATGCTAGTAATGGAACACCAGTCTCGAAGGCTTTGCGTGCATCTTCAGCGGAGTAAATAGAGCCAACGCCAATTAGGGGCACACGCTGATTGATCGTTTCAAGTAGGTATTCGATACGTGTTTTATTGAGATCCTCTACACCTCTTCTTGGTGTTGAAAAGAATTCCCCTAAGGAAACATGCAAATAGTCTAAGCCTTTATCTGCTAAGGTATCCACTAGCTTAAGCGTATCATCCATCGTAATGCCAGGGGATTCCGGTTCTTCTGGTGAAAAACGATAGCCGACGATAAAATCTGCTGGGGCATGTTCGTTCACAACTTTTTTTACCTCATCGACAATCGCAAGCGGGAAGGTCATTCGTTTCTCGAGGCTACCGCCATACTGATCTTCACGACGATTGGAATGAGGGGAGAAGAATTGTTGAATTAAATATCCATTTGCTCCGTGGATTTCGACCCCATCATAGCCTGCCTCAACCGCACGTCGAGTCGTTTCCCCGAAGGCATGAATGATTTCCTCTATTTCTGCTTCTGTTAAAGCTCTTGGTTTAACATCTGGTTCTTCTGTCGAAACACCACCTCTTTGGGCAGGGACATCACTAGCGCTGACAATTTCTCCGTTTGGAACCAATTCTGGCGGACACATTCTACCACCATGGAAGATTTGTAAAATGGCTTTTGCTCCTTGCTCTTTTATCGCTGTGGCAATGCGTTTTAAGCTTGGAATCATCTCATCAGAATCACCGGCAAATTCTCCATGGAAACCTTTTCCATTTGGGGTGACATTCGTGCAAGCAGTAATCACCATGGAAACCCCACCAGAGCGACGAGCATAATAGTCCACTTCGGCATCAGTAACTATTCCATCCGGGTTCGATGAAAAGTTGGTCATCGGTGCCATTATGATTCGATTCTTTAACTCAACTCCATTTGGAAGTGTAAAAGGAGTAAAGAAAGCTTGGTTTTGTTGATTCATGTTGGTGTCCTCCGTTTTTCATAGGCTGTCTTTTACCATTTTAATCTTAACAAAGAGGATGAGATTTATGAAATAATTGAGATTACAAGCTGTATTTAAGGATAACCTATTTCTATTAGCTGACTTAAGAATTGATCTTTTGACTTGTAGAGTTTGATGAAAGGTACGATTTACAAATTAAGCACTTTTTTTTATGTTCATTCTTTGCGAGGTCCTAAGGTAAATCGGAGAAATGTGCTTAAATCAGCGGGTTACCTAAGCTAGGAATCTGTCCAGATAGACAAAACAGGGCATAAATACAAGAATGGTATAATAAAATTTTATGTAATTGATAATAAAAATTTATAATAGTATACTAGACCAGGTAATTTACAATTGGTAAATAAAGGAGTTTGCTAGCATGTTATTTTTGCAAAGAGCTGGACAGTTTGTTTTCTTTTTTCTTGTTTTGGTTATCGTTACATATTTAGTTCTCCCGTTGATTTCCGTGTTTATCTCAAAAAGTCCGACGGTTCTTTGGGAGAAGCTTAATGGTAGTTTGGCTTATGAGGCACTTATGTTAAGCCTGCAAACAACCATTATTTCGATTCTTTTCATTATTCTTTTCTGTACGCCACTTGCTTATTGTCTGGCAAAAAAAGAATTCATTGGAAAGAAGGCGCTTGAGGTTGGTCTCAAAATGCCGATTGTTGCTCCGACTGCCGTTGTGGGGGTCGGTTTGTTGTTGGTGTTTGGTCAAAATGGATTCTTGGGTGGGACGCTTTCCCTGTTTGATGTGGAGATTCCGTTCACCTCAATTGCCGTCGTGTTAGCGCAAATTTTTATGGCGTCACCTTTTTATATTAATACAGCTCGGCAGTCGTTCGAGGCCGTGGATGATCAACTACTTGCTGTGTCAAGAACTCTCGGTGTATCAGCATTTAAGACCTTTTGGCGTGTGACGATTCCACTAGCTTTACCGGGTTTAATTTCTGGAGTAGCTTTGAGTTGGGCGTTAGCATTAGGGGAATTTGGTGCCACGATGATGTTTGCAGGAAATATGCCAGGGAAAACCCAAACGTTGCCGTTAGCCATCTTTACTGCGATGGAATCGGATGCCGATGTTGCAACAGCTATATCTGCCTTGCTTTTAAGTGTGTCGTTCTTGGTGCTTCTATTTGTTAGTCTTGTAGAAAAGTATATGAAAAATAAGTTAGCTGCAAACTAGAATTGGAGAGAAGAATAATGTTAGAAATTAATCTTAAGAAAAAGCTTCGTCATTTTACAGTTGATGTTTCGCAGCAAATTGATACAGAGACGCTTGTGTTGATTGGTCATTCTGGCTGCGGAAAAAGTACCACGTTAAAAATGTTGGCAGGGCTGTTACGGCCGGATGAGGGAAAAATTGATCTCAATGGACAGGTGCTTTACGATCAGAAGCAAAAAAAGAACTTGCCACCTGAAGAAAGAAACATTGGGTTTGTTTTTCAAAACTATGCACTATTTCCCCATCTTACTGTCACTGAAAATGTTGCTTACGGGATCTCAAGATTGCCTACTGATGAAAAGAACAAGCGGATCCAAGAGACATTATCATTTTTAGGGATTGAAGCGTTAGCCTCCTCCAAACCAGCAATGTTATCAGGGGGAGAGCAGCAACGCGTTGCTTTGGCACGTGCTTTGGTTACGCAACCTAAACTATTGTTACTAGATGAACCTTTGTCAGCACTAGATGTTTCCACTCGTTCACACGTAAGGACTGAGCTGAAGGAAATCCTAAAAAAGCTTTCAATTCCAACGGTCATCGTTACACATGACTACGAGGATGCTCGCGTATTGGCCGATCGTGTTGCAGTTATGGACCAAGGTGAAATCATCCAAAGCGGCGTTCCACGAGAGATTGCACAGTATCCAGCCAATCACTTTGTTGCGGAGTTTACTGGGACCAATTTAGTGGCTGTTGAAAAGAGGCAACCAGGGTTGCCAGAATATGTAGCCTTTGACCCCTGGAAGGCAGAGGTGAGTCGTGAAGCAAAGAATTCACCCTACGAATGGTACGGTGAAATTCGCGATATTGCTACCCTTGGGGGGTTTGTTCGTTTACATATTACCGGAAGTTCTTCCTTCTATGCTGATATTCCGATTGAAGTTTATGAAAAGGAAGGGTTCCAGCATGGAGAAAACATCTATTCAAGGGTGGAAGAAAATGAGGTTCGGCCTATTTCTATTTCTCAAGATAGAACTGTCCGTCCTGAGCAAAAACCGAAAAAGATTCCTACAGAATTCAAAGCAAAACCGAAAAAGTGGAAATGGGCTTCGTTTGCGATCATTTTCGTTCTTGCTTTTATGGTCGTAACGTATGGGGTTACTTCTAAATCCGCTACTGGAGAGGTTGGTAGTCAAACGGAAATGTTTGCTTTAGTTGCCGCAAATGCCACCGATCCATTTAATAAGCTTATCGTGGAATTTGAACAAGATCACCCTGATGTAAAAGCGGAAGCTACTTATGCTGGAACGCAAATCATTCGAACGCAACTGGAGCAGGGAGCGAAAGCTGATTTATTTTTATCAGCGGACTTAGAACATATTGAAGCTGTCAAAGAACAGGGATTAATTGAAGAATTCTTTCCTGTTTCAAATAACCATCTTGTCATAGTGGTCCCGAAAGAAAATAAGGTTGGAATAGAATCATTAGAGGATTTAGGAAATAAAGAAATGAAACTGGTAATTGGTACCGATACGGTTCCGATTGGTCGATATACTCGTGATGTGATTAAAAAAGCTACGGTTGCGTACGGGGATGGATTCGATGAAAAGGTCATGGACAATGTTGTGTCATTGGAAACGAATGTAAAACAAGTGCTTCAAAAGGTTTCTTTAGGAGAAGCGGAAGCAGGGATTGTGTATACAACGGATGTCACCCCAGAGTTCTTAAAAACCGTTCAGGTGATTGAAATTCCTGAAGACTTGAACATTGTGGCGACCAACTATATCTCTGTCGTAACAAAAGCACCAAATAAAGAGTTTGCGGAAGAGTTCATGCAGATGATGCTTTCGGACAGAGGTCAAACTGTTTTTGCAGAATACAACTATGACCCGTTAAATTGAGGAGGAAATAGAGATTGGTTTCAACGTATATGATGCTCATTGATTTGAACAGTTGTAGTGGTTGTCATGCCTGTTCGGTCGCATGCAAAGCAGAACATCGAGCCCCGACACATTCTTTTCGGCATACAGTACAGTATGTTGAAAACGGGGCTTTTCCTAATGTAAAGCGAATGTTTGTGCCAACTTTATGCCAGCATTGTGAAGACGCCCCTTGTCTTGAGGCTTGTCCGACGAACTCTATTTTTCAAAAGGAGGATGGATCGGTCATGATTGATCAAGAAAGCTGTATCGGGGCGGGACCCTGTGTGGAAGCTTGTCCTTATGGGGCCATTTATTTGGATCCATCTACTGGATTGGCTGATAAGTGTGATTTTTGTGAAAGTAGGGTGGAGGCTGGTGGAGTACCAGCCTGTTCGGCAACGTGTCCAACGGATGCGATTTTGTTTGGATATGAAGAGGATGAGTATATTCAACAAGCGTTAAAGCGGGGCTATAGCCAATGGGAACGAGAAGCAACAAAGCCGCGTGTATGGTATAAGGGGTTGAATCAGGATACAGAATCAAAACTAAAGAAAATCAATGATTTGGAAGGAAAGTGATACCATGACGATTCAGTACATCCCCACAATGTGCCTTAATTGCAGTTCGGTGTGTGGGATGATTGCTAAAGTGAAGGACGGGCGTATTCTTAAATTGGAAGGCAATCCTCTTGATCCGAATTCCAAGGGGAAATTATGCGCCAAAGGGCAAGCGGCCATCAATATGGTGGAAGATCCCGAACGTATCTTATATCCAATGAAACGGATTGGACCCAGAGGAAGCGGCAAGTTTGAACGAATTAGTTGGGAGGATGCGATTGATACCATTTCAGCTCGGCTTCGCATGCTGCGGAAGGAGAAATGTCCTGAAAAATTGGTCCTGCTTTATGGAAGGGATCGAAGTAATGGATTTCTTGAACGATTTACAAATGCATTTGGGACGCCCAATAAGCTGGGCCATCGGGGCTTGTGTTCGTTAAACAAACGAATGGCCATCCGCGCGGTCATAGCTGATACCGATTGGGAAACCCCTGATTTTGCCAATACATCGTATATTCTTAATTTCGGTAGCAATTTTTATGAAGCTCATCAAGGTCATGTTGGGATTATGACACGTGTTGCTGAAGCTAAGCGCAATGGAGCTAAATTAGTGACGTTTGATGTTCGACTCTCAAATACGGCCGCTCAATCAGATGAATGGCAACCCCTCTTTCCAGGTACCGACGGACTGGTTGCCTTGGCGATTGGCCATGTGATCTTGAGAGAGAATTTGCAGGATAGAGAGTTTATTACCGACTGGACAAACGCTTCATTAGAAGAATGGAGAGCACATTATCAACCTTATACTCCTGAATATGCTGAAATGATAAGCGGAGTTTCAGCTAAGAAAATTGAAGAAATCGCGCTTGAATTTGCAAAGGCTGCTCCAAAAGCGACAACCATCACCAATCGAGGGGCACATGCCCATGAAAATGGATTTTATAATGAATGGGCTGTGTTATGTTTAAATGCGCTTGTTGGAAACATTGGGCAAAAGGGTGGTTGGTGCTATATTCCTGGGGATGTGAACGTGTCCGCACCGCAACCTGGTCCGCTTCCACCAAAGCCTACGGTAAAAACAGAACTTTCTCATCCGTCGGAATTGCCATTTGTGAATCAAGTGTATCCAAAGGCGGCATCAAGTACCATTTTTCCGTATATTGCAGAAGGAAAAGCCCAAGTGGACACGTTGTTTTCTTATTATGTCAACGCACCGATGAGTTGGCCAGAAGGTCCAAGTTTTGTCCGGGATGTGTTGATGGATGAAAACTTGGTGCCCTTTCATGTTGTCGTGGATGCTTTCAATAGTGAAATTGTTGAAATGGCGGATATTGTCTTACCAGACGCGACTTTTTTAGAAAAATGGGATTTAGATGCGCGCAATTCCCATGAACTGCAACCTTATGTTGGATTAAGGCAACCCGTTGTTCCACCCCCAGGGGAGTGCAAAGATATTCGCGATATTTTGATTAGCTTAGCAAAAGCAATCGATGAAGAGATGGCTCACTATTTTAATTTTGAAGATGCCAAGGAGTTTATTACTGAATGGGCGAAGGTGGTTCCGGGTGGGGTAGACCATTTAATAGAAAAAGGGATTTGGGTGGATAAAACCAAAACGAAAGCTTTTACTCCGTACCTAGAAAAAACAGGTTATGACCTGAACGATCCTTCGATTATAATAGATGAAAATGGAATTGCTAGGTTGAAGGGAAATCAACAAGTTATTGGCAGGGTATGGAAGAACCAGATTGTCAAAGGGTTTGCAACACATGATCGAACCTTTCAATTTAAACTACATACAATCGGCCAACTATCGCATGCCCCAATCTTACCTGTGTATCGCCCGATCCCGCATCATCACCAATTAACAGAGAATGAATTGATGTTAACAACGTTTAAATGGAATGTTCATACCCAATCAAGGACAGCTAACCAAGCCTGGTTAACTGAAATTGTTGATGACAATCCATGTTGGATTCATCCAGAAACGGCTGAGAGGTATGGGCTCAAAAAGGATGTTGAATTTACTATTGTTACGAAGGAGCAGAATGGGAAGCATACGAGGATCACCGTAAAGCCATTCATCACCGAAGCCATTCACCCACGAGTGTTGGCGATTTCAGCTAGTTTTGGCCATTGGCAGTACGGACGAAATGCTAAAGGAAAAGGGTATAACCCTAATTCAATCATTCGGACGAAAATGGATCCGGTCGGTGGCGGCCAAGCATGGAATGATACGGTGGTAACCATTGAGAGGGCAGCGTGGAACTAAGTGGAGGAAACATCATGAATCTAAAAAAAATTGAAGCATTTCTTTTGATAGTGGAAAAAAACAGCTTTTCTATCGCTGCAGAAAGTCTCGGACTGACGCAGCCTGCTGTTAGCAACCAGGTAAAAAGCTTGGAACATGATTTGGGGGTGAAGCTAATTGAACGTGGATCGTCTTCGATTCAGCTAACCCCTGCTGGCAACTTTGTGTACCAGCAAGGCAAGCAACTCCTTGAGATGGCGAACGACATGCAGGAAGGGGTGAAAAGCTTCCAGGGTGTTTTAACAGGCAGCCTGCGAATCGGGGCAAGTACAATACCGGGAACGTATCTGCTACCAAAATGGATCGGTCAATTTTATCACCTTTTTCCTAAAGTAGAAGTGATAAATGAAATTGCGGATTCAAAACAAAATCTAGAATGGCTGATGGACAGGCATATCCACATTGCAGTTACTGGAGATAAATCTGACTCGCCTGAGATGATTTCAGAGTTAGTTGCGACCGATTCCCTCGTACTCATTGCTCCAAAAGGACATCCTTTGACATTATCTCCGTTAAATCAAAATCAAGGGAGTTTAGTACAATATCCGTTTGTTCTCCGTGAGATTGGTTCCGGAACGCGAAAATCAATGGAGGCAGGATTGAACCTTTTAGGGATTCAAGTAAAAGACTTACAAGTTGTGGCCCAACTCGGGAGCACAGAGGCTATTATTGCCGCCGTTGAGGCAGGATTGGGGATTAGTTTTGTATCAAGTTTCGCAGCCAGACCTGCCATGGAAGCAGGACGGGTGCAACAAATCCCAATAGAGCCAACTTTTCAGCAAAGGTATTACCTCTCCTATCTAAAAGGAAAGCAAGAGAATCCACTTATTGGACGATTTATTGAGTTAGTTGGTCGTGAATGTGTCGAGAAAAAATAGCAGGGCTGGTTTATAGGTGGCTCAGGGGTTTGTAGGAGTATTCTTGAACTCCCCAAATGAATAGGAACAAGGGAAACCCGTTCGGTGAACATCTTCACTCGGATGGGTTTTTTATTGATTTTTAAAGAAAGAACAACTAACTCGAATTACGAATAACTACCGAAAACTAGGTGGTTTTTTACGTGAGCGTTATAAATTGTAAATTTCTGTTTATTCAGGTTGATAATCTGGAAAAATTATCATATACTTAAGTAAAGTTAAATATTAATTAAAATGAAATATAAACAATTTTAAAGAGTTTAGAAAATGAAAGGATTAGGTGTAGACAAAATGGACCTCAAAAAGATTCTAATACAAGCAAATCAATATTCCGAGGGGATTAAAGCCGTTTTCATAAATGAATATAAGAGGCTTTTAGATGAGAATGACTTATCAACGAAACAATCTCTCGTACTTAGTACGTTAGATATGAAGAAAAAGCTCACCATGAATGAGGTAGCGGAACTAATAAACGCGACTCCAAGTGCTGCCAGTCAATTTATCCGCAAACTGGAGAGTAAACAATATGTGAAAAGAGAGGTGAACAAAGACAACCGCAGAGAAGTTTTTGTTTTATTGGATATACAAGGGGAAAAGTTTTATGAAGAAATGAATGCCATCGATGAAATGGTGCTAGAAAAGTATTTTATGAAGTTGCCAAAAGAAGATATTTTAAAATACCACGAGATTCTAAAGAAATTACATGAAATTGTTACAGAAGATGAAGAGAAGGAGCCTTTAATTTAAAAAAGGGGTGGGTGTATCTTGAATCAGTCCACAATGGAAACGAATGTTCACCACGATGAACATGAAGTTCGTCTTTTTACCTATCACAAGCAATCTGGTTATATTGGGTTTACCTATGCGATGATTGGTGTAATTGTACTTGAATCTGTTGGAGTTTCTTTTTTGCTTTATAAATGGAGCCCAATCTTACATTGGTTGCATTTGATTCTTTGTGTTTTTATAGGGAGTTTCTTGATTGTGGATTTAAAAGCAGTCGTCAAAAATCCAATCTCTTTTAAAGACAACGAACTAGGAATGAAAATCGGAATTCGGCAGAAGGTACTCATTGATGTAAAAAACATAAAAGAACTGAGAAACGGAAGCATTCATTATGAAAATGACCGTAAAAATAAAGAGGTGCTTGATTTATCTTTACTAGGTTTCGATGCACCCACCTTTGAAATAGAATTAATCGAACCAATTGATAGCAAGCCACTCATTGGGAAAAGTCATATGATTAGCAGGATTTTCCTCAGTGTAGACGAGAAGGATGCTTTCTACAACATGATAACTGAGAGACAAAAGGTAATCTCAAAATAGTGTACTGGGGGAAAAATGATGGAGATTTGGTATTGGCTGCTCATTCTGTTTCTATTACTCTATGAACCAGTTTATGGTTATTTTGACTATCAGAAATTTACAGCTAGGGTCCGTCTTCATCCAGAGGAAAGAGTACGATATTATAAAAAAATCATGGTAGCGCTTTGGGTGCCGACACTCGTCATCTTTGGCATGGTCCTGATGGGACCGCTCACTTTTGTAGATATAGGGGTAAGTGGCATCCAGTTGGATACGCAAACATTAGGACCGTGGTTCACTTATTTCGCATTAGGCGTAGGGGTTGTAAACTTTCTCATTCTTATCTATTATCTAGTTGGATCCAGAGTAAGTGAAAAGCTAAGAAACTCTTTTATTCAAGCACAACAGCGAGAGCTTGAGAAAAGCAAGTTCACTGATATTATGCCAGTCTCGAAGGAAGATAAAAAGGTTTGGACCTATGTTTCTTGGACAGCTGGGTTTACCGAGGAGATCATCTATCGTGGCTTTCTGATCTATGCCTTAACCACGTTGTTTCCTTCCTTGTCTATCTGGATTATTTTAGTTCTTTCCGCTTTCGTATTTGGTCTCGCTCATACGTATCAAGGGGTAGGAAATGTAGTAAGAACCAGCCTTATTGGTCTATTTTTTGCCATCTTGTATGTCGGATTAGGGTCCATCCTTCCGCTGATTGTATTACACTTTTTAATTGATTATGTTGGGAAAATTGGGGATGAAGAAGAAAAGCAAGGATAAAGAATTTTAGGGGAAAGATCTAGTGCCTGACTTCTAGTGCAGTAACGCTGTACAGGGGGTCAGGCATTGTTTCTTTAGTTCGATAAAGCATATAACGAGTTTTTTATAATAAATTATATTATAATATAGTAATGTCAGAGCGTAAGGGGAATGGGATATGAAGATTATTTGTTTTGGAGATAGTTTGACACGGGGAGTTTCTTTTGTAGATGGACGGTTAAAGATTTTGAAAAACAATTATCCAAAAATCCTCCAAGAATTATTTTTAAATAACAATAATAATGATGAAAATGATATTCTCGTAATGAATAAAGGAGCATTTAATGATAATTCTGATATCCTTATTAAGAGATTAGAACGGGATGTAATCGAAACAAAACCGGATTATGTCATCATTGAAATTGGCGGGAATGACTGTGACTTTGCATGGTCAGAGGTTGCTAGTAAACCAGATGCTGTCCATCATGCCACCGTTCCCTTAGATAGGTATATAAACAACCTAAAATCAATCGTTATCAATATTAAAGAGGCGGGAATGACACCCATTCTTTCTACTTTACCACCATTAGATCCAGTTCGGTACTATGATAGAATTACGGAAAATTTCAGCTCTAAAGTGAGCAACTGGATTTGCAAAGTTGGCGGAATTGAGCATTGGCATAGTAGATACAATGCGGCCATTAAAACGATTGCCCATGAGTTGGATGTTATGAGTATTGATGTGAGAAGTGCAATAAGTCGTGCCGGAGATTTAGAAGACCTAATTAGTCTTGATGGCATTCATTTAACTGAAAAAGGTTACAAAGTCTTTGCAACTGAAGTATTTCAAAAGTTAAGTAGTGTTTTGGGCAGCGATACGAAACTGCTTGCAGAGAAATGATAGCATTTTCTAGAATTTTTATTAATAGGAACCTAAAAAAATAAGGTCGGTTATCAAATAAAGGAAATTGATTTTCAGAAATTGGTGTTGAAAATGAATCTTTGAGTTTGGTAGAAACCCTTGATAGCGTTTTAATAATGTACTATTGTGGGAATAAGTTTAAAATTCAACAGAAATGTGGAGCTTACATGAATGCACTCCTTAGGGATGTTCCTTCATTTGAGCTCCTTTTTTTTAGGAGGAGGTCGTTTAGCGTAAATATTCGGTTGGTAAGATAATAGTAAAGATTTTAGTAGGTTCCAAACTAGGTAAGTAACCATTATTGTTTTGACTATAAGGTAGGTATTTTAGGAAGGATTTAGACAAGTCTAATGAAACAGGTCTATTAATATACTTTATTGCAAGAATATTCTGTAAGAAGGAAGGTAAAGCGATGACACTTGATCCACAAACAAAGTTTGTATTAGACCAAATGGCAGCAGCAGGTATCCCACCACTCGAAACATTACCTCTAGAACAAGCAAGGATGGCACAAACCTTACCGCAGGGGCAGGAACCTGAACCGGTAGGAAAAGTAGAGAATAGAATTATTCCAGGTCCTGATGGGGATATTCCTGTTCGGGTTTATTATCCAAAGGACGTCCAACCTAGTTATCCTGGCCTCGTTTATTTTCATGGGGGCGGCTGGGTGTTAGGAAATCTTGACTCACACGATGGGATATGTCGTGCCCTTACTAACCATGCGAACTGTGTCACGATTTCTGTTGATTACCGACTTGCGCCTGAAAATAAATTCCCGGCCGCAGTGGAAGATGCCTACGCTTCTGTACAATATGTTTATGATCATGCTGACGAATTTCAAGTAGATCAGTCCCGAATCGCAATTGGGGGTGACAGTGCAGGCGGAAACCTTGCAGCTGTCGTTGCACACCTTGCGAAAGAAAAAAATACGCCAGCCATCTGTTATCAAGTGTTGCTCTATCCAAGCACTGGCGCAGGAATTACACCGCTAACAGCATCTAGACAGGAAAATGCGGAAGGATATATGCTCACCTCAGGAATGATGGATTGGTTTTTTAAATGCTATATAGAAAAGGAGGAAGATAAAAATAATCCACTTGTGACACCAATGTTTTTTGGAAATTTCAAGAATCTTCCTCCCGCAATTGTCATCACCGCTGAGTTTGACCCTTTGCGTGATGAAGGAGAGGCATATGCCAAGAAACTATCGGACGCAGGTGTAGAAGTTGAGTGTATTCGCTATGATGGGACCATTCATGGCTTTGCAAGCATGGCAGCTGTGATTGATTTAGGGAAGGATGCATTAGAAAAGGCTGGAAAAGGATTGCAAAAGATATTTGAAAAAGCTATAGGTTGAAATTGAATTTGTATCAGAGATAGCTAGTAAATATGAGTGGCATGCTTGGGAGACTGTGATTTGGCTCATTTTATAGGGGGACTGTACAGCAAATAATTGTATCTGATTCATACATGGCCATACAATCATTCAACGACTTTTTTGAGAACAAAAGCTTGTAGAGAGTTGTCTCCTCTACAAGCTTTTATTTGTTTTTCGTTAGCAGTTTTTACTTTTTATCACAACATTCGATTAACCTACCTGAACCAATTTTTCAAGTTCCTCCATCTCGTTCCTTGACAAGATCTTCTCTGCCAATGGAAATAGTACTTTTTCTTCTTTAGCAAAGTGTTGGGTCAAGGTTGCATAGGCTTGTACAGCGAAAACTGAAATGAATTGGGCATACTCTTCATCTAAGTTCGAACCTGCTTGGGCTGCTTCGGTTAGAAAATCCTCTAGATGCTGTTCTGCTTTTTCATGCTCTTCCTCCATCTCCTCTATGGTAGTGTCATTCTTTCCAAGACGGCGATTCATGAACGGAAATAATCCTTCTTCCTCACGGGTGGAATGGGCCTTCAGCTTAATAGTAAAATCTGAAACTAGATTGTACAATTCCGCAAACAATTGAACCACAATAGGGCCTGATTCGCATTCAATCTCTTCGGTCATTTCATAGAAGATGTCCATATCTGCTCTTAAGGATACATGCTCGTTAATTAATTGTTGAAGTGGAGCAGAGAAAACATGGTTCGAAGCTTTCATGACCAATCCCTCCTAGCGTTCTTTTTTTAAAAATCTTTTTATCATTTAGTGTGACTTCAATCTTATTTATCCTTCTTGAAGCATATATCAAAAACCTTGATGGTTTTGTGATACTCATCACGAATAAAAAATTGGGAAAACCATTAGGTTCAGGAACTTTTTTAAAATGGCTGTGTTAAAGTACATTGTTTTTTCTTACGTTGATTGGAGCGGTAGCACGGAGTCTCCTGCGGGAGTACGTTCGGACTCAGATTCTGTTTTTCAAGGTGTGGCTGTCCGAACACAACTCACATTCGGACTCAGATTCCGATTTTTAAGCTGTTGCTGTCCGAACACAACCCTCATTCGGACTCAGATTCCGATTTTTAAGCTGTTGCTGTCCGAACAAAACCCTTATTCGGACTCAGATTCCGATTTTCAAGCTGGTGCTGTCCGAACACAACTCACATTCGGACTCAGATTCCGATTTTTAAGCTGATGCTGTCCGAACACAATTCACATTCGGACTCAAGCTTTTGTTTTCTGCTCGGGACAGTCCGAACACACCCTTTAACTATCACTTCCCTAGGATCCTCTAGGAAATATAGGAATGTATACATAAATGTGGAATGTTTCTACCGGTTACATATTTTTGTAGGGTGAGATAACAATAAAAAATATAGAAAACAAGATAAAAATTTATTGTAAAACGATAAATTCGGTGCTAAAATCAAAAAGAAATCAAATTAGAGAGGTGCTTTTAGAATGAAACAAGGATCAACACTGTTTTTAAAATTGGCTGTTATTATTATGGGGATTCCTGTGCTGGGGGCCTGCATCTTTTTGTTACCTAACCTAGCAAAATTAGCAATGAAACATGTAACTGATGGTCCAACGCTTGCTTATATGGTATTTGCACTTGTAATCATCATGTATGTTTCGGCCATCCCATTTTACTTCGCCTTGTATCAAGCTTTAAAACTGTTAAGTTATATTGATAAGAACCAAGCGTTCTCGCAGATTTCAGTAACCGCGCTTAAAAGCATAAAAAAATGTGCCATCACTATTACATGCTTGTATGTGGTAGCTCTGCCATTCGTTTTTATCATTGCAGAGTGGGATGACGCGCCAGGTCTCGCGTTACTTAATTTGGTAGTTGTGGGTGCGGCAATGGTTATTGCAGTCTTTGCTGCTGTTCTCCAAAGGCTATTACAAGAAGCAATCAATATAAAATCTGAAAATGATTTAACGGTCTGAGGTGATTACGATGGCGATAATAATAAATATTGATGTAATGTTGGCGAAACGAAAAATGAGTGTCACGGAACTTTCGGAGAAGGTTGGAATTACGATGGCGAACTTGTCAATCTTGAAAAATGGCAAGGCAAAGGCGATTCGCTTATCCACATTAGAAGCCGTTTGTAAGGCTTTAGATTGTCAACCGGGAGATCTTTTAGAATACAAAAACGATGAGGATATTCAATAATAAGCATGGACAAAGTAGGTGTCTGAAAACAGCCTATTAAACAAAAAATGGGACGAGGAATAAATCCTTGTCCCATTTTTGTTTCTGTTCTTTATTAGATTTGATAATCCAGTACATCTGGAATGAATTTGCGTTTGTCTTTGTAGTTGAGTCCTTTTTCTTTTAGCATTTTTTCTAATGATAAGTTGATCGACTCTTTATAGGAGGTTCGCCATTCTGCTTTATTGACTTTATCCCGGACCAAACCTTTCATATTTACAAAAAAGAAGGTAATCTTTTCTTCTTCTTGGTAATACTCAATCATCTCGCCGATTGTTTCAACGGAGATGGTGTCGATGTCGTTGACGCCGGACATATCCATGATTACCCGTTTCGCTTCTGGTTTATTACGAAGAAACATTTTGATTTTTTCATCTAGAACAGAGCTATTGGCAAAATGTAAAGAAGAATCGATTCGAACCAATAACACGTCTTCGAGCGTATTGGCTTCTGGATATCGATTGACATTTCGAAACGCCTTTTTGGATTCTAAATAACCTAATTCAACAATATTGAGATTGGTACTTTTCATTAAAATTAGCATCAAGGTGAAAATCGATCCTAATAAAATGCCCCACTGAATCCCAATGACTAAAGTAATAGTAAAAGTGGTAATCCATGTCCATCCTTCAAATGGATTCACCTGAAATAGATGCTTTAATTCTTTTATATCGACTAAGCGATAAACAGATACCACGATGATTGCCGCTAGCACAGCATAAGGCAAATAATAAAAGAAGGAAGTAAAAAATAAGATGGTCACTAACACTAAAAGACCAGTCACGACAGAAGTGAGTTGGCTGTACCCACCTGCATCCTTATTGACAGCAGTTCGCGAAAAACTTCCGCTAATCGGGTAAGAATGGAAACAGGCCCCAATCAAATTCGCTATCCCCAATGCCTTTAGTTCTTGATTTGGATAGATTTTATATTTTGCTTTCCGCGCCACTGCTTTGGCAATCGCAAGCGACTCCATAAAACTAATGATCGCAATCGTAAACGCCATTGGCCATAACATCTGGACAGTATTTAACGTTAGGTGTGGAAAGGCAAAAGATGGCAAGCCGGTTGGAACTTCCCCAACAATATCTACTCCTTTTCCCTCTAAGTGAAAGAAAGAAACAAGAGCGATCGCTGAAATCACAACAACAAAAGCACCTGGAAACCCTTTTATTCTTTTAAAACCAAGAAGCATGGCAATACTCCCTAGTGCAATCAGAACGGTAGTTAGATTCATTTCTGGAATGTGTTTAAAAAGTTCAACCAATTGAAGATGTATTTGCAAATGACTTGAACCTTCTACCCCAAGCAAATGTTTGATCTGACTCATCGCAATCACAATGGCCGCGGCGGATGTATAACCATTTAAAACAGAGTGAGGGATAAATTTTACAATAAAGCCGACCTTTAAAAGTCCAAATAAAAGCTGAATGAACCCTACCATGAGGGTGAGTGTAAGTACGAGAGAAATATAATTCGTCGAATTTGGTTCTGCATACATCGATACCCCTGTAAAGACCAGTAAGGAGGTGGTAGCGACTGGACCAATCGACAAATGCTTCGAAGAAGAAAACCAGGCATAAAGAAATAAGGGAATGGTTGAAGCGTACAGTCCCATCACAGGCGGTAGACCAGCCAGCATCGCATAGGCCATCCCTTGTGGTACGAGCATGATGAAAATCGTAAGTCCAGCTAAAACATCATTTGTGACATTCGCTCGATTTAGATTTGGCAATTGGTTTGGAAAATGAATACTTTTGTTGTTCATCAAAAATCCCTTCTATCAGAAAGTTAGCTTATCATTCTTTCATTCTATTTATAATAGCATGACTTAAGGATGAATGGGTAGGGGATGCATGCCCTGTTGCGAGCATGTGAAGGACTGAATGTCCGGAAGAGGTACTTCCCCAGTCGTCTTGCTTTCATCAGGGGACAGCTGTATAGTTATAATTAGAGTTAATATTCTAAATTTTTCGTATAGGAGATTGAAAATATGAGTCTCTCAATCAATCAAATGTTTATTGGACAAATTGCCCGGTCAAAGCGGGTTTTTACGGAAGTCGATGTGAAGCTTTGCTCAGAATTGACCTTAGATTATAGTCCGATTTATCAGGAAAATTATTTTGGAGATAAGTACCAGAAGCCAATCATTCCGGGACTATTAACGGAAGGGTTGATTCATCAGACGATCAGCAAGAAACTTCCTGGGGGCCCATGTATTTTGCTTCAGAAGGAATTGGTGTTCTATTACCCTCTCCATATTGGCGATGAAGTGATGGCGGAGCTTGAAGTTATTGATATTAATGAATCAAGAAATTGGGTGACATTAAAAGTGACGTGTTATAACCAGTTAGGAACGGAAGTAGTGAAGGGTCAGGTTGTGATTCTAATTTTATCAGAACAGAGTTCTTAGGTGATATAAATGGTGAAAATTGAAAGAAAAATAGAAGCTGATTTAAAGCCATCGGATTATTTAGTTGTTGATGATAGTGGATTGATTCTGGAGATAAGTTCAGATTTTTATCATTCTTTCAGCCTTACTCCAACAGATTTGAAAGGGTTTTCAGTCGACGCGATCATCAAAGAGACAACCCCGAGACCATCCTCTGTTGTTGGAAGAAAGAATGTGTTCTTTGGTGTGATTAACGGCCAACCCTGCCTCATTCGAACAGAGAAAATAAATAAACACACTTGTTACTCCATCCTTGTGAAAAACTCTGAAATTGACCTCTATGAAATTACTTCTTTTATGAATTCCATAAACAAGCCAAAAGTCCAGAAAAAGACAAATAGTAACAATCGATATAGCTTTGAGGACATTGTCGGTGATGGGCCATTAATGATGCAAATAAAAGAGCTTGCTGCTCGCATTGCAACGAGTAATTCAACTGTTCTACTCACTGGAGAAAGTGGAACGGGAAAGGAATTATTTGCTCAGGCAATTCATGGGTTAAGCTCGAGAAAAGACCATCCATTTGTCGCGGTTAATTGTGCGGCCATCCCAGAGGATTTATTTGAATCTGAGGTGTTTGGGTATGAGGCTGGAGCGTTTAGTGGAGCTAAGCGAGAAGGGAAGCCTGGGAAAATTGAATTAGCCCAGAATGGTACATTATTTTTAGACGAAATTTCGGAGCTGCCATACCTGGCTCAAGGGAAACTTTTACGTGTTCTGCAGGAAAGAGAAGTGGAAAGGCTTGGCGGCACTGGCACGAAAACGGTCGACATACGAATCATCGCTGCAACCAATCGGGATCTAAAATCCTTGGTGCAGGAAGGGAAATTCAGGCAGGACTTATTTTACCGCCTGTATGTATTCGAGTTGAAAATTCCGTCGCTAAGGCAAAGAAAAGAGGATATCTTGACTTTAACGGAGCATTTTATTAACTATTATAACAATCTGTTTAATCGTGAAGTAAAGTATATTGGCCCAGACCTTCAAGAATGGTTAGTCAGCAACGACTGGCCAGGGAATATTCGCGAACTAAGGGCTATAATTGAGCGTGGAATGAATATCGTGGAAGGAGACACGTTAATGTTGGATAGTTTCCGTTTCACCTCTTTATCCGATCGTGCTGAACAACCGCCAACCAACGCGACCTCGACGCTTTCCAACGTCAAAAGCTTAGAGGAAGAAGTCAAAAAAGCAGAAATGGCAGCCATTCAATGGGCGCTAAAAGAAACGAATGGAGATAAAACATTAGCGGCGCAAAGATTAAAAATTCACCCAGCAAGCCTTTACCGGAAAATTTCTAAATATAAAATCAATTAGGGGGACCTCACGGAAACCTTGTGATCCATAATCAAAGTCGAAAAAGTAATGGTGAATCCATTGCTTTTTTCTTTTTGTCATAATGTTTGTCCCTAACTTCAAGTTGAATAGGGATACACCCTAAGAAAGTGATAAGGTGTTCATTTGTTGGGAAAAATATGTTCACGACTGTTTTAGGAGACATGATATGAAAAGAGCTTTCTTTGTAGGGGTTATTCTTACTTTTTATTTGGCTTACCCAATCCCTCATACGGAAGGGAAAATAAATGATTTTTTAGATTCAACAGAACTGCTTTATCAAGATATGTTAATGACTTTGTTGGGCCCTGTGATTGATGCTAAAGTAAACGACTATTATTCAAAAATCATTACTGAAAAATCTACTGTGTATCCGTATCAGATTGAGGTAATAAAGGCTGAAAGAATTGGGGGAAATCGTACATTTTCCTTTGTATTGGTTCTGGATGTAATCCCTGTTGTTGGTCCCCATATACAAATTGGCAAAGACAGATTCACCTTTGAAATAGCCCCCGGCATAAATCTCAGTCAGTTTAAACTAGTAAAGTTTGAGCATCTTGAAACGTTTGAACTTCCTACTCATTGGAAACACATTTTGAGATAGCCGGAAAGACAAGGTGTGAAACCCCTTGTCTTTCTGTACTTTTGTTTTCATTTTGCAAATCTGATTCGCAATCTTGCAAAAAATAGCAGCTTTGCAAAAATATAAAACTCATAAACCTTGAAAAATAAGGGCGTGCTACTTGGCATGCTTTTTGCATTATAGATAGGCAAAGACAAAGGGGGGAGAAATCTTGGTGAATTTTAGCTTTAGTGATGAACAAGAATATTTTCGTGCCATGTTAAGAGAATTCTCGCAGAGCGAGTTGCTTCCTCATTATACGAAGTGGGATCGAGAAAACACCCATCCGAGGCATCTATGGAAAAAACTTGGTGAACTTGGGGTGAATGGTTTACGAATTCCTGAAGCGTTTGGCGGAAGTGGGGCTGAATGTGTGACCACGGGGATTGCTGCAGAGGAAATTGGTCGGGGCGATTTTAATTTAACGTATGGAGTCATGTTAAACGCGCTCATCTCAGAAATCCTTACCAATCATGCAACTGACCAATTGAAAAGAACGTGGCTCCCGGAAATTGCGAACGGTAACAAAATTATGGGCATTGCCATTACGGAACCAGCAGCTGGGACCGATGCAGCGGGAATCCGCTCAACAGCTGTACATAAAGGAGATAAGTATATATTAAATGGCGAAAAGTCAGGAATCAGTGTCGCAACAATTGGAGATGCATTCATTGTCTTTGCAAAAACAGACCTTAACTCTGGAAGTAAGGGAATTAGTGCTTTTGTGGTCCCAGCAGATTTACCGGGAGTGGAATGCAAGGGCTATGAGGACATGGGCAATGTACCGATTGGTCGGGGCAGCATTTATTTAACCGATGTTGAGGTGCCTGAAGAAAATTTAATTGGTCTTGAAAACAATGGTTTTTTCCAAGTGATGAATGGATTTGACTTAAGCCGGTTGCTTATTGGGTTACAGTGCGCGGGTGCAGCTTTTCAAAGTCTCGATGAAACGATTGAGCATGTGAAAACGAGACACGCATTTGGAAAACCACTAGCAAAAAATCAGGGCGTTTCCTTTCCCATCGTTACCCACTATACGCAATTAGAATTAATCAAATGGCAGGCCTACCGGGGACTTTGGCTTCGTGACAAGAACAAAAAGCATTCGAAGGAAGCATCCTCTGTTAAATGGTTGGGACCAAAATACGCCCAAGAAGCAATTCATGAATGCATGCTGTTGAATGGTCATTATGCCTATACAAAAGAAATGCCCCTTGAGCAACGCTTGCGTGATGTCATTGGTTTAGAAATTGGCGATGGGACTGCACAAGCGAATCAGATGGTCATTGCTCGAGAGTTAATTGGAAAAGAATTTAAACCATATTAAAAGATGAGTGCTCACGAGATGAACCAAACCGAAACCATTTTTATCGGTCAAATTAGCCGAGTTCAAAAAACCTTTACTGTGCAAGATGTCCGCAAATGGAGTCACTTAACTCATGATGAAAATGAAGTGTATCAAGAAACTATTTATTTTGAGAAACCTTTAGTTCCAGGGATTTTATGTGAAGCGTTAATCATCGAAGCCATTAGTAAAGAATTTGCAAACAGACGCTGTTGCTTAGTTAAAAAAGAACTTCTGTACCTTACCCCAGTCCATATTGGGGAGAAAGTGACCGCGGAAGTGGAAACAATCGATGTCAATCAAGAGAGGAACTGGATTACACAAAAAGTAACCTGCATGAATGCAACAGGAAAAGAAGTGGTCATCGGCCAGATTATGTTAAAAATATTTGAAACCACTAAATAGGAGGAATCAGTGATGGAACATACAAACACTAAATCAAATGGTGAGGAAATCAACAACCAATTAACAGATGTACTTTATGAGAAAAACAATGGAATCGCAAAAATCACCATCAATCGTCCTGAAGTCTACAATGCGTTTCGGGCAAGAACGGTTAGTGAATTAATTGTGTGCTTTCGAGATGCATGGGATGACAACAGCATTGGAGCGGTGATCTTAACTGGGGCTGGAGAAAAGGCGTTTTGTACGGGTGGGGATCAAAAAAATAAAGGCGATGATGGCTACGATGGTTCCGGAGGGTTAAACGGTGGAATCGGACTGGAGATCGAAGCCCTTCACCGGACGATTCGTGCAATTCCAAAGCCGGTGATTGCCGCCGTGAATGGTTATGCAATTGGTGGTGGTCATGTGCTTCACGTGATTTGTGATTTAACGATTGCTGCAGAAAGTGCTCTCTTTGGTCAAAGTGGTCCAAAGGTAGGAAGCTATGATGCTGGCTTAGGTACGGCCTATTTAGCGAGGGTCGTAGGCGAGAAAAAAGCACGGGAAATTTGGTATTTGTGTGAAAAATATACCGCTCAAGAAGCGAAAGAGATGGGGCTAGTGAATAAAGTTGTCCCACAAGAAGAATTAATGGCAGCATCAGAAGAAATGGCCGCGAAGATTGTTGAGAAAAGCCCAACAGCAATTAAAATGCTGAAATACTCCTTCAATGCCGATTCAGCCAATATTGAGGGAATCTCTCAGATTGCGATGGCAAGCCTCGCGATGTTTTACAAAACTGATGAATCAGCAGAAGGGATGAATGCTTTTTTAGAAAAGAGACCGGTAGATTTTAAGAAATTTAGAGAGTAAAGTGGCTCAGTCAGCGAGGTACTAATGTGATTGATACCCTAACTGGAGTGATTGAGCAGGAGAAAGGTAACCAATGAAGGTGATAGGTGCCCTAACTGGAGTGATTGAGCAGGAGAAAGGTAACCAATGAAGGTGATAGGTGCCCTAACTAGAGTCAAGGAGCATGAGAAAGGTAACCGATGAAGGCGATAGTTTAATGCACGATAAATGGGGAGGGAACGAACGGATGGGTTTCAAGACAATCTTAACGGAAGAGTATAGGAAACAATATCATTCGGATTGGCCAAATAAAACGATTGTGGATTATTTGAATGAAGCAATCAAAAACAATCCTGATAAAGTCGCTTTGATTGATAAAAAGAGCCGCTATACATTTCAAGAGCTGGGGAAACTAGTAGACCGTGTCGCTCTAGGACTCTATGAATTTGGGTTAAGAAAAGGAGAAGTCATTTCTTTTCAACTTCCAAATTGGAATGAATTTGTGATTCTCTACCTGGCAGCCACAAAAATAGGTGCTGTCTCCAATCCGCTCATTCCTATTTATCGGGACAGAGAGATTGGATATATGGTGAAGCATGCGGAATCGAAAATATTGGTGGTTCCTGATGAATTCCGTGGGTTCGATTACCCCGAGATGGTGTACCGGTTATCGGTACAATGGCCATCATTGGAACATGTTTTTGTACTTGGGAACAAAACACCTAGTGAAATGAAATCGTTTTCTTTGTTAATGGATGAACCGTGGGAGGAAAAAAGAGACTGTGCAATATTAGATAAAGTTGTCCTTGATCCGAATGAAGTCAATGAAATAATCTTCACCTCTGGGACCACCGGGGAACCAAAAGGCGTAATGCATACGCACAACACAGTGCTTGGATCCTCGCGTGCATTGGTGCCACATTTAGCGCTAACATGTGATGACATTGTGTTCATGGCATCCACATTTGCTCATCAAACGGGGTTTCTCTATGGTGTCTTGCTCCCAATTATCATTGGTGGGACCGCAGTTTACCAAGACATTTGGAATCCAAATGAGTTTGTGGAACTGATTGAGAAAGAAAAAATCACGTTTACCACGGCAGCAACCCCATTTTTACAAGATTTCATTCGCGTTGAAAACATGAATCAATTCGATCTAAGCTCGCTGCGTTATTTCTCGGCGATTGGTGCGCCAATTCCAAGAGCGATTGTAAAAGAGGCAAGAGAAAAGCTTCCTTGTAAAATCATGTCAGGATGGGGACAGACAGAGAACGGACTCGTTACGCTTACATCTCCTTCTGACACAGAAGAAAAGCTGACAGGTACTGATGGAAGAGCTTATTCTGAGACAATCGTAAAAATTGTGGATGAACATGGCAATCCGTGCCCTGCTAATCGAGAAGGCAGTCTGCTTACCAAAGGGCCAGCGCTATTTGTTGGTTATTTAAAACGCATAGAGCAAACGCTTTCGGAGCACGACGGGGAATGGTTTATTACCGGAGATCAGGCTGTAATGGATGAAGACGGCTATATTAAGATTACAGGGCGAAACAAAGATATTATCATTCGTGGGGGCGAGAACATTCCGGTTGCGTATGTGGAAAATATCCTTTACGAACATCCTGACATCTCCATCGCGCAAATCGTGGCGATGCCTGATAAGCGATTACAAGAAAGGGCTTGTGCCTTCATTCAGATGAAACCAGGAACAGAGCCTATTACTTTAGAAAGTTTAAAAGTTTATTTAACTGAAAAAGGGGTGGCGAAGCAATATTGGCCAGAACGCGTAGAAGTAATTGATGATTTTCCACGGACCCCGAGTGGGAAAATTCAAAAGTTTAGATTGCGACAACTAATTGAAGAAAAGCTTAATCCAAAGGTACAAACAAACTCATAGTGAAAATAAAGAAGCAACAATGTACGGTTCACAGGGTAAAGTTCGATGATCATTAACTTAATAGGAGGCGAATCTTATGACTAATAGAATCGCATTTGTAACAGGGGCAGGCAGTGGAATTGGCAGAGAAATTTCTAAGACACTAGCATTACGTTCGATGACAATTGTGGTTGCTGATATTCATTCTAATAACGCTGAGGAAACCGTGTCTATGATAAAAAAACAGGGCGGGGAAGCAGTGGCAATCAATTGTGATGTAACAAGTTTAGAGAGTGTTCGAAATGCAGTGAAAGAATCAGTCGATATTTTTAGGAAAATTGATGTGTTGGTGAATAATGCTGGTTGGGATAAGGTCGAACCCTTTCTAAAAAGTGAACCTGATACATGGAAGAGAATTGTCGATATTAACTTAATGGGACAAATTCATACTTGTAAAGAAATTTTACCAGTGATGATTGAAAACGGGTACGGCAAAGTGGTTAATATCGCTTCAGATGCCGCACGCGTTGGTTCAAGCGGAGAGGCTGTTTATTCGGCAGCAAAGGGCGGAGTCGTTGCTTTGACAAAAACGCTCGCTCGTGAAATGGCGCGTCATAAAATCAATATCAACTGTGTGGCCCCCGGACCGAGCGATACGCCAATGTTTCAGGAAATCGGTACTTATAATGAAGGAATTAAAACGGCCCTTGAAAAAGCGATACCGTTTAGACGTTTGGCACAACCAGAAGACATTGCTGGTGCCGTCGCCTATTTCACTTCGGAAGACGCAAAATTTGTCACTGGGCAAACCTTGTCTGTTAGTGGCGGATTAACGATGGTATAAGTGGGTTCTTAGGATACAATCTGCGAGATTCAAAGAATCGTGAAAAGGAAACAGGGCCTTTCTTAAAAGTGTCCTGCTTCCTTTTGGTAGGATGGAGGATAGTAGATGGACCTTAAGCTTAGAAAGAAAAATATTCTCATTACAGGTGGTGCAAAGGGAGTTGGGCGAGGCATTGCCTTAGCATTAGCAAGTGAAGGGGCGAATATTGCCTTGCATTATCAAACTTCTGAGACGGAAGCTATAGAAACGGCGAGGTTAATAGAGGAAAATGGTGTGAAGGTGGTCCTGGTTACAGGGGATTTAGCTTCTTTGGAGGATGTTCAAAACATGCGCACCAAAATTAATCGTGATTTAGGAACAGTGGACGGAATTGTTAATAATGCAGGTTATGCCCAATTCAAGTCTTTTTTTGACTATCAACCTAGAGAATGGCAACGCGAACTTGATGTTTGTTTGAACGGTGTTCTTCACCTCGCTTACACGTTTGTTCCTGATATGATTGCGAATAATAGTGGTAAATTTATCAATATTGTCGGTGATTCGGCACGCACAGGGGATCGTAATTTAATCGTATCCGCAGCAGCAAGAAGTGGTGCAATCAGTTTTCTAAAATCTCTAGCGCAGGATGTTGGCAGTAGTGGGATTCAATGCAACACCGTTTCCCTTGGACTTATCGACCAAGGACAGAGCTTTCATGAAGCGACACTGGCAAAAATCATTAAGCAATACCCGTTAAAACGATTAGGAAAAGTAGATGATATTACGGGGTGTATCTTATTTTTACTATCCTCCACGTCCGATTGGATCACTGGGCAGGTTCTTCCTGTCAATGGGGGACATAGTATGGTCTAAAGCACGGGTACTCTGTGCTTTTTTTGTTTATTTAAACGAAGACTGTAAGCGTAAAATCCTAAAGCCGATTTCAACGCAAAATAAGCTATTTTTTATGGTTAATAGGAAGTCTAGAAGCTCCATTTTCATCATTAAGAAGCAACTTTCCAGTGATACAAAGCATTTTTTTACCAATTTCGTTATCAAAAAGCAACAAAAGTACCAGAAAAGAGCCTAGTAAAATTGGACATAAATGTCCTTTAACAAACCTAGGTTTCTACCTCTGAGCTGTTCCTTTTTTCAAACGATAAAAACATTGACAGATTTTCTAACAAACATATTGCGGAAAAAATTTACATAAGGATAGAATAGAATTATAAAGTGTGATCACATATCACAAAATGAGGTGAATAGGGCATTATGGACCAAAAAGAAATTGTAGCGGTCCCAACTCTTGCTCAAGAAGTGTATACAAGGATACGTGAGAGCATCATGAATGGAGATTTGGTGCCCGGGGAAAAAATCTCAATCCGGAAAATGGCAGAACGCTATGGGGTTAGTACAATGCCAGTGCGAGAAGCACTAAACAAATTACAATCGGAAGGGTTTGTCCGTTTTGAAAGAAGAAGCATTTATGTAAGCCAGCTTTCCGCGAAAGAGTTAGTAGAGATTTTTCAAATACGCATCAATTTGGAAAGAATGGCAATGGAATGGTCGTACCCAAACATTGGCGAAAAGGAAATCGAAGAGTTAACAAAAATGGTAATAAAAATGGACCAATCCATTCCTTCTCCCATTGAATGGAATGGTTTAAACAAACAATTTCATACAAAAATCTATTCTTATTCTACTTCTAAGCCTATGCTTGAAATGTTGAATGCGGTTTGGGGAAGAGTGGACCCTTATATGAATATCTATTCTACATCTTCTTATTATCTATCGTTATCACAGAAAGAACATTATCAAATGATTGATTATATGAGGAAAAAAGAGATTGATTTATTGTTAGAATTAACCACGAATCATATTCAAAAGACATGTAATGCCGTACTAGAAAAGTTGCCTTAATCCTTTTTCAGAGAACAACTTTAAGATGACGAGAATGGTAGGTGAGTTGAGTTGGCAGATCGATGGAATGCGTTTGTTAAACAAAACCTAGTTTTAGAACCAACAGGAAGAGGAAGTTTAGATGGATTAACGTTTGCGGTGAAAGATGTATTTGAGATTCAAGATTATAAAAATACGGCAGGGAACCCAGATTGGTACATAACCCACTCACTAGGAGAACGAAACGCACCGGTCATTGAAACACTATTAAAAAATGGAGCACGTCTAACAGGTACGGCTCATACGGACGAATTGATGTATAGTTTAAATGGTGAAAATTTCCACTATGGCACTCCCGTGAACCCGAAGGCTCCTGGACGAATTCCAGGTGGCTCTTCAAGTGGTTCTGCTGTTGCAGCCGCTGCGGGAACCGTCAATTTTGCGATTGGTACGGATACAGGTGGGTCTGTGCGAATTCCATCGTCCTATTGTGGAGTATATGGGTTCCGACCAACTTATGAGAAGGTTACTATCGACGGGGTGATTCCGCTTGCGAAAAGTTTTGATACGGTAGGGTGGATGTCGCAAGATTTAAACACCTTGGTAAAAGTAGGAGAAGTCCTCATGAATCAGAAGGCCCCTACCCATGTTCCGTTTACACAGGTGTTTTTTGAAGAAGAAGCATGGACGTTCATGGATGAGGAGTCTAGAAATAGTTTATTACAAGTATCTACCATCTTAGAAGAAATGGGTTGTAGCAAGAAGTCTGTTAAGCTATCACCTGAAGGACTTTCAACATGGGCTGAATTATTTCGTTCCATCCAAGGAATCGAAATATGGAAAGAACATGGAAGCTGGATTGAAAGTGAGAGGCCTGTGTTTGGTCCCGGAATAGCCGAAAGGTTTGCCTGGACTTCCGCGTTAAATTCAGAAGAGTGGCATGCTTTAAAGGAAAAACAGGCAAAGATTAGGCAGCACCTATCCACTATTTTAAAAGAGAATGGTTTGCTTGTTCTTCCCACTTCTCCTGGTGAAGCCCCATTAATGAATTTAAAGGGAGAGCTGTTGGAACAACATCGGACGAAAACGATGCAATTAACTTGTATCGCCGGCTTATCAGGATTTCCGCAAATCACCATTCCTTTTAAAAATAAGCAAGGCCTGCCGATTGGGTTATCGTTTATTAGCAATCAACATCAAGATCTTCAACTATTGAAATGGGTATCTACACTGGTAAGTATTCTGTCAGAGAAAAATATTGCTGGTTTTGAAAGATAGTCAGCTATTTTCAACAATTATTGTTGTGTACATCCTAGAGCCGGCTCCTTTGAGAAAATACTTATTTTGCTACGAGGAGGATCTTTTATAATGAAAGATAGGAAACATTCTTATCGACCGACCACAATGGGTACAAATGGGATGATCACGACGCCGCATTATTTGGCATCGCAAGCAGGGTTGAAAGTACTTCAAGAAGGCGGGAATGCAGTTGAAGCGGCGATTGCCGCGGCATCAACAATTGGAGTCGTTTACCCGCATATGAATGGAATAGGCGGAGATAATTTTTGGCTTGTGTATAATGCAAAAAAGAAAGAATTAAAAGGCTTAAATAGCAGTGGACGTTCAGGAGAAAAGGCGACGATTTCTTTTTATCAAGATCAAGGCTATCATAAAATTCCTTCTAGAGGAGCACTTGCGGCGAATACGGTTCCGGCGGCTGTGGCTGGCTGGGAAGAGGCTTTTCAGTATTCAAAAACAGAGATGAACGGAACCGTGGACTGGAGTCAATTGCTCGAAACTTCAATTCAGTATGCAAAAGAGGGTTTTCCGGTCACGCCGAGTCAGGAATATTGGAGTAATGTCAATCTCAATCAACAAGATGATGAATTTCGACATCTCCAACGGTTTCCGGAGTTTACGAAGATTTTTTTAAAAGCGAACGGATTCGCTTATCAAGCTGGGGAAGTGATGAGACAATCTGATTTAGCTTTAACCTTAGAAGGCATCGCAAGTGAGGGAAGTTCCTACCTTTATAAAGGCGAGTTGGCAAAGCTGATTGCTCAGGATCTACAAAAACATGGTGGCTTGTTAACAGATCAGGATTTTTACAATCATCGTTCCGATTGGGTGGATCCGATATCCGTTCGGTATCGAGGCAATCAGGTGTACAATCTGCCACCAAATACACAAGGCTTTGCATCGCTTAGTATTCTAAACATCTTAAATCAGTTTGATTTATCTCTTACAGAAGAAGGGTCGGCGGATTATTATCACCTGCTTGTGGAGGCAACGAAACGAGCGTTTGTCGACCGCGATCAATACTTAACCGATCCAGAATTTGCGCACATTCCACTAGATGAACTTTTATCGGTTCAAAGAGGGAGCGAGTTAGCCAATTCGATTGATTTTACTAGTGTGAAATCTGTACAACATCAATTGGATCCAAAAGGAGATACGATTTGGCTTGGAGTCGTGGACAAAGAGGGAAATGCTGTATCGATGATTCAAAGCATTTATCATGAATTTGGTTCAGGGTTTATTCCGAAAGATACCGGAATTGTTCTCCAAAACCGCGGCAGCTTTTTCTCATTAGATGAAACACATGTGAATAGTTTGCAACCGAAAAAACGCTGTTACCATACCTTAAACCCGGCAATGTTGTTTGAAAACGAAGCTCCTTATTTAGTGTACGGGACGATGGGTGGAGAAGGCCAACCACAAACACAAGCTGCACTGGTAACGAGAATTCTAGATTACAAGTTTCCGATTCAAGCTGCGATTGAAGCGCCAAGATGGTTGTATGGAAGAACATGGGGTGCTTCGTCAAACAGCTTGAAGCTAGAAGGAAGAATTGAGGAAGAAATACGTTCAAACTTGCAGAGTAGAGGGCATGAAGTGGAGGTCCTTGAGGATTTTACCGACGTGATGGGCCATGCAGGAGCAATTAAAATTGATCAACAGACTGGTGTAAAATTCGGTGGTGCTGACCCTCGTGGCGATGGCGCGGCATTAGGCTTTTAACTCTCAGACTCTATCGATGTACTTATGTGATTTTTTAAAAGGTGGTTTATAATCATGAAACTTTATATCAATATATTCATCGCCTTCTTCCGTTCAGGGATGTTAGGGTTCGGGGGAGGCCCATCCACGATCCCACTTGTTCATAAGGAAGTGGTTGGGACTTTCAAATGGATGAATGATGAGGAGTTTAGCGATGTATTGGCACTCGGAAATACGTTGCCAGGGCCAATTGCAACTAAGATGGCAGGGTATATAGGCTATCGAATCGCAGGAATCTTAGGCTTACTCGTTGCCATGTTCGCAACGGTTTTACCTACGGTTCTGCTAATGCTTGCGCTACTAACCTCCTTCAATCAATTTAAAGACAATCCAAATGTACAAGGGATGACCCATGCTGTTGTACCCATTGTGGGTGTGATGATGGGGGTTCTCACCTGGAGTTTCTTGAAAAAGGCGAAGGAAGGGTTAGGGTGGATAAATGGCGGGATCTTGTTAATTGTCAGTTTCCTCTCGATTATTGTGCTTCAACTACATCCTGGAATTGTCATTGGTGTGTTGTTGGTAGGTGCTTTAGTTTTACCTGATAAAAAGAAGAAAATCGAAGTTCATGTCGAAGGAAAAAGTGAGGGACTATGATTTATTTACACATCTTTTTAGCGTTTTTAATCCCTGGCATTGTTGGCTATGGAGGGGGACCTGCTACAATTCCCTTAATTGAACATGAAGTGGTCACCCATTATGGGTGGATGACGACGAGTCAATTTAGTGAAGTGTTAGCATTAGGAAATTCTCTTCCAGGTCCTATTGCAACGAAAATGGCTGGCTATATTGGTTTTGAAGTCGGAGGAGTTTTCGGTGCGATTGTTGCCTTATTTGCGACGGTGGCCCCATCTTTATTGTTAATGGTCTTATTATTAAGTCTAATTTATCGCTATAAAGATTCCCCAAGAGTCAAAAGATTATCCAAAGTGGTTTTACCTGCTGTTGCCATCTTAATGGGCACGCTCACTTTTGACTTTTTCTATGAGTCTTATTCTTCAATTGGTCTATGGGAAACCTTTTTTATCGCTATTTTAACTTTATTTATTTTAGAAAAGTGGAAAGTGCATCCGGCCTTTGTAATAGTTGGAGGATTGGTGTTTGGAGCGATTTTTTTAGCGTGACAGCTCAGAACAGCAATAGAAGTTGAACATTGAATAGTAGTCCAATTCGCATTAGAATTGGGCTACTATTTGTAGGGATATAAAGTCCTTAAAGGCATGAAGGGCTTTTCAAAGCAAAACGGATTGTCCTATACCAGACAACCCATACTTGAAAGTTAATGATTCAATTCAATTGTTTCATTTATATCTGTTGACTTAGAACTTTGCCCAGTCATGCGTTTATAGTAAAAGCCAATCTTTTTAATAAGATTTCCTGAGTCCCAATATTCAGCTGCTTCAACGTTTATCTTTAACAAGATAAGGTTAGGATCCTCATAAGAAGTTTCCATCATTTTCTCATATACTTTGCTCCACAATTCCTTTTTCTTGTTTATATCTTCAACGATTTCCGCTTTTCCACGGATGGAGACATATGATTTACCTACATATGCTACATTAACATCTTGATTATGTAATATTTCTTCATATTTATTTGTCTCTTTTTTAGTGAAAAACCACAAGTCCCCATCAAACTCTACTTCCTGCGTTTTCATGGGACGAGAAACAAGTCCTTCTTCAGTAGCTGTAGTCAACATTGCCGTGTCTACATCTTTAATTAACTCTCTTAAAGTTTCAATTTCATTTTGGTTCATCATGTTATCCATGTTTATCACCTCTTTTATTTTTATAACCTACCCTCTATTGTTTCTTTTATTCAGGGATAGCTGTCTATTAAATCGAACAATAGTTATAACAATCATTATGAACGAATTGAAGAGGTGAACATAGTAAAAAAAGAAGTGCACTCAATACATAAAAGTATCACTTTTTTGAGGAAAACTTCTTAAAAATCAAATGTATGAGTTTTAGGTTTTGTGAAAGGGAAACTTTTAAAAAACGTGCTATTGGAAGAATTAATTCACGAATGAGAAATGGGGAGTCAAAAACCTCCCTAATCCTCCCTCCGCACTGGATACAATGAAACGCAATCTGCCTCAGCTCCCGCGATACACCTGATAGCCCCAAGGTGATACTAGCAAGGGGACATGGTAGTGTCTATTTGTATCTGAAATTCCAAAACGGATAGGGACGAGTTCTAAAAAAGGAGGATCTGGAAGTTTGACTTCTTTTTTTCGAAAATAGGCTCCTATATGGAAAATCATTTCATAATTTCCGATGCTTATTTCTTCACCAGTGAGAAAGGGTTCATCAAGGCGTCCATCTGAATTACTTACAGCAGTTTTAACTAGTTTCCACTCGGAGCTCGGGTCTGCTTGATAGAATAGTTCAATGGTGACATCGTTTGCTGGTGTGCCATGTGTTAAATCTAATAAATGTGTGGTTAATCCAGTCATCTTTTTTCTCCTCTCATAATAAAGTGACTCAGAGCAAATCTACCTTGCTTCGAACACAAGGTAGATTTGCTTTCCTTCCTTCATTCTTTTGCAACAGAAACAGCGCTGTCCTGTTTGGTGTGTTGTGTTGTTGCCCAGTCCCCTATAAATTCCTTTTCTTGATATTTAAAATAGTTTTTTAGAATATGTTCGCGATTATCTTGAAAAAGTTCATCCGCAATAGCACTTACCATTCGAGGGATTCCGAATCTCATTCCTGATAGAGCAGAAGCAGTGATTCCATTGCTAATTAAGGCGGAATAGTTATAAGCGTATATTCCATGTACATGTTTTTTGCCTGCTTCTTCTCGACTCATGAACGAATAACCTGGGCTTAGGTAGGGATGAGCATCAAGTACAGGGTTGACAAGTTCATCTGGAGCTAGATATACATCTCGCCAACGTAATATATGTGGTTCAATCAATTTTAACTCTGGGCGTAAAGCGGGATCTGTCAGCAAACCGGTACTAATGAGTAGAAAGTCAAACGTAAAGGTCCCGTGCGGAGTTTTTACTTTCGCGCCTTCTGCGGTCTCTTTGACATCAAGCCATGGTGCACCTAAATGGAGTTTAAACCCCGGCCAAGAAGCAGCACGATTAAATGTGTCATTGGTTGGTGGTTGATTGTTTTTAAAGAAATGAGCCATAACGGCGTACTTTTCGGCGTCATTTAAAGAATGGTACCGCTCAATCATCCCTGACATTTCCATTTGACGAATAGGATTGATCCGCGGTATTTCTTTTCGGCGAATAAACACATGGGCCTCTGAAACACCTATTGATAGCGCGAAATTTGCATTATCAAAAGCAGATGCGCCGCCACCTAAAATCGCAATCTTCGTTCCTATTAATCTGTTAAAATCAATGGTTTCGGAAGGATGTGCGTAAAGGTTCTTTGGCAAATTTTCAGAAATCATCAGTGGAACATGCCATTCGCCACCACCTTGAATCCCAGTAGCTAAAATCACCTTGCGAGCTAATATTTGATCAGCAGGGGCTCCTGGACCATCAATGTGTAAGCGATGAATATTATCTTCTAGGGGGCGAATTAATGTTAATTTTACTTCATTGATGACAGGTAATTGAAGGATTTGACGGTACCAGCGAAGATACGCCATCCAATCGCTGCGGGGAATTTTATCGACTTTCTCCCATCCTTCTGGGCCAACTTGTGCTTCCCACCAAGATCGGAAGGTTAGGGAGGGGACTCCAAGGTCAATGGATGTGAGATGTTTGGGTGTTCGTAAGGTAACCATTCTGGCGTACGTTTCCCATGGCCCTTCATACCCTTCAGGATTTTCATCAAGAATTAGGATATTCGAAATTCTTTCCCGTAAAAGCGCGAAAGCAGCAGCTAAGCCGCTTTGTCCGCCACCAACAATTACGACATCATACACATGTCCTTCTGAATGTTTTAATGGTTGAAGCCAATCTTCGGCGGTTCTAAAATTTAAATAAGAAAGATCATTTTTCACGCGTTCCTTTAACTCTTCTAAACTCATAGCTACCATTCCTTTCACATTCATCAGGTTTTTTGAACATTGGTCATGAATTTTTCTTCTAATCGAAGCAAGGCAATTTTATAGATTTCATGTAGAGCCGTCTCAAATTCACTTTCTTTATCGATATGAACTCTTTCTTCCATAGCTTTGTAAATATCGTGTTTGTTTTTCCCGCGGACAGCTAAGATAAACGGGAAGCCGAAGGTATCCAAGTACTGTTGATTCATATTAATAAATTTTGCATATTCTTCAGGAGTAAGGTCTGTTAACCCAGCACCTTTTTGTTCGTTCACTGAATCCTCACTCATTTGAACAGTATCCCCCAAATTTGGATGACTTTGAATCAATGCTAGTTTTTGTGTTGTTGAGGAAGTTTCAACAACCTGAACCATTTCCTTATGGAGATGCATGACGGATGTAAAGGGTTTTGAATCCCAAGCTTTTTCAGCTACCCAGGGTGAATGTTCAAAAATACCTCCTAACCTTTCAATAAATGATACTCTGTCTAATGCATTTAGTTCATCAATCGTTCGCAACTTCAACACTCCTTTTTATGAGCTTTTTAAGTTTGGTTTTAAACTTGAGTCTTGGATAACTTTGACTTGTTTTGCTTTTCTTTTTGTTAAGAACAGATTGAGAAGGATGGCGGCAAGGCTTCCAGTGATAATCCCGTCGCCGACAACAATTCGAAGGGTTTCTGGTAGAACAGCGAATAATTCAGGTACAACAGTCGCTCCTAAGCCTAATGATATTGAGCAGGCAATAATGAGTTGGTTGCTATTATTGGTAAAATCAACACCATTGAGCATACGAATACCGGAGGAGACGACCATTCCAAACATGACAACCGTAGCTCCACCAAAAACGGCTGTAGGGATTAAGGTTGCAAGCGCGGCAATTTTTGGAACCAACCCGAGTGCGATTAATATGAAGCCTGCTGCAATCGTGACTTTACTTGTTTTTACTTTTGACAATTGAACAAGCCCAACGTTCTGGGCAAAAGTGCTATAAGGAAAAGCATTAAAAATACCTCCAAGCATAAAAGCCATTCCTTCCGCTCGATACCCTCTTGTGATGTCTTCTTCACCTAATTCTTGCTGTTTCATTTTCCCTAAAGCAAGAAACGCACCAGTTGATTCAACAAGGATAACCGTACCCACTAATATCATGGTTAAAATTGGAACGATTTCAAAAGTTGGAACACCAAAATGGAAGGGGGCAGGAAGATGGAACCAAGCAGCATCCATAACAGGTTGCAGCTGGACTTTTCCCATAAAAGTAGCCATTATGGTTCCAAGAATGATCCCCAATAAGACAGAAATGGAACGAAGAAAACCTTTAAAGAAGCGATTCATCAATAAAATGAATGCTAGAACTCCAAAAGAGAGTAATAAGTTTTCGGCAGAGCCAAAGTCAGCACTGTTTGCGCCTCCACCCATATTTTTGATGCCGGTAGGAATCAGTGACAATCCAATGATGATGACAACCGTACCGGTCACAATCGGCGGGAAAAGTTTCACTAATTTTCCGTACACGTTTGAGAAAAGGAGAATGAATAAGCCTGTCGCAATAATCGCCCCGTAGATTGCAGTGATCCCGTAATTGCTTCCAATGGTTATCATCGGAGATACGGCCACAAAAGAAGTTCCCATGATAATAGGAAGACCAGTTCCGAAATACTTATGTTTCACAGATTGCAATAAGGTAGCGATACCGCAGGTTAATAAGTCAATCGAAATAAGGAATGCTTGCTGTTCAGGAGAAAAACCTAATGCACCTCCTACAATAATAGGGACTAAGATAGCGCCGGCATACATTGCAAGGACATGTTGTAAACCTAATGAGAAAATTTTAGATGGCTTGTTTTTTTTGCCCATGTTAACTCCTCCTTTTAACTCATGTTAGGAAACATAACATATAGTGTTAATATAAATTACATGTTAAAGAATTTTCTGGATATTGTCATGGTTTATTTTGCTGAAATTCAGTTCTGTTAATGTGCAAAGTGCACAAGAGGGGTTGAAAATAACAAAACCTAAGGATACCCTTAGGTTTTTGGTTCATGATTATGAATGTGTAAACGAGGGGCTAGAAGTTTCTGTATCTGGAAGGCGACTCGTAATTGTAAAGTGGCCTCTGGGTCTTTTAAACTTCTCCCGAGGAGTTCTTCGCATTTATCTATTCGATAGACGACGGTGTTTCGGTGGATGAACAATCTTTTTGCGGTTTCTGAGATCTGGCAATGGGTTTCTAGGTAAACAAAAAGGGTTTGAAGTAACGATTCTTTTTCCTCTGGTTTGCAGGTCGAGAAGTCTTTGAACGTATAGTTGTAAAAATGGCTCATTTCCTTCTCGGGAATTAGTCGCAACAATTCTGTGAGGTCTTTTGTTTGAAAGTGCTGGATGAAACTTATTTTCTTCGATCGTTCCCCTTGTGAAAGAGCCTCGACTGCCTCTTGGTATGCTGTTTGAACTTTAATAAATGAGTAGCAAAGATTGCTTACCCCAAAAGAAATGGTTTGTTCAAATGTCTTCGCGACTTTTTCTTGGATAGTCTGCAAGACGAGTTCGTGCTGTTGGGTGGGCATTTCAAATAATAAAATGCAGGTGTTGTTCTTTGTGAAAAAATGGACGTTTGTGATGTTCCGATGTATCATGTCCTCGATAAATTCGAATGGTGTTTCTGATGTTTGTTTTCGTTGTGTATACATATGATCGTTATTTTCGTTGTCTAATTTTCCTGCGACGCAAAGGTAATCAGTATCGTTTGGGAGGGAATATTCTTTTGCTCGATTAATGATTTCGTTGTTGCTGGTAAAGGCGCCGTCCAAATATTGAAGGAAAAAATCGTTGCGAATTCTTCTTTCGTGTTGCCTCAAGGCATGTTCTTTCATTAGAGCGAAAGAGAGGACGTTAATGGCCTGTTCAATTGTTAAAACGGCTAGGTGATTTTCTTGTGATACAGATCCTGTGAGAATCAGGAAGGCGGATTTTTTCTCGCTCATATTGACTGGGAATAGGGTGTGCGTTTCTTTTGTGCTAATAACCGAGAATGATAGGTTTCTATTGGTTGCTAACGCTAAATGTCTTATGTCTTGATCGAGGTCGCTTTTTAGACTAGAGAAGATTTCTAGTTGGGTGCAGGGTTCAGCAATCGGCATCAAATGATGGTCTACTAAGTGAACGGAGCGCTGGGTCAACTGTGACAATTTTTCTAGTAAAGAATGAATTCCTTTCCCTTGCATGATGATGCTCGTGAAATGTTTATGGATTTCGAGGGCGGATGCTAATTCACCAGCGCGGTGATCTAGGATGGCTCGTAATGTCTGATTGACAATTTCGCCAAGTGATAGCTCATAAGGTAATTCAATAATTGGTAAAGCTAATTTGTTGGCGAGGGTTAATGCTTCTTTGGGAACTTCGTGTAAAAATCGTTTGGTTTTGATTCCTAGTGCTGCGCAGCCTCGGTTCGCCATCGCTTGAATTAAATCTAGTAGTCTATCTGGTTGGTCTTTTATATGGTAGGCGGTTGTGACTAAAAATTCGTTCGGGTTTAAAAAAGGGATAATATCTGGTGCATCCATCATGTTAATGGTTGTTATTTCGCGTTCTTTTCCTGTTTCACCCGCAATTAACTTCATTTCTTTTAATGACTGTACAGAGAACAGTTCAGTAATCTTCAATCTAATAACCTTCTTTCCTTATAAGACTGAACTTCGATCATTTTTAACTAGAATAGCATAATTTAGTGAATGTGCACAAAAAAATATGAAAATTCATATAAATCTGCCAATGAAGTTTTAGTGAAAAGTGAGTAAAATGATATTACATTAATATGTTATAAAACATAACGTAAGAGGAAGGGGAGAATGACTATTCATCCAAATGAACTTCAATATGGAAATGACAATGTGCAGGATTTGATTGAGTGGCTTGCATCATTTGGGAAAACAAAAAATGAAGGCGTCACTCGATTGTTGTATTCAAAAGCCTGGGGTCATGCGCAGCAGGCCCTAAAAGAGAAAATGGAACAATTTGGACTAAACACTTATTTTGATTGTGTTGGGAACTTATATGGAAAATTGCAAGGCACTGACACTGAAAGCCCCGTGATTTTAACGGGTTCCCACGTGGATTCCGTTGTGGAAGGTGGAAAATATGACGGAGCTTATGGAATCATTGCCAGTATGATTGCGGTATCAAGATTAGCCGAAACTTATGGATCTCCTAAGAAGTCGATTGAAGTAGTTTCTTTTTGTGAAGAAGAAGGGAGTCGATTTCCGCTTGCTTTCTGGGGTTCGAGAAATACTATTGGTGCTTACAGTCTTGATGATGTGAAAGAGTTAAAGGATGCAGATGGAATTTCTTTTTTTCAGGCTATGAAGCAAAATGGGTTTGACCCTGCCAACTATCAATCACCCTGCCGAAACGATATTGAACGGTTTTTAGAGATTCATATTGAACAGGGGATGGTATTGGAAAAAAATAAAAAAAGCATTGGGGTTGTGACCGATATTGTTGGGCAGCGGCGATATCAAGTTGAAATCAAAGGAGAAAGCAATCATGCCGGGACCACCCCAATGTTATATCGAAAAGATGCTATGGTGACCGCTTCACAGCTGATTGCCTTGTTAACGGTGAAAGCGAAGGAAATGGATCCGGATTTAGTCGCTACTGTCGGTCGCGTTGATGTAGCGCCGAATGTTCCGAATGTAGTAGCAGGTGATGTCGAATTTAGCCTTGATATCCGTCATCACAAAGAAGAAGTGTTAAATCAATTTACGGAAACCTTATTTAAGGAGTTTAAAAATAAAGCTGAGGAACTAGAGACAACAATCGAAGTTTCGCAGTGGATGGACGTTAAGCCTGTGTCGATGGACAGAGAATTAGTAAAAGACATAAGTATGGTTGCCGAAAAAAACAATCTCCCTTTTCAAGAAATCATCAGTGGTGCTGGGCATGACGCCCAAATTTTTGCTAGTAAAATCCCAACCAATTTAATCTTCGTTCCAAGTCAGGGTGGCATCAGTCATAATCCAAAAGAGTTTACGAGTGTCAAAGAGTTAGAGATGGGAATCGATCTTTTAACACAAGTTTTATATAAATTAGCTTACTAAAGGAGTGATAAGAAATGGGCTATGAGCCATTAAATACACCACATCGAACGATCATGACACCAGGTCCGGTTGAGGTGGATCCCCGGGTATTACGAGCGATGAGCACCCCGATTTTAGGTCAGTTCGATCCAGCTTTTACAAAATTGATGAATGAAGTGATGGCTATGCAACGTGCGGTGTTTCAAACAAACAACCATTGGGCTTTTCCGATTGATGGTACTTCGCGTGCTGGGAATGAAGCGCTGTTAGCGAGCATTATTGAACCAGGTGATAAAGTTTTTGTTCCGATTTATGGCCGATTTGGGCATCTGCTAGTTGAAATCTGTGAGCGATATGGAGCTGAAGTTCATACAATTCAATGTCCATGGGGTGAGGTTTTTGATCCTCAAGTCCTGATTGAAGAACTTACAAAGGTTTCACCTAAAATTGTGGCTATCGTACATGGAGAAACTTCGACCGGAAGGATGCAGCCTTTAGCAGAAATTGGGAAAGCCTGCAGGGAACAGGATGTACTGTTAGTCGTCGATGCTGTGGCTTCAATCGGCGGGGTAGAGGTGAAAACCGATGAGTGGCAGATTGATGGAATCATTGGTGGGACACAAAAATGTTTGTCAGTTCCTTCTGGGATGGCGCCGATTACCTTCAATGAGCGAATTGAGAAATTGATTTTAGAGCGGAAAAAGGTGGAAGCGGGTATCGCGACCGAAGCAGACCAGCGGTACAAACGTAGTCGCTTAGCGATTGCCAGCAATTATTTTGATCTAAGCATGTTAATGGACTACTGGAGTCCACGCCGTTTGAATCACCATACGGAAGCGACTTCGATGATTTACGCCTTGCATGAAGGATTGCGTCTTGTTTTGGGAGAAGGCTTAGACAATCGGTTTGCTCGGCATAAACTTCATGAAAAAGCCTTGGTTGCCGGTATTGAGGCAATGGGATTGAGTTTGTTTGGAGATGCTCGTCATAAGCTTCCTTGTGTGACTTGTATTGAAATTCCCGGTGGAGTAGATGGGGAAAGTGTTCGGAATATGCTGCTTGAGGACTTTAGTATTGAGATTGCTCCATCGTTTGGTCCATTGCACGGGAAGATATGGAGAATTGGGACGATGGGGTATAGCTGTCGGAAAGAAAATGTTCTTGCGGTTCTCGGAGCATTAGAAGCTGTCCTTATCCGTCATACCGTTGCCGTGAATCGTGGGGAAGCTTTACAGGCAGCACTTGATGTGTATGCAACAGAAGGGAAAAAGACTGGAATACTTTAAAGAGAGGGTGAACAGTTTGATGCAATATGATCTCATCATTCGAAATGGGCGGGTTGTTTTACCGAATGAAGTAAAGAAATTGGATATAGGCATTAAAGACGGGGTTATTGCAGAAATCAGACCTCAGCTCTCAGGGACAGGAAAAGAAGAACGAGATGCAGAAGGAATGTATATTTTTCCAGGGATGATTGATGTTCATGTTCATTTTAATGATCCTGGTCGCGATGATTGGGAAGGCTTCGATACAGGTTCAAAGATGTTGGCAGCAGGTGGTGGTACAACTTTCTTTGATATGCCCTTGAATGGGATACCTTCAACCGTTAATCAGCCAGCTTTGTTTGAAAAAGCGAAGCAAGGAAAAGTAAAATCCGTCGTTGATTTTGGGTTATGGGGTGGGCTTGTTCCTGGGAATCTGGCTGAACTAAAAGGACTTGCTGAGGAGGGGGTCATAGGGTTTAAAGCTTTTTTATCGCATAGTGGGAATGATGAGTTTCAGCGAGTGGATGATCATAGTTTGATAGAGGGCATGAAAGAGATCGCTTCATTAGAGAAAACCCTTGCTTTGCATGCCGAGAGTGCAGCTATCACCGAGATGTTAACGAAAGAAAAGCAGGAGCAAGGCAGGATTACAGCAGATGATTATTTAGCTTCTCGCCCGATTGTAGCGGAAGTAGTCGCAGTGGAACGTGCAATCTCCTATGCGATGGTAACAGACTGTTCGTTGCATTTTGTTCATATTAGCTCGGCGGCAGCTGTTGAAAAAATTAACGAGGCAAAAGCTGAGGGACTCGATGTTACGGTCGAAACTTGTCCGCACTATTTGTTATTCAATCATACTGATCTAGTTGAAAAAGGTGCTGTTGCGAAATGTGCTCCGCCCTTACGAGAGAAAAGGGAACAAGAAAAATTGATTCAATGCTTGATCAATGGAGATTTCGATATGATTGCATCGGATCACTCCCCGTCCCCTTATAGGTTGAAGGATCCTACCCTCCATAACCTATTTGAAGCTTGGGGGGGCATCAGTGGAGGTCAATTTACTTTATTAGCTTTAATAGAATTAGCTCTAGAACATCAGATTCCCTTTACGAAAGTGGCTAGTTTAGTAGCAGAAGCTCCTGCGAAGAGATTTAATCTTAGTTCAAAAGGAAGAAGTGAAGTAGGGATGGATGCTGATTTTGCGGTGGTATCATTGGCAGAGTCTTTTACCGTTTCAGAAGAAAATTTTCTTGCTAGGCATAAACAAAGCCTTTATATGGGGCACACCTTTCCGTGCAGTGTACAGTTGACAATCAACAGAGGGGAAATTGTCTATGAAAATGGCAAAGTGATCGAACAGTATAGAACTGGGGATTGGTTGAAGCCGGGAAAGAAACAAATGAAAACGGCACATTGATTAGTAAAAAAGCTGAATGAATCGGCGGTCGAGGTATTTGATGGGTACACCTAGTGTGGCACTTATCGTTAAAGACAAAACCCTATTTGAGGATGCACCGAATGTTCATGAGAGAGCATATCAAGGACAAAATCATATTTGAGGAAGTGCCAAGTGTTCATGAGAGAGCATATCAAGGACAAAACTCTTCGTCAGGATGCACCAAATGTCTATGAGATCGTTTGATGATGGATAAAACGCTCCATATCAGAAAAAAATCCTCTTCATGGTGCATTAAATCAATGATTATTATAAAAAACAACTCTAATTCACATAAAAAAGCATGGTGATAGCTACTGATAATCGCCTTGCTTTTTTTATTGTAAAGGAAGATAGGATGGCCTTTCTTTTAAAATCTAGGTGACTTGACATTTAAAAAGAATGATTATGTTAGAAAATATAACACGAATGTAGAAGGAAATAGGGAAATTAGAGATAATATGGGATATAAAACTTAACCATTACGGACTTGTGTTGGAAGAAACAATCCCGAAACGAAGGGGTGTAGTGCTGATATGGATAATATTCACCAGATTTTAAATGCGGCACCATCTGAAGGCGATGTGTTGGCGACGATCATCGATGTGGATGGCTCTGCTTATCGAAAAGAAGGCACAACAATGTTAATCAAACATGACACTACGGTGGGAATTTTAAGTGGTGGGTGTTTAGAAGAAGATGTTCGGTTGCGTGCCGAAGAATTAAAACCAGGAGAATCAGTCTCTATTACCTATAACTTAAAAAGTGAAGACGACCTTGATTGGGGGCAGGGAGCGGGGTGCAACGGATCCATCACAGTGTTGTTGGAAAAAATTGATTTCACTTATTACCTGAACCTTAAAAAATTGCAAAAACAGCTTATACAAGGTCAATCTATTAGGTTAATAAAAAAGCTTACCTCTGTTTATCAGGTAACTGACTATGCATTTATCGGCGATAAACACATGTTCTGGGGAAAAGGGGAAAAAGATTTTTTCAATAGCTTGATAGGGATGGATACCCATCACCCTTACAATGGGCTTCGCTATATAGAAGAACTATCTACCCACTACTATTTCCAATGGTTTCATCCGAAACCGCGTCTAATAATTGTAGGGGCAGGTCCAGACGCGATTCCGCTTAGCCAGTTTGCGAGCAGAACGGGATTTGGTGTGACAGTGATAGATTGGCGTCCGGCCCTGTGCAACAAAGAAAAATTTCCGGATGCAGATGAGGTAGTAACAGGGTTTCCAAGTGAAATATTCCTAGATTATCAGTTTCAAGCTCATGATTTTGCTGTTTTAATGACCCATCATTTTGAACGTGATCGAGAATTTCTTCACTATTTGCTGGAAAAGAATCTACGATACATTGGCATGGTCGGAACGAAGGAAAGAGCACGGAGATTATTGGGAACAAATCAGCTGCCGCCGAACCTCTATACACCGGTTGGGTTGAAAATTGGGGCAGAAGGTCCTGAGGAAATCGCGATAAGCATTTTGGCTGAACTGATTCAGTTAAATCGCATTTCCGTTAAAACGAAAGTAGAGGCTGTGATATGAGCCTTAAAATAGTAGGCATCTTGCTTGCTGCCGGAAATAGTAGTCGTATGGGCGATCATAAACTTGCTCTCCCTCTTGGGTCCTCAAACATTGGCAGTCTATGTTTAACTTCAGCCGTTCAATCCATGCTCGATTATGTACTTGTTGTGAAAAAACCGGAAGATTCGTTAACCTGGATTGATCCTATTTTAAAGAAAGGTGATTGGAAAAGACGTTGGACAGTATGTACTAGTGAAAATGCTCAACTCGGGCAGGCTTATTCATTAAAAGCGGGGGTATTAGAAGCGATAGAACAAGAAGCAGATGCTCTGGTCCTGTTATTGGGTGATCAACCTTTTATGTCAACCGATGTAGTGAATGAGTTGATTTATACGTATAGGAGGGCAATAGGACTTGAAGAGTGTCCGGGGTTTATTGCATTCGAAAATGGTGGATTGAGACAACCGCCTGTTTTATTTGCAAACTTTGTTTTTACGGAACTAGTAAAATTAACCGGCGATGAAGGTGCTCGTCAGTTAATACGAAATCACCAAAATACTGGTATTACGATTCCAAGTACGAATCAGCTTGCATTTTTTGATATCGATACACAAGAAGATTATCAAAAAGCGCTGATAGAGGGGAGGAAGATCCTTTAATGAGAACGCTCGAAACAAAAGTATGGTCAGCTAAAGATATTTATGAAGCTTGGGAAATTAAGGCTTCGGTAAAGGATTCTTCTGTTTTTATAATGGGAGGAACATTTCTACAGACAAAATGGGAAAATGGAGTCCAGTATCCAGATCACTTAATCCATCTTGGAGAAATAAAAGAATATAAGCAAATTTATTCTCTACAGGAGCATCAGGTGAAGACCATCCATATCGGTGCGTTTGTTTCTTTGGCAGAATGCCATAAACATCCGTTGATCCAAAATGATTGTTCGTTATTAGCGGATAGCATTGGGACGATCGCTGCACCAGCTGTACGGAATCTTGGAACAATTGGCGGAAACATCGCGAATAGGATAGGAGATAGTATCCCAGCTTTATTGGTATTGGATGCGGAAGTCCTTTACTTTGATGGAAATGAAATCAAGAGAGATTCACTAGAAAATTGGTTGAAGCAGAAAGAGGATTCTCTTCTATTGGAAATCATCATCACGGAACAAAAAGCATCTGTTCAATCTCACCAGTTTGCCAATAAGGTCGGACGAAGAGAAGCATTTACGGCTTCTGTTGTGACGATCGCAGGCAGGTTTTCAATAGAAGAAAATGGAGTGTCGTTGATACTTGCAGCTGGCGGCGGGGAGACAATCCCTAGAAGGTTAAGAAGAACGGAGAACCTAGTAAACCATCAAGATATCGAAACCATCCCACTTCAACAAATCACTGGAGAACTAATAAAAGAGTACAACCCGATTGCAGATGCGTTTTTTGCAGAAGACTATCGCCGAAAAGTTGCGGCCAACCTGTTTATGGTTGAATGGGAAAAATGGAGGGAAAAGCATGGGTAATTATACGTCAAGTATTCTAAAAACATCTCGTATCCGTCCAGATGGCATCGAAAAAGTGACAGGAAAACTATCCTATTTAACAGATTTACAGATTCAGGGAATGCTATACGGCAAGGTATTGCGTAGTCAGTATCCTCACGCGAAAATCTTGAATATTTCTGTTGAAAAAGCAGAACAACTTCCAGGTGTAAAAGCCGTAATCACAAGCAAGGATGTTCCTGGTCTTAATGGATTTGGCTTGATTTTTCCAGATCAGCCTGTTTTCTGCGATTCTGTTGTGCGATATGTAGGCGATGCGATTGCGGCGGTTGCGGCGATAACGCCGGAAATCGCAGAGAAAGCTCTACACTTGATTGAAGTAGACTATGAGCCACTTCCGGTGATTGACGATCCTGAAAAAGCACTAGACCCCTCTAGCATCCCCCTTCATCCAAACGGAAATCTCCTTCACCAAGCCTCATATGTGAATGGAAATGTCCATGAATCGTTCCCCCATTGTGACGTGGTTGTGGAAGAAACCTATCAGCTTCCACGACAAATGCATGCTTATATGGAAACAGAAGGCGGTTTGTTTATTCCTGAGGAAGATGGCCTAAGCGTTTATGCGGGAACGCAACATGGATACAAAGATCGCTTTCAACTTTCGCGAATTTTGGATCTTCCGGAAACAGAGATTCGCGTTGTTTCTAGTCCAATGGGTGGGTCGTTTGGCGGAAAAGATGAGTTGAATATCCAGCCATACGGAGCTTTATTAGCGTTAAAAACGGGCTGTCCGGTTAAAATTCACCAATCGAGAAGAGAGTCGGTGTGTGCTGGGATAAAAAAACACCCGATGAAGATAACCGTAAAAACAGGGGCGACGAAAGAAGGAAAACTGCTTGCACACCAGGTACGAATCCTTGCCGATACTGGAGCGTATGCGACCCTTGGACCGGCAGTACTTGATTTTGCTGTCGAACATGCCGTTGGGCCTTATGTGATTCCAAATGTAGAAACGCATGGGTTTTGTCTTTTTACCAATAATGGGGTAGCTGGGGAGTTCCGGGGGTTTGGTGGCAATCAGATTACCTTTGCCTTAGAAGGACAAATCGACCGCCTTGCGGATCAGCTTGGGATTTGTCCGCTCGAGATGAGAAAACGCAATCTCCGGAAACCAACGGATTGTGGTCCGGTTGGTCAGGAGATTGCGCCAACAAATGGAGATGAACTCGTTTTAAAGGAAATTGCACATTCTCCTCTGCTGAAAACAGAAAAAGCACACAAACAAGACAGCTGGAAAAAAGTCGGGACTGGGGTTGCCTTGACCATGCATGGCGGGGGACTCGGGTTCGGAAGGCTAGATCCAGCTGGAGGAAAAATCGCTTTAAATCAGGACGGAAAAATCCAAATCATGTTTGGCTTTGAGGAAGTGGGGCAAGGGTTGTTAGCAGTCATCGAGACATTGACGACGAAGGCAATTGGTTGTTCTACAGCGGACTTGGAAATTGTCATTGGCGATACAGATAAAGCCCCACATTCCGGTTCGTCAACCGCCTCTCGCGGGACGAGTATGGTGTGGCACAGCCTTGAGCGTTTGAAAGGCCCGTTTATCGAAAAACTGGTTACGCAAGCTTCGGCGATTTCAGATTATCCGAAAGAGCAGTTGGTTCTTGGTGAAAACGGCGTTTGGTTGTGTGAAAATAGCGAAGAAAAACTGGTGGTTACTTATAAACAGCTTGCTGAAGAAAAGACAGTGAGTGTTGAGACTCAATTTGATTTTCCGACTACACCAAATGCAATCCCAGGTGGACATTTTTTATATTCGTTTGCTGCGGTGGCGGTAAAGGTAGAAGTAAATCTTGTGACTGGTCATGTAAAGGTAATCGATATCGATCAAGCGGTAGCGGCTGGTCCGGTTGTGAATCCAATCGGTTATTTGGGGCAAATCGAAGGAGGAACCATCATGGCTTTGGGCTACACGTTATTAGAAGAAGCACAGATGGAAGAAGGCAGGTATGTAACGAACAATTTTGATAGTTATTTGATTCCTGGAATTCAAGACATCCCAGCAAGCATGCATGTAAGGGCGATTGAAGACTTATGGGAGGGAGATTCATACGGACCAAGAGGGGTTGGAGAAATTGGGACAATCGCACTGGCCCCTGCGATTGCAAGAGCTATCTATGAGGCAACCGGTCATTGGGTGACGAAACTGCCGGTTTCTCGTGATGAAATTCTACAATCAAGGGAGAGAATTTAATGATGAAAAAACAGACCATTCAGCAAGAACATGTTTTTGAACAGCAGCTCATTAACATTTCCCTTTGTGTAAATGGACAGGAACAAACGATAGAAGTAGAAGCTACCAAACGTCTTGTCGATATTTTACGAGAGGATCTTCAGCTAACAGGAACGAAAATTTCATGTGAAATCGGTCGTTGTGGTGCCTGCTCCGTGATGATGGATAAAAAACTAGTGAACGCCTGCCTAATCCGGGCCTATCAAGTAAATGGAAAGGAGATTATGACGATCGAAGCATTAAGTCAAAATGGGTTGCACCCGATTCAAAATGCTTTTCTTGAAGAAGGCGGATTCCAATGTGGGTATTGTACCCCAGGGATGGTTATGGCGGTAAAAGCATTGCTTGATGAACATCCAGCACCAGATGAAGAGCAAATTCTTCAAGCTTTATCCGGAAATCTGTGCCGATGCACAGGATATAGTGGAATTATCAGGAGTATTCTGAAGATGAAATGAAGCATGGGAGGAGGCACCCATGCTTTTCTTATGCTTCTAGGTAAGAAAGCCTTTTAATCTTGCATGGAAATATATTATGTTATACGATATATCGTATAACATAATATCGAGGTACATAGTATTAGGCAGAATGAGAGGAGGGCTTTATAGAATGGCATACAATGGAGGGCCAATGACGGAAGCCATGTATTATGTATTGCTGGCGTTGATGCGCCCCAACCATGGATATCAACTGATGCACGCTATTACAGAAGTTTCAAATGGCAGAGTAAACATGGGACCAGGGACACTTTATGGCGTTCTCTCACGGATGCAAAAGGACGGGCTCATCTCCTTAGCAGAAAATGATGGGCGAAGAAAAACCTATCAAATTACAACACAAGGAGAACAAGCGCTGAGGACGGAATACGGTCGCTTAAAAGCGTTGATTGCAGACAGTAGGATTTTAGAGGAAGGTGATGGGTTTGAGTAAAACAGTTCGCAAACTTCGTCCTAGTGACTATTGGCGAATCGGGGAGCATGAAAGCTGGTTTTCAGAGTTGGCCGCTAAGGGACTACATCTAAAAAAGATGGGAATTCATTTTGCGCGGTTTGAAAAAGGGCAACCAAAGAACATGAGATACAGAATTGAAGTATCTTTAAAAAAGAGAATTGCGTCCGAGCAAATAGATATATATGAAGAAAGTGGCTGGGAGTATGTCACTAGTTATCAGTCTTTTCACGTGTTTTCATCCCCTTCAGACTCTGATGCACCAGAGCTACATACAGATCCAGCGGAGCAATCCTTTACCTTAAAGGAACTAGATAAAAAGTTAACGATGAATGCTAGCATAGCTACTCTTGGTATGATTTTACTAATCGGGATGATGTTTGCAATCTGGTTTCTTGATGGGACACCGACTTTTGTTATGGTTGAAGGCGGGGTTATGCAACAATCGATTTTATCCATCTTTCTTGGATATTTAGCTTATACCTCGCTCCAAGCAGCTATTTCAATTCGTACTTTGCGAAAAGACCTTAAGGAAGGGAAACCGATTAACCACCATGCTCCTTGGAAGAAGCACTACCGATTGCATTCTATGATTGCCTTTCTTTTTACCTTTGCTATGGGGTTGAGCGCAATCATCCCATTCTATCAGCTTGTGAAAATGGATACGAAAACCTTGCCAGAAGAAAGTTCACATTTACCAATTGTCAGACTAGCTGATGTTGAGAAGAATCCCGCTCTTGTCCGCGATGAATCATCCTATATGAGTGACAATGTTGATTGGGGCAACCGCTATACATATCAGTGGAGTCTCTTGGCACCTGTACAATATGAAACAGATGAAGTTGGGGTAGTTCCAGGTAAAGTGTGGGCGGACGAAAGTGGTGAATATGCTCCAAGTATCCATACAAGGGTTTATCATCTCAGTCTAGCCGGAATGGCAGATAATCTTATAGAAGATTTAATTAAAAGACATGCGTATGATTATCGTGCTGAAGATGTAGTGACAACGAATCATCCAGGCTTTGACCTTATTAGGGTACATGAAAAAGAGGAGACGAAGGAAGTTTTTGCTTCCAAAGGAAAAGTTGTGATCTATGTTCGGTATCATGGCTATGCAGATCTTCATTCAGTCATCGAAAACGTTGAAGAGAAGGTTGAATACTTTTAAAGATAACCAACTTCATAGTATGAAAGTTTGGCTATGAGATGGTATTCGTTTAAGGAGGCGTTTTTATATGGGAGATGAGTCATTTCGCACTTTTCTTGATTCATATTTAGATAGTTGGAGGAATTCATCTTTATCAGACATAAAAAAGATCCTTTCCAAGGATTATAAAGCAAGAGAGATTTCAGGTGGAGAGGGAATAGACTTTGGGTATGAAGAAGCGATAACCGGTTGGGAACAAGGATTTGAGTTTGCAAGAGAAAAAGGAAACCGTTGGGATTTACAAGAAGTTGCCATCATCCCATTACGAAAGGATGAAGGAATGGCCATACTCTCTGCTACATTAGTGATTGGGGGGAAGAAGCTAGAGACTGTTAGCTTATTTTTTCAAACATTTAAGAAACAAGAAAACAATGATTGGAAATTAATAAGAAGTTACATTGAAGCCGGAGTCCCAGATGCAAATTTAAAAGATATACAGTTTAATAGTAAAAAAGATTAATAAGCATATGTTATCAAAAAATATATGTCAACAAAACCCTCTAATTTTAAAATGGAGGGTTTTGTTGTTCCTAAGTAGAATTACCTAATACACGAGAAAATTTGGCAAAACAAGGAGTTAAGGGGGTGGAAATTTGAGCATAAGATTCCAAGTGAAAAAAACAGCCAAACAGCCTATACAAAAAGTGTACGAGGGGTTGCTTGACCTTGATGAAGCGAAAAACTGGATGCAGGGGTTTGTCGGGATTCAACGGTTGGATGAGGGGCCTTTGAAAGTGGGAAGTGAGTGGAAGGAAACGAGAAAGATGTTTGGAACAAAGGCTACCGAACATTTTGAAGTCGTTGAATTAAATGCACCCCAAAAAATTGTACTTCGTTGTGATGGTACAAAAGGGACAACAGGGAAAGGGGAATATGTGTATACCTATAAACTTAATTCCGCGGAGGGCGTTACTGAGATTACCTTAAATGGAGAGATCAGTGGACTTACAGGTTTAACGAAATTCTTCGGTAAAATGATGTCTGGAACCTTTAAGAAGGCTTGTGAGAAAGATTTGGATGCATTGATTCAACATATGCAGAAATGAATGTTTCTTTTACTAACAAAAACGTTTTGTGATTATTAAACGGACAATCGTTCCAAATTCATTGAATAAACTTCGACCTTTATTACGATAATGGAGAGGAATTTCTATATTTTGAATACGTAGGAGCGTCATTAGTTTCTTAAAACTTAGGAGGTAGAAAATGGGTAGATTACTGCATTTTGAAATCCATGTAGATGACATGGACCGAGCTAAAACATTTTATGGAGAAGTGTTTGGATGGAAGTATGAAGATTATAGCGAGTTTGCAGGCATGCCTTATTTTGGCGCAGTGACTGGCGACGATAAAGAGCCTGGAATTAACGGTGCATTGATGAAACGTCAAGGTCCTCGGCCACAACCAGGACAAGCATTGAATGGCTATGCATGTACAATGGGCGTAGAAGATTACGATTCAACTGAAGCAAAAATCCTAGCTAACGGTGGACAGGTGGCTTTGCCAAAATATGCTCTTCCTGGGATGGCGTGGCAAGGATACTATATCGATCCTGAAGGAAATATATTTGGTATACATCAACCAGATGCGAACGCTAAGTAAAATATGTTCCAAATGGAATAGTAAAAGAGTAAAAGGTCATTGCTTATACTGAAAGCAATGACCTAAAGAATTTTTCGTACCTGACCCTAGATGAGATACTCATCTGGAGTTAGGTACCTTTTTTATGTACGAAATCTTAAGTTGTAAGAAGAATCATCAGAAAAAACCTAATCATTATCGATGTTGATCAATTAAAATCTGATTTCCATCTGGGTCTTCAATGGTTATGTATGCTGGTCCCTCAGTTGATTGATCTGCCTCAGTCAATAGATTGATTCCTTTTTCTTTCAGCTGTTTTTGAAGGTCACGAACATCAGTAAATGGTTCCACGTTTTCGGCATTTTGGTTCCATCCAGGATTAAAAGTCAGGATGTTCTTTTCAAACATTCCTTGGAACAATCCAATAATGCAATCTTCATTCTTCATAATCAGCCAATTTTGAGTAATGTCACCACCCAATTGTTGAAAACCTAAGTTTTCGTAAAAAGATTTCGAAACGTTAATATCTTTTACATTTAAACTAACTGAAAACGCACCTAACTTCATTTTTTTGCCTCCTCTTCATTCTTGTTTAATATTTACAAATATACAAACACTTAGTTTAATTCTAGTGAACATGCTAGAGACTGTACGTACTAACGCAATCATTGTTGATCATTTACTGAGTCCCACTTCGTAAATAGGTGCTAGAATCCCACTTCCGCAACCAATTTAGGCAGGTGGTTTCTCCATGGGTTGGCTTCTTCAAAGGCAGTTGAGGCCCGTAAAACTAATGAATCATCTAAATGGCGGCCGATGATTTGTAGACCGACAGGAAGTCCATCATCCGTCCAACCAGCTGGTACGTTTGCAGCAGGTTGTCCCGTCATATTGAAAGGAGCAGTAAAGGATAACCAGTGAGAACGAGAGACCTTTTGTCCGTTTATTCGATTTGGTCCATTTATGCCAACTTCAAAAGGTGGTACCGCTGAGGTTGGAGTAATGACCAAATCATACTTCTCCATAAAGGTTCTCATTTTTATATTGACTTCTTGCCTTACAAAGGCAGCATCCGTAAGTTCCTCGGCACTCCATTTCTTCTGGATAAATGCTAGTAAACTAGGATCCATTTCTTCACCATATTGTTCCGCAAGTTTTCTTAACCCTGTCAAATCACTATCGCGTGCGATAATTGCGCCAAACGCGGGGAGGGGATCAGTGAAACCAGGATGGGCGATTTCAATCTCGCACCCAAGCTGTTCAAAGACTTTTACGGCTTTTTCAGTGATTTTACGGACAGCAGGATCAACCGTAACATACCCCCAGTCCGGACTGTAAGCGATTTTTAATCCCTTTAAATCAGTATTTTTTATTTGTTCCATATAGTTCATTCCATCATTCGGTAAACTATGTCGATCCATGTGATAAGGACCTTTGATGATGGATAACATTAAAGCACTGTCTTCCACCGTTTTTGTAATGGGCCCGTTACTTTCTAGTGTTTCCCAGCTGCTTGCGCCTGGATATTTTGGATTCCGACAGCCAGGATACAATGGTACTCGACCAAATGATGGCTTTATTCCATAAAGACCGCAGAAACTAGTAGGGATTCTGAGTGATCCTCCACCATCATTCCCGATTGTGAGCGAAGTCATTCCAGTAGCAACCGCCACTGCAGAGCCGCCGCTTGAACCACCAGGAGTCTTTCCTAAATCCCAAGGGTTTCTCGTTAATCCGAATAGAGGATTATCCGTTATACATTGATAGCCTAACTCAGGGATATTTGTTTTTCCGATGATAATTCCTCCTGCGTCCTTCAATCTTGCAACGCATACATCGTCCTCATCAGGTATGTAATGTTCATAGATTTTTGAACCAAATGTTGTCCGAATCCCTTTCGTTGGCACCAAATCCTTAATCCCAATTGGAACACCGTGGAGCGGTGGTAGCTCATCACCTGACATTACAGCTTTTTCAGCCTGTTTCGCTGATTTTCTGGCGTTTTCTTCATCAAGAACGCAAAATGCATTTAAGGTAGGGTTTAAAGAATGAATCCGATCAAAAACAGCGTCCATCACCTCAACTGGAGAAAGTTGCTTCTTTTTAATGAAATGAGCTTGTTCTGAGCCAGACATCTGACAAATTTGACTTTGCTGGGTAGTCATTGTTTCCCCCTTGTTATTTTTTGTATACAGAATATTTTAATAATTATTATAACATGGGATGCAACCTATGCTTCTTAGTATCCCTATTTTTTTGTTTATATAGAAAATAATGGAAATTAGTGAAAGAACTTGCTATAGTAAGAGTAGTTTGAAAACGTTGCAAACCAGGGGGTGTAGCCATGACGAAAACTCTTGGAGACTTACAATCTGAGATCATATCAGAATCAAAAAAAGGCTATCCGATTTTACTTTCGGGATCAATGGTGTTTCTTATCTTTACGTTTCTTCCGTTTTTGTTGCCTATGGACATCGTTTATTTAGTATGGATTTTTGGGCTAGCGGTCATCTTTCCATTCGGGTTATTACTCGGTAAACTCCTCGGGGTAAATCTATTAAGTACGAATAATCCATTAGGTACTTTAGGTGGAGTGGTTGCCTTTCCGCAGGCTTTCTTTATTCCGGTCTTTATTCTTGTTTATCAAAATATCCCGCAATATCTTCCATTTACCATTGGATTACTCGGAGGATCTCATTTTCTTCCGTATATGTGGATCTATAAAAGCAAAGCCTATTTATTTGTTACATTTGCGACTTGTCTTGCCTCTTTGTTCATAGGCGGTTGGGTTGTGGATCAAGCGTTTACACTGGTACCACTAGCAATCTTTCTTATTTACGGTATGGCAGTTTTCTTCATATTGAAGGAACTAAAAAAAGATACACCAATACAAAATACTTTGTCGACATAAGTGAAAGGAAATCGAAAGAGTGGTAGTGTAAATGGGGTAGGGGAACCCCCCTTTTTTATTCGTAGTCTAGAAATATATGTCCATTTTAAATATGTCACAGCTTATTTGTGTAAATAGGGGAGAAGGATAAGACAATAGATCTATCTTGAGTGCCATTTAGTCTGAGGTATTGGAAAAAAGACATAAAAAAGAGTGTATCTTTAAGGGAAATGCCCTGGTTTAATTGAAGGATAAATTGTAAAGAGAGTGTGAAGATGAATGTTAGATACAACCATGCTCATTGTGCATATCGTTGCAGGCTATCTTGCCCTTGGCATTGGATTAGTCGCGATGTTCGCTCCGAAAAAACGAGGCCGCCATACAACCACAGGGAAAATTTATTTTTGGCTCGTCACAGCAGTTTGTATTTCGGCGATTGTGATGGCCATCCTCAATTGGGAGGTTAGCAGTTATCTCTTTTATATTGCTATTTTTAGCTTTCTCTTTGCTTTAATGGGCTATATCGCTTATAAAAGAAAACGGAAAAACTGGATGGTCAAACATATTGCCGGAATGGGTGGGTCTTATATCGCCATGGTAACAGCGTTTATTGTTGTCAATCAACAAAATGTGCCTGCTTTTAAAGACATCCCGTCCCTCGTTTTTTGGTTATTACCAACGATTATTGGGACACCCATCATCAAAAAAGTCGGAGATAAATATGATATAAGGAAAAAAACAAAGAAGAACGCTAATCTTCATATCTAGTGAGACAGAGGGACAGGTTCCTGTCCTAGATTTTTTAAAAAGTGTAGAATATAGAGTAGGTTTGGTGAACTTTCTTTGTGTTAAAACTAATACGAGGTGAAAATTGGATTAAATACAGCCAACCTTGCACCGAGCCTTATTCATAGTTCATAGGAGGAAATAAGTTGAATATCATTGTTACCAGTTTGTTTGTAGAAGATCAAGAAAAGGCATTGGCATTTTATACTGAAACATTAGGATTTATAAAAAAGGAGGATGTCCCTGCTGGTGAATATCGGTGGATTACGCTGGTTTCTCCTAATGCTCAAGACGGTACTGAGTTATTACTAGAACCCAACGTACATCCTGCTGCAAAAGAATATCAAAAGAAAATCTTTTCTGACGGTATCCCTGCAACCATGTTTGGGGTGGAAGATATCGATAAGGAGTATAACCGATTGGTGGAAAAAGGCGTGAGGTTTACGATGAAACCAACAAATATGGGCCATTTTTCGATAGCTGTCTTTGATGATACTTGTGGAAACCTTATTCAAATCATTCAGAAGTAGTTTCATGAAGGACCATAGCCATGACGTTTGAAGAAAGGCGGTTCTCGGATAGACCAAACTTTATAGAAGCAAAAAAATCTTCCAAGGCGGAAGATTTTTTTTATTAGGTTTTTTCTGAAATGGTTGCTCTTAAAAAGCATGTGAGCTCATTCAAAACAATAATAATGAGAAAAGAGCAAGCAAAGGAAGGTTAGAACCCAATGAATAGCTGTTTAATATAGGATTCAAGCAACTAACACTTTATTTTAAATTCGGAAATCCTTGCTGGCGCAACGCTTCGTACACCAAAATTGCAGCTGTACTTGACAGGTTGAGAGAACGAACATGTTCACTCATTGGAATTCGCAAAAAATGGTCTTTATTTTCTTCAAGTAAATCCATTGGTAAACCGGTTGTTTCTTTGCCAAACATAAAATAATGGTCCTTAGATACATCGCTGAAATCAAAGGATGAATGTGTTTTTTCACCAAACGTCTCAATATAGTAAAACTCACCTTGATTCTTTTCGAAGAAATCATCTAATGAATCATAATAGGTAATGTTGACGGAATCCCAGAAATCAATCCCTGCTTTTTTTAACATTTCTTCATCGGTTGAGAAGCCAAGTGGTCGAATTAAATGCAAGGCCGTATCCGTTGCGGCACAAGTCAGTGCAATATTTCCAGTATTAGATGGGATATCTGGTTGATATAGAACAACATGTATTGCCAAGAATGGTCACCTCTATCTTTATTTTACCATCCAAATTATAGCATAAAGATTGTGAAGAGAAGCACTGTGTTTTAAGTGCACGATGTTATCGGAATGAAATTGCTATTTATTATCTGGAGCACTTGAATAGAAGCTAAAAGCATTGAGCACGAAAACGAAGAAAGGATAAATGAATAAAAGGCCTAAAATGATGAGCCCGTCGCCAGGACCGCCTTCATCCGCTGGATTCGTTACAGGAAATAAAGAGGCAATAATAAAAATAAAAAGAATGTGATAAGGTAGCCACAGTAGTAACGACCAAAAAGATGATTTACGTTTGTTTAGCCACTTTTTTGTTAAATAGAAATTGATAGAAGAAAGAAGGATAAAAGAAACGAAAGCACTCATACCTACCAACTTCCAAACAACATTCAAATTCCATCCCGTTATTCGACCAATCCGCGAAACATTTATTACTAGTTCAATAGGGATCAAAAGCATAAGCGCGTACATAATACTTATCATATTAACTTTTAAAAAAGTTCTCATTCTCTCCCCCAGTAATTTTTACTATTCTTATTATTCTAACATACACCTCGCGTTGATTAAATTTAAAGGCCATCAAATATATTTTATTTTCATAAAATCCTTCCTGTACAGAGAATTTTGCTTGACGATTTGCTTTTGTTACATTGCCATTATTTTCTAAACCATCATGTTATACTGAAGGAGATTGAAACCTTTTCTTCATTTAAACAGTAGAACATATAAAAGAAAAGATATGAGGGGGAGATTGTAATGGGAATTATTAAAGCTGCGGTAGATGCTGTTCGTGGAGGTTTTGCGGATCAATGGTTGGAAGTTATCGAACCGCAAAACATGAGTGATAGTACGGTAATGTCTGTTGGGGTGAAGGTTCGCGCTAAGGATAAACGAAATGGTAATAAAAAGGGAACGGATACAACGATTTCAAACGGTTCGATTATCCATGTCCACCCAAACCAATTTATGTTGTTAGTCGATGGCGGGAAAATTATTGATTATACCGCTGAAGAAGGGTACTACCAAGTGGTCAATTCGTCGATGCCTTCGCTTTTTAATGGGCAATTAGATGAAGCGGTTAAAGAGACGTTTAATCGAATTAAATTTGGCGGTGTGCCATCTTCTTCTCAAAAAGCGTATTTTATTAATTTACAAGAAATTAAGGGAATCAAATTTGGGACTCGGAATCCGATTAATTATTTTGATAACTTTTATAATGCGGAGTTGTTTTTACGAGCGCATGGATCGTATTCGATTAAGATTGTTGACCCATTGAAGTTTTTTGAAGAAGCGATTCCAAGAAATAAGAGTATCGTAGAAATTCAGGAAATCAATGCTCAATATTTGTCTGAGTTCATGAATGCATTGCAAACGGCAATCAACCAAATGTCCGGTGATGGCATTCGCATTTCGTTTGTTGCTTCACGCGGGATGGAACTCGCAAAATACATGGCGAATGTATTAGATGAAGATTGGACACGAATGCGCGGCATGCAGGTAGAATCGGTCGGCATCAACAGCATTACCTATGATGAACAATCGCAAAAGCTAATCAATATGCGAAACCAAGGGGCGATGCTACAGGACCCAACTGTGCGAGAAGGCTATGTTCAAGGTTCAATTGCGCGCGGTCTAGAAGCTGCTGGTTCAAATGAAGGTGGCGCGATGAATGGGTTTGTTGGCATGGGAATGGGCATGCAGGGAGCGGGTGGTTTTGCTCAAAGTGCTTCGGAAACGAATCGCTATCAAATGCAGCAAAATCAACAAGCACAACAAACTCAGCAAAATCAACCAGCCCAGACAGTTAAAAACAATGCTGATGCTTGGCAATGTTCTTGTGGCCATACCAATGAAGGCAAGTTCTGCTCAGAATGCGGGGGTGCTAAGCCACAAAATGACAGCTGGACTTGTGAATGTGGCAATGAAAACAGCGGTAAGTTCTGCTCCGAGTGCGGAAATAAAAAGCCTGAGGCACTTTCTTGTGGCCAGTGCGGGTTCACCCCTCCTGCCGGTGTAAACATGAAGTTCTGTCCTGAATGCGGAAGCAAATTTTAGGAGGATTAAGAGGTGAATGGACATGGGTGTGATTGTTTACAAGTGTATCAATTGTGGTGGTCCACTGGCATTTAAGGCGGAATCGCAAAACTGGACTTGTGATTATTGTCTAAGTGAATTTAGTGAGCAAGAAGTTTCTGATTTTATCGTAAATGAAAAAGCACAAGCAGAGGCAGAAACAAGTTCTGCGGTGCTAGAAGAGCATCACTTGAAAGATCAGGAGTTCCAAGAGAAAGCAATGGGGTATACGTGTCAAAGTTGCGGGGCGGAGATTGTGACAGATGACACGACAGCGGCGACGTTTTGTTATTACTGTCATAATCCAACGATTATTCCGCGAAGATTGGAAGGAGAATATCGTCCGGAAAAAGTGATTCCGTTTAAATTCAATCGTGAAAAAGCGACGGAACTGTTTGTAGAATGGTGCAAGAAAAAACCATTGCTGTCGAAACAGTTTACCTCAACCTCAGAGCTTGAGAAATTATCAGGTATATATGTCCCATTTTGGTTATTTGATTGTCATTCTGACGGCAAAATCAGTGGGACTGCAACAAAGGTTCGGACGTATACGAGCGGCGATACACGCTATACAGAAACAAAGTATTATCGTGTACTTCGTGAAGGAAACGCGATCTTCCGGGATGTTCCTGCCGATGGCTCGAAAAAAATGGATGATGACCTAATGAGTATTCTTGAGCCGTATGATTACAAGGACCTGACGGACTTTTCGATGTCGTATTTGTCGGGGTATTTAGCGGAGAAATACGATATGGACCAAAACAATGTGTATGGCAGAGTGTCTGGGTTGATTCGCGACAACATGAGTTCGTTGTTGCGGGAAAGTGTAAGAGGCTATAGTACCGTGAATATCGAGGACTCTGGTATAAAAATGAAGAATGTTGGCGCAACTTATGTGCTGTTACCGGTATGGATGTTCACGTATCAATTTAAAGGGAAAACCTATATGTTTGCGATGAACGGGCAGACAGGGAAAATTGCCGGTAAATTGCCGATTAGCCCAGGGCGAGCGGCTTCATGGTTTAGTGGCGTGTCAGCGGCCACATTTGTGGCGTTGGCGATTGGAGGGCAATTTCTATGGTGAAAATGAAAAAATCTTTCCTCCTGCTGCCGTTGTTGCTCATGCTATTGGTTTCGGTTAACGGTCCTGTGTTCGCTTCTTATGAGAAAGTCTATGATGAGGCTGGGTTATTTTCAGAAGAAGAACGAGCGGACATCAATACACAAGCAATTGCTTTAAGCGAGCAAACGGAAATGGATATCGTAATTGTCACAACGAATGATAGTCAAGGGAAACCATCAAGCGATTATGCTCTCGATTTTTATGATGAGCATGGGTTTGGCTATGAAGACTCGCTCGATGGGGTTATGTATCTCTTAAACATGGAAGAACGGGAAGTTTATATTTTTACAAGAGATAAAGGAACAGATTATATTGATGCAGGTCGGGTCGAAGAATTGCTCGATGTCGTTTACCCTCCGTTAGGGGATGAAAATTACCGCGAAAGTGTGCAATTTTTTCTTGATGAAGTCGAGAGCATGATGGCGTCAGGTCCTCCAGTGTATGAAACAGGAGATCGTTCTGATGCAGGATATGCTTATACTGAGGACGGAATTTCGGATGAGTCCAGCTTAAGCATGGTTGAAAAACTAGGAATCTATTTGCTCATTTCGCTTGCGCTTGGGGGGATTGTCATTGGCATTATGATGATGGGCAATAGAGGACGTTCAACTGTCAACGCCCGAACCTATCTGCAAGACAATTCCTTCGCCGTTACGAAAAAACGTGATCAGCACTACAATACCATCGTCACTCAACAGAAAATTCAACAAAACAACAACAGCGGTGGAAGTAGTATTTCCGGCGGTGGTGGCGGAATCGGCGGCGGTGGACGGAAGTTTTAGGATTTCAATCTAAGGTGTAGTAAGGGGGAAGTTGTGTCTGAAAAAAAAGAAGAAAAGAAGCCGAACTTAGGAAACTATCTTGCATATGGAATGACTTTTGGAGCATTAGCTGGGGCACTTTTGAGTGCAGTAGCTATGATGATGGACTTTTCCTTTCTTCAAATTGCTGGACCTGGAATAGGATTATCAATCGGCATCATCATTGGTGCTTTGGTTTACGCTTTAGAAACAAAAGATTCGTAGAGACATCGTTGGCACACTAAGGGATTCACTTCCCCCAATATAAAAAACACGCAGGCTCATCTTATTAAGGATGAGCCTAACCTTCGTTTTCATGGATAGATCACGGTACTTACGATGGAGTGGATGGTTCTGGTTTGTTTGAGTCGATGAAACAGGAAGATTCAAAATAGGATGATTGTTATGAGTAGAGCACCGCTGAAAATGTCAGGATTGTGTTGTCAGTACCTATTTACGGAAAAAAAAGTAGATTCAAAGAGCATCACTCGCAATTTTTATAGAAAAGGTTAGAAGAGTGTAAGAAAATACTGGGACTTTAGTATAAAACTGGCTATCATAGAGGTAGATTCATCGTTTGTAGAGTTCAAGCAAAAGGGGGCCTATGATAGTGATCAGTAAAGAAAAAAGGATGATTGCGGAGAAATGGTTTAACGAATATTTTACTAAAGGCAATCTAGACATTTTAGATGAGCTAACTTCGGATGACTTTGTTTATCATGGAAGAAATGGAGACAGTTCCAGGGAACAGATGAAAGCATTTATGCAGTGGTTTCGTCGTGTATTCCACAACGATGAATGGGTTCTGGACGACTTGATTGAACAGGATACGAAGTTAGTGGTTCGTTATACCGGGTGGATGACGTATAAAGGTGGCTGGTTCAATATTCAGGCTGAAGACCAACGAGTAAAGGAAACAGGCATCATGATTTTTACCATTGAGAACGGAAAGGTGAGGGAACTTTGGTGTGAGAATAGCGATGCCGCAATTTTGTTTGAACTAGGGGCTTTACCGAAAAATAGCCATCAAACGTTTTAAATTACATAGATTGAAAGACTTAGGGAAAGACGCTTGGATTGAAATGAATCCAAGCGTCTTATTGTAATCATCAACATTCTTTTCATAAACAAATTTAGGGTAAATAACCTAAAAACATGAAACGAAACTAGTGCATTTACATAAGTCATAATCGGAATTTTTAGACTCATTGAGGGAAAATTTAAAAATAGTGCTTGCTTTTTTCAGAATTGGTTTTATATAATGAAATTGCACTTAGAATGATAATCATTATCAGTTAACCGAGAAACTAACAGATGTTAAGAGGATGAGTATGAAACTTTGGATGCTAACTGTTGCTGCTATCGTCCTATCTTTTGTATCTTTATTTATCGGTGCGATTGATATTGGAATAACAGACTTGTTCGATTGGGAGTCGGATAAGACACAAATTTTCTTGATCAGCCGCTTGCCGCGCTTATTGGCGATTATTTTGGCTGGGGCCGGAATGAGTATTGCCGGTTTAATTATGCAATCTTTAAGTCGAAACAAATTTGCTTCACCGACGACGACGGGGACGCTGGATGCTGCGAAACTAGGAATCTTAATTTCGATGTTGTTTTTTACAAACGTCACCTATATGCAGCAAATTGTTTTCAGCTTCGCATTTGCGTTACTAGGGACTTTCGTATTTATGCAAATCCTTGACCGGATTAAGTTTCGAGATGTGATTTTCGTTCCGTTAATTGGAATCATGTACGGAAATATTTTATCTTCGATTACGACGTTTTTTGCGTATGAAGCCGATTTGATTCAAAATATTTCTGCTTGGTTAATGGGAAGCTTCACCTTGATTATGTCTGGTCGATATGAACTCTTGTACATAAGTATTCCAGTCGTGATTCTCGCTTATTTGTATGCCAATAAATTTACCGTCGCTGGCATGGGGGAGGATTTCACAAAAAACTTAGGATTAAGTTATAAACTTGTCCTCAACATCGGTCTTGTTCTCGTATCAATTATTTCAACAACCGTTGTTTTAACAGTCGGGATTATTCCGTTTCTAGGGTTGATTGTTCCGAATATTGTTTCCATCTATTTGGGTGACAATTTACGTAAAATCATCCCGCATACTGCGCTTTTAGGTGTGGTGTTTCTATTAATCTGCGATATTATTGGACGCATTTTGATTCACCCTTATGAAATTCCAGTCAACATTACGGTCGCGGTGATTGGTAGTGCTATCTTCTTAATTTTGTTATTTAGGGGGAAAGCATATGCGAAGTAACCGAACAAAGTTGATTTTGTTAGTGGTGCTGGCCGTAATTAGTATTCTATTCTATGCGTTCTATGATATAAAAGGTGGATTTGACTACGCATTTCCAAAACGGTTGGTCCGAATTGGTGCAATGGTCGTTACTGGGACTGCAATTGCCTATTCAACTGTAGTATTTCAGACCATTACTCATAACCGAATTTTAACGCCTTCGGTCATGGGGATTGACTCGATGTATGAAGTGGTCCAAACGTTCATCTTCTTTTTTGCAGGTTCGATGTCTGTTTGGGTTCTCAATAAATATTTAAATTTTGGGTTAGCAATTGGGGCGATGATTCTCTTTGCGCTTCTCTTATATCGGTTGTTATTCCGCGCCGATAAGCACCCGATTTACTTTTTGTTAATCGTTGGACTGATATTAGGCACGCTCCTAGGAAGTTTTGTTACGTTTTTACAAGTCTTAATCAGTCCTACCGAATATTTGAGTTTGCAAACTCTCTTATTTGCGAGCTTCATTAATGTAAAAGCAGATTTGCTGTATATTGCGATGGCCATTTTGCTGATTGCGTTTGTTTATGGGTATTTCATCATCAATCAGTTAGATGTTATGTCACTCGGTCGGGAAAATGCGATGAATCTAGGCATCAATTATGACCGAATGGTTATGAATATTTTGATTTTATCATCTGTTTTGATTGCGACTTCAACTGCTCTCGTGGGGCCAATAACGTTCCTAGGTTTAATTGTCGCCAATCTTGCTTATCAGTATCTTAATACCCATAAGCACTCATTGTTAATTCTCTGTAGTAGTTTGATTAGCATCATTGCTTTAGTCGGAGGCCAGTTTCTTGTTGAGCATATCTTTGAGTTACGGACAACACTAAGTGTTATCATTAACTTCATCGGGGGCTTGTACTTTATTTACTTATTACTAAAAGAAAGTAGGGCAGCAGGATGATTGAAATCAAAGGATTAACGAAACGATTTGGGAGTAAGCCTGTTGTGGAAGATGTATCGGTTACAATTGAACCGAAAACGATTACGTCGTTTATCGGGCCGAATGGAGCCGGAAAGTCTACGCTTCTTTCAATGGTGAGTCGGTTGTTAGAGGCAGACACTGGGGAAGTGTTACTGGACAGAAATGATGTGAAAAAGTGGAAATCGAATGAGTTTGCGAAACGTGTTTCGATTTTAAAACAGTCTAATCACTTGAATGTTCGGTTAACAGTGCGTGAACTCGTTTCCTTTGGCCGCTATCCTTACTCAAAGGGACGCCTTACCCAAGAAGATTTTCAATTTGTCAATCAGGCACTAGAGTATATGAATCTAACACAAATGCAGGATAAATTTTTAGATGAGCTTTCTGGTGGGCAAAAACAGCGGGCGTTTATTGCGATGGTGATTGCGCAAGATACAGAATACATTTTGTTAGATGAGCCATTAAACAATTTAGATATGAAGCATTCCGTGCAAATCATGAAAATTTTGCGTCAGCTTGTCGACGAATTAGGCAAAACGGTTGTAATTGTATTGCATGATATTAATTTTGCATCCTTCTATTCCGACCGAATTGTCGCATTGAAAGATGGAAAACTGGTGAAAAACGGACCGACACATGAAGTCATCCGCTCGGATTCCTTACGAGAAATCTATGAAATGGATATAAACGTACAGGACCAAGATGGTTGCCGCCTCTGTGTATATTTTAATTCTCGTTCAGACGTAGCGAACTGATCCATACCGAAAGTCTTAGCCTAGAGGAAACGAAGTAGAACACTTTGTATTCTCTAGGCTATTTTTTTGAAGATTACAAATTATTTTATAAAAGGTGTTGACGGAAAAATTTTCTTACCCTATAATGAGAATGGTTATCAGTGATAATGATTATCATTCCCATTAAAGGTGCAGAAAGAAAAATAAAACAGTAGGGTTTAAAGGAGAGGGAAACACATGAAAAAATGGAAAGTCGCAAGTGCATTCTTAGCTTTATCATTGATGCTAGCAGGTTGTGGAACAGACGAGGAAGCTTCCACAAAAGAGGAAACCAATGCAACTGAAACGAAATCAGCAGAAGCTGAAACGGAAAAAGCGAGTGAAGCACCGGCTTATCCAATGACCATTTCGCCAACAGTTGCTTCAACTGAGAATCAAGAAAAGGGGACGACGATTCAATTTGAGGATGTTACATTCGACTCGATGCCAGAAAAACTTGTCGTGTTCGATTATGGATTTTTAGATACATTAGATGCACTAGGTGTTGAAGGCGTAGTAGGAGTTGCCAAAGACTCAAGTTTACCAGCACATCTTGAAAGCTTTAATAGCGATGAATATGCTAGCGTTGGAACATTGAAAGGTCCATTGCTTGAAGATATCGCTGAATTAGATCCAGATGTTATTTTCATCTCTGGTCGTCAATCTGCCTTCTATGATGAGTTAAACGAAATCGCTCCTGTCTTGTTCGTCGGAACACAACAAGACGATTACTGGAGTACATTCGAAGCTTCAGTCAATACAGCGGCGAAAATGTTTGGCAAAGAAAAAGAGGCAGAAGAATACTTAGCAAACTATGATACAGCACTAGAAGAAATCAATCAGCTCACCGGTGGTTTTGAGAATTCACTAGTGACAATGTATAACGAAGGAAACCTATCTGGTTTCGCAGAAAACTCTCGCTTTGGTTATATCTATGATATCTATGGCTTTAAACCAGTGACGGATAATATCGAAGCCTCTTCCCATGGATCCAATTTCGGGTTTGAAGCCATCTTAGAATTCGATCCAGAAGTATTGTTGGTGATTGACCGTACTGCTGCTATTGGTGGAGAGTCTAATATCGAAAAAGACATGGAAAACGACATCATTAAGAAAACAACTGCTTATAAAAATAACCGCATCGTCTACTTGGATGGTCCACTTTGGTACCTTGGAGGCGGCGGATTGCAATCCGAACTTGCTAAGATAGAAGAAATTTTAGCAGAATTAAAATAATGGGTGATTGAGTAGAGAAATCTTACCCCCTTGGTTTCCCTATTATAATCATAAATAAAAAAGTTGGTTCCTATGGTGGAGGAGCCAACTTTTTCTATTAAAAAGGCGTTATTCATGAAAAAGTCTGGAAAGAATAGGAATAATACGATTATTAAAGGAGATTGTCATGAAGAGACCGTTTGATTATAACCAGATTTTTTATAATGAAGTGATTTATTATTTGGAACAAAAATGGAATCGCCCTCTGACTGAGCATGAACAACATGTGCTGATTGAAGGCTATAAGTATGGAAGGTTGGTTGAGACTGAGAACCAGGCACAGATAGGCTTCCTAAAGTAGGAAGCTTATTTTTTATGGATTGAAAAAAAGTAGAGATACCTTTTACGCACATGTGTATAATAGAAGGTGCTAATATTTCCCATATAGATGTGAAGGGAGAGGTGTTATGAACAATTCGCCAATTACAGGGAAAAATCGAATCCTAACCATTGACATCATTCGTGGTTTCGCCTTGTTCGGAATTTTCTTGGTGAATATGCCTGCGTTCCATTCTCCGGTATTTATGAGTTCTTTTTATGGGCAGGAAGTGGAATATACAGGGGTTGATTACTGGATTGATGTGTTTTTTTCATTGTTTGTTGAGATGAAGTTTTTTACGATTTTTTCATTTTTATTTGGACTTGGCTTTTTTATTTTTATGAGTCGTGCGGAAGAAAAAGGCCACGGTGTAAAAGCACTTTACCTTCGAAGGATCCTTGCTTTGTTTTTGTTTGGTGCGGTGCACGTTGTCGCACTTTGGTTCGGTGATATCTTGCACACTTACGCGGTAGCTGGGGTGTTTCTATTATTCTTTTATAAACGAAAGATCAAAACCATGCTGATCTGGGCGGTTAGTTTGTTGGTTGTACTGAATTTGTTGTTTTTGCTCAATGTATTGATTCCTAGTGAGATTTTACTTGAGATGGAAGCAGCAAATGCGCAAGGATTCGCAAGAGATTTAGCGGAGTATATGGGGATTTATACTCAAGCGGGATATGTTGAATGGGTCTCCTATCGTTTAGGAACGGAGGTAGGGTTCGTTGCGGCGAATCTAATCCCAGCGTCCATCCCAGTATTTGCAATGTTTCTCTTTGGGTTAGCAGCTGGAAAAGCAGGGCTGTTTCATCACGTAAGCAACCATCTGGCTTTCTTTAAAAAGTTTAGATGGATTACGTTTTTGATTAGCCTGCCGCTAGTGGTGATTCTCGCGTTATTGAAATTGGATATTCTTGATCTCGGTGTTAAACAACTCTATGCGATTCAATTGTTTAAGAGTTTAACAGGTACCTCACTATGTTTCTTGTATATCAGTACATTGACATTAATGCTACGAAAAGAAACTTGGCAAAAAAGGTTACGCCCGCTTGGTTCTGCTGGGCAGATGGCGTTAACCAATTACTTAATGCAAACCATTGTTTCAACGATTATCTTTGTTGGCTTTGGTTTTTATGGGGAAACTAGTTTATTAACAGGAACGATTCTCTGTTTCATTATTTTTGCTTTGCAAATGGGATTTAGCACTTTCTGGCTAGAATATTACCGTTTCGGTCCGTTTGAATGGCTCTGGCGATCGTTTACTTATTTGAAGTTTCAACCTTTAAAAAAAGCAAACAAAGTGACCATTCATCAGAACCATCATACGCCGATGTAAATTACCAGGCTGCCGTAAGTTCGAACAAGTGCAGACCAGAAGTGAATGAGGTTTAAAGGATGAAGTAAACTCACCAATCTTACGGTGAGTTTTTTTCGGTTCCTACATATTAGGTAATCATCCTTCTTCTTTTATCTGGATTTTTCGGTTTTTAAAAGAACCCGAATGTTCGAGTGTGATATGCGCTTCAATGGATTTAATACTGTCTTCGCGAAGAAGGGAATCGCTATTTTTGAGTTTCTTCCAATCATGGTGGTGTTTCCTGTAAAGCTGGTGTTCTAGGTTTAGAAAATCAATTTGATGTTCTACCCCTAATTGATATAATTGCCTCACTTCAGAGATAATCCCTTTTTGAACGTACTCCTCCATAGCATCCACCTGAATGGTGTTGTTTTTCATTCGATTACTTACAATCCCATTGGCAAGGTAGAGGAGGTTAAAACGAAAATTTCCGTTCTGTTTCTCAGGTGAAATCTTTACGATTTGGTCTTCAAGCACCGTGATAAATTCAGGGTCTTTCTCGGTTGGCAGGAGGATAGACGCACGAATGGTTTCTGGCGTAATCCAACGCATCCCTTTTAATTGATCATACGGAAAATAACCTTTGTATTTTTGATTCGCTAAAAAATAGGCTCCATCAATCGTTAATGTTCCTTCATTCTTGGTATTCTTCTTCCATTGTGTATCATTTATCGAGAGCGAAGGGATATAAGTGGTGCGTCCTGGGTCAAAGAACTCCCGAGCAAACTGGTTTAATTTTATCGGTTTAAGGGTCGAGCTTTGCTCATAGGAACTTTCGGGACTATGTAGAATCGTATCCAACGAGCTTTGATTGAAAAATCCTTCGGTAGATAAAATATCGACCATCGGACTTTTCGTTGCGAATATCCATGGAGTTGGCCGAAACTCATAATACCGAGTCAAGCCATCAAAGACACTCCCCATTCCTTTTTCTAGCACAGATTCATTTAACACAATTGCGGTAACATGTGCCCAAAGGATGCGTTCTTGTGCGCTTTGATACGCTTTGAAAAACGCATCAATAAATGTTTTCCCGCTTGTCTCGGAAATATAAACAACTGGTGGCGCTTTATCCCCACCTTCACTTTTGGCCACAGAACTTAAACCAAGCAATTGAATATAAACAAAATATTCCCCATCTCGATAATCGACTCCAATGGCAGTAGCAAAATTTTGGTTTTCAATTTCGCCGATGTCATGGTTGCAAGCCGTAGCAGTTATAAGAAAAAAGGTGATCAAACCTATAATCTTTGTTCGTTTCATGCTATTTTCTCCGCTTCTGAATGAATGAAATCCCGAATTTTTTTCGATCAAAGGGGTTTACAAATAAGGCCGCTAAATATTCCTTGAATGTTAATGAAGCAATAGGTTCAAGATAGGCCACTTTAAAGGACTGTAAATTTGAAAGATAAATGAGAATGCTAAAGAAGCATACAAAAAGTCCGTATACACCTAAAAAAATCGACAGGATTAAGGTGAAAAGGCGTAGGATGCTGACCGTTCCAACCAAGGATTGATTGACAAGCGTATAGCTTGCAACCGCCGTTAACGCAATGACGACAATCATCGTGGGGGAAGCAAGTCCAGCTCTGATTGCCGCATCCCCAATAATGATACCTCCGACGATGGACACAGTTTGGCCTACCACGGTCGGCATTCGAACGCCTGCTTCCCGTAGCAACTCAAATAACCCAAGAATAAAAATCGCTTCTAGTCCAATTGGTAACGGCAGTCCTTCGCGCGAAACAACGACAGTGGCGAGTAAGGCGAATGGGAGTTGATCGATATTCACAGATGCGAGTGATACCCAAAACCCCGGAAGGAAAATGGCCACCACTAAGCCAACAATTCGAATGGACCGTCCAAACAGAACAAAGTAGTAAGGGAAATGAACATCCTCAGGTGATTTAATTAACTCAAACACATTGATTGGCCCAATTAACACAGAGGGAGAGCCATTCACAATTAAAATAAATCTTCCGCGCAACATTGATTCGATGACATAATCAGATCGCGTCACATAATCGAATAACGGAAACAAGGAAAAGGAGCGGTCTGAAAGCCATTGTTCTAATTGCCCACTGCTAACAATATTTTCGCCTTGAAAATCATCAAGGCGTTTCCTTACTTCATCAATGATTTCCTTGTTGGCTTTATCATGTAAATACAGAAGAGAGACCTTGGTTTGACTTAGTGAACCTAAGGTAAAAGACTCGCAATAAAGCTGTTCCGTCTTCATTCGTTTTCGAATCAAGGAAATGTTTACATACATCTCTTCGGTGAAACTATCTTTCGGTCCTTTTATCGAAACTTCTGTTGTTGATTCTTGTGGGTTTCGTTGTGGTACCTTGCTAATATCAAACACATAGAAAAAAGGAGTACCTTCCCGAAACACAATCAGTGAACCTGAAAACACTTGGTTCACGATTTCCTTCATATTTTTTATATGCTGAACGGGTGGAAGTACTTCGGAATGATTACGTGGTTCCTTCTGACTAAGGCTGAGAAGGATTCGGTTGTAATACTCATTTAGTTGGGTTGAATCCAGCATCCCTTTGCAGTAAAAGGCTTGTACATTCTTATCCTCTTCAATTGGAATAAATTCAATATCCGCATAATGACGAAAAAAGCTTTTTACTTCATCACGGGTCAGTGTTCCCTTTGCTAAAAAATGATTGTAAAGGTTCAGGTTCATAGATTTTGGGTTCCTTTCTTCATTGGCAGATAACTGATAATGAATAAAACCAATGAAATGAATACCGCAAATAAAAAGGCAAGTGGATAAAAATATTTCCCGACCATCGTTTGCACCCAGATGTCACTTAGAGGAAGTAAAGACAAAAACCCTAATAGAAGCGTAGAGACAACAAACACGTGCTTTCGTTTAGAGGGTTGCGTCTTATTTTTTATCATATTCCCAAGCAGATAGAGGCCTAAGGCAACCCGAATGATCTCACCACTTAGTAATTGAAAGACCGCTAAGAAATCAACATGGGAAATATATTCTCCTAAGGTAATGAGGCGCCATTGCTCAAAGGCAGGGAAACGCATATCAGAAGCAACTGCTGGACCGAATGAAGACAATGTCCCCATTGTGGGTCCCATAATTAGGCCAACTAAAATGGTAATCAGAACAAACAGTTGTAGCAGCGTAAATGATTTCTTTAAGTGGTGCTGCAGAAGCAAAAGAACAAGCAAATCCGCGCTCCCCCCAAGAATGATGATGGTTCCTTTTAGTATTGGGTGATACCCGTTCACAAGAACAGGGAAAAGATAAGAATAATCTTTTTCAGGAAAGGTAAACAATGCCACAAACATCCCGAGTAGCCAGACAATCGGCAATAAAACGGCTGAAACATAAACAATCGATTTTAAGCCATTATACGCGGACCAAGCACTAATCAACAGAAAGGGTACCATCACAACAAAAGCTGGGGTTCGCGGCAAAAAGTAAATTTGTACAGATTGAATTAAATCATAAAAAGAAATCGCACTAATGGCGAAAACAAAGGCCATAAGTACGCTGATTAAAAGACGGGAAATGAGACTCCCTGCTCGTGTTTCGATCCAGTCAGCAAGACAAAGTCGCTGCTTATTTTTTTTCATAATTAAATAAAGGATATAGCCCCAAATTAGTAAAAATCCGTAAGCAATCAATACGCAGATCCATGCATCACGTCTTCCTGTAGTAAGCAAATGAGGCAGGATAAGCACATGATTGGATATTCCAATAAAAAGAATGAGAACAAAAAATAGCTGAGCCCGAGAAAAATACATGTAAACACCACCAAATCCATACCCAATAGTGTTAGGTTTTGTTAGTATTTCCAAATTATTCATAAAGCCAAAAGTAATAAACCGTTTTTGGTTGATGAAGGATAAAAACTAAAAAATGGAAGAAAGGGAGAGGGTAAGCAATCATGGATGGGAGTTGAATGTGGAATTTAATAATAGGCTACACGGAAACTAGCCTTTTTAAATAGAAGAAAGAAAGTGTTATACTGTACTGATACTAGAATACTAGTTTGAAAGTTGAGATCATATATGAAATTAATACAAAAAAAGATATACGGAGGATCGTTTAGTGCGTAAGTTCGCTTTTATTTTTATCATTTATGCGGCCTTTATCAGTTTAGGGTTACCTGATTCGCTTTTAGGGGTAGCTTGGCCGGAGATGGTAGGAGAGTATCATGTGGCCTATAGTGCCGCTGGAATTATTTCAATGACCATTTCAATTTGTACGGTCATTGCTAGTTTGCAAACTGCGAGAATTACAAGAACAATGGGGACGGGCAAGCTCGTTTTAGGGAGTGTCTTGCTTACGGCAATAGGGTTGATTGGATTTGCGTTCACTCAAAATTTTTATCTTTTGATCCTAGCGGCATTGCCTTTAGGTTTAGGAGCTGGGGCCATTGATACTTCCTTAAATGATTACGTGGCTGTCAATTTGAAGCCCCATCACATGAACTGGTTGCATGCCTTTTGGGGAGTAGGAGCAACAATGGGACCGATGATTATGGGAGTGGTTTTAAATAATCATTATTCCTGGAGAAACGGGTATATGATTATTGGCGGCATTCAATTGATGCTCGTGATCATTCTCTTCTTTTCACTCCCTCTTTGGAAGCAGAATAAACAAAAAGCATCCAAAGAATCTGACGACAGGACGACTTCCTTTGGAACAGTAATAAAACAAAAAGGAGTTTTCTATGCTCTATTATCCTTCTTTTTTTATGTAGGGTTAGAAGGGATCATTTTTTTATGGGGAAGTAGCTACTTAATTGAAGTGAAATCATTATCTGTAGGAACCGCTAGTTTTATCGTCTCGCTCTTTTTTGCAAGCTTAACGATAGGAAGAATGATATCTGGCTTTATAACCTTTTGGCTATCCAATCAAAAGTTGTTGCTCTATAGTGAAATCGCTCTTCTCTTAGGGATTTTTATCGTAGCGTTTGGAGCAGGGAGTGTTTTATTCGCTGGGTTTGTCCTCATGGGGCTTGGATGTGCGGCTATTTACCCGACAATGATGAATGAAACCCCGCGAAGGTTTGGGGAAAGGAATTCAAGTAGCATTATTGGCTTTCAAGTCGCTTTAGGTTCGGTGGGAATCATGGTGTTACCTCCGTTCATTGGAGTGATTTTTCAACGTTTCACTATGAGCCTATTCCCAGTCTTCCTCCTTGTTTTTGCCTTCATTTTACTTGGAGCAACGCTGGTGATTGACAAGGGGAGAACCGCAACAAACGCATAAAATGTGAAAGAAAAATAAATGAGTTATATGGTTAGAATCCTAAAACGCGATTAGTTGAAAAGACTAATTGCGTTTTTTTCTTGTTGCAAGTTTGAGGAGGGTTACAATCTGACTTGTGCGAACTGTGACATCCTAGGCAGCATATAGTGATAGATATGATCATGAATAAGGAGGTTAGGTGAATGGAGGTTCAAGAGTATATTAGGTATAGTTTGGCTTTGCAGGGGATCGATGTTTATGAATCAGATCTTCCTTATATTCATAATTTGCTGTTTACGATGAATCAGGCCCAGGTACCACTTCAAGCATTTCCTTTAAACAAAGAAGTTCCGATAACAGTTGTGGATAAGGGGATGCTTAAAAAATGATTGATTTATCTTTTTTAACTGCTGCGGAACTCGCACCCTTAATTGAAACGAGGCAGCTTTCGCCGGTTGAACTGACGGAACATACATTAAAGCGCATGGAAAAATTGAACCCGCAAATAAATGCATACAATACTCCACTTCCACAACTAGCCCTCGACCAGGCAAGAAAGGCAGAAGAGGAAATCATGGCAGGGCAATACAAAGGGCCACTCCACGGGATTCCAATTGGTATTAAAGATAATAAGAAAACAAAGGGGATCCGGACTACAGCTGGTTCAAAGCTTTTTGCCAATTATGTTCCAACTAAAAGTGCGACGGTTGTAAATAAATTGTTGAGTTCTGGTGGAATCATGGTGGGAAAATTAACGATGCATCAACTAGGCGCTGGGTTAACGGGTACTAATCCGTTCTTTGGGGCAACACGGAATCCATGGAACTTAAATTACATGCCAGGTGGATCCAGTAGCGGAAGTGGTGCAGCCTTAGCCTCTGGGCTCGCCACACTTTCGACCGGCACCGACACGTTTGGCTCCATTCGCGTACCAGCGGCGATGAGTGGTGTTTATGGGTTGAAGCCGACCTATGGACTCGTTAGTTCCTACGGGGTGATTCCAGCCGCATGGTCATTGGATACCATTGGTCCGATGGCTCGTTCCGTTTCAGATTTGGCACTCATGCTCAATTGCATGGCTGGCTTCGATCCTAAAGACCCGGCAAGTCTAAAAACAAATGTGCAAGATTACCGAGCAGATCTTCATAAAAACATAAGTGGTATTAAAATCGGCATTCCTACCTATTATTTAGAAGGATTAGATGCAGATGTTGAAACACTTTTCACTAAAGCGATTGCCACACTAAGAAGCTTAGGAGCAGAAATTCAGGAACTCAACATTCCTGAACTGAGTATGTCCACGTTTGCTGGCTTTGTGATTGTAGCGGGGGAGGGAGCTGCTTTTCATTCAAAGTGGTTACAAACCTCTTTGCAAGATTATGCCCCGGACGCTCGAGCAATTCTTTTATCTGGCTCTTTAACAAGCGCTCCTCAATATATCAAAGCGCAACAAGTCCGCAGAAAGCTGACAAACGCCTTTCAAATAGAGTTTAAAGAGGTTGATGTGTTGCTAGGTCCAACGATTCCGATGACCACCCCAGAAATAAGGGAAGATTGGGTTACTCAAAATTTAGATGTGGTTCGGCGTGGATTGCCATTTACAGTCCCAGCCAACTTAACAGGAATCCCAAGTTTAACCGTACCAATGGGATTAAGTTCAAAAGGACTTCCAGTAGGAATGCAATTCATGGGACAACATCTTTCTGAAAAACAATTATTGCAACTCGGAAATGCTTGGCAGACAACAAACCCATTAGGTGTGAGTTTGAAAAGAGAAGAAATCGGGTGACAGGCACCATCCAAATTATGGAAACCCAAAACACATAAAGAGGGGCTATCCATTGGATAGCCCCAACAAAATCGGAAAATTAGTATGCAGTCCATCCTGCATCAGCAGCGATGACTTGTCCATTTATGAAGCTGGATTCATCAGAGCCTAAGAAAACAGCGAGATGAGCCACTTCAACCGGTTGGCCAATACGTGGCATGGTGCCGCTTCCTGTCATTTGGCGACCATATCCAAATTCGGAAATGCCAGTCATTGAAGAGCCGATGTTTGTTTCTACACCACCAGGTGCAATTCCATTACAACGAATACCAGATTGAGCATACATATAAGCTGTGTTCTTTGTTAGACCAGTTACTGCGTGTTTGGATGCTGTATAGGCTGCCCCTGCACGTGACCCACGCAAACCACCTGCTGAAATATTATTGACGATGACGCCATGACCTTGTTCTAAGAAAATGTTTGTAGAGATTCGCATGGCACGCATGACACCAGTTGTGTTAATAGCGAAAACACGGTCCCATTTTTCATCGGAAATTTCACCTACTGGTTCCATTCCATCCATAATACCAGCGTTGTTCACTAAGATGTCTAACGTACCAAATGCGTCTTTGGTATCTGCAAATAATTGTTCTAGGTCTGCTAATTCTGCCACGTTTGCACGGTTAGCAATCGCAACACCACCATTGCCGTTAATAGCCTCAGCTACTGCTTGAGCACCTTCAAAATTATAGTCAGAAACTACCACCTTTGCTCCTTCTTTTGCGTAAAGTTCAGCAATGGCTTTGCCCATACCTGAAGCAGCGCCGGTTACAATGGCTACTTTATCTTTTAATCTCATAGAAAACAGCCCCCTTGATTTTATTGTACAATTGTTCAATAAAATAATAATATTAAATGTAACCCCATTCAATAATCAAAAAATTATCGATTTGTACAATATTGAACAGAAAAACCGAAAGTGTACGATAGAGGAGAAGAGCAATTGAATAAAAATGATTTACGTGTTGTAAAAACCAAACAAAACCTACATGTAGCCTTAACCAAGTTACTGAAAATAAAACCTTTATCTCAAATTAAGGTAACGGAACTTTGTTTAAAGGCAAAGATCAATAGAGGTACATTTTATTTCCATTATCAAGAAGTGGGGGATGTCTTTAAGGAGTTTTTTGAAGAAATTATGGTGGATTTAAAAGAATCCTATGATGAACCTTACCGACATACTGATATCCTTGATGTCGAACATTTAGATCCAAAAACCGTTCGTATTTTTCATCATATTAAAAAATATGAGGATTTTTATAACATTATCTTATCCCATGAGGTATCAACAGAGTATTACTATATGCTATTCGATGAAATACGGAAGATTTGCATAGAAGATAAAAACGCAGTCCCTACTGGAAAACCTAATGAATATTTGTATTCCTATTCAGCCAATGCCATTCTCGGGTTAATCATCGAATGGTATCGTCACGATTTCCAAGAATCCGCTGACGAAATGAATGTCCATTTGGTTAATATCTTAAACCGTAAAATATAGTGTCGGGTGACTAGGGTGACGAGTGCTAGGGTGCCAGGCACCATACAGAATATGGAAACAGAAAGCGGCAACAAAAGGATAAGTAAAAACCTGGATGGGGACAGGCACCATCCAGGTTTTTTACATTAGATATTCTCTTGCTTCAAGCTGTCGATGATGTTTTCCTTTTTAATTTTTGAAATGGAATAGAGCATGGCGGATCCGACGATTAAGAAAATCATGACAACTACGAATAGAATGCTCATCCATGGAAGCTGGAATCCATATTCAAAGGTGTTACCAATTGAGACGTGGATGGCAATCATCACGAGGACGCTGATTGGCAGTCCGTAAGCAAGAGCTTTGACTCCATAAAAGATACTTTCATAATTGATCATTTTATTAAAGCCTTTCGGTGTCATCCCAACGGATCGCAGCATCGCAAATTCGCGTTTGCGCAATGAAATGCTTGTTGAGATGGTATTAAAGATATTGGCCACAGAGATTAATGAAATCAGCGTGATAAACCCGTAGGTAAAAACGGACATAAGCAAGATCATTTGCTCTTCCTGTTGCCGTCGTTGATAGATATTGTAGGTAGAAATGTTCGTCTCTTTTCTGTCTTCAATGGCTGTTTGTGTGGCCATCGGGTCGGTACTATTTAGATAGACAGAGGTGAACACTTCCATTTGGGAAACCCCCAATTGATCCAAGGTTGATTCAGGGACGATGATGTTCAAACTACCTAGGGAACCAGGGTAGATGCCCATAGGAACGATATCGGTTAGGGCGCCAATTTGCACACTGCCTACTAGTTCACGTTCAGGCTGTTCATTTTCCTCCATTTCCCCTGTTTCACTGGTCAATAGGTCGATCTTATTCCCAACTTTTGTTTCAATCGTTTTGGATTCAATCAATTTTCCAGTTGCGTAGTTTTCGTAAGTGGTTTGGTCAATGACAATACCTGTTGGAGTGTCTTGTTGGTTAAAATCATTAGCTTCCACACCGACTTGTTTGGCATATGCATTAAAACTCTCTTGATCGAGTGCATGTAATTCAATATAGTAAGCTAGTTTTCCATCTTCAAGAGCATATCCGTTTGTTTCGATATCCTCTTTTAATTGAGCTGGGATTTCATCCATGCTAATGAGCGCTTCAAATTGTGTTGCTTCAATAATAGAACTATTTGTGACATGATCGAGCTTGGTATAACTTTCTAACTCTTCTCGGCTTAATGAACTACTGTTTATTCGAATATCATATTGAAGGTCATCTTGCGACATTTCCAGTGATTTTTTCAGGTTATCGGTAAAAAAGTTGACTGTTAAAAACAGGACAATGCTAATGACGAGGGAAAACACAGTAGCCAAATATCGCTTTTTATTTCTTTTAACATTCTTTAATCCAATTTCTGCTTCCATGCCAAATAGTTTACGAACAAATTTGCTAGTTTTCACACTTTTCCTAGACAATTTTATATCATGTGTTTGGCGGATGGCATCAATGGCAGTAATTTTTGATGCTTTTTTTGCAGGGATATAAGTGGAAATAAAAATCGTTAAGATTGAAACTCCACACGCGACCAGCAGGGAAGAAGGGGTGACAACCAATTCTAGATTTTCAGAAACTCCTATTGCACCTTGTAAGTACTTATTAATAAACAAAAAGGTGACCCCAATTCCCGCAAGGCCAGCAAGAATCCCAATCGGAATACTGATTATCCCAATCACCGCACCTTCAAAAAAGACGGAATTTCGTTTTTGCTTTTTCGTCGCACCCACACTTGAAAGCATCCCTAGATGCCTCGCTCTTTCTGATACACTAATTCCGAACGCATTATAAATCAAAGCAATAGAACCAATGATGATGATGCCCATGATAATCCCAGTTAAAGAAAAGAGGGTAGCACGCAATTGATCATTTTTTGTTACCCCATAGTAGCGTAGTAAATCAGAATTATATTGTACGGTTTCGATTCCTAGTGAGTCGGCGAGATTTTTGGAGTGCTCAAAGAGGGAACCTTTCACTTTTTGTAACACCACAAGCGCATCAATGGTGTCACTTTCGCTTAATGACGTTTCATCTACATAACCGATGACCGTGTAACCGGGGGACCAAGTTGGCTCCCATTCGGGGCGTTCAATTGTTCCTACAACAGTGACTTTTTTTGTTTCTGTGATGGTTAATTCTTCGTTGACGGTTTCATCGAGCCTTTCTAGGGAATGTGTCTGCGTTAGTTGGGTTCCTTCTGTTTTATGCAGTCGTTCTCCTAGGTCAACCGTAAGTTGATCGCCGATTTTATAGGTAACCTCCGCATTGCTTTCAATCGCTTCAGAAATGGCAATTTCATTTTCGTTTTCAGGAAGCCTCCCGTCGCTGACTTCAATCGGAAATTGCTCCATACCCGTTTTATTATAGTTTTTAAAATATAAATAAGGTTTATTATCATTGTTGGAACCTTCTAAGAGCGCATATGCATCGCTAGTAAGACTCAGCTCTTTCGTTTCACTGTCTTGTTTAATGGCTTTCACTTGGTCTGCTGTGACATCTTTATAGCGCACATGCCATTCGCCATTGGTGTTAATGTCTTGGCGAATCATTAAGTCTAAAAAAGAAACGCCAAGGGTTGCCACGGCAGTAATCATGGCAACCGAAATAATGACGCCGATAATCGTTACGAGAGAGCGGCGCTTGTTTTCTTTTAAATGCCTGATGGTGACTTTATTGATGATATTCATGGGCGAATCACCTCATCTTTGGCGACCTTCCCATCTTCAATTGTAATGACGCGATCCGCCTGAAGTGCAATGCGCTCATCATGAGTGATGACAATCAACGTTTGATTGTAGGTTTTATTAAACATTTTCAACAGTTCCATGATTTCTTTACTGTTTTTACTATCGAGGTTTCCAGTTGGTTCATCGGCAAGCATAATTGCTGGATTGCTAATAAGCGCTCGTCCGATAGAGACCCGTTGCTGCTGACCGCCGGATAATTGGTTCGGCAGGTGGGAAAGTCGTTTGTCCAACCCTAAGACGTCAACAACCTTGTTAAAGTGAGCTGGATCTACTTTTTGTTCGTCTAACAGCATTGGCAAGGTAATATTTTCCTGCACTGTTAAAATCGGAATCAGGTTATAAAATTGATAAATCAACCCAATTTGTCTGCGTCTAAAAATCGCCAATTGTGTTTCATTCAAGTCATAAATATCAGTTTGGTCAATCAGCACCTTTCCACTCGTTGGTCGATCGACACCGCCAAGTAAATGAAGCAGCGTGGACTTTCCTGAACCAGAAGGTCCGATGATGCAAACAAAATCGCCTTTCTTTACAGAAAACGAAACATCATCAAGTGCTTTAACCGCCGTTTCGCCCTTGCCATATACCTTGGATAAATTCTTTACTTCTAATATATTCATAAGAAAACCTCCGTTATTTTTCATCTTGAGGTTAGTATAAGGTGCTAGTATGACTTTAAAGTGACTCTAAAGTGACAATTTATTCACTTAAGGCACTTTGTTTCAAAAAAATTAGGACGAGGTACATGCCTCGTCCCGCTTAAATCACTTGTTTGTAAAGTTTTATTTGAAATTTTGTGCCAATCCCAGGTTGACTCGTTACTTCGATGTCGCCTTGTTGACGGGTGATGATGCTGTGCGCCATGGCAAGGCCGATGCCGACGCTGTCGTCACTCGCGTTTTTTCCTTTGTAAAACCGTTTGAATATGTAAGGAAGATCCTCCCTTGCGATTCCTTTTCCGTTATCAGCAATCGTGATTTCGGTATATATAGGATTCTCTGAAAACTGTATGGAGATTTCGCCACCTTCAGCTGTATGCTCGACACAGTTTTTTATGATATTGATGAGCGCTTCTGTGGTCCAGTTGTAGTCACCGGAAAAGGCTGCTGTGTCATCGCCTTCGACATTAAGGCTTTGCATTTTAATGTCCATCGGGACCAATAGCGGTTCGACTGCACTTTGAACCAAAGAATTCACCAAGACTTTTTCTTTTTTAAAGAAAATCGTGCCTGCATCAATTTTCGAAAGCTTTAATAATGAAGAAACCAGCCATTCCATGCGTTCGAGCTGAACTTGAAGGTTGCGAGTGAATTCTGAGCGCTTCGCATCATCCAAGTTTTTATCACGTAACAAATCGGCCATAACCATCATCGAGGTAAGCGGCGTTTTTAATTGGTGAGAGATATCGGAAATGGCATTGGTTAGTTTTGCTTTATCTTCATGCAACATCGTTCCTTGCTCCGTTAGCATTTTGGTCACTTTAAAGATTTGACTTTTTAAGATGCTTAACTCGCCTTCATAGTTATCGCGAACATCCAACTGAAAGTCGCCATTGCTAATCTGTTGTAAATAGCCTGAAAGTTTGTCGAGTTCTTGATAGCGCCATTTTGTGAAAATCAAGGTAGAGGCTATCAATAAAATTGAAACGCTAATCATCATTCCTACCGCAAGCGTGGAAATAAAAAATCCCGACAACGCGATGCCAATGATGCTAATGAGTAGCTGAACGGCAAGGAAAATTTGAACTTCTCGATTACGAAACAAATTACTCACCCACCTTATAGCCCATGCCTCGGACCGTCTTGATTAAGGTTGGGTTTTGCGGATCGTCTTCTAACTTTTCACGCAATCTTTTAATATAGACGGTTAATGTGTTGTCATTGACAAAATCACCAGCAACATCCCAAATGCGATCAAGCAACTGTGCTCTTGTAAGAACTTGTCCAATGTGATTGGCAAAAATCAAAAAGAGGCGATATTCTAATGCAGTCAACAAGACTTCAGTGCCTTGTTTATACACTTTTCCTTCTAAGGTGTTAATTTGAATATCTTCAATTTCAATGGTGTTTTTGGGCTGAGTATGGCGATTGTAGCGGCGGTAGACCGTTTTAATTCTGGAGAGTAGTTCACGAATCCGAAACGGTTTGGTGATATAATCATCTGCCCCCATATCAAGTCCCATGACGACATTTACTTCATCATCATATGCTGTTAAAAAAATGACGGGGATGTCGTGCTGCTTTTTTACAAGCGAACATAAATCATACCCGCTGCCATCAGGTAAGTTCAGGTCAAATAGGCATAAGTCAATTTCAGCGATCTTCGTATGTATGACGTCTTTTGCGGTTGCGGCATTATGGCATACCAGAGTCTCAAAGTCCTCTTGTTTCAAAGAATACTCCAAACCCGAAGCGATGGTTCGATCATCTTCGACCAATAAAATTTTCATTTTGTTCACCCTAACAATTTTTCATTTAAGAGACTATGTTCCTTGCCTCAAAAATGAGGGCAGAGAAGCTTCGTCTATCTTTTTATCTTATTGGAAGTGTGCTTTATCGTCAAAGATTAGCATGGGCGTGGGGGATTAACGACTGTGATTCATTGTTTGGTGAACAGATAGAGGGAGGAAATAATTGGAATGTTTTGTCTGCCTATTCGTATTTATATAAGGTGAAAACAGAATAGAGGTGGATAAATGAAGGCCATACTGTATTCAAAGTACGGTCCCCCGGAGGTTCTTCAACTCAAAGAGGTTGAGAAGCCAATTCCGAAAGACAATGAAATTTTAGTAAAAGTAAAAGCAACCACTGTAAGCGCAGCCGATATTCGTTCACGGAGTTTCACGGTACCTCCTTTGTTTTGGCTTCCTGCGCGAATGACGCTCGGATTCAGACAACCCAAAAAAGCAATCTTAGGAATGGAGTTAGCTGGAGAAGTTGAGTTGGTTGGGAAAAGCGTCAAAAGGTTCAGGATAGGAGACCAGGTATTTGCAGCATCCCTCGTAGGTTTTGGTGCTTATGCCGAGTATTTGTGTCTACAGGAAGATGGTCCTGTTGCGATCAAACCAAGCAATATCACTTATGCAGAAGCCGCTGCTATTCCAATTGGTGCACGTACAGCATTGTTTTTTCTTAGGAAAGCAAATCTTCAAAGCGGACAAAGGGTTCTCGTTTACGGTGCCTCAGGAAGTGTTGGAAGTTATGCTGTTCAGCTTGCCAAATATTTCGGAGCGAACGTAACAGCGGTATGCAGTACTTCAAATGTGGAATGGGTCAAATCGTTAGGTGCAGATCAGGTGATTGATTATACTGAAGAGGATTTTTCGGGGACAGATGAAACATATGATGTTGTTTTTGAGGCAGTCAATAAAAGCTCTTTTACTGCTTGTATGAAAGTGTTAAAAAAGGGTGGTATTTATATAAATTGTACGGAACCACTACCTAATGTTCAAATGCTATGGACGAGTTTGATTAGTAGCAAGAAATTGTTATTGAGTCGAAATTCACCGGAAAATGCAGAGGCTCTCAACTTCCTTAAAGAACTCGTAGAGATGGGGAAATTAAAAGTAGTGATTGACAAGTCCTATGAATTAGATGAGATTGTGGAAGCTCATCGATATGTCGATCAGGGACATAAGAAAGGAAATGTGGTCATAAAGGTAGAGCCTACTTGAAAAACTAGTACGATTTTATTCATAACTTGAGCGATGCTTGATGACTAGCATCGCTTTTCCTATTCAGCGAAAGGGACAGGCAAATGCTAGGGTGGTTACTAGTAAAAGAAACTTGGGGCAAGGAAGATGGATAAGGGGTACGTATTTAAATTAAAAAGGATTGTTTCTTAGGACCGTGCTCTTTAAACATGTCCTATATTACAGGTATTAATCCATCTAAAAATGATGTATAAAGTCCAAAATAGCAGAAGGATTTTCAAGTCAATTACTCTGCTATTTTAGTTTGTTATAAAATAACTATAGGTACTGCAAAAGAGTATGGATACTTTAATAATATTCCTTCAAAAACTCCTCAATATCATGGTTGATTTTCCTCAGATGGTCATTAGCGGGGAAATGTCCCATTTCATAGCTTTTAAAGTCAGTAAGATTTGGGAAGATGTTTCTTGCGGCTTTAATGATTCTTTCTTCAGGAAAAAAGAGATCCTTTTTTCCGGCTATGATCAATGTGGGTGAGTGATAATTATCCAACTCTGCTTTCGTCGTTAGTTTGGGCATGTCTTGTTCTAGTTTTACATATTTAAAAACATCGCCAATAATGGTTTTATCTCTTTCTTTCATACTAGAATCAGACATATGATCGGCGATTTGATCAAGATATTTAGGGGAGGATGTTCCATGATAGAAAACTAAAGGAAGTAAGATTTTTTTAATCATTGTAAGCTTTGAACCTAGTTGTATCCCTGCTGGCGCTACTAAAACAGCACAGGTAATTTTATCAGGCATATAGGTGGCCAATCGTAAAATAATCCCGGCACCGTAGGAGGGGCCAACAAATGCACACCTTTCTATTTGAAAATAGTCAAGTAGTTCGCTGGTCCATTGAGCGAAACTGTCGTCCTTCGCAGATATTCGATTTTCATCACTGAATCCAGGATGCCCAATGGTATCTGGTGCATAAATTCTGTAATTCTCGACAAGTGGCAAAAACCAGGAAAACGTCATTGGATTGATACAATTGCCACCCTGAAAGAGAAAGATTGGTTTAGCTTCTGGTGGTCCTGCTACAAGTAGATGAGTTTTCCCATAACTTGTATCCACATAAACGCGCTCGACCTCGAAATCAAACTCCGTTAGGTAATCTGCGTAATGTTGTGCAAGTACCCTTTTTCCGTCATTTTTATAAATGGATCCTTTCCCCAAAACCCATCCCTCCTTCGCTTACAATGAAATCACGATAATATCTTTGATTTATGGTAACTCACCTTTTTACGTAATCTAAAAATCAAGTAGGTTGATAAAAATAAGATCAGACCAACTTTATTAAACTGGAAATATACGTTTAACACATCTTCGAAAGAATGTAGCTGATAAAAACCACTTAGAAGCAAAGTTGGAAAAACCGTTATCAACATGACTAAATAATGTACAAGGATTTGTTTCGCAAAACTCCATTGTTTGATTTCGTATAGGACGCTTGCTAGCCCTAAGAAAAATGCGATTAGGCCATAAAAAAAGAAAACTTCCGCATTAGGCCCTAACCCTTGAAATTTATTGTATAGAGAAAGAACGAGCAATACACTTAATGGGATGACTCCTCTAATTAAGCCTTTTACCAATAGTTTCATTTACAATTCCCTTCTAAATTTCTATTATTCTTACTTTTAGCTTCATTTTATAGGATACCATAAAAGGAAAATTATTCCTTGCTTTTTCCCTTAAAAACAAATCAAAGAACACTTATGATAAAATAGGAACCATTATGAAGGTAAAGGGGAATTATTTTGCTGAAAATCTTACAGATGACGTTCGCTGTGGGTACATTGCTCTTTGTAATCGTAGACATGGTTAATGCAAAGGTTGATTTCCAAACCCCAATGATTCTTTTCTTAGGTCTCACTTTGTTGATCATGGGGGTACGTGTTTTCCAACAGAAGCAAAAATTAATTGGTGGAATATTAATGGGAGCTTCTTTGTTTTCAATTTTGGTATCAATTCAGGGGTTTGTGTTTAACTAAAATGAATCACGGAGTCATTCTTTGAGTATTTTAGTCTAACCTCCTAAAACTAGGGTGATAGGCATAGAAACAAGCTGCACTTTTTAATGAGTTTTTCATTCTGATATTTCAAAAAATAAACATGGGTAGCGGGGGACGCAAAGATGAAAGCGGTAATCCAATATGAATTTGGAAATGCAAATGTACTTACATATACAGAGGTTGATAAGCCAACCATTGGAGAGAAGGAGGTTTTAATTAAGGCAGCTTATACGAGCGTGAATTATGCAGATATCAAAAAACGAGTTGGGAACAAGGGTAAGGGGAAGTTTCCACTTATGCTTGGCCTAGATGTTGCCGGCGTCGTTGAAGAGGTTGGTCCTCGCTCTCCCTTTTCAGTTGGGGACCGAGTAATTGCTTTTCCTAATAACGGTTCTTATGCTGAATATGTTGTCGCAAAGGAATCGTTGGTGTATAAAATTCCAGACAGTCTAGGTTTTGAGCAAGCAGCAGCGATGCCTACAGTTTCAATTTTATCGTATATGCTCCTTCATGAAATCGCCCAGGTAAAACCATCTGACACGATCGTGATCCATAGTGCGGGTGGTGGAGTAGGTTCCATGTTAGTTCAATTAGCCAAACACGCGGGTGTGAATAAAATTATCGGGACTGTTGGAAATTTCGCTAAAGCCTCCTATGTGAAAAAGTTAGGAGCTGATGTGGTTTGTACGTACGAAACGTTTTCGGAAGAAGTTTTAAAAGAAACCAATGGAGCTGGAGCACATGTTATCTTCGATAGTATTGCGGGTGAAGTGACCGGTCAGAGTTTAGAATGCTTAGCGTTTTACGGCACGCTCGTTCAATTTGGAAACAGCAGTGGGAAAGCTGGGACCATACGAACAAGTGATGTCCATAGTAGTTGTCGGAACCTGAGAGGGTTTAGTCTGGGTACCACAAGAGAGCGTGACCCAGAGCGATTGAAGCCTGTTGCAGAAAAGGTAATTGAACGATTTGCTTCGGGCGAGGTTTCAATTCCGATTGCACAAGTCTTTCCCTTAAAAGAGACTGCATTGGCTCATCAATTAGTCGAAAGTAGACAGTATCAAGGGAAAATTTTGATTAAAATGTAAACAAGAAGTGTGGTTCTTGTAAAAGATGTGACAAGCCTTTTTCCTCAGGGGCAATCATGAATGATTATTAAGAATCGCATACAGGTTTGAGACATGATAGATCTATTAAGCATTTTACTGTAGGGAGGAAAAAGGATGTCCGAAAAAGAAACGCAAAGAAGAGTTCTATTAGATCTAGCAGTGTCTTTAGATGGTTTCATTGAAGGAAAGAATGGAGAAATCGATTGGTGCATCATGGATGAAGAAATGGACTTTACCCTTTTCTTAAATCAAATTGATACGATTTTTTATGGCAGAAAAAGCTATGACTTATGGGGGCAATTTACTCCCAATATAGAGGAAAATGATACTGAAAAAGAAATGTGGGAACTCCTTTATCGTAAAGAAAAATACGTGTTTTCCAGAAAGCAAAAAGGGACGGATGGGAACGCAATTTTTATAAATGATGATATCCTCGAAGCAGTACAGCAATTAAAGAATAAACCTGGAAAAGATATTTGGCTTTATGGTGGTGCAAGCCTGATCACAACTTTTATCCATTTAGGTCTAGTGGATGAATTCAGATTATCGGTTCACCCGGTTGTTTTGGGTGAAGGAAAACCCTTGTTTACCGAACTTAATGAAAGATTGAATCTAAATTTGGTACAGACTAGGACGTTCTCCTCTGGTGTTGTGCAACTAATCTATCGTGTATAAACCAGATACGAAAGGGGAGGAGAATAAAAGTGCATTCTACTCATAAGTTTGCTGAGTTTCTTAGAATTGCCAAAAAACTAAATGAGATTGACATTATCCCATTATTAATGGGGTCGGTTGGCTTAGAGGTCGTGACAGAAAAGAGTTGGGATGCCCAAGACCTGGATATCCATGTGCCTGGGGATGAACGAGGATGGGAAGTTCCAGCTGAAGAATCGATACATAACTGGAATGAAATCATGAAACTCATGCAAAAGATGGATTACCATTTGGTTGACTTACATGAACATGAGTTTTCAAAGGATGGATTATCCGTTGAGTTTGGAATTGTGGATACTTTACCAGAGTTCGCGGGTGTACCGTTGGATGAATTAGAAAACCAACAAACGGGAGACGTAAAGTATTATTTATTAACTCCTAAACAATACCTACGTGTTTACGAGGCCTCATCTAAAGATAGCTATCGTGCAGATAAAAATAATCATAAAGATGATAGAAAAATAGATTTTTTAAAAAGAATGATTATTGCGGACTAAGTTTCTTACTCAGTGGATTCTTCCTTTAATAAAACGCAAATAAGCTCAGAGAAACTCTGAGCTTATTTGCGTGCTACCTATTTAGTGTTAATCCTGTGAAATCAAATTTAATGTAAAATGCTTTTCAAATTTTTTACTATGCCGTTTCGCCATCATGGCTCAATTGCCAATGGATGCCAAATTTATCGGTAACTTGTCCGTAGAGCTTGCTCCAAAACGTTTCTTGAAGTTCCATTCCCACGGTGCCGCCTTCTTTTAATTGCTCGTACCAAGACTTAATTTCATCCATATCCTTGCTAATTAATGCAAGTGTGATGTTGTTGCCTTCAACAAATGGCTGTCCCGGGAACGTATCTGAAAACATAACAGTGCGTCCATCAATGATAAGCCGTGCGTGCATGACTCGATGCTTTGCTTCCTCAGGAAGCGGGTATTCTGGGTTTTGTGGTGTCTCGCCAAACGTCATCAGTTGAGTAACTTCTGTTTTAAACACTTTCGCATAATATTCGACAGCTTCTCGGCAGTTCCCATTAAAAACAAGATAAACATCAATAGCCATGTTTTCACTCCTCATCATTTATGTACAAATCCATTTTAGCGAAAAGAAATCTTATAAACAATAAGGAATGGTACCTCAAGGAAGGAAAGGTTAGTCTGTGTGATTCTTGTTTCCCATCGAACTTATTTATTTTACGAATGTTCAAGTGTGAGATTGTTTACAGATTATTATAAATAAACAAACTATAATGCGATTTATAATCCAACATTTGTTAAATGGAAATAGGGAATTTTGCTAAAAAATTGGTTGATGGGAGAGAGGTTTATGATGAAAAAAAACGTATTGCCATTAGTGTATTCTTGTTCAGGCTGTTCCTCAGCTGCACAGACTGCGAACTCAATCGCAATTAAAATGGACAGAGAAAAGGTTGCCGAAATGTCGTGTATCGCCGGGGTAGGTGGGGATGTAAAACCGCTAGTTGTAACAGCGAAGTCTGGGCGAGAGATTATTGCGGTAGATGGGTGTCCATTAGAATGCTGCAAACACATCCTAACTAGACATGATCTTCAAGCGAAACACCATTTTGTCTTATCGAACTTCGATGTACCTAAAAAGAAAGGGGTAGACCCGGACCCAGAACGTACCTTGAAGGCTTACAAACAGATTAGGGAACGCCTTGAAGGTGAATGATTGGACACTAATTTTAAGCATGGGATCGAACCTTTTGATGATTAAATGAACGTGTATGTGTAAATCTGGCGAACTAGTAAACTCTACGTTCGCCTTATTCTTTTTCAGTCTAATGCTTATACGTTTAAGACCACATTACTGGAAAAGGATATGGTAAAATAAATAAAAATTATTAAATAAAGAGTTATGACAAGGAAGACAGAGGGACAGGTACACTGTCCGATTGGTTTCAAACGGTGGGACAAGGTGCCTGTCCCTCTGTCCCGGACAAATGGGGGGAAGATCTTTGAATAAGCTAGGATTTAGACTGGAAAAAGCTCAGCAAAAACAAGAGCTTCTGCAGGTGAAATATTGGATGACGCCAAGCCCTTATTGTCTTTGGGAGAATGATACAGTTCAAAAAGCTTCCGAGAAGATGGAAGAGCTTCATGTTGGGGGTCTACCTGTGGTGGATGAGAATCATGTGTTTTTAGGAATGGTGACGTTAAATGCACTAATTAAGGTACTCTTGAAAACCAAATGCCCAGAAGCAACTGTTGGAAGAGCATTGATGACGAATCCGGCTTTTGTAAAGCCAGATGATTCTTTGTTGGATGTTATTTCGCACACTGAAAACACGATGCCTGTTTTGGATGAGCAGGGAAGACTCGTCGGTTTGATTACAATTCGAGATGTACTCGATGGGTTCTTTAAATATATATACAAATTGGAGCAAAGGCAAAACACTGCAGATGCTCTTCATGTGATATTAGAAAGCGCTTACGAAGGAATCGCCGTTGTTGATGAAAATGGTGTTTTGCTGGAATTTAATGAAGCCTACAGCCGGTTCACAGGAGTCAAACGGGAAGATGCGATTGGAAGGCATGTAACGGAGGTGATCGACAATACGAATCTTCATGTAACTGTCAAAACAGGTATTCCTGAACGAGGCGTCGTGCAAAAGATTCAGGGCCAAGAAATGGTCGTGCACAGAATCCCTATATGGCGGAATGGTCGAGTAACAGGTGCCATAGGGATGCTAATCTTTGAAGGGGTAACGGAAGTCTATCGAATCTTTGAACGGCTACAGGAAGAATATCGAAAAAACGAGCCGAAGAAAGAGCTACTAACCTTAAAAAAAGAAAAGGACAGCCGCCTTACAATGGACGAGATTATAGGGGAGAGTGAAGAAATTTTAAAGGTGAAACGAGATGCAAGGAGATCGGCGCGAACGCTAGCAACCGTGTTGATTACGGGAGAAAGCGGAACCGGAAAAGAAATGTTTGCCAAAAGCATCCATCATTTAAGTCCGTTCTCAACCGGACCGTTTATCAGTGTCAACTGTGGCGCGATCCCTGAGCACTTGTTTGAGTCAGAACTGTTTGGTTATGAAGAAGGAGCCTTCACAGGTGCGAGAAAAGGCGGAAAGCCAGGAAAATTTGAGCTTGCCCAAAACGGAACCATTTTTCTTGATGAGATTGGGGAAATGCCACTTGTCATGCAAACGAAGCTGCTTAGGGTATTGCAGGAACGAGAGGTCGAGAGGGTCGGAGGAATCAGTAAGTATCAGATTCATGTTCGAATTGTCTGTGCGACCAATCGCGATCTAAAAGAAATGGTCAATCAAGGTGAATTCCGGGAGGATTTATTTTACCGATTAAATATTATCCAGCTCCATATCCCGCCACTTCGCGAACGAAAAAGTGATATCCCAATCCTACTCGCGTATTACTTGAAAGAGGTTTGCGAAAAGTATCAGGTTCCAGTAAAAACCTTTACGTCTGAGGCAGTAGCTGCGTTTTGTCATTATTCATGGCGAGGAAATATTCGCGAGATGGTCAATTCCATTGAAAGACTTGTCACACTGGTGGACGGAGACGTGATTGACATCCATCATTTGCCGTCTTCGATGAGGGAGAAGCAGATTTCAAATGAAAAGGAGCCAGTTGTTCAATCTCAATCCTTACTAGAAGAAGCGCGTAACAATGGCAATAAACGTGAAAAAGAAGTGATTATTCAAGCGTTAAAAAATGCCGGTGGAAACAAATCAAAGGCAGCAGAAATACTGGGCATTCATCGAACAACGCTCTATCAGAAACTTAAGAAACATAGAATCCAATAATTTCTCCAAAAAAGGCAGATTTTTACCATTTGTGTAGTGATAACACTACAACATTCCTACAACTGTAGTGTAGTGACTACACATCAAAACTGAAAAAATGCCTAGTTTATCCCTTTTTCAAGTTGGCACGCTTCTTGCAACTAAGAAAAGTGACAAATAAACAAGGGGTGAATACACAGTGGAGAATTTTGCAATTTTACGAACACCAAAAACAACCTACTATGGGCGAAACGCCTTTCAAAATGTAGGAATGGAAGCAGCACTTAAGGGAAAAAAAGCGCTGATAATCAGTGACAAAATTATGGAAAGCCTTGGCTATGTCAAGGATTGCCAGCAGCAACTGCAAAAAGAAGGCGTACAGAGTCAGGTATATCTTGGAGTGAACTCTGAACCAACAGATCAGTATGTGGCGGAAGCATTAAATATCCTAAAAAGAGAGCAATGTGAGCTAGTCATTTCTCTTGGTGGGGGAAGCTGCCTTGATACCGCGAAGGCAATTGCAGTCCTGGCGACAAACGATGGATACATAGGCGACTATATGGGTGGGAAAAAGATTGCTGAAAACAGTCCGGTCCCACACATAGCGATTCCAACCACTGCCGGAACAGGTTCGGAGGCAACCGATGTAACGGTCATTACCAATACATCGAATGATGTAAAAATGATGATCAAACAGCCTGCCTTTATGCCAGATGTGGCCATTGTGGATCCGTTATTAACGCTTTCTTCTCCAAAGAATGTGACAGCAGCCACAGGGGTAGATGCACTGAGCCATGCGATTGAAGCATATCTTTCGAAAAAGGCGCACCCTATGACGGATACACTTGCTTTATCGGCGATGAAACTCATTATCTCTAATTTGTTAACCGCTTACAATGATGGAGAGAATGTCGATGCCCGTGAATCAATGTCTCTAGGCTCTTACCAAGCAGGAATGGCGTTTACCAATGCATCTGTTTGTCTAGTTCATGGGATGAGTAGACCAATTGGTGCACTATTCCATGTTCCGCATGGTATCTCTAATGCCATGCTTCTACCAGCAGTGCTTGAATTTAGTAAAGAGGCATGTATCGATCGCTTAGCTGATATTGGAAGGATTTTCGACCATAAGAATGAAAGCCTTTCCAATGAAGATGCGGCAGAAGTGGCGGTTCAATCAGTTAAGAACCTTTGTCTTCAATTAAATATCCCAAATCTGAAGGGATGGGGAATTGACCAACAGGCGTTTGAAAATGTGGTGGAGAAAATGGCCTTCGACGCCATTGATAGTGGAAGCCCAGGCAATAATCCAAAGGTGCCAACGTTTACTGAATTAGTTGAACTTTATCACAAGTGTTATGCGTACCAATTCAGCACAGAAGAAAAAGTGATATAAGGCTTGGCTAAGGGAACGGGGGAATCAATGTGTTAGGGATGTTTGGTCTGATCGCTTCACTAATTCTATTAATGTATTTAACGATGAAGGGGATTAATATCATTGTCGCGGCAATCATAAGTGCGATTCTTGTGGCATTGACAGGTGGTTTAAATCTTGAAACAGCTATGACGGATCACTATATGACAGGATTTACGGGGTATTTCAAGTCATGGTTCTTAATTTTCCTATTAGGTGCGATTTTCGGGAAAATTATGCAAGAAACGAAAGCCGCGGACAGCATTGCAAACTGGGTAAAAAATACACTCGGACCTTCTCGAGCTGTATTCGCCGTTGTAGCAGCAGCTGCCGTGATGACTTATGGCGGAGTAAGCTTGTTCGTTGTCGGCTTTGCTGTTTATCCAATTGCGGTTTCCTTATTCAGAGTCGCAAATCTTCCGCACCGTTTTATTCCGGCCGCATTAGTGTTTGGGTCCATCTCATTTACGATGACGGCGCCAGGTTCTCCTGAAATCCAGAACCTGATTCCAACTGAATATTTTGGAACGAAGCCTACCGCTGGAGGAATCATTGGGGTATTGATGGCTCTAATCATTATGGTGGTTGGCGGAATTTTGTTAGGGAAAATGGTTAAAAAGGCTGTTCAAAATGGCGAAACATTCTCGCTTCCAAATCAGCCTGCTTCAAATGAATCTGCAGCCGCGCTTGCGGAAGAACTAGAAGCGCAAAAGCCGGGGCCGAAGGGAGAAGGAAAGGAGCTTCCGCATATCCTTTTTGCGATACTACCGCTCGTTTCTGTTATTGTTCTGTTGAATACCATTTCAAACTTCACCTCTTCAACAGGTGCGGCACTCATTTCATTAGCAAGTGGAATTTTCTTGGCTTGTGTATTAATGTTTAAATTTTTGCAGGATTTTTGGTCCGCTTTGGCAAAAGGGTCACAAGATGCATTAATAGCTGCAGCAAATACTTGTGCAGTTGTAGGCTTTGGAAGTGTAGCGGCCCAAGTAGGTGCATTTAATACAGTGGTCGATGGTCTTGTGAATCTTCCTGGACCCCCATTAATGGGCTTGGCCATTGCAGTTACGCTTATATGCGGGATTACTGGTTCCGCTTCAGGTGGCCTTGGAATTGCCTTGCCAATTTTGTCACCATTGTATTTAGCACAAGGGTTAGATCCAGGTGCCATGCACCGAATTTCGGCACTTGCATCGGGTGGATTGGATTCACTTCCACATAATGGCTATGTTGTCACAACCATTCGCGCTATTTGTGGAGAATCGCATAAACGCTCTTATGGTCCAATTTTCATTCTAAGCGTGGTTATGCCGACAATTGTATTGGCTCTGGCCGTATTACTCTATTCCATATTTTAATATTTTAATAACTTTATGAAATTGAACAAATGAGAGGGGAAATGAAAATGACAACAACATCTACTCAAACACTAAAGAACTTTGTAAATGGAAAATGGGTTGAATCCCAAACAGAAAAATATGACATCGTGCCAAATCCGGCAACAGGAGAAGAGCTTGCACGAGTACCAATCTCCACGCGTGAAGATTTAGATGAGGCGGTACAAGTCGCAAAGGAAGCGTTTAAAACATGGAGCAAAACACCTGTACCAAAGCGCGCTCGTATTCTATTTAAATATCAACAATTATTAGTCGACAATTGGGATGAGCTGGCAACCTTGATCACCAAGGAAAATGGAAAAAGCTTCAAAGAGGCATACGGTGAAGTTCAACGTGGAATTGAATGCGTAGAATTCGCAGCAGGTGCACCATCCTTGATGATGGGAAAACAACTTCCTGATATTGCGACAGATATCGAATCAGGCATGTACCGTTATCCAGTAGGGGTCATTGGTGGCATTACGCCATTTAACTTCCCAATGATGGTGCCTTGTTGGATGTTCCCGCTTGCAATCGCTTGTGGTAACACATTTGTACTAAAGCCATCTGAACGTACGCCAATCCTTGCCAATCGTCTAGCAGAATTGTTTACAGAAGCAGGATTACCAGACGGAGTCTTCAATATTGTTCATGGCGCGCATGATATCGTGAACGGTTTATTGGATCACAAGGATGTTCCGGCGATTTCTTTCGTAGGCTCACAACCTGTTGCTGAATATATTTATAAAAGTGCAGCTGCAAATGGCAAGCGCGTTCAAGCGTTAGCAGGAGCAAAGAACCATTCCATCGTTATGCCAGATGCCGACCTTGATGCATCTGTAAAAGAAATCATTGCTGCTAGCTATGGTTCTGCCGGAGAAAGATGTATGGCATGTTCTGTCGTAGTTGCTGTTGGGGATGTAGCTGATCAGTTAATCGCCAAGCTAAACGAAAAAGCAAATGAAATCACAATCGGAAACGGTTTGGATGAAGATGTTTTCTTAGGCCCAGTCATTCGCCAGGAAAACAAGGAAAGAACAGCAAACTATATTGAAATTGGCGAACAAGAAGGAGCGACCCTCATTCGCGATGGCCGAAAAGATGAAGCGTACCATGAGGAGGGCTACTTCATTGGACCAACTATCTTTGACAATGTGAATCCTTCAATGAGAATTTGGAAAGAAGAAATCTTTGCACCAGTTCTTTCGATTGTTCGCGTAGACAGCTTAGAAGAAGCGATCGAATTAACCAATCAGTCGGACTTTGGAAATGGCGCTTGCTTATTTACAGACAGCGCAAAAGCGGTTCGCTATTTCAGAGAAAATATTGAAGTGGGCATGCTTGGCGTAAACATCGGAGTTCCAGCACCGATGGCCTTCTTCCCATTCTCCGGATGGAAGAACTCATTCTATGGAGACCTTCATGCAAACGGTACAGACGGAGTCGAATTCTACACAAGACGTAAAATGCTAACTGCACGTCACTAAGAAAACGGGTGACAGGCACTTTCCAGATTTTGGTTGGTGCCTGTCACCCGCTTTTGTTTAAGATATGAGTTTATGAAGAAATGTACTTAGAGTAACGGGTGCGTTGATCCAAAAGGATTAACCACCTTTTTTGTTGAATTCTTTATTGAACAAAAGGAGCATCTTACATTAACAAGAGTGGGTTGTTTAAGGAATTTTAAATATATTGTTATTATACGTATGAATTATGCTAAAATTCAAATAAACATGATGTTAAAAATTTGTGATAAATCTATCCCCCAGATTTATCCGATCTATGAAAGGAGTAAAAATTTAATGAACAGTCCAATTTAAAATTCCCCTATCCAGACAACATTCAACATTCAATTCAAATATTGGGGGATATAAAATGAAATTGAATAAAAACTTTTCTTTATTACTATTGGGTCAATCGCTCGCTAATATTGGCGATGTATTATATATGGTTAGTGTTATTAGTACGATTTTTGCATTAACAGGTTCTGCAACCGCATCATCATTTGTGCCATTTACGATTACTTCTTCAATGTTTTTATCTAGTCTGGTCACACCTCTTTTAACTGGGAGAGTTAATCTTAAATGGTTAATGGCTGGTTCGCAAATTGGAAAAACAATTTTCCTTTTTATTCTAGGCATTATGTTAATTGGAATAACCGCATCAAATTATTATTTAATCTTTTTAATAATTGGGTGGATTGCTTTTCTTGATGGATGTGCAAATCCAATAAGACAGACATTGATTCCACACTACGTCAAACCTCAACATTTAGTTCAAGCAAATGGAATTGCAGAAACTGTTACACAGGTTATACAAGCAGCTATGTGGTTCATAGGAAGTTTATTTCTAATTATTATGAGCCCACAACAACTGGTTTGGTTAGTGGGAGGTTTGTTCGTAATTGCCAGCATTTTGCTCTGTTTTTTAGAAAGTGTAAATCAAAAAAGAACTGAGCCAAAAGGGAAACTAGAACAGATTAAAGAGGGTTGGATAACTTTATTTAACACTCCAGTATTAAGAAGGATTGCTTGGATAGATTTTTTCGAAACAATTGCAGGAACGGTTTGGATAGCTGCAATATTATATGTGTTTGTCAACGATGGACTAAACGTTGATGAAAAATGGTGGGGAAATATTAATGGTGCCTTCTTTTTAGGGTTAATTTTAGGAAGTGTTTACTGTATTAAATTTTCTTCATTTATTGAAAAAAAATTAGGAACCTTTATTTTTGTTGGTTCATTCCTAAGTTTCTTAGGTACATTCCTATTTAGCATAAACAGCATTCCAATCATCGCTTTGCTTTTATCGCTCTGTGTAGGGCTTTTTGGACAAATTAAAAACATCCCACAACAAACAGTTATACAAACTAGCGTTTCAAAAGAGCAATTGTCAACGGTTTACACTTCATTAAGTGCTATTGGAACTGGAATGTTTGGCGTTGGTTCTCTTGTTATGGGACTACTAGCAGATATGTTGGGGATTAGAGTCGTATTCGTTCTTTCAGGGCTATTACTAGCCATAGTAAGTACACTTGCTCATACAAATAAGCAATTGTTTGTTAGAAATATTATCGAACAATAAATTTTTGAATAACGGATTTTGATATGACAATGTCCTTCTTTTTTTTATGATTAAGTGATAGTTTGTGAAGTTTCATACTTGAAGTAAGGGGAGCTTTTTTTCAATAAGGCAATCGCTCCTTTTGCTAAGGGTGCAGAGTTGAAGAGCGGTGGTTAACTTTTGATTGGAATCGGGCCATAAATGAATAAGCTTTGAATGACGATGTAGGTGAAGTGATATAATTAAATATCATTAAACGTTCATGCTAAAATATAATGACTTAAAAAATAGGGGAAAAGGGGATTGAAAATGGATGTAAGATACCCAATTGGGGAACTACAAGTTCCTGAAAAAGTAACATTAGAAAATATCCAAGAATGGCTAAAGGAAATCGAGAGCTATACGATTCGGTTAAGAGAATCGGTTGACTTATTGAGTGAGGAGGAATTAAGAAAAACATATCGTGATGGTAGCTGGACAGTTCGTCAACTTGTTCATCATATTGCTGATTCACAGTTGAACATGTATCAACGTTTGAAGCTAGCATTAACAGATGAGAATCCAACAGTACCAGCTTTTAATGAAGAAAAATGGGCTGTTCAACCGGATACAAAGCTTCCTGTAGAAAGTTCTATTAAAATGTTAGAAGGGATAAATGAGCGCATCGTATCTTTAGGAAAAAGTTTAACAGAGGAACAAGTAGATCGAACCTTTATGCACCAGGAAAACGGTGAAATAAAAGTTGCAACAAAAGTAGCAAAATTATCTTGGCACGAAGAGCATCACTTAGCCCATATAAAAATTGCATTATCAAAATAATAAATAATTACAGAGAAAACGGGTGACAGGCACTTTCCAGAAAATTGGTTAGTGCCTGGCACCCATTTTTATGATTTTGAATTAAACAACGCCTCAATTTTTTCTACAACTGGAATGCCAAGTTCTTTTTCAATCATTTGTTGGTAATGCTTTGAGACTCTTTTGGCATGGAGGAACATTTTTGCTTTTAAGAGTTTCTCGATATAATCCACATAAATTGGCTCTTGATAGGGTTCTTTTGTTAGGAGTTTGTCATAATACATTTGACCATTTTGAAAATCGTTCATTTCCCAGTAGTACTCAGCCAGTTCTTGTAATAGATTAATATAAAGCACTCGGTAACGTTCTCGCTCTAATTCTAAAAAGATATTATACGGATAGCCTTCGAAATAGTCTCCCTTATATAAAACTTCTGCTTTCTTTAGGTTGTTCACCCGTTCAATCGGAGTAAAAGCATTTTTGGGATCAACTAGATGTGAAAACTCATTGATATCAAGATACAGATGTTGCGCATTTAAGAAATAATGCTCGCCATCGCGTTGAATATACAAGGAGGAAGGCCCTTTTTGTAAATTAGGCTCTAATGCCTTTCTTAAATAAGAGAGTGCGACGTAGAATTGGTTATTAGCTGAATCGATTAACCCACCGGGAAAAATCTCATCTAAGATATTTTCCTTGTTTATTTTACTTCCTTGATGGGTAATTAAGTATTGTAATAGTTGTAAACTTGCTTTGCGCTTAATATGAATAGGTTTCTGATTCACTATAATTTCAAAGTTTCCTAAAGTTAAGATTCTAATAGTTTCGTTGTGCGTATCATTGCTGTCATTAACCAAGACAGGGTGTTCCACTATTACACTCTCCTGAACTTCTTCAGGTTGTTGCTCCGAACCAACATCCTGAGAAGGCGGAGAAAGCCAGTCGTAATGTTTCTCTATTTTGGTTTCTTGAAATTCCTGCAATTTCATTGTGACTAAGTCTTGGTTTCTTAATTTTGTATACAGAGTAACTTGTAACTTAGCAACTTCACACTTCAAATACGTTGAGGGAACGACGTACGAATAGGCCTTCGATAAATAGTGTTCCGCGCTCTTCCAATCTTCCATTTCCATATAAGTGATCGCTAACTCTTTATAAACCCAAGCCATCGCGTATTCTAATTGAAATTCTTCTGCAATCTTCATCGCTTTATGAATCCATTCAAGTGCCTTTTCATAATCCCCGATTAAACGATAATATTTTCCCATTGAGCAGTAAGGGTAAACAATGGAGGCGTTATGCCGTTGTTTCGATATTTTAAGCGTTTCTTCTAATAAAATTTTTGCTTTATCTAATTTGTTCTGCATTAAATGGACTTCAGCTAATACCCAAGAAGAAATATGATTTGGATGAAAGAAACTGCTTAGCTTTGGATAGGACAACGATTCTTGTGCTGCCTGTAAGGCTTGATCGTATTTTCCCATATAAAAATAGATAACAGATTGCAACGATAGGTTTATGGCAATCATTTCGTGATCTTTATTTTTATAGGACGTTTTCAAGGAATCTGAACAAAACTGATCTGCTTTTCTTATTTCACCGTTGTAAAAATAAGCGGCTGCAAGCTGATGTTTATAATGAACAATCGATAATGGGTTTACATGTTCATCATATTTGGTTAGGTTCTTTTCCATTGCGGGTATGATTTTTTCCAATACATTCAAAGGGATGCATTTGACAAGGAATAAACTAATACTTGCTGTATGTAATCGAGGGGAAACTTCTTCGAAAAACCAATCTATGAGGTCAATAAACTTTGCTGGTGGATAAAACTCTTTCATTTTTGCCATGATTTGCGTTGCAACAAGAAAATTATTACTAGACATGGCATGGGCAAAAGCATGAAAAAAGTCTTTTTTGTCTTCATATATTTTGGAAAGCTGTTCATGAAACTCTCTTATTTGAGCATGATTGAATCGTTTGGTTAACTGATTGGTGAGAAAGACACGAAACAGGCTGTAGTAGCGAATATCCCCATTTTCATTCTGATAGATAAATAGATGGTTCTTTAAAAGGTGATCAAGCACTTGTTCCGTATGGTTGCGTTCTAAGTATGTATCAATCACATCTGAGCTGAGTTCATACATAATACATGTTTGATAAAGAAAAGATTTAATTTCTTCACTTTGTTTTGCTAGGATTTCTTCTCCTAAATAATTGTAAATATCTTCTGTGCCTTTGAAATTGATCCAAAACGACAAACGATCCGAAGTGTCAATATCTTTCATTAAATCCTGTAATAACTGTAAACAAGCTGCCCATCCGTCGGTTTTAGAATGGATTAAATAAATTTCTTTCGGTTGCAAGCTGATTTTGTGCAAAGAAGAAAAGTATTGCAGAATTTCATTTGGTGTAAATTTCAATTCTTTTGTACTCAGATAAGCTAATTTATTTTTTAATTTCAAATTGATTAACTTTAGATTGGGACGAATTCGACTCGTGATGATAAAGGTTACATATGGAGAGACATGGGAAATGATGCTTGTCAGCATTTGTTCAACTTCTTCACTTTGGTCGATGGTTTGATAATCGTCGAGGACGATGATTAACCGTTCCGGCCATGAAGCTAAAATACTAATTAAATTGTCAAGTTCTGTTTCTAGCTCGTCATCGGAAATTTCGCAAATGACCTTTTTTCCTGATATTTTCCGCATTATTAACGTTTTAAAGTAAGACAGAAAAACAGCAGGGTTGCCATCCATTTGCGATAGTTTGTACCATACACTTGGTAAGTTGTTTTCCTTTATGAAGCTAGAGACTAGTGTTGTTTTCCCGTAGCCGCCTTCACTGATTAAACAAATGAGAGAGCAATCTAGGTGTTCGTTTAGATAGGTAAATAACCGATCACGAATCAGATAAGGCGAATAATGCGGAACGCTTAACTTTGACTCGAAAAATAGCATATTGTCCCTCCTTAAAATGTAAGCGGATACATAAATAATAGTAATATTGCGAATATTTAATAATTTATTCTCCATTAATAGTAGGTACAATTTATTTAATTGTCAAGAGACTAGTTAGGATATTGTAAGATTTTGTCATCCTAGTGGATAGGTGATAGACCAATAGGATAATAATCATCAAATGAAAGAAGAGTAAATTGTAAGATTATCTAAAACGTTGTGTAAGGATGTAGTTAGGTAGTTCTTTTATAGTGATCGTAACACGGAAACAAATGTTGGATGAAAGGGGAGATGTCCTTTAGTTACGTTCATTTCCATTAACCTTGGAAATGGGAGGAAGCATTTGCTTGTAAGTGTCTAATAAAAACAATCATAAAATTGGAGGGAAAAGTATGAAATTTGTATTCATGAACTTAATGTCGTATCGTGATTTGCCTGAAGATTTTACCGAGAAGCACAAGAGTGTATACATTTCCATCCCAAATAGTCTTTACGATCCAGAGAAGGGTCATGAAATGTACAATGATTTTATCGATCAATATGAGCTTGCAATTGACCTAGGCTTTGATGGTGTTGGGGTAAATGAACATCACGCGAATGCTTATGGAATGATGCCTTCTCCGAACATCATTGCTGCGGCTTTGGCTAGAAAGGTAAGAGAATCCGAGAAAACTGCCCTTATCGTTCTAGGAAACAGTTTAGCTCTCTATAATCCACCTATCCGTGTCGCTGAAGAATTAGCGATGCTCGATAATATCACCGGGGGACGTTTAATTGCAGGTTTCCCAGTTGGAACCTCAATGGATACGAACTATGCCTATGGTGTGAACCCAGCAGAACTAAGACCTCGTTATTATGAGGCACATGATTTAGTTATGAAGGCATGGAAGGAAAGAGAAGTCTTCCATTTTAACGGCAAATTTAATCAACACCGATATGTAAACGTTTGGACTCGCCCATATCAAGATCCACATCCACCAGTTTGGATTCCAGGCGGAGCAGCTAGCCAAGAGACGTTTGATTGGGTTGCTGAAAATGACTATCAATATAGCTATCTCAGCTTCTATGGACATGAATTTGCGAAAGATAAATTTGATAAGTTCTGGAAGCGTCGTAAAGAACTTGGCTTGGACATGAATCCATATAAAGTAGGATTCGTTCAAATGATTTGTATTTCAGAAACAGATGAAAAGGCAAAAGAAGAATACGAAGAGCATGTAAACTATTTCTTTAACAAGAGCTTCCATGTTTCCCCTGAGTTTACTGAAGCTCCAGGGTACCGTACGGAAAAGAGCGTTCGCGCTGGCTTGCAAAGTCAGTATGGAACAGAAAGTGCGGGAGCCAAATTACGAGCAGGCTTGTCTTGGGAACAAATGGTTGAAAAAGGCTATGTCATTGCGGGCTCTCCTGAAAGCGTTGTCAAACAAATTCGAAAAGCGATTAAAAAGCTTCACGTCGGTCATTTCATTGCACTATTAAACCATGGTTCGATGCCACATGAACTAGCGCTTAAAAATATCCGCTTAATGGGCGAAGAGGTTATTCCACATGTTCGTGATATTTGGGGAGATGAATATGAAGTACAAAACTGGCCAAAAATCGAGCAAACGCCAGCGGTCCAAAAGGCATAAAAAAGGAGGAATGGAAGATGTCTACACCAAAATTAAAAACCGTTAAAGTAAGAGATTGTATTGAAGCAAAGGTTTTGGTTGCGGGAGAAGGGAAGCCACTTGTTTACCTTCATGGTGCCGGTGGTCTCCAGTGGGATGACTATTTAGATCGTCTCTCACAACATTATAAAGTATATGCTCCATACCATATTGGTACTGGTGGCTCGGTCGGAAAAGATGAGGTTCGTGATTGGTGGGACTTAGTGCTTTATTATTATGAACTGTTTGATGCCTTAGGTTTAGAAACCGTAGATGTCATCGGGCATTCCTTTGGTGGCATGGTCGCAGCAGAACTAGCTTCTACCAATCCAAACCGAGTGAGAAATTTAGTGTTGGTTTGTGCTGCAGGCCTTTGGCTTGATGAAACACCAGTAAAAGATGTATTTACGATGCTAAATACTCCAGATGTTCTATTCCAACACTTGTTTGCGGATCTGAATTCCCCAGCCGCTCAAGCGTTTGCTAATGCGATGCCAGAAGAGCATGAAGCGCAGGTTGATTTTATTGTAGCTCAAAATACGGCTGCAGCGGAAGCAGCCAAGTTTATGTGGGGAATTCCTGACAAAGGCTTAAGCCGAAGAATTCACCGCGTGACTGCAAACACCTGCATTATTTGGGGAGAAAAAGATGCCCTCATTCCAGTCGATTATGCTTATGAGTTCCATAAAAAACTTCCAGGCTCAAAGGTAACGATTATGGAAAAGTCGGGTCACTATCCACAGGCTGAGGAGCTTGAAGCTGTACTTGCTACCACGTTGGGATTTCTTCAAGCGGCGCCTGTGACGAAATAACCGAAGTTAGAAGTCACTTAAGTTTAGGGTGATGTAAGCTACTTTATAGTGTGAAAAGCCAATGAGTCCCTTTCATTTGTAGAGGGACTCATTCAGCTATTAAAGACTTTGGGAACAGAAAAGGTTCCGGATTTAAGGAGGAATGAATATGAAAGTCATTGGAATTTCTGGCACGATTATTGGTGAAAAAATGAGTGCTGTAGTGATGCGAGTTTTGAATGAGATACAGAAGGTAGATCCTGGTGTTGAGGTAGAATTGCTTGATTTAAAAGATTATCAGCTCGAGTTTTGTGATGGGCGTGACCCGGAAACCTATATTGGCGATACGAAAAAAGTGATTCAAATCATGAATTCAGGAGATGTGTTTTTATTTGCCACTCCTATTTTTAATGCTTCCTTGTCAGGACCGTTAAAGAATCTGATTGACTTGACGCCTGTGTCGACGCTTCGAAACAAAGTGATGGGATTCATTGCGACAGGTGGGACTTATCAACATTATCTTGTCATTGAAAATCAATTAAAGCCCATTGCCGGTTATTTTCGGGCCTATGTTGCACCGAGTTCGGTTTATTTAACAAGAGAGCATTTTAATGGAAATAGGTTGATTGAAGATGATGAGATCCTCAACCGAATCGGGAATTTAGCACAAGAATTAGTTCAAATGCAGAAGTCGTTAAAACCAAATGTGAAAGTTTAGTAGATACAATTATCATTCGGGGGATGAGCTGAACATAGAGCCTCTCCTGTTTTTTTAGCCTCGTGTTGCTGCCATCCTTTTTATTCTCCTTGTTTATATCTAATTATAGTGATTGATCACTACGGACTACAACGGAGATAGGGCTTTGACGCATTGGTGCCCAAACGCCCCTGCTTGAAACCGAGAAAGGGCGTCAATCTTCTTCATTGGTGCCCAAACTCTCTCGCTTGAAACCGAGATAGGGCATCAAACACCTTCATTGGTGCCCAATCTCTTTCGCTTGAAAGCGAGATAGGACGTCAATCGACTTCATTGGCGCCCAAACTCTTTCGCTTGAAACCAAGATAGGGTGTCAATCACCTTCATTGGTGCCCAAACTCTCTCGCTTGAAACTGAGATAGGGCGTCCATCATCCTCATTGGTGCTCAAACACTCCCACTTATATCCGAGATAGGGCACGAATGGTATTCATGGGTGAACTATATTCTTTAAAAGTTTGATTACACTCAAAAGTATGAACAAGCAAGTTAGGAATAGCAGCAAAGCTAGTAGTTTACCCCATAAAATCAAGACTTTGTAAGATATATCTGCTTTTTAGTAAGAAATTAGTTAGAAAGATATCTTATAGTTTGTTCAATGAATAGATAGGTAGTTTTCTTAATATAGGAGGAATGATTCATGCAATTTGAAACGAAAATTGGCAGGTCGACAAGAGAACAACTTCATGTCCATGGCTATAATTTAGCTGATGATTTAATTGGAAATATCACGCTCGCGGACATGCTTTTTTTAGGAGTGAAACACAGAAAACCGACCGAAGCTGAATCAAAAATGCTAAATGCAACGTTAATTGCAATTTGTGAGCATGGGTTTACACCGAGTTCACTCTCTTCGCGCTTAACCTACTTAGGGGCACCAGAAGCGATTCAAGCGGCAGTTGCTGCAGGGCTTCTTGGGGCAGGGTCGGTTTATTTTGGCGCGATGGAGTATGTAGCTGAAATGCTCCAAAAAACGTATCAAAAGCATGGGAATGAGTATTCTACGGAAGAATTAGCGGGGCTTGTCATCCAAGAAAGAAAAGAACAAGGCTTGCAGCTGCCTGGGTTTGGTCATCACATTCACAAGCCCGTCGATCCGCGTACTCCTAAACTTTTTGCCATCGCTGAGGAACTTGGCTTCCTAAACAAACATTCTCAGCTTTTGATAGAAATGCATAAACAATTTTGCGAGCAAAAAGGGAAAGAAATTACGCTAAATGTTACCGGCGCAATTGGGGCAATTTTATCGGATATGGAAATTGATTATCGACTGGTAAAGTCATTTGCGGTTGCGGCAAGAGCGGTTGGGTTAGTCGGTCATATCGCCGAAGAAATTGAAACTGGCCGCACAGAGTCCGTTGCACAGCAAGTATTTGAATATGTCGAGAATCATACTGACTATAAAGGCTAGATTCAACGTTTCATAGGACGGTAGGTTCGTATTTTGTGAATGGAGGGCTTAAACACAATGATCAATAAGGTGTTCAATTCTGCTGAAGAAGCAATTGCTGACGTATGGGATGGAAGTACGATCCTATTTGGGGGCTTTGGGGGGGCAGGGTTGCCCTATGAAATCATTTATGCCTTGTATCGTCAGGGAGCGAAAGAAATTACGGCTGTTAGCAACAACCCAGGATATCATGAGGAAGGAATCGCAAAATTGATTGCGCATGACCGGATTTCAAAATTGCTTTGCTCCTTTCCAGTCCAAAAAGACAGCTATGTGTTTAGAGAGAAATTTAATCAAGGAAAAGTTGATTTGGAACTGATTCCTCAAGGAACACTGGCCGAACGAATCCGTGCAGGTGGCGCTGGAATTGAAGCTTTTTACACGCCCACAGGGGTTGGAACCGAAATCGCTGAAGGCAAGGATGAACAAGAATTTGATGGGATTCCTTGTATTCTCGAAAAGGCAATAAAAGGCGACTTTGCGTTTATTAAAGCCAAAAAAGCCGATCGTTGGGGAAATCTTGTATATAACAAATCAGGTCGCAACTTTAATCCAGTTATGGCAATGGCAGGAAAAATTACGATTGCTGAAGTTGATGAAATTGTTGAGGTAGGCGAATTGGATCCAGAATCCATCGTGACACCAGGCGTTTTCGTACAACGTGTTGTGAAAAGGAGTTGATTTAAAATGGATAAGCGTAGGTTAACTAGAGAACAAATTGCCAAGCGGATTGCCAAGGAGCTGCGCGAAGGCGATGTCATCAATTTAGGAATTGGGATTCCGGTGCTTGTTAGTAACTTTGTTTCTCCTGAAAGTGAATATATTTATCATAGTGAACAAGGCGTTTTGGGGATGGGGTCATTGGCGGAGCCGCACGAAGCGGATCCTGATTTGGTGAACGCATCGAAAGAACCGGTTACCCTCGTTCCAGGGGGAAGTTTTTCGCACTCGGCAGATTCTTTTGCAATGGTAAGGGGCAAACATATTGATGTGGCGATCCTTGGTGGCATGCAGGTTTCCGAAAACGGAGATTTAGCCAATTGGAAAGTGAAAGATGTGGGCCTTGGGGGTATTGGCGGCGCAATGGACATCGCGATTGGGGCAAAGTCAGTATACGTAGCAATGACCCATACCAATAAAGATGGTGGGCCAAAGATTGTGAAAAAGCTAGATTACCCAGTTACAGCACTTAACTGTGTAAGCACGATTTTTACAGACATGGCCGTCATTGAAGTAACAAGGGACGGCCTAGTATTAAAAGAAATCGCCCCAGGCTTTACCGCAGAAGAAGTACAAAAAGCAACCGAACCCAAACTGATCCTTTCACCAAACTTAAAAGAAATTGCAATCTCATAAAAGATTCATAAAAATGTTCCCAGCATATGTTGGGGACATTTTTTTTGGATTTTTTAATAGAAGAGAGATTTTTTATTAGTCAAAGTTAAAAAACATTATGAAACGGTTGATTGAAGCGGAAGGCACGAAGACTCCTGCGGGAGTACGGGGCTGGGGAGACCCCACAGGCGCTGTAGCGTCGAGGAGGCTCCCCGCAACGCCCGCGGAAAGCGAAGTGCCTAGAGCGTAAATCAACCTACCCTTTCTAAAAACAAGACTATGAAGTTTTATATTTTAATGATTTTGTTAGAAAATAATTCCTCTTTGTAAGGAAAGCCCCTTCATTCTGTAAGTAACTGGTTAGAGCGATTTTTTATAGTAAGTGTAGTGGAAACACCACAACAAAAAAGTTGTCTGAGGAGGAATAGGAGATGTTAAAAAATTTAATTCATGGGATTCACCACGTAACAGCGGGGGTAGCAGGTGCACAAGAGGATGTCGACTTTTTTACTAGCATCGTTGGCCAGAGATTGGCAAAACAAACGGTATTAATGGATGGTCCACTACCAATCTATCATCTCTACTATACGAATGCAGATGCTGAAATCGGATCAGCGATGACAACATTCCCATATGGAAAAGCTGGAATCAAAGCAAAAAGAGGATCCGGACAGGTGAAAACAACGTCTTATACGGTTCCTACTGGTTCTCTCCCATTCTGGGTGAACCATTTTAACCAAAACAACATCGAGCATGGCGAAATCGAAGAGCGTTTCGGATTGAATCGTTTAACGTTCCAACATCCATGTGGCTTAGAGTTTGAATTTGTTGAAGATGATGCCGATACTCGTAAAGGATATGTAACCGACGAGGTTTCTATTAATGAAGCAGTAAAAGGCTTCCATAGTGTCACTATGTCTGTTCGTGAAGTAGAAGAACAAGATCGTTTCATTCGTGAAGTGTTAGGCTATGAGTTTACAGGCCGTGAAGGTCAGTACTACCAATATGAATTAAATGGTGGCGGAGCAAATAAAACGCTCTATGTCATTCATGAGCCAGATCTTCCACAAGGAAGCTGGGGCCTTGGTGCAGGAACGATTCACCATGTGGCCTTTGCGGTTGATACTGATAAAGAATTAAATGAAGTAAGAGAATTGGTTACTGGTTTGGGTTATACCGACATGTCCGAAATTAAGGACCGTTATTACTTCCACTCTTCATACGTAAGATCACCAGGCGGAATCCTTTGTGAGTTTACGACTAGTGACATCGGCTTTACCATTGATGAGCCATTTGAAGAGCTTGGACAAACTTTGCATCTTCCACCATGGAAACAAAACGATCGTGAAGAGATTCTTAGTCAACTTGAACCAGTTCGAAACCCTCAAAAACCATTAGTAAAATAAAGTAGGGGGAATATATGAATATTCATCTCCAACAGCCTGTGGTCACGCGCGGTGTTCCATTAGCGGACGCAAAAGCCTTGGTTTTCATGTTACATGGTCGAAATCAAACAACAGATTACGTCATGGACTTGGTTGAGCGAATCAATCTCCCTGATGTTCATTATGTTGCCCCACAAGCAGCTGAGAATTGTTGGTATCCGAAAGGGTTTATGGAGGAGATATCAGAGAACGAACCTTATTTAAGTGATAGTTTAGACTGTTATGCACAACGGATATCAGAGTTGGTCAATCTTGGCGTTCCTAAATCCAAACTTATTCTATTAGGTTTTTCACAAGGAGCTTGTTTGACAGCTGAATATGTTCGAAGAAACCCTGAGCGATATGGTGGGGTGGTCCTTTATACCGGGGGAATTATCGGACCACCTGGGACAAATTGGAACATGAGAGGTTCTTTAAATGGAACTCCTGTCTTTCTAGGCTCAAGTGATGTGGATGAATGGGTTCCGGAGCATAGGATTCATGAAACGGCCAACCTGTTTGAAAAGATGGAAGCTAACACGAAAACCGTTATTTATAAAGGGATGGGGCATCTCATTAATGACGAGGAAATTGATTTTGCCAAAGACATCATTCGAAACGTTCAAGCGAATCTAATAGGTTAAAAAGTTGAAGGTTTCCTAGTATTCGTTTCAAAAGCTGGAGGGAATCTGAAAATAGGATGAGAGTAAGATCCATGTAAGATTCCCTTTGCCCTTCCTGAAAAGAAAAGCCAAGTAGATTGCTTTATCTTTTCATAACGGAAGGGTTTTTTGTTGTATTTTAAATCATTAGCAAGGGAGAAAAAAGAAATGGAAGCATTTTTATATGAAAGTCAGGCGGCCCGTGTGAAGTTTGGCGTGGATGTACGAAAGGAAGTTCGGAAAGAGCTAGAGTCATTGGGTGGAAAGCGAGCTTTAGTGGTTTCAACCCTAGAACAAAAGGATCTTGCCCAGGAAATGGCAGGTTACCTTGGAGAGCTTTGTGTAGGGGTCTTAGCTGAAGCCGTGCAACATGTTCCAAGAGAAACCATCAATAAAGGGATGGCAGTCGTTCGAGAATTACAGGTTGATAGTCTTGTCCCAGTCGGAGGAGGCTCTTCTATCGGTCTTGCGAAAGCGTTAGCGCTCGAAACTAGGTTTCCAATTCTCGCGATTCCAACCACGTATGCGGGCTCAGAAATGACACCGATATGGGGAATCACAGAAAATGGGCAGAAGAAAACAGGCAAAAACATAATTGTTAAGCCAAAAACCGTGATTTATGACCCTACCCTAACCGTCACATTGCCACCAAGATTAACGGTCACGAGTGGAATGAATGCAATCGCTCATTGTGCGGAAGGACTTTATGCGGAAAATGCCAACCCCATCATTTCGATGATGGCAGTGGAGGGGATTACTGCCCTTAGTTCGAGTCTGCCAAAAATACTAGAACAACCAGAGGATCTAGAAGCACGGTCGAAAGCCTTATACGGTACATGGTTGGGGGGAACGGTCCTCGGTTCGGTTGGCATGGCCTTGCATCATAAACTTTGTCATGTTCTTGGTGGAAGCTATAATCTTCAACACGCAGACACACATACCGTGATTTTACCGTATGCGATTTGGTACAATTCAACGCATGCTCCATATGCAATGGAAGCAAGTTCTAAGGCGATTGGTTCTGATGCAGATGATGTCGCTGGGGCATTATTTGACCTCTCGAAATCCCTTGGTGTTCCTGTTTCCTTAGAAGAAATCGGAATGAAAAGAGAGGACCTTGATGAAGCAGCCATGATTGCGACAAGAAATCCGTATTACAATCCACGTCCAATTGATGAAAGTGGGATTCGGAGTTTACTAGAGTTTGCGTTTGTAGGAGAAAGACCGATTCAAGGGAAATCGCTGTAATATAGAGCTTGATTTTTTAAAAGGAATCCCGAAGTAAGTAGATGTTCAGGGTAATTGCTCCCATTTTCTAACTAACATTAAACTTTACCGTTGAACGATAAGAATAAACGAAAAAAGGTAAGTCACTTTGTTTTTTAAAAAATATTAATGGGGTGCGATTCATGGAAACTAAAAAGTTCTGGACATATGAAAATAAATTATTAACTCTGCTTTTCTTTGTTTGGGGTTTCGTATTCGTTGACCGCTTGGCACTTAACTTCTTATTTCCGTTCATGACGGAGGAATTAGGGCTAACGAATACTCATATTGGGATCATTGTTTCAGCATTTTCTTTAACTTGGGCATGCTCGGGGTGGTTTGGTGGGTTGCTTTCCGACAAAATCGGAAAAAAGAAAAATATCTTAATGATCTCTGTTCTGTTATTTTCGGTTTGCTCGCTGTTAACAGGCGTAGCAAATGGGTTTTTAATGTTAATCATCTTTCGGATGTTAATGGGGGTTACAGAGGGGCCAGTCTTCCCGGTTGCTCAATCGTTGTTATCTGTTGCGTCCTCTCCGCACCGGCGCGGATTTAATATGGGCTTGTTCCAAAGTTCCTCAACCGCCTTGTTGGCCAGCTTCTTAGGGCCAATAATCATCGTCGCACTAGCCAATACTTTTGGCTGGAGACCGACATTTTTCCTTACGATCATTCCAGGATTAATTCTATTCTTCCTTATTTGGAAGGTTGTAAAAGAACCAGTGGAATTAACCCTTAAAGATGAAAAACCAGAGGAAAAAGTTCCGTTGTCATTGGTTTTGAGAAATAAGAATGTAGTCGTATCTGTTTTTGTTGCCATCTTTACAGTTACCTGGTATCTAAATATCAACACGTTTACCCCACTTTATTTAGTCGATAAAGGAATTTCACCAACGAACATGAGTTTTATCATGGCTGCATTAGGGTTAGGTGGCGTTCTTTGGGGATTTGGTGTTCCTGCTATTTCAGATAAAATTGGCCGGAAACCTACGATGATTATCTTTTCGTTTATTACCGCAGTGGCTCCATTAGGATTTATTTTCCTAGGCACCAGTCAAATGGCTCTGTTAATGATCGCCGCATTTATCGGCAATGTCGGGGTAGGGACAATGGTACTGTCCATGTCAAATATGCCATCGGAATCGGTTCCGGCTAAATATGTAGCCACAGCTGTCGGCTTCATTATGGCGATAGGTGAACTTGTCGGCGGCGTGGGAATAACAGCGCTAGCAGGGATGGCCGCAGACAAGTATGGGTTAGTTGCGCCAATGTGGATTGCGATCGTTAGTACGATTCTTTGTGGTTTCTTAGCATTCCTTTACTATGAAACAGCACCAATTAAAATAAATAAACAAAAGCTCCCACAAGTTACACCAACAAATACTGAAATCTAATCTATTCAAAAAATCACTGAACCAGGAATAAAGTGATGACTTGGACGAAGTGAAAGGAATGATCGAAAGATGGGAAGTATCGGGATACTGATAATTCGGTTGGTCATTGGGATTTTATTCATCGGGCATGGAGCTCAAAAATTATTTGGCTGGTTTGGTGGCCATGGATTACAAGGCACAGGAGGCTGGTTTGACTCTATTGGAATAAAGCCGGGGGTAACCATGGCTTTGGTTGCAGGACTAGTTGAACTTGTGGGTGGAGTGATGTTTGCCGCGGGACTACTTACTCCACTCGCAGCAATCATGATTGCTGGAACCATGATCATTTCAATTGTAAAGGTACATGGTTCAAATGGGTTATGGGCCCAAGCAAATGGCTATGAATATAACTTAACTTTGCTGGCGGTTGCAATTGGAATTGCATGTATAGGTCCTGGAAAATATGCGCTAGACTCAGTTTTATTTTAATAAACAAGGAACGGACCCTGTGCTTCTTTTGACATTTCAAAAAAGGGGGGGCGAAAGCATGGTGGAAAAGAAAGACATGGTCATCCATTTACCTGATTTGTCCTTCGTACAATGGTGTGAAAAAAGTTTCGGTCTTAATCGAGGTGTATACAATACAATAGATGCCTGGTTTTATGAGAATGGAGTGAAGGATATCCTTAAACGAAGAAAGTTGATTGTCTATTTTTTAAATCATTACCATCAAAATCAATCAGATGGAAAAAGAATCAAATTTGGTCAAGGACGTTTAACTTCATTATTATCGGAATATTCAAATAGAAGAGGGGTTATTGGGACAGGAAAGGGCTCATGACAAAATTAGTCCTTGTTTATACAAATGAGCTGCATCAAAAGGAGTCTGGATATAATGAATGAAAGATTACACGCTATTACGACGAAGCTATCTGAGCACTTGCATAGTGTCATTGAAGAATTTCAAATCACTGAAGATGAGCTTAAAGTTGCCTTACAATTCTTAACGAAAGTTGGCAAAAGTGGAGAATATCCATTGCTTTCAGATGTTTTGCACGTTTCCATAGCGGTTGACAGAGTGACACATGCAGCGGAACATGATGGAAAGTCAACCGAAAGCAATGTAGAAGGGCCTCTATACCGAGAGGAGGCACCAATCTTGTCACACCCTGTTCACCTCTGTGCAGTCGATGAGACAGAAGATGAAATTTTATATGTATCTGGTCAGGTCTTCTCAACAGATGGAGAGCCACTGGCCAACACCATGATTGATGTGTGGCAGGCAAATGGAAAAGGCGATTATGAAAACGAAGATCCTACACAGCCTGAGTTTAACTTGCGCGGTCGGTTTTTGACCGATGAAAAGGGTCGATATGAGTTTCGAACGGTTGTGCCTGGGCCATATGAAATCGGAAAAGGAGGTCCGGTCGGGGAGTTATTAAAAGCCATTGATCGACACGCATGGCGTCCAGCTCATATCCATTTTAAAATTTCACACCCTGGCTTTAAACCTGTGACCACGATGCTGTTCATTGAGGGGGATCCTTGGGTGAATTCCGATTCGATTGGCGCAGTGAAAGAATCACTCTTGTTAAAGCTTGAAGAATGCAATGACCTTGGCGAAAAGATACGCCGAGGGATTGATCGCAAGTTTTATACATCCAAGTTTGATTTTATTCTTAGTCGCGCCTGAAGTAGTCTTCTAGCTAGGAAAAATAATGATAATAAAAATTCATATTTTCCCCCTGAAAAAGTCTTCTTATAAGGATAAAGGGTTCAGTTGTGAGGCGCTTATTAAGAATTTGTACACAGTAAGACATAATATTGGACATTAAAAATGGGACAATATGTAAGATGAAACTCGTCGATTTGACGAGTTTTTCTGCATTAATTATAGTTTGTTCTACAAATTCATCAAATAAAGAAGTCCTAACGATGATATAACTGCCTGTACTTAAAGTAACGGGGTAGTTTAGTTAAATGAGAATTTGGTATTTGTTGATGGTGGTAAATTGTTAGAAGAAAAGATACAAACCAACTGGCAACAACGTCAACATATGAAGAGAAACAACCGCTCCCTTCTTTCTATTCAGATGGAAATTCACTTGGGGCAGTAACTTGGTTTAAAGCATCTTCACGAGGTGAAGGTAGAAACTCTTAGGTATCACTTTTGCGGTTGTCTGAAATGAGATAACCTCCTAATAACGCACATACAACAAGAATCCAAGAAGGAATATTTTGCATTTATTTAAATCATATCTATTAAAGTGTAACGTTAATAAAAATTTGGAAAATAATATTTTGTAATATTGAACCTATTATGATTTGTAAATCGTCTAATTGCAGAATCTGAAGTAGGTTTAATGGAGGGATTGGAAAGAGAAGGAAAAGAGTACGTATTGATGTAGTCATAATGGGAGGGTAGTAGGTTGGAAAAAGAAGAAAAAGAGTACATATTAGAAAAAATAATGATTGAATATGGGAATGAGTTGGTACGTTTGGCTTTTTCTTATGTGAAAGACAAAGAGATTGCGAAGGATATGGTTCTCATTTGAATTTAAGAAGGGGACGAATCATTTAACTGGAGAAGAGGTTGTGGCATTAATGATGGCTGCTACAGAGGGAAGAAGATTGGATGAAGAAAACCAATTAAGCATCCTTAACGCAGTGATCAATCAAACAATAAACGAATTACCACAAAATCAATTAAACCAATATACATCTTAAATAGGAGGGGATTTTCCAATTGAACAATGGTTTGAGGATGAAATCGAACTTCCCTCAATACAATCAGTATCTTTACTAGACGGAATGACAGATACAATGATTGATGAGAAATACTTCATTGAATTTGAAGAAGAATTTTTACATTCTGTTTCAGAAGAGTTAACTACATTTAATTAAAAAAAGATTGGAGTCCCAATAATGAAAAAAAGGAAAATTTTTATCGTGGCCACTATATTTTTTGTTTTATTAATCGGAATGACTGCTTGTAGCAAACCATCTGATGAAACAGCTGTAATCAAAGAAGGTTTGGAATCCGATAGTGGATCAGAAAGTACAATTGATTTTTCTACTGACAGCACAGACAAGCCCCATAATAATGAATTGTCTAGTAGTGATTCTGAAGATAAAAAAGAAGAAGGAAAACTATCACAGAATTCCACTAAACCTGATAATTCATCAACTAAAAATCAGTCAAAACCAGAAAACATAACCCAAAATGCAGATTCTTCTCAATCAAATGGTTCGTCTGCCGAAAGCACATCCAAATCCGATACTAGTGAAGGAAAGCAAGACATTGTCGTTTCAAGTGGCGAAAAAGCGATTCAACATTTAAAACAGCTACTTCCAGAGGGAAAGGATGACGATGTATCATTTGGGGTAGATGAGACACTTGCATCGGATGATTACGGTTCATACTATACGATCCAACTTGTTTCAATCTCTACGCGTGTATCAGGCAAAACTGGGACCTTAGGTTATTACAAGGTGTATCAAGATGGAACATATAAGGCTTTTTAACATTGTGCTAACAGGTGCGTTTGATCCGGGAAGGATTAACCACCTTTTTTATTTTCCTTATTGATTAAAAAGTGTAGGTTCGTTTGATTAAAAGAATGGGCCCTGAATTTCCTTAAATGGTAAAATACAGATAATATCCATTATTCATATAAATTGGAGGGGAATCTGTTCGTGAAACTGGTCAAGGTTTATCATTATGATGCTTTTAGTATAAAACCCAATAAAGGAAATCCAGCAGGGGTTGTTTTAAATGGAGATGATTTAACCGACGAGGAAATGCAGGAAGTCGCACGAAAAGTTGGGTTTAATGAAACTGCTTTTTCAGTTAAACCTTGTTGTAGAGCAGGGACAGGAAATCGGTAAAAATGGCCGTGTAAAGGTACGAGTTACTAATAATAAAGAGAATTATGTCATAGAGATAACTGGTAACGCAGTCTTTGTTAAAGAGTTTGATGTTTTATTAGGAAAATAGTAGGTGTGAAGAGTCGTACTTAAACGGGGGCGACTGTACTAACGGAGAAGGGTAGCTCAATGAGGGAATTAAAGGAGATAAAATGGAGATTAGGAAACTTAACAAAACTGATAAACTTCCAATCGAATTGTTGCTATTGGCTGATCCCTCAAGAGAGATGGTTGAGGAATATGTGAAAAGGGGCGAATGTTTTGTAGCTGAAATGGAACAGCAAACGATTGGAGTTTATGTATTACTTCCAACAAGACCAGAGACCGTGGAACTTGTGAATGTTGCAGTGGTAGAAGAACAACAGGGTAGAGGGATAGGAAAACGGTTGGTAATCGACGCAATTCAGGTAGCTAAGATAAAAGGCTATAAAACAATTGAAATTGGAACTGGAAATTCAAGCTTAGGGCAACTGGCTCTTTATTGTGGTTTTCGAATAGTTGGAGTTGATAGGGATTTTTTGTAAGGCATTACCAAGATGAAATTTTTGAAAATGGGATACAGTGCAGGGATATGGTACGTTTATCTCAAGATTTATAGGTAAAAAAAGTAAGGATTATATACGCACAAGATATCTAATAACAGCTACTGAGCTTTTTCATAAAAAGAAGATTTAAGGCAGATAAAAATATAGATAAATAGAAAACAGTTTCTCTCTCGTGAACACTAGGAAAAATGAGAGCAAATTCAGAGCTATCTCTAAAGTTTATTCCATGAACTCGAGAATACAAGAAGGAGACGAGAATTTAACCTAAGCAATGTTCAAAATGGAATATGATAAAAACGAGCGAGGTGTTGGGGAATAAATTTAGAACAATTTGAGACTTCTATTAAAAAGCTATTTACCAAAGAATTATTAAAGGAATTTGACGATGATTATGGTTTTACGAATAAAACGAATGATTCCATCAAAAGAATTGGGTACTCTACAAACCTTTCGATTGAAGTCATTGAACAAGCGAAGGACAACCATGTAGATCTTATCCTTACGCATCACGATGCTTGGGACTTCATTTTTGGTTTAAAAGAGGCATGCTTAGAAAAATTAAAAGAATACAATATTAGTCACTTCTGGATTCATGGTCCGTTAGATTTTATACAGTTTGGTACGAGTACTTCCCTTATGAGGGTGATTGGCGTCGATCAGATTATGAAACATTCTATCTATGATCATCGTGAAATACCTGGAATCGGTGAGTTTAGTGAACCTGTCGATTTTAAGGTGCTTGTTCAAAAAATGAGCACGGAGTTAGGGGAGCCTATTAGAAATTGGCAGAATCATAATAAACTGGTGAAAAGGGTCGGGGTATTAAAGGGTGCAGGTCATTCATCAAATCAAATGAAGGTAGCGCTGGAAGACGGTTGCGATACATATATTACAGGTGAAGCAACATTATACACGATTCAATATGCACAATTTGTCGGCATGAATCTGTTAGTTGGGAGTCATACTTTCACTGAAATTTACGGGGTGGAAAGTTTGACAAAGAAACTAATGGAGATCCATGACGATATTGAGATAATCCAGTTGAGGGAAGAGCATTTTGAGTTGAACCATGGGTAAAAGTCGAATCTGATTAACCTTTCTTAAACGAACGGGCAGGAATGTTTAATAAGAGCCAAGATAAAGATCATTATGCATTACACGACTAAATAAAAAATATATGGAGTGGAGGTATAGTTATGTGGGTACTATTAGGGGTTATTGCAATAGTAGCAACTTTTATAAATCTTTATTTGTATAAAGCAGGGAAGGATTATAAGCTTGCCATGGCTCTGGGATTATCCTTTACAGCCTTAACACTTTGTTCAGAATACAGTCTTGTATCGGTGTGGGTAGAAGTGGAAGATTGGGCCGCTTTAATGGATGTAGTACCTGGCATGGAAAGGGCATTATGGTTTTTGACAATGGTTTCTATCCTCCTAAATATTGCACCTATACTTTTAGAACGAAAAGGGAAGAAATAAGACTTATTGTCACATCATTTTTATATAATATGCAATTAATGTGTAAGTCTTTATGTATAACTAAACGGGGGCTATTCTTATAGAAGGAGAATGGCTTTTTCTTATTGTAGTAGTTGAAGAATACTGGCAGCTTTTCTTATTGTGCGAACGTGGCTGATTGGGTAAAGATTGATGATGTTTAATTTGGTATAAAACGATTTGAACTGTGCTTGCTTTGAATAGTGAATAATCAGTGCTATATTTTGAAAGGGTGGGAACATGAATATTAGAAAAAACAGGAAAACAGAAGTTAATAAATTAGTACATATATGGTACGAAGGATCCTTGCTAGCACACGACTTTATTGATAAGGATTATTGGAAATCAAAGCGAAAGGAGATGGAAGAAAAATATATCCCTATGTCCGAAACCTATGTTGTCAGTAATGGCGAAGAGGTTGTCGGTTTCCTATCCATGGTAGATAATTATTTGGCTGCACTATTTATTGATGTGAAGCATCAAGGCAAAGGATATGGAAAAGCATTACTAAGTTTTATTAAAAGACAAAGGGAAGATATACAATTAAAAGTGTACAAAAAAAATGATCATGCTGTTCATTTTTATTTGGAAAATGGATTTGAAATAAAAGAGACATTACTAGATGAACAGGCCCTCGAGGAAGAATTTTTAATGGAATGGAAAAAGAGCTGAATTGCATTTTGTCAGTTAAGTTAGTAGCTAACCATATAAACGGACTAAGGCATTGCAAAAAAGTAAATAATCAGATGTTCTCAGGTAATGAAGCAATGCTTGATGAACTGGAGACTGTAATTGATTATCCTTTCTTAAACAAACGAAGCAGGTTAATTAAATTCGGATGGAGAAATTTGTTAATGAACGTAGCCTTTAAGAGGTGAAAATATGAAACTAGAGGAGATTATTGAAAATTGCATTGAATCTGCTAAAAAAAAGCAAAGGACATTATTACAGAAGTTGCAACATTGTCAAAGGCATTAGAATTTGATTCACATTATCTTTTACAAGAGTGGGACAATGGCAATTTAAAGGACTATTATAATTAGTTCGCCCTAATGAACGAATAAAGTGGAAATTAAATGTTATTAAACTGACGGGTGCGTTGATCCACGAAGGATTATGCACTTTTTTGTTGAATTCCTTATTGTACTACCATGAAAATAAACTTCTGTAATTTAGTGAAAAAGGCAATACTTAATAAGACGCAGCTCATTCATTTTTTCAAAGAGGAGAGCGCCTGATTCATTGATCTAATGTAGGAGTATGGACTGGATTAAGATGCTTCAGGTTCTTGTAACGTTACTGTGTATCCTAAACTTTCAAGTCTTCGTAGTGAATGTCGTACAATGGATTGTTGCCTCTGTTTGTCAAAGTAGTCTTCGCCTAAGTCTACATACATCTCTTTTCGAGTTTAGAGGTAATAAGCAATTCTCAACATGGCATGGGCTACTACTATTCCTGCTCGTTTTTTACCCTTTCGTGGTGCTGTACGCCTATACAGTGCTCCGAGATAGTTCTTAGATCCTCTTACAGATTGGGCTGCTTCTGTTAATGCTGATCTCAAATACTTGTTTCCTTTTTTCGTTTTAGCTGATTTCCTTTTCCCAGCGCTTTCGTTTTGTCCAGGAACCACGCCTGCCCAAGAACATATATGAGCTCACTTGGAAATTGATTTTTAACATCTGTTCCAATTTCAGATAAAATTTGCTCAGCCATTCTTGTAGCTATGCCAGGAATAGAATCTAGACGGTCAACGTCTTCTTGATGGAAGCTAACTCTTTCGGCGACCTCTTGGTCGAGCATCTCGATTTGCTCTGTTAAAAAATTAACATGCTTCAAAATTGTTTTCAACAAAAGGCGTTGATGCGAATTGATATAGCCTTTAAGGGCAAGCATAAGTTCATCTTTTTTCTTTTTCATTGTACGTCGAGCGAAGTTTGCTAGTTTTTCAGGATCCTCTTCGCCTTCGGCAATAGCGTTAAGCATATCCCGAGCTGAAACGCCCATAACGTCCGAAACCACAGAGCCTAGCTTAATATTTGCACCCTCTAATACCTTTTGAATGCGATTATGTTGCCTAGCACGTTCTTCAATAATACTTCTGCGATATCGAACTAGTTCACGTAGTTCCCGTTGATTTCAATCTGGGATATAACTAGCTTTTAAGAGTCCATGACGAAGAAGTTTGGCAATCCATTCTGCATCTTTAACATCTGTTTTACGTCCTGGGACTGCCTTCGTATGTTGGGCATTCACAACTAGAAACTCAATATCTTCAGCCTCTAGTAAATTCACAATAGGTTTCCAGTAAACACTCGTGCTCTCCATGGCAACATGGGTACAGTTATGCTGTTTAATCCAGTCAACCAACTGTATTAGAAAAACAGTTTTAGTTGAAAACGTTTGAATCTCCTTTCCTTCTGGTGTCATAATACATGCAGTAATATTGTCCTTATGAACATCCATACCGCATGCTCTTTCAATGACTACATCCATTGAAAACATCCTTTCTACGGCTCGTATTATTATTGGAGGCTGGTGCAGCAACCAGAATGGGATTAATCTACCATGAGTGCTTCCCGTATGGGAGCGACAGTCAGTGGTGCACCGTGGTCGTTGGAGTCAGACTTACGGATGGGCTCTCACGCACCATAGTTGATCGACCTTCCTCTCCCAGCCGTAGAATCAGTATTGACGGTTTATCATTCTCTGTGGTGAAGCGCTGATTTTTGCGCTTCATGAATGGCTAACGGGTGCGATTGTGAAAAAATAGTTGATTCTTTAATAAAAAAGGTAATGCTTGTTTACTAACCATCTATTATAATTATTATTAGAGGTGATCACGTGAATAAGCAAATTCTTGATTTACTTACCGAAATGAATAAAGAAATAAAAAGTATGAAAACGGATGTAAATGATTTGAAAACTGAAATGCATAATCGATTTGATACCATTGAAGCAAAACTTGATGGTGTTGGCGGACAGTTTGAATTAACCAATGAATCAAGAATTATTGACGTAGATTTTATCGCTGATAAGGTAAATAAGCTCGAGAGAGAACTTTATATTCTGAAGAATAAAAGTAATAACTAGGGTGCTATATAGGCACTCTTTTTGTTATTATAATGTTTTACATTTTTTAAATGTGAGGGGAAATAAAACATTTTATTAAACAAACTTTGTGAAAAGATACACTTAAAGTAACGGGTGCAATAGCTGAACAAGGGGCTGTCGAATGCGGTAGCTCCTGTTGCTTTAAAGGGCAGAAGAGTTGAATATGGTATTGTAATTCTGTTTTATGTTGTAAGAGAAGTAATGCCAAAAATAGGAGGGGAAAATGAATAAATACAACGCTATTTCAAGTTTATGTTTAGGCATATTTGTTATCTTATTCTTTATGATGATAAATGGTGTATCTTTCGGTTCATTAGGAAAGATAGCAATAATTTCGATGTGTCTATTTCCATTATTAGGGACGATTGTGGGGTTAAAAGCAAAAAATAGTTTTGGTAAGTGGATAATTATAATACTTAACTTATTAGCATTTATCACAATAGCATATCTTCTCCTACTTGGATTTGGAATGGGTGAAGCATAAGCAGTTATTCAAGTAACGGGAGCGTTTGTTTAACAGGGAGTTGTTGATAGTCGGTAACTCCTATTTATATTGATATAAAAATAACACGAAAATTTAGGTGATGAAATAAAAGGAGGGTTTAATATGGAAATCCCATTAGTTACAGAGTGGCTAAAGATGAGAAAACTTACTGAAAATGAAATTGACTTCCTTCTTACCTTTATACCAACAATAACATATTTGCAAAAAAGTCCAGATAAAAAAACAGAGGTATTTAAAATGTTTAATGAACAATTTCCAACCTTTTTCGTTGAACCAGAGTTAAACTATTTTGAATATGAATTATTAGATTCAGCTATCCAAAGAAATACTTCGAATAAAATTTCTACTAAAGAACTTTTAGAACGTATGTCAGAGCAAGGTTTGTGTAAACCATTTTGCGATTCATTACTTAACAATCAAAAATTAAAGTAAAACTACTTTTATTTACTTGAGAGTTTGTGAATTTATGCACTTAAATTAACGGGGGCGTTACTTTAACAGGTAACCGGATGACTTGGAAGGAGCTGAAGGAGAAGAACAGGATTCTGAGGATCAAGGACATGCAGGTACTCATACCGGGGGCTAAGTACGTTTGTTAAGGACCAGAGAAAAATACGGAATCTCTGGATAAAAGTCCATAGGCTAGTGATGTTTCGCTGATTTTGACAATGTTTAGCCAATAATTTATTGCCAATGGGTAGATAAAGAAAGTGTCAGTTAGTTAGCGCAACTTTTTTTAACGATTTGTTTGTTTCTATGCATATTATCATAACAAGAAACTAAGGCGTGGAGGATCGTAACCACGCCTTTTTAGTTTGTTATGGGAGTAGGTGGCCTAGATGTTAATGTCCAAATCATATGCCCGAGGCAGAAAGAAAGATTATAAAAGAAAGGAGTGGTACAATTGTGAATCATTAGAAAGTTGGGGAGTGGAGAAATGATCAATTACCATGGACGAAAATTTACTTCGATTGCCAATACAGAGAATGGAGAGGTGTCTGCACAGACGTTCTTTGAATATAAGCAAGAAGGGCAAATCATATCAGCTACATACAGTGGGGGAGAAATTTTAAAAGGGACGTTAATTGGGATCGTTAAGGAGGGTGGCATTTTAGAATTCAGATACAATCACGTGAATAATAGAAATGAAATTAGAGGCGGTAAATGTATTTCTACTCCAGAAATTTTGGCTGACGGAAGAATTAGACTATACGAAGAATGGCAATGGCATGATGCTGAAAACACAGAAGGCACCTCAATTATAGAGGAAGTCGTTGTATGATAGAGTCAGGGGGACAGGCACTAAGTCCAGGAGTTCCAAACGCTGGGAAAATGGACCTGTCCCCCTGTCCTTTCTTTTTAAGAAATTTAATAACAACTTGAACCTTACGTAAGGGTATGATTTATAGTGGTCTTAACGTCAAATCCTGAGGAAAGGAAACATAATGATGCAAAATGGAATGGTTAAGACACTTATCTACGAAAAGCAAGTTCGCTTGTTTTATATGGACAATACCCGATTGGTAAATGAAATTCTACAACTAAGCAATGGGACAGATAAAATTCAAAAGGTGGTATTAGCGAAAACAATATCTGCAGTGAGTCTGATGTCTGCAACCTTAAAAGGCAGTCAGCGAATAAGTGTTCAAATTACTATGACTAACCCGAACTATAAAGTCTTTGCTGATGCAGATGCAAATGGGAATGTAAGAGGCTATTTAAATGAAGGATTGCGCCATGCATCTTCGGGGTTTATGCGTAATGTATCACTTGAAAACCTAATTGGGGAAAAGGGAACGATTCGGGTTATTAAGGGGTCCGCCATGAATCAGTTTACTGGAATAACCGATATGCCTTACCGAAATATTAATGATGATTTTTCCCATTTTTTCGCACAAAGCGAACAAACTCAAACCTTTATCGGGACAGATTTAATATTTAACGAAAAGGATGAGCAGTTACTGGTTAGTCAGGGTATCTTCGCTCAATTACTTCCAGGTGCTTCGCCTCATTTGATTGGTGAAATAAAAAACATCTATCGGAATAATCAACCATTTTTTAATAGTTTAGGAAAATGTAATGAAAGCAAGGTGGAAGAAAAGCTAAGTGAATTCTTTCCCGATGTAAAATATATGGAATCAAGCTCTGTTCAATTTTACTGCGGATGCTCAAAAGAAATGTTCTATGGAATGCTATATAGTCTTGAAGAAGATGAGATAAGACAATCCATTAAGAATCAAGAATCCATCGAGACAGGCTGTCAAATCTGTGGGAGAACCTATCGATTTACTATACATGAACTCCAAGCACTTCTTTCATAATGTTCTCGACTTCGCGGAAACAACAATAATAGAAAGGATTGGTGTAAGTGAAAGAACATTGGAAAGTTGGAGAACTTGCGGAGCTGACTGGATTAACGATCCGAACGCTGAGATATTACGATCAAATTCAATTGTTCTCTCCTTCTGAATATACAGACTCAGGACATCGGCTATATACAAAAACTGACTTATCAAACTTGCAGCAAATCTTATCTTTAAAACAAATGGGATTGGCTTTAGAGGATATAAAGGAAATTATGAAGGATAAAGCAGAAAATAGTGCGATTAACATCATCGAAACACAAATAAATCGGTTAAGAGAGGATATTCAAGTCCAACAAAATCTATTAAATGAATTAGAAGTTACAGCGAAAATCATTCGGGATAAAGATATGGTGTCCGTAAAAGGAATAACAGAGCTATTTGCTGCTATGAAACTTTATCAAGAAAAGTATTTTTCTGCACAGCAAATAGTAAGTATAAGAAATTACTATCATAAGGTAAATCAAGAGGACCTAAAAGTTGCGGAGAATAAATTCATTAAAATCTTAGAAGACATTCGTGCCGAAAGGGACAAAGGGACTCCTTCCTCCAATAGCAAAGTAAAAAAACTGGCGGAAGAATGGAGTAAGGTCCTACAATCCTTTACCATGAATGACGCTGAGATAAAGAAGCAAGCTGAAAGGTTCCATCAGGAGAATCCAGGTAATGCCTTGCAATATGGAATGGATGGCGAAATCTATCAATATATACAGGAAGCATTAAAATAATAAACTGAGTGGTAGGACAAAGGGACAGGTCCATTGTCCGATTCGTTTTAGTTTTAATCCCGTAAGACGACGGCCCTGCACCTGGAAAATCATCTGTATGATGGAAAGGCGACGTCCAAATCGATCAACCGGAAGACAAGAAATCAGCCCGGAGAATGCTCCATCAAATCCCAGTTGCTATATTAGAAGAAGAGGTTAGGGTGTTGACAATAAAAAGAATGAATTTAGGTAAAAAGTTCGTATTCAAAAAGGATATAGCTTTGCTACCCGAGAAGAAGTAAGAGGGGATTCTTGGGATGGGAAATTAAATGGTTGATTTTGTCCAAAGAACGGTCCTCTATTAAAATATTTAGGTGGGTTTGGCTTGAATGGATTAAAAAACAATCATTATCGGATACCATTGTTTTATGTTGTAACATTGACGTTTTGGTTTTCAATGTATACTTGTGTCCCAATCTTAGCTTCCTATTTAGAATACTTAGGTGCATCCTACGATACGATAGGCCTCATTATTGGCATGTATGGGTTAACGCAATTGCTTCTACGAATACCGGTCGGTGTGGTGTCAGATCGGTATCATAAAAGAAGGATTTTCATCACATTTGGTTTAATGTTTTCACTTTTATCTGGTATCGGCATCGTTTTTGTACAAGAAGTAAGCTGGATTCTCATTCTACGTGCATTAGCGGGGGCTGCAGCTGCTACTTGGGTGGATTTCACGATTTTATTTTCTTCTTATTTTGCGAAAGAGCACACAACCAAGGCAATTGGGAACATTTCATTCTTTAGTACATTAGGGCAAATGGTAGGAATTTTAAGTGGGGGATGGTTTGCAGCTGCATTCGGTTTTGAGTCGGCATTTATTGTGGGAGGAATTGCGGGGGCCATCGGGTTGTCTTGTCGTTTTTCCTTATCGAAAATACCGATATCAGTGCTGAAAAGATTACCTTAAAAGGCGTCCTTGAGGTTGCCAGCGATTCGATTTTATTAAGAGTTTCCTTCGTGGCCATCTTGTCACAAATTATGACATTCGCAACGGTTTTCGGATTCACGCCTGTATTTGCCCAATCCCTGGGAGCGGGTGAATTCGAAATGGGACTCCTCACCTTTTTCTCCACTTTTCCTACGGCAGTAGCTGGTATGATTGGGGGAGGCTTTCTTTCCTCAAAATATGGAGAAAAGAAAGTAGTCATTTTTGGTTTTCTCTTAGTTGGCGTTTTCACGGTCATCATCCCCTATGTGAGTAGTATCACGACTCTGATTATCACACAAACCTTTGCAGGGTTCGGAAGAGGGTTTGTGATGCCAATATTGATGGCTTTGAGTATTAAACATATAGAACAGAGTAGGAGATCTACGGCGATGGGGTTTTATCAAGCGATTTATGGGGTGGGAATGTTTATTGGACCCATTTTGATGGGGCTACTAATTGACTGGAGAGGGCTAGAAACAGGGTTTGTCTTTATGGGCGTGTTAGGATTTTTAACTGCATTTCTATCCTATAAATTGATTAAGCTGACAACCCCTTCGAGCTATCCAGACCAGGTAGTAAAAGTTTCGAATTAGGTGGAATCGATAGGAAAGAAACAAGGGAAACGGATGAGCCGTTTCCCTTGTTCTTTTAATGGGTATCAACATTCTTTTACCATTGCGCTCTCATGGACAAAACTCTGGCATGATGTGAAAATAATGTTCTTGAGCCGCTCTCTCAAAGACAAAATCATGGCGAGATCCCAAAAATGTCCATGAGGCGCTCTCTCAAGGACAAAATCATGAGTGATATCAAAAAAATGTCCATGATCTGCTCCCTCAAGGACAAAATTATGCGTGATATCAATAAAATGTCCATGAGCGCTCGCTCAAGTACGAAATCATGAGTGATTTCAAAAAAATGTCCATGAGCCGCTCTCTCAAGGACAAAATCATGAGTGATATCAGTAAAATGTCCATGAGCCGCTCTCTCAAAGACAAAATCAAGCGTGATATCAAAAAAATGTCCATGAGAAGCTCTCTCAAGGACAAAATCATGAGTGATATCAGTAAAATGTCCATGAGCCGCTCTCTCAAAGACAAAATCAAGCGTGATATCAAAAAAATGTCCATGAGTCGCTCTCTCAAAGACAAAATCATGAGTGATATCAAAAAAATGTCCATGAGCTGCTCCCTCAAGGACAAAATCAAGCGTGATATCAATAAAATGTTCATGAGACGGTCTCTCATAGACAAAATCATGAGTGATAACAAAAAAACGTTCATGAGCTGCTCGCTCAAGGACAAAACCCAGCTAGATATCAATAAAATGTCCATGAGCTGCTCTCTCAAAGACAAAATCATGAGTGATATCAATAAAATGTCCATGAGCTGCTCTCTCAAAGACAAAATCATGAGTGATATCAATAAAAAGTCCATGAGCCGCTCTCTCAAGGACAAAATCATGGGATGATACCCAAAAAAAGTCCATGAGCCGCTCCCTAATGGACAAAGCTTATTCTTGTACGTAGTCAGGGAAGTTGTTCTTAATAAACACTTTTTCTTCCTCTGAACTCAGGACCCCGTAGGCTTTCCCAACTGTCCCACCTTGTAGTTCCCAAAAGAAATTATGATCAAGGTTTATCGTATCGAACCATCCATTCTTCCATTTCTCTGCAATTTCCAGCATTTTTTCTTTATTTTTAAAGGTACTGTTGGAGATAATGTCATGGACTTGATTGATGGTGTCTTCTACCATTGGGATCGCCCCTATTTTCTCTTCTGCCCTGACTTTTTGGTGGGTCATTTTATGCATTACGGCGATGACTTCCGCTTCATTCGATGTTTTGGATAGACCTGTATCATACTCAATTCCACCAATGAACCCCGTTTGTTCGGCGACCTCTTTCGCTGCCTCTTCTTCCGCACGTTTTGCTTCTTCTGCTGCTTTTTGTTCCTCTAAAACAACACGTCGCTTTTCTAGTGCCTCTTGTTGTTCCCGTTGCTCCAATTCATATGCAGCAGCATTCTCATTAATCTTGTAAATCGCAAAAGCCACAATGCTTAACACCAGGAAAAGGATTCCTGACACAATTAAAAGCTTTTGATTTTTACTTTTTCTAATTTCCGTTCTCATACACTTGCAACCTCTTTTTTCTGCATTTTATGAGTAGTTAGAACTAAACTCTACTATCTATCATACTCTAAAAACGGTATATAATGGAAAGATTTAGATTAACGAATCATAACGAGTTAAATGGTAAGGAGTAAACTCCCATTATGTTCATAAGCAACCATGGGAATGCACTCCTTTTTAAACGGAAAAAGAAGACCCGGCGCTTTGCTTAAGTTTAAAATGCACGACTGCGCTATAAAAGCGGCGACCATCTTCGCCAACGTACATTTGGTGGGAGACAGAATGGACTGCGAGCAGTAGGGCTTTGTTGTTTTCAATTTGTGTTTGAATTTTTTCTTCTAACTTCTTAATACTTTCAGCCTCAAAGAACTCAATTTTATCTTCGTAAAAATCCAAATTTAGTTGTAAACTCATTTTTTCCTCCAATATGTATACTGACTTGCATCCCGGAGCAAGCCATGTGGTTTTATAGGCAAATTCTATAACCATTATTGTATCATCGCTCATATAGATTCTTCAAGAATTCTAAGAGCAGGGTCTTTTGTATTGCCTAAAAGAGGTGTAGGTTCTGATTCGTTACAAACAGCGAAACGATGGACCTAAGCCCATTGTCTTAAATTAAGAGTTCTTAACTAAATAAAACGTGGATAAAGTTTACAGATACAGGTGGGAGGAATAGGATGAAAGCGATTATCTCAAATCAGTATGGGTCACCGGAGACCCTTGACTATCTTGATGTTAATAAACCAATACTAGAAGATCATCAAGTACTAGTGAAAGTTCATGCTGTTTCCGTGAATTATGGAAACTTGGTATTGTTAAGAGGCAAACCGTACCTCGCTCGCTTGGCGTTTGGGGTGGTGAAGCCTAAGTACAAAATCCCTGGTGGAGATATTGCAGGTGTGGTTGAGTCTGTGGGCAAGAACGTTTCGCAATTCCAGCCGGGAGATGAGGTGTATGGAGACTTATCTAGTAGTGGCTGGGGAGGGTTTGCCGAATATGTAGCGGTCCCTGAACTGGCAATCGCACACAAGCCTACGAATCTATCTTTTGTAGAGGCGGCTGCAGTTCCAATGGCCGCTGTGACGGCTCTGCAAGGACTTCGAGACAAAGGAAAGGTGAAGGCGGGGCAACAGGTATTAATCTATGGAGGATCTGGTGGGGTAGGAACATTTGCGGTGCAAATTGCCAAAGCGCTCGGCGCAGAGGTGACGACTGTATGTAGCACAAGTAAGGTGGACATTGCGAAAACCATTGGTGCAGATACTGTTTTCGATTATACGAAAGAAGATTTTTCACAGAGGAAAGAGCGATATGATGTGATTATCGGGGCAAATGGATATCAGCCAATAGCCACTTATAAACAGGCTCTAAAAGAGAAAGGGACCTTTGTTCATGTCGGAGGCTCAGAAACTCAAATGTACCAGGTGATGTTGAAAGGTCCGTGGATCAACCTGAAAGAGAAGAAGAAAATGGGCAACTTCTTGCAAAAAGCAAACCAAAAAGATTTAGTTTTTATGAAGGAACTCATTGAAGAAGGCAAAGTGAAACCTGTGATTGACCGTCAATATCAAGGGTTAGGTGAAATTCCTGAAGCACTAAACTACTTTGAAGGAGGTCATGCAGCAGGGAAAGTGGTTGTTTCAGTGGTGCAATCCTGATGTAAAAACGAAAACCGCTTGGAGGTCTCAAGCGGTCTTTCATTTTCACAGTGTTTTAATTCTCTTTTTTAATAAAATCAACAAACGCCTCTACTTTACTATCTAGGAAACTAAGTGTTCCTTCATCTATCAATCGACCTGATTGTTGATCAAATTTCTGAGTTGCCATCCCAACGAGCACTTCATTTCCTCCAGGCGGAAGGATTTTAGCTTGAATACCCGGTGAGGATAGAATTTCACGTAGATGCATTTGCGCACGAACAGTGCCGAGCATTCCAGGGGTAGCGCCAAGAGCCATCACAGGTTTTCCGACGAATACCTTATCCACACGAGAAGCCCAATCTAAAGCATTCTTTAAAACACCAGGGACGGACCAATTGTATTCAGGAGTAATAATCATGACGCCATCCGCCTTTGAAATAGCTTCTTTAAATTCCTTTACAACCTGTGGTGGAATGTTTTCTTCATCTTGATCAAAAAAAGGCAAAGAAGCGATATCGGCCAAGGTCAGGTTCAATTTTCCTTGATATCGTTCTTCCATTGTCTTAAATAGTTGCATGTTTAAAGACTCTTTTCTTAAACTTCCTACGAGAGTAACGATGTTCATGATTTTTACCTCCGATATTGTTCATCATTATTGTAAAAGGGTTCTGTAGCTCAACGAACTTTTTCAGCGGTAATCTCAGACATTACCGTTTGATGGATTTCTTGCAGAACGGGGATAACGACACATACATGATTTTTGTCTATATCTGTTAAATGTACTTTAAAGGTGCGTTTATCCTACTTTTCTGAAATACCCACCTTTCTGAAAGTCGTTGACTACACAACGTTTATAAGTTAATCATATATAATCTTCAATATTGTGGCAAATTTCACACTTTTATGTGTGTTTAATTTGTCCCTACGACCTCGTTATTAGTAGTAGAGGGGGGAATTGCAGGTTCCAAGATTCTTTTTAAAATAAATTGAGGTTATTCCAGGGTAGTTGAAACATTATTTCAAGCGAAGACCTCAGTTTTGGTTAAGCGTGGTTATAGAATCAACCATCAGTGCCTATACCCTTGGTTAAACATGAAGTAAGGGTATTGTGAAGCAGGGTCAATGCCCAAACTCAGGAATTAATTGATAGTATGGGAACCGATAGGCTCAGTCAATGCCCAAACTCAGGAATTAATTGATAGTATGGGAACCGATAGGCTCCATCAATGCCCAAACTCAGGAAATATCTGATAGTATGGGAATCGATAGGCTCAGTCAATGCCCAAACTCAGGAATTACCTGATAGTATGGGAACCGATAGGCTCTGTCAATGCTCAAACACAGGAATTACCTGATAGTATGGGAACCGAGAGGCTCGGTCAATGCCCAAACTCAGGAAATATCTGATAGTATGGGAACCGAGAGGCTCTGTCGATGCTCAGACTCAGGAAATACCTGATAGTATGGGAACTCAAATAAACTTAGATAACCCCCCCTGTTCTAAAGGAGGTTTTTTATTTTTTTAAAGTGGCGAATAAACGAAAGAGGTCATTTTCCGCACACTGAAACCCAATTTACATAGATATTATTTTATAAAATGGTAGAAAATAGGGGTAATGAAAGGAGGGATTGAGAATGTCTGTGAAAAAGTGGTTAACAGGATTGTTGGTCTTAGTTGCAATGTTTGTGGTTGTGACAACTTTTGGCTCACTCGGTGTATTTGCCGATTCACGTGTTGCAACACAGCCTATGGAACCGGAAAAAGAGATAGTAGTTGAGTTAAACGATGATTTCTTTAATCCAAAAGATATCACTATTCCCAATGGAAAAAGTACTACGTTGAAATTGAAAAACGTTGGTAGGAAAGAACACACCTTCACAGTCAAAGAGCTTAGTATTGACGCAGAAGTCCAGCCGGGAAAAGAAAAAACCATTACCGTGAAACCGGATAAGCCTGGTACATATGAGCTGATCTGTCGTTACCATGCCCAAGAAGGAATGGTTGGAAAGGTAATAGTCAATTAAGAAGCAGGGCCAATACGGCCTTGTTTTTTTATAGATAAGGTAACTCGCTTTTTATTCAAACCTCGACATTATTTTTGGGGTTAAATGACAGTACGGCTACGATTAAGGTAGCAAACGTTAAAGACTCAAACACTGTTATTCAGCACAACCCCTTTTCTATTTGGGGATGTGCCGACCACCCTTGAGTAAACCTATTCTATTGCTTCTTTAGTATAGCATGATAAAGTATAAATGAGAACATGCGTTTTGTTTTTTTACTTAAAGCAAATATACATAAAAATATGGAGTGTGAAATCAACGTATACTGATTCTGTTAATGCTTTTTCAGCTGGTACTGCTTAGGCGTAATCCCATAGATGCGTTTAAAAGTTTTGATAAAATGGCTTTGGTCATGGAAGTTTAATTGATTGGCGATTTCTGTGATGGTTAATTCGGAGTAGGCTAGCCAGTTTTTTGCTTCTTTTGCTTTTTCTTGTAGGATGTATTCACTAATCGTGACCCCGACTTGTTGTTTAAATAATCTGGAGAGGTAATTAGGGTGAAGGTGGACATGTTCTGCAAGTGTTTCAAGGTCAATTTTCGTATAAAGATGATTGTAAATATATTGTTGGACCGAAACGACGGTTTTTGAAAAATTATCTGTTTTCATCTTCCGAACAAGGTCTGCATATTCCAAAAACACTTCTTTCGTAAAGGAAAGTAGCTGCTTAAAGCTAGGATCATCTTCAATCCGCTGAATAAACATATCGCTTACGGTATAAGCGATTTCCGAATGCAAGCCACCATCCATTGCAGCTCTGCTTGCGAGGGCGACCATGGTTATGCCCAGATTTTTATCATTTCGAACGGGATTGTTCTTCGTCACCGTACCCAGTCCATCAAGCGTGGTAGTAGATGAAAAGAATTCTTTTATTTCTTCTGTTAATCCCTCTTTCACCCAATTATGTAGTTTCCTCTCTGCTAAATTATCATGATGTAATTTTTCTTCCGCGCGTTTCTTAGACATGATAAATTCCATATCGTCCTCAAAATAACGAAGCTTTCCTGATGAGCTACCTTCCTCAATGATTTCGGATGGATCAATAGGGGTTCTGTAAAGCAAATAGTAAAATAACTGTCCAATCCTGGATAGATGGAACTTTGTGTAGATGGGTAGTGATTGTAAATAGGCATGCAGCGGATCTTTTGCATAACGTGGAATCTTGTAAGATTCTATGTAATGGTAAAAAGCTTGTTGGGTTACCTTTTCTACTAAACAAGGACCTATAAGGAAACTAACGACTCTCTCTTCTTTGTCTTTTGTATGGATACATAGGTAATATTCTAGCTTATTGACTGTCTTGATGATGGGGATGTCCATTCTTCCCTGGATGTGATCAAGTAGTTGTACATAAATATCATGTTTTTCAATGAGAGGATGTTCATGATAGTTTGGGGCGAATTCCTTTATAATGCGCCCCTCAGAACCGATCATGATCGGCAACGCAGTATTTTCCTGTATCATCGAGCAGATAAAATCTAGTTCTTTGTCATTAAAAGAAAAAAGCATACTATCACTCTCTCAAACTTGTAATATATTTACTATTTATATTGAAATTATACAATATTCAGTCTATGAAAGCAGTTACAATTTAGTGGCAGAGGTATTTTACTATACTAGAAAGTGGAAAGGGAGTTGGTTTCATCTTTCGATATTCATCCAGGAAGATTTTTTCAGAAACGGTTTTACTGTAAAAAAACGATAAGTGAAAACTAGAATGGAGGAGTAACTGTGAAAGTAGACAAGCAAACTCGATTATCCTATACCGAAAAAGCAAAAGAAATTGTTGATCAATTGACTCTTGATGAAAAGGTCTATTTAATGAGTGGAAATATCACTCTTGAAGATATGATAGAAGAATTAAAGAAAGGCAAGCACTATAATGAAACTCCTTACGAAGCTGGCGGAATTGAACGTCTAGGGGTACCAGCAATGAAATTTGTAGACGGGCCACGTGGAGCAGTGACGGGGACAGGAAAAACAACCTGTTTCCCAGTATCAATGTCAAGAGGTGCGACATTTGATAGAGACCTAGAAGAACGGATCGGGAAGGCAATCGGGAAAGAGATTCGTGCATCCGGAGGAAATCTCTTCGGTGGCGTGTGTATCAATCTTCCGCCAAACCCAGGTTGGGGAAGAAGCCAGGAAACCTACGGGGAAGAATCGTTCCACTTAGGAGCAATGGGCACTGCTTTAACAAATGGTGTTCAAAGTGAAAACGTGATTGCCTGCGTGAAGCATTATGCATTTAACAGTATGGAAAATGCGCGATTTAAAGTAAATGTAAAAGCAGATAAGCGCACCGAGCGAGAAGTATACTTAGCGCATTTTAAAGATACCATTGATGCCGGTGCTGCGAGTGTCATGAGTGCATACAACAAATACCAAGGTCCTCATTGTGGGCATAATGATTATTTATTAAATCAAGTATTAAAAGAAGAATGGGATTTTGATGGGTTTGTGATAAGTGACTTTATCTGGGGAATTCGCGATACTGTCGATGCAGCGAATGGCGGCATGGATATTGAGATGAACGATACGCATCGCTTTGGGGATAAACTAGTGGATGCTGTTCGAAATGGTCAAGTCCCTGAAGAAAGAATCAATGATGCTGCAGTTCGGATCATCAGGACTTTACTTGCTTTCACAGAAGCAGATGACAAGGAATATGGAGAAGAACTATTAGGGAGTCAAGACCATATTGCTTTGGCACTTGAAGCGGCTGAAAAATCAATGACCTTAATGAAAAATGATAATAAGACTCTCCCATTCTCTAAATCTGAAACGAAGAAGGTAGCAATTATTGGGAAGCTTGGGGACCAAGAAAATATCGGCGATCATGGTTCCAGCCGTGTTTATCCGAAATATGTTGTGACTCCTTTAGAAGGAGTGAAAAACTTAGTTCCAGATGCAGAAGTGATTTTTGATGATGGGCAAGATGTGGAAAAAGCGAAAGCGTTAGCAAGTTCGGTCGATGCGGTCGTCTTTGTTGTCGGTTTCAACCATGACGATGAAGGGGAGTTTATTGAAAACACTTCAGATGATCTTGATATGACAGCCATTGGTGGAGAATTTGATGCTGCGGGTGGCGATAGAAAAGAAACACTTGGACTCCATGATGATGAAGTCGAATTAATTAAGGCAGTTGGACCAGTGAATAAAAATTCAGTAGCCGTCCTAATTGGCGGGAACATGATCATGATTGAAGAATGGAAAAAGGATGTTTCTGCGATTCTAATGGCTTATTATCCAGGAATGGAAGGCGGTACTGCCATTGCCAAAACTTTGTTTGGAGACGTTAACCCAGGAGGAAAATTGCCATTTGTGGTTCCTACAGATGAAAAGCATCTTCCACAAATTGATTGGGAAGCAGAAGAAATTACGTATGGATATTATCATGGTTATACCAAACTCGAGAAGGAAGGCATTGAACCTTCATTGCCTTACGGATATGGGTTATCTTATACTACTTTCAATATTTCCAATGCTTCATTTGATGTTACCCGAGAAAATATCTTTGCTACATGCGATGTTACCAATACAGGTGAGCGGGAAGGTGCGGAAGTTGTTCAGATGTATGTTGGGTTCAGTCAATCCAAGATTGATCGTCCAGTGAAAGTATTACGCGGGTTTGAAAGAATCAACCTGTTGCCAGGCGAAACGAAAACAGTTGAAATCTCCTGCCCGATTGAAAAGGTGAAATGGTTTAATCCAGAGACCAATGGATGGGAGCTAGAAGATATCGACTATGAAGTCTACATTGGCAATAGCAGTGCAAACAAAGATTTAATCCAAGGGAAAGTAACGTTATTGGTTACAAAATAACAAGCAAAAAGAGGCTAAAATCGTTGATTTTAGTCCTCTTTTCCCCAATTTAGTAAAGAAATAGATTGATAAAATGAAAGCGTATCCAAATTTCGGTTGTCTACTAATTTTTATTTCAGATGGGAGTGAATGGTGATGGAATTAGCAACATCCAATACGGTTAAAAAGGGGAAAACGGAACAACCTTATAAACTGAAAATGAGGGAAAAATTGGCGTTTGGGTTGGGAGATTTTGGAGCTAATTTTAGTTGGACATTTATTGCATCCTTTATGACGATTTACTTAACCGATACTGTTGGGATGGCAGCCGGAATTATTGGGACGATTATTTTAGTCGCCCGTCTATTTGATGGAATTTCCGATTTATTTATGGGAAACATCATTGATAATACGAAATCAAAAATGGGGAAAGCCAAGCCATGGGTTTTCTGGACAGCCCCACCACTGGCATTATTAACATTTATGATCTTTAATGTCCCAAGTTCATGGGGAAGCACCGCACAAATTATCTATGTTTTAATTCTATATTTATTGATTTCAGCTGTATTTTACACTGCAAATAATGTGGCTTATTCTTCCTTGACATCGTTCATGACGAAAGAACCAGAGGAACGTGTAGCTTTGGGAAGTATCCGCTTTATGTTTGCCATTGCCGGGGTCCTTTTGATTACTTCGTTTACCATGGCACTTGTTAGTAACTTAGGTGGCGGACAAAAAGGATGGACCTTAACGGCACTAATCGCTGCCTTCCTTTGTGCATTGCCTTTGATGACAACAGGTTGGTTTGTAAAAGAACGGAACATTGCGGAGAAGATTGATAAGAATCAGAAAACGTCATTTGCTCCTACTTTTAAAGCCTTATTAAAGAATAAGTTTTTCATATTCGCAATTCTTTTATATGTTTTAATGTATTTGGCTATGACAGGGAATGGCGTACAAGTTTATTATGTTACCTATATCTTCGATAACCCAAATCTGATGGGGCCGTTAAGCATGGCATCCATGTTACCATCGATTGCAGCCTTAATCTTTGCTCCTAAAATTGTAAAAAAATTCGGCCTGAGAAACACATTATTGGCGGGGTTAGTTCTTGGAGTAGTAGGATCCGTTATTTGCTGGATGTTTTCCGAAAATGTTACATGGTTATTGATTGGTTTGATCATCAAGTCCGTTGGTACCGGTCCACTAATTGCAGGTGCAAGTGCCATCGTGGCCGATGTCGGCGACCTCGTGTATTGGAAGTCTGGAATTCCCGTTCAAGGTTCTGCGTTTAGCATTACAAGTGCAGGGATGAAGATTGGCCAAGGCTTGTCTTCGGCAATGGTAGGTTGGGTTCTTGCTTTTGGTCATTACATTCCTAACGCGGTAGAGCAACCAGATAGTTCAATCTTTGCCATGAAGGCACTATTTATCTACATTCCATTAATTGTCTTACTCTTGACTGTTATTGTCGTCGCATTATTCAACCATGAAAAATACATGCCTCAAATTAGAGCAGAAATCGGTGCAAAACGTGTTGGCGAGAAGAGAGATCAATCCATCATGCAATAGAAACAAAAAAATCGGGGATGAATCACCTATCTTTGTTGAATTAACAAAGATAGGTGATTCATCCTTTTTTTGATCCTAACAACCGCACATTAAAATTGTTCCTTCCATGCTATTCAAAAGCTTTCGAGTACTGAACGACTCCCTGTACATGCTCGAGGGCATTTTCAGTTAATTCTAACCCCATAAAGACTTCATCGGGCACATCAAAAGGTGCACGAATCTTCCAAAGAAAGGCTGATTTAAATCCAAACTTAGGATAATAGGTTGGATGGCCTAATACAATGATTGAATGATGGTCAAGCTGTTTTGCTTTTTCAATTGCAGCATAGATTAATTGACTTCCAATGCCTTTTCGATGATATTCAGGGGCAACCGAAACGGGGGCAAGTGCCAACGATTCGACCGATTTTGGACCATCGGTAATTTGAATTTTTGATAACAGAATATGTCCAACCATTTCGTTTTCCTGATTGAATGCAACCAAGGAAAGCTCTGGAATAAACGCATCCGATTTCCGAATGCGGTCGACAAGGACATGCTCTTGTTTGTCACTAAATTCTACAGTTGAGAACGCACTTTTCACTACTTGCTCGGTTGTCTGGTAATCTTCAGGTTGTTCTTGCCTTATATTTAGATTCATATGATAAGCTCCTATGTTAGATTTTAATGTTTAAACGATCAGATAAATATGACTCTGAAAATGAATTAAATCCCTCTTTTCCAGCCTACTTATCGATCATCCAATACAATATTTTAAGTGATTACCCAACGTTTATGTGTTATTATTTTAATGTTTGAATTTTCTAACACATTATATCAACTTTATATTAATTAGAAGTCACCTCAAAAGCATTCGCAAATAGAGAGGGGAAGAACAATTGAAGCAAACTTTGTTAATCATTGATGCCCAGCAAGATTTAATTGAAGGAAGCCCAGTAGAAGAAGCTGTTTTCAAGAAAGAACATCTCATTTCAACCATCAATAAAGTAATTGAAAAAGCAAGTAAATGCAATGTATCAGTTGTCTTTGTACGAGATTTAGATGTCGCAGAAGGCAGAGGGAAGGGGTTTCAAGTACATGAAAACATTCATGTCCCTAAGGATGCGAAGTCCTTTGATAAATCAGCAACGAATTCCTTTCATGGTACAGGGCTTCTTGATCACTTACGATCTCAAGCAATCCAACATGTGGTGATAATGGGTTGTGTAACCCAACATTGTATAGATACTGCAGTCAGAACAGCCACCGTAAAGGGGTTTGATGTCACATTAGTCGGAGATGGACATTCGACAACAGACAGTAAAGTACTAAGTGCTGAACAAATAATCAACCATCATAATGAAACGCTCCATGGCCATTACAATGTTGATCACTTTTCAATGGTAAGAAATTCAGATGAAGATTTATTCACCCCCCTGCATCATACCTATAGGTGATAATCATTGGGATGGACCATTAAGTCATTGTGGAATAAACAAGGCTTAGTGGTCCATCCTCTTTTTTACCAGGTAAGCACCGTGAACCATTATTTTTCGAGAATGTAGGCACCGAATAAAATGGTGATTCTAGGTTTCAATTTAAGAAAAATGGGATATATAATATAGGTTAAATGATTAAATAATGAAAGCATAGAGGGAGTTTATGGAGAAGAAAAATAATGATATAAAGTCAATGCGGGAGACAATAAACCAACTACAGAACAGGGTAAATGAACTAGAAGACCTCATCGAGCAAACTGCTTTGCCTATTATACCATCCATTGTACCAAATACTCTTTTAATTCCATTCACGGGTGTGTTATCGTCTGAACGGTTTCAAATGATTATTCCCAAAGTATTAAATTACGCTAGCTGTACGACCACAGATGCCGTTATTCTTGACTTTACAGCGATATCCATTAAGAATGTTGACAATTTACAGAGCTTAGGAAAATACTTAAAAGATTTATTAACGGCTTTAAACCTTATGGGAATTGAAGTCCATTTAGTCGGGCTTTCGCCTCAATTATCTCAAGTAATGGTTAAATCTGGACTTTCCGTTGTAAAAGAGGTTAATGCATTCTCAACGTTTAAATCTGCTTTAGAGTTTCTCCTAGAGAAAAAGGGACTCGCACTGGTAAAAATCAATTCTGATATCTAACCTCCTTTTTTATGGAGGTTTTTTATACTTTCTAAAAAAGGGAAGGAGGATTTGAAACATCCACAATAAGTCGAACGGTTGCTGCATAAAAAAGACGGAATACATATAGTACAACATCTGGTCAAATTATAAATGATTAATTTATGTTCTGTATAAAAGAACGATTTTATGTAAATAAAATTGGGTAACAGCTGTCCCAATCATTCTCTGATTCAAAAAACAAACAATGATCAACATAAGATGGTTTTGTTCGTGCAGGAGTTGCCAAATATTGAAGTCTCTTCATTAGCATAGCTTATCCCTTTCAGGAAATTCTATTAGTAACCTGGAAAGGGGAGAGGTAGATGGAGTCAATATGGTTAGAGTATGCCTGGGCATTGCTAGTTCTAATTGGACTAGAAGGGTTATTATCTGCTGACAATGCCCTTGTATTGGCTGTAATTGCAAAACATTTACCCAATGAACAAAAGAAAAAAGCGATTAATTACGGGATTATTTTGGCGTTTGTGTTTCGATTTGGAGCCTTGTTTGCCATTTCCTTTATTGCAAACGTTTGGTATATACAGGCGATAGGAGCCGCTTATCTTCTTTACCTAGGATTGAAGCATGTGATTCAAGCCAAATTTGGTCAGAAAAATGAAGATATCCATAAGGATGATAAAGAAGAAGCTGCTGGAATGGGTTTTTGGCCGACAGTTGGAAAGATTGCGTTAGCTGACCTGGCTTTTGCCATTGATTCCATTTTAGCTGCGGTTGCTCTAGCCTTAGGCCTTCCGGAATCGCCCCTTGGTAATTTTGGAGGGATGGATGGCGGTCAGTTTGCCGTCATTCTGCTTGGAGGAATAGCTGGTTTAATTTTAATTAAGTTTGCTGCCACTTGGTTTGTGCAACTACTTGATACACGTCCAGCCTTAGAAACAACCGCCTACGCGATTGTCGCTTGGGTCGGGGTGAAGCTTGTTGTCATTACACTTGCCCATGAAGATATCGGTGTTTTACATCATGACTTTCCACACGGTCCTCTATGGACATCAATCTTCTATGGAGTGTTAGTGGCGATTGCTCTAATTGGATGGTTTGCACCAGGTAAAAAGGATAAGAACCAAGAGGCTGAAAACAAGGTTAGCTAAAATAGCCGTGAAATCTCAAGATTTGTTTAATACACTTAAACCCCTGGGACTTACATCCTAAGGGGTTTAATCAAACCTAAATCACATTTGTTCCATAGGTACGATAAAGATAACGATCCAAAAACTCAGCTAATCCATCGTTTTCGTGGTGATCAGTAATAAAATCGGCAGCGGCTTTTACCTCTTCGCTTGCATTCCCCATTGCAACACCAGTACCAACACGTCGAAGCATTTCAACATCGTTTGGACCGTCTCCAATGGCTACCACTTCACTTGGACTCATTCGAAAGGCACGAAGCAAGCTTTTGATCGCTGACCATTTCGAAACATTAGGAGCAAGTAACTCAAACCCATCCTTCCAATTAATAACTTCAGCTTCATTTTTAAACAAAGAAGACAATTCAGGGCTTGATGACCCAGTTCGGACACTATACTTTAGAACATCACGATAATTTGCCTTTCGTAAATCTCCGATATATTGTGGCTCAATTTGGCCAACCTCTGACCAATACTCGATTTCTTCATTTGACTCCTTACAATAGATTCCATTTGCGGTATGGACAATTACATTATAGGGTGCCTCAGCGGTGTGGTGGTGGAATCGTCCTTCGTCTATTCGCACGGTTTTCATTTGCAAGGCTCTACCAGTCTCTGCATCATGAATGGCCGCACCGTTTAAACAAATCATGGGAGTTTCTAATCCAATCTCTTTGTGATAGGGAGCAGTTACTTCATAGTGTCGACCAGTGGCTAGAAAAACCATGATTCCCTGATGGGTGAGTCGAGAAATAGCTTCTTTATTGCGACGGGAAATGTCGTTTGAGGCTGTTAGAAGAGTCCCATCCATATCGATAAATACTGCACGAACATTCATTTCATCTGCCTCCTCCATTGTTAGTAAGGCTATCATAGCAGTTGAACATTAATTCCTTGTAAATACAGTGTAGAGATTGTATGAAATATATGGGCTAAGGGACGAAAAAAAGGTGACGAAAAAAAGGTGACAGGCACCATCCAGAAACTGGATGGTGCCTGTCACCTTTTTCGGGTCACCTTTTTCTGCGTGAGGACAAAAATTCTTATGTCATAAAACATGACAACATCAAAGACACCCAAGTGGCATTGGTATAGAGTTGGCTTATTAACAGCATCAAATAATAGCGAACAATCGATAGAGGAGGTTTACATGTTGAATAAGAAAGATCAAACATCGATATTAGTTCTTTCTACGTTATCGATGATCATTGCTTTTTCTGTATGGTCGATTCTTTCACCGGTAGCTGGAAAGATTCAAGAAATGTATGGGTTAACTGGTTTACAAAAAAGCATTTTGATTGCAATCCCGGTTCTCTTGGGTTCCGTCATGCGCATCCCCATTGGCATTCTTGCCGATCGAGTAGGAGGAAGAAAGGTTTATGTTTTTACCATGCTTTTTTTAACCCTTCCTTTAATAGGAGCCAGTTTCACTTCTTCTTATGAAGGTCTTCTATTTTGTGCGTTTTTCATTGGAATGGCGGGGACGACGTTTGCCGTCTCGATTGCTTACGTTTCAAGATGTTATCCTCCTGAAAAGCAAGGACTAATCCTTGGGATTGCTGGAATCGGGAATTTAGGGACGGCCGTAGCCAGTTTCCTAGCCCCACAGATTATGAACCTATGGGGACTACCTTGGATGTTTCGGATTTTTGCTTTCGCTATTCTCATCATGTCGGTCATTTTTTGGTTCGGAACGATCGAGCTTGCAAAACCAAAGGAGGGGAAAACGCTCAAACAATCCCTGGAGGTCATGAAAAACAAAGAAACCTGGGTTTTATCGGGCTATTATTTTTTAACATTTGGAGGGTTTGTCACCTTTGGGATTTATCTACCGATTCTGTTCCAAGACCTTTTTCATTTAGATGCCGTTCAAGCAGGTGGCTTAACAGGAATATTTGTCATTGGGGCCACGTTCATTCGACCGGTAGGGGGGTACCTTTCCGATAAGTTTGGGGCAGTCAAAGTCTTGAATATTGTGTTTTCTTCGATATTGTTCACTTCCATCTTGTTGGCTTTATGGCAAGGTCCCCTTCTCCTGTTTATGGCGGAATGTTTATTGATGGCGATTATGCTGGGAACAGGGAACGGAGCTGTTTTTAAACGAGTAGCGGAAGTTTCTCGAGGGAACATGGGAGCCGTTACAGGGGTCGTTGGTGCTGCGGGTGGATTAGGTGGTTTTTTTCCTCCGATTCTATTAGGGATATTCAAGGATTATCTTGGTGATTATATGCTCGGCTTTGTTTTGTTGTCCTTGTTCGCTCTTGTTTGCTTGGTTTATAACAGTGATAAAATTCGAACGATTTTCACGGCTAAGAAACAAGGTGGTGTATCGAGTCTTTCATAAAAATTGCTTTCATTAGATGACGATATAAAGGAGAGGAAAGAATGTCTGATTTTTTAAAAGGGTTTCGCGAACGAGAATATCAACAAGATAAAGAATATCTCCATGAGACGCAATGCCCATTTTGTAGCATGCAATGTAAAATGAATTTACATGAAGATCGGTCAAAACAAAAAACTCGGTATAAAATAACACCGCTAAAGAGTGATCCAGTTTCAGAAGGCAGGCTATGTCCAAAGGGACTCTTTTCTTATAAACATGCGTTAAGTTCAAGTCGTTTACGAACCCCCTTGTTAAAAGTTGACGATTCATTTGTACCAGTATCTTGGGAAAAAGCCTATCACTGGCTTTCACAAAAAATCATTTCTTTCCAAGTGAAATATGGAAAGAATGCGATGAGTGTCTATGGGAGTGGGGCTTTGACCAATGAAAAGGCCTATTTATTAGGGAAGTTTTCAAGGGTAGCGTTAGAGACGAAGTATATTGATTACAATGGTCGATTCTGTATGTCTTCGGCAGCAGGTGCTTCTAACCAAGCATTTGGTGTTGACCGGGGATTGACCAATCCTTTACGTGAAATCCAGGATGCGGAATGTATCATCTTGGCTGGTGCGAATATAGCGGAATGTCAACCAACCATCATGCCTTATTTCCGGAAGGCTAAAGCAAGTGGTGCAAAAATCATTGTGATAGATCCTCGAGAAACACTCACTTCAAAAGTAGCTGACCTCCATTTAAAGGTTAAGCCAGGAATGGATGCGGCGCTCGTCAATGGCATGCTCAAAATCATTGTGGATGAGGATTATGTGAATCATTCGTTTTTGCAAAAATCGGTTGAAGGAGGTCGGGAACTCCTTTCCTTTGCCCGGTCCATTGATTTGGACGAGGTGGAAAGGATCACTGGAGTAGCCAAAAATCAAATCATTGAGGCAGCGCGTTTATATGGAAGGGCAACCACAGGGATGGTGTTTACGGCAAGAGGGGCTGAACAACATGCAGGGGGTGTGAACACCGTCCGTAATTTCATCAATTTAGTCTTGATGACAGGGAAAATTGGGAAACATGGATGTGGGTAGGGAACGATTACCGGGCAAGGAAATGGGCAAGGGGGTCGCGAGCACGGACAAAAGACCGATCAATTGGCAGGATACCGGTCCGTTGACAATGTGGAGCATCGTACCCATATTGCGAAGGTTTGGGGGATTGAAGAGTCTTCGATACCTGGAAAAGGCGTGTCCGCTTATGAAATGTTTGAGAAGATGTTAGAAAAAGAAATCCGTGGGATGATCGTCCTTGGCTCAAATCCTGTGGTTTCAAACCCCAATACGAATCTCGTAAAATCTGCCCTGGGAAAACTAGATTTTCTCGTCGTGATTGATACACTGATGTCTGAAACAGCGGAGCTCGCAGATTTAATCCTTCCAGGTTCTACCTATTTAGAGGAGGAAGGGACGATGACGAATCTAGAAGGACGAGTCATCTTACGCAAGGCCACGAGGAAGCTTCCTGGAGAAGCTCGTTTAGATTGGAAGATTCTATGTGAGATTTCTGAGTTGCTTGGCAAGGGAAAGTTTTTTCCTTATCAAAGCAGCAAAGAGATTTTTGAAGAACTCCGTAAAGCATCACAGGGGGGCATTGCGGATTACGCTGGAATTACCTATGAACGGATAGAAGAGGAGAAAGGTGTATACTGGCCATGTCCGGAAGAGTCACATCCCGGAACACCCAGAATGTTTGAGAGGGGCAAATTCTACCATAGAAACGGGAAGGCCCGTGTGACCCCAATTGCGAACCAATTTCCGAAAGAGAAAGCAGATGAAGAGTTTCCGCTTACGCTTACCACAGGTCGGATTCTCCATCATTATCAAACGGGGGTACAAACTAGAATTACAGCGGAATTAAACAAAACTTCCGAACCTTTTATAGAGATTCACCCCACAACCGCAAGCCTTATTGGTTTAGTAGATAAAGAGAAAGCACGCATATGCTCCCGGAGAGGAGAGATGATCCTAAAAGTTAAATTTTCACCTGGCATTCGGGAGGATACGGTTTTTGTTCCCTTCCATTGGGAAGGCAAACAGAGCATTAACCAATTGACCTTACCAAAACTCGATCCCCAGTCAAGGATGCCAGAATTTAAAGCCTGTGCAGTAAGAGTGACTCCAATAGAGGTATAGAAAAGAGAAAAGGGTGACAGGCACCATCCAGAAACTGGATGGTGCCTGTCACCCTTATTCGTCACCCTTATTCGTCACCCTTATTCGTCACCCTTATTCTTATCCGTTAGAAACGAGAGGATCTTCTTCAATCACAACTTTATCGTTATCTTTTTTCTTTCTTTTAGGCTTACCTTTAAAACTTAAATACGTTCCTACTCTCATCACTCTTTCAAACGGACCCATTTTAAAGAGTTTGAGATAATAATGACTTGTGATGATCTGAAGGACATAGAGGACTAAAGCAACACCTATTCCTACTAAAACGCCCAACTTGCCAAACCATCCCAACCCATATCCGTAAAATAATGCTGTGCATACAATGCTTTGCATTAAATAATTGGTCATTGAAAGACGTCCTACTTTTTCAAACCAAGATTGAACACGAAGTTTTTCGGTTGTATAAAGAAGTGCAAAGCCGAAAATATAGCCTAGGGCAAGCAGCGATGATCCGAGTGTATAAGCGACCTCACCCCATGAAGAATCAGGAATCAAATAGCGAATGCTTTTCAACAGTAACCCTAATGCAATAAACACACTAGCAAACCAAACATATCTCTTCTTTTCTTGTTTTGGTGTAGCGAACCACTCTTTGTTCGCAGCGTACATTCCTAATAAAAACATTGGGGCAGTGATAAATGGAGCTACCAGCAGGACAACTACATACATATAATCAGGCCAACCAAAGGGATCTTCGTCGCTATTTCGAAAGGTATAGATTTTAGAATAACTTCCCGTGGAATAGATATGGTTTGCTTTTTCAACATAAGCATTTAGTTGCGTTTCATCTTCGATCATTTCATTTGGATCACCGTATGCCATTAAAGATGTCACAATCAGTAATCCAATGGACCAGATGAGAAGGGTCTTTTTCTTTCGGTTTAAAAAGACGAGGAGGATTAATCCCATTAATCCATAACTAAATAGGATATCTCCTTCCCAGATGAAAAAGGAATGAAGCAATCCAAAAAGAATCAACAATAAAAAGCGTCTGACAAAGTGTCGTTTCACTTTGCTTCCGTTTCTATCAAGCTTTCCCTTCATCATGATCATGGAATACCCAAATAAAAACATAAAGATTGGCATAAAACTGCTTTCTACAAAAATCTTCAGCCAAATATAGGCGAGATGATCAGCATACATGAGGTCCGTTAACTGGTCTTTTCCAAACATTCCATACTGAAAAATGAGCATGTTGGCCATTAAGATTCCTAGTAAACTAAACCCTCGTAATCCATCAATCGTGCTAACTCGTTGTTTCATTCTTTTTTCCTCCCTAATTCTTGCTTAATGTTACTGTACCTTTTCAAGCTTTCGATTAAATGACCGAAACATTACCATTGCATAAAGGTTTTTCCATTTTGTTTATCTGTTCGTAAAGTTCTTATGATAGTATGAACAACGAGGTGGAAATTGATGGGGAATACAAACATTTTAATTGTAGATGATGAAATAGCTATTGTGAAAATGCTTGAAATGATGTTAAAAAAAGAAGGGTTTCAACATATATACACCGCTCATACTGGGAGAGACGCAATTGAGATTTTAGAAAGAAACGAGATTGATATTATCATCCTTGATGTCATGCTTCCTGATGCGAATGGCTTTGATTTATGTCCAAAGATTCGCCAGATTTCCAATGCTTATATTCTATTTTTAACAGCAAGGGTATCTGATTTAGACGTTTTAACTGGATTTGCAACGGGTGGCGATGATTACGTGACAAAGCCGTTTAATCCTTTGGAGATTGCGGCAAGGATTAAAGCTCATTTAAGACGGACAGCGAATCCAAAAAGCATTGAAAGTCAACATTCAGTCAAAAAGTATGACTTTGGAAGGTTTATGGTAGATGAAAATGCCGGAGAATTACTTGTCCAAGGAGATCCCGTCCCTTGCCCAACACAGGTATATTTGTTGTTACTTTATTTCTGTAAACATCCGAATCAAGTACTTTCAAAAACAACTATATTAGAGGCAGTATGGGGATTTGACAATTATGTAGATGAAAATACCGTACCGGTTCATATTCGAAGAATACGAGAAAGAATTGAAGAAGATCCTAGTCAGCCTAAATATTTAGTTACGGTACGAGGTCTAGGTTATAAATTAAGTAAGGGAAATCAATCATGAAAAAGTTAAGATGGAGATTGTTTCTGCACTTTTCTTTCCAATTTATTTCAATAGCTGTGCTAATGGTCATTGTGATTTTGATGACTCTTTTTATTGTGATTGCTTTTTATGCGAAGGATGTTTCGGAAAATAATTACTATCAAGCTAAGCTTGAAAGCATTACGGTTGATACAGGAATTTCCTTTAAACAGTTAGAGATGAATGATGGATGGGATGAAAGTTTAGAAGAAGACTTATGGGTTCAAATCATCAATGAAGATGGGAAAGTAGTGGAAGCGGGAAACGTGCCAAAAGATCTTCCCAATCAATATAGCCCATTTGAGTTATTAGAGATGCAGGAAACCGAGGAGCTACAAGACTATTCTCTAACCTTTTATCTAGAAACATTCTATGAAACTCCCTATTTATTTGTTTTAGGACATTTTGATCAGGAAAAGAACTTCTTGGAAACACTTGCACAAGATTATGGTCAAAAAGGATTAATCGCAGACCAACACCTAGCAGAGGTAGAAAGTAAGTTAAAGAATATAAATGGTTCACTAGAGTTAGTGGATTCAAATGAAAAAGTGAAGCAAAGAATCGGTGTAGGGCCAAAAAAAGAACAAGATAAGCCTTTACATTTATTTATGAGAAAAGAACAGCCAGACGTCTTTTCAACTAAATTAACGACCTATCAAGATCCAGATTCTGATTTGAGGTGGGTCCTCACTACATCTAACGAGAATAAGAAAGAGATGAACTTCGATAGCTATCGTGATTTAGCAATGGCGTTTGGGATCACCGCAATGATTGTTCTTCTCATTACGATTCTCATCTCCGTTTGGAATGGGTTTCGCTATGGAAATCCGCTGTTTATCTTCGCGAATTGGTTAAGTCGCATGGGAAATGAGCAGTACGAAGAGGTACTTACCGAGCGTGAGCGGAAGCAAGTTTTTCGTAAAAATGGGAAAACAAAAATGAGATATCGTTTGTATGATGAAGTTTTTCAGGCCTTCTACGGGATGGCAGAAAAGCTGGAACGGTCTAAAAAAGAGCGTGAGGAGTTAGAAAAAAATCGAGAAGAATGGATGACAGGGATTTCGCATGATCTTCGAACGCCATTATCCACCATGCAAGGATATGGAAAACTTCTAGAAAGTGGTCAATATGAATGGACAAAAGAGGAGTTAGAGGAAATCGGCAAGACCTTGGGTGAAAAAAGTGAGTATATGTTAAGTTTGATTGAGGATTTTTCGTTAAGTTTTCAGTTGAAAAATCAAGAAACACCTGCGAGCTTTAAGCAGGTGGACATCAATCCTTTGATGGAAGACATTCTAAGTAAATTCCAAGGAGACTTAACGCTAAGAGACGACTATCAGCTGCGCTTTCAGCCATTGAATCAACCTCACTATCTTTCTGCTGATGAAAAGTGGTTTGAAAGAATGATCGATAATCTCATTTATAATGCCATCAAACACAATCCCCAAGGTACAGATATTGAAGTCGTCTTGTCAAAAGATGAACCTAAAAATGAGTTTAAGATTCTCATTAAAGACAATGGAATTGGGATGGATGAAGTGACGAAAAAACACTTGTTCACAAGATATTATCGTGGAACCAATACTGACGAAAGAATTGAAGGAACAGGTCTAGGCATGAATATTGCGATGCGAATCGCACAATTACATCGAGGGGAAGTATCTGTAGAATCCGAAAAATCTCAAGGGACAACGGTCAGCATTGTTTTTCCACTGTCTTGATGAAGCGAGGGGGGCACCCTTTGCTTCTTTTTTTATGTGATAATGTGCGTAAAATTGCGCAAACAGAAGGGAAATAGTCGGGTGTATAGGCTAGTTGCCTATATCGAAGTTGCAAAAGCCATAGAGGAATCTTATAGTATTGGGTAAATAGAAAAATCAGGAGGAAGAGGGGGATTGGCGGAACAGTTTAATCTACATCTCACTTTAAATACGTCTCTCTATTACACAGTTTCAGACTAAGGTGAGTTTTTGTTGAGGACGGTATCTAGTTGGCAGGTGCTTATTGATCAATCAAGTGGAGGACAGGAAACATGGGTACAGTTTTCACGTATTTGTTTTCGCTTATTGCCATCGTAATAGCAGTTTTTGTTACGATTCATTTTAAGTATGAATTGGAACGAATGTTTCGGGAAAAGAAAGAGGTTGTTGCGTTTCATATTTGTAATGTCACGATTGTCTTGATGACCGCTTATATTGTGCATGCAGTAACAACGGTATATATCTTTGGAAATACGTTTAACTGGCTTTTACAGATTTTTATTCTTCTGTTTATGATTTTACCTATCTACACCATCGGGCACATTCATTATAAGAACTATCGATTCATAAATCGTAAGTATTCTATTTCAGAGAACGGGAAGGTGCTCGTGATCAATGAAAAGTACTTGAGGCGAAGATGAAGCGGAAGTAAGGGGACGCACCCTTTGCTTCCGGTTTTTAATGCCGGAAGATGTCCTTTATAAAGGCTGTACGGTTAACATCTTTTTATAAAGTGTTTTTTACGTACTCACGATATTAATACAGGTAAAAAGTGTTCTTATAAATGAGGTAAGCGAGCAGTGACTGTTCCTGTTCGCTATTGTTCGTGCGCCTGGCATGGGTGCAATCTATAGGG
>NZ_JACWFH010000005.1 GCF_019749255.1 Mesobacillus maritimus | reverse complement strand
TTCCCCCTGTGAGAGTAGGACGTTGCCAGGCGAAAAAAACAGCTGACATTTTCAGCTGTTTTTTTGTTTACCTTCATATTAAATTATATATACTTTCTATGTTCAGAACTTATTCACAACAACCGTTTTTGTAAAATCACAATCAAGTAACATATATCCTTACAAGTTGTACATTATAAGTCATATAGGAAAAAAGAACAACAATCGCCAATCCAATAAGTAAAGTGAGAGGTAACGATGAAACAGGCTATTCTAATCATTACTTGTATTCTTTTCTTTTTTTCTCCCACTTCAATTTTTGCTCAACAAGAACTACCAATCTTAGTTTATCATTCCATTGCCGAATATACTGGCCAGGGATCAAAAGAATTATTTGTAACTCCAAAAAATTTCGAGGAGCAAATGAACTATCTGCGAAAAAATGGGTTTACACCATTAACGTTTGAGAATTGGGATAAGATTCATCAAGTACCTAAACCGATTTTTATAACATTTGATGATGGCTATAAAAACAATCTTAATGCATTAAGGATCTTTGAAAAAATACAAACGAATAGCTTTAAGCCTGTCGGGACAATTTTTGTCATATCTGATTTCGTTAATCGTCCGAACCGTTTGTCAAACGAGGATATGCGAGCAATGGTAAATTCAGGTTTTTTCTCTATCCAATCTCATACGGCAACACATCCAGATTTAACGCAAATTACTGACTATGTTTACGAACTAAAAAATTCAAAGGAAAAAATTTTTCAAATAACGGGCAAACCTGTTATCGCTCTTTCTTATCCATATGGAAATTTCAATGACAAGGTTGTCAGTGAAACGAAGAAATATTATTCGTTCGGGCTAACGACGACTCCTGCAAAATATATTGAAAAGGGGCAAGAGAAGGAACTATATCTTTTACCAAGACTTTATATCAAGTATTCAACAACTCTTAATGAGTTTGCTAAAATCGTTGAGGAAGGTTCTTAAGTTTTACAATAAAAAAGAGAATGAATTCTAAGTGAAATCATTCTCTTCAACATCTCCTTTAGCGAGGAAAAACATATATCGCTCATCACGAGGGACTGATATTGAACACGAGTAGTTTGGAGATGTGGAAACCTCTCTTTTTATTAAAAAGTTCAAGATGAAATTATTGGGTAAGTCTTTTCACATATTTACATAGCGATGATACGTGAAAATAATGTATATTAATAGAATGGTCTTATTGTTAATCTATTTGTTTTATTAAGGAGTGATAGAATATTGTTGTATAAGTTTAATAAGCGACTAGAAAAGTTAATGCCGCTCATCACTCCTGTTAGTGTTATTATAGGAGTTCTCTTTGCGAACTTTTTTATTAACCTTACCCAATTAATCCCATGGGTTTTTGCTTTTATTACGTTTGCCGGAAGTTTAGGCTCTAGTTTTTCTTCGTTTAAAGAAACGTTAAAGCATCCACTGCCATTATTTATTATACTTATTATCCTCCATATCTTAATGCCTGTTTGGGCATGGAGCGTCGGTCATTTTGCCTTTAACGGGGATGTTGAAACAATTACAGGACTGGTTCTCGGTATGGCGATCCCTACAGGGATATCTAGTATGATTTGGGTGACAATTTACCGTGGCAATATCCCGTTAACTTTATCTATTATTCTACTAGATACTTTCCTCTCTCCGTTTCTCGTTCCATTTACATTGACAATTTTGGTAGGGGGAAGAGTAGATATGGACGTCTACAGTATGATGAGTGGACTATTTTTAATGGTTGTTCTTCCGTCTATTCTCGGGATGTTGGTGAATCAAATGACAGAGGGGAAAGCCAAACAAAAATTAAGCCCTAAGCTAGCACCATTTTCAAAGCTAGGATTAGGGGTTGTTGTTATGATTAATGGGTCAGCGGTTGCTCCTTATTTACGTGAAATTGATAGTAAACTGTTGATGATTACGGTCACCGTCTTTTTTATTGCCTTTACAGGATATTTATTTTCGTTTGGGATTGGTAAGTTGTTTAAGGGCGATCGTGATACCGTTGTAGCTTTAACCTTTACCGGTGGTATGAGAAATATTAGTGCAGGAGCAGTATTGGCGGTTTCGTACTTCCCAGCTGCAGTAGCTGTACCAGTTGTCATTGGGATGTTATTTCAACAAGTTTTAGCATCAATTTATGGATTTTTAGTAGACCGTCATTATAATAGGCAACTACTAGCAGAGACCCATTCGGCGTAATCTATCGAGATAAATAAGCTACACTACTGCTAACAAGCCAGGTCCTTCAGTGGTCTGGCTTATTAAGTTTACGTAGAGTGTAGAGGTGGTATGTTCACAATCCCGACATAATGTAACCAGTAACGGGAATATTTTTTTATTGGAGGATTCCAAAGAAGGTCCTATCCTTATATAATAAATATTTACTTGTATTCTATTTTTCCTTAATAGGTGGATATCATATGTTAAAAGAATTATTTATTCATGTTTGTATTGTCATGACATTTCTATTTTCTGGGGGGATCATTTTTAAAAGATACCCATATATTGATACCATTACTCAAAAGCTGTTATTTGGGTTGTTGAGTGGAGTGCTTGGTTCATTATTGATGTTGTTCAGTATCCAATTAGCACCAGAAGTGATTTTGGATTTTAAATATATGGCAATCCTTATTGCTGCCTTATATGGTGGTGGCATTTCAGCTATGGTATCTGCGATAATTATTTGTTTCAACCGTATCCTGTTTATTGAAGGGACGTTTGAAACCCTAATCATTATCGTAACTACCTATTTGTTAATAGCTATTTTTTCTGCGTTCATATCCAACCTAAAAATCAAGTTAATAAAAAAATGGATCTATATGGTTCTGTTCAGTATTTCTATCCTTACTTTCATGTATCTTCTTCTATTAGGTACTGCTAACCATACAATATCGGTCATGCTAACGTATTTGGGCATTTCAATTTTCTTGGGGATGCTAGTCTTTATTTTTGCGAATTTTATTGACCAAATGAATAAGGCTTACTTGGAGATGACGCACCTATCGAATACGGACTTTCTTACAGGGTTAAACAATGTACGCCAATTTGATTTCTTGTTTAATTCAAAGCTTGAACAAGCTAAAAGAAAAAGTGAGAAGCTAAGTCTCTTAATGATTGATATTGACTACTTTAAAAAGGTAAATGATACCTATGGTCATGCAGCAGGAGATGATATACTAAAACAGTTAGGAGAGTTGTTAATTAAAACAATGCTTCGGCCTATCGATATTGTTTCACGGAATGGTGGGGAAGAGTTTACAGTATTGTTGCCGCGTTGTAATCATATTCTAGCATTGAACATTGCAGAAAAGATACGACTAGCAGTTGAAAAAAACACCTTCACCCTTACAGATGGAACAAAAATCATGGTTACCATTTCGATTGGGGTTGCAACTTACCTAGAAACCGTGGACACTCCTGAACTACTCTTAAAACAAGCAGATGTAGGATTATATGAAGCGAAAAGAACAGGAAGAAATAAGGTTTGTTCCTCTAGTGAAAGAATAAAGAATGCCCCATAAGTCACATAAAAAAAGAGTCAAAGCTTTTCGTTGCTTCGACTCTTTCCTATTATAGGCCAAGTGAAATGTACTTCACCTCTAAAAACTCTTCTATCCCGTGATGCCCACCTTCTCTGCCTAGACCACTTTGCTTAAAGCCTCCAAAGGGACTTTGTGGCACAGAAGGGAGACCATCGTTAAGACCAACGATTCCATATTCTAACGCTTCACTTATCCGGATGCCACGGGTAATATTCTCTGTAAATACATAAGCAGCAAGCCCATAATCTGAATCATTGGCGCGAGAAATGGCTTCTTCTTCTGTTCTAAAAGTTGTTACTGGTGCAACAGGTCCAAATGTTTCTTCCATCATACACATCATATGATCTTCCACATTTGTTAAAATCGTTGGTTCAAAATAAAGATTCTCAATTACTTTACCGCCTATTTGCACCGTTGCTCCTTTTTTAACAGCATCCTCTATTTGTAGCGCAACCTTAGAAATAGCTGCCGTATCAATTAATGGACCAAGGTCAATCCCTTCTTCTAAACCATTCCCAACTTGTAATTGTTGCGTTTGTTCAACCAGTTTTGTTGTAAACGCTTGTTCAATCGATTCGTGGACATAAATACGGTTTGAGCAAACGCATGTTTGACCGGCGTTTCTAAATTTGGAAGCAATGACACCATTTACTGCTTTCTCAAGGTCGGCATCCTCCATCACAATAACAGGTGCATGACCACCGAGTTCGAGAGAGACTTTTTTAACGGTATCTGCAGCGCCTCTCATTAAGAGTTTTCCGACTTCAGTTGACCCTGTAAAAGTCAATTTCCGAACCCGTTTGTCTTCTAACCAGGATTGTCCAATGGCTTGAGCATCACCGGTTACAACATTGATCACTCCGTTAGGGAATCCTGCTTGTTGTGCTAACTCAACTAATTTAAGCGCGGTTAGTGGGGTCTGTTCAGCAGGCTTGACGACCACCGTACATCCAGCAGCTAATGCAGGAGCTATTTTCCTAGTAATCATCGCTGCTGGAAAATTCCATGGGGTGATCGCAGCAACGACTCCAACAGGCTGTTTCTGTACAAACAATCGTTTATTTTTAGCAGATGCCGGAATGGTTTCGCCGTAGATACGCTTGCCTTCCTCGGCATACCAGGCAACAAAGCCATTCGCATAGGCAATTTCACCTAATGCTTCTTTAAAAGGCTTGCCTTGTTCCATGGTCATCGTTCTAGCTAACTCTTCTTTATTCTCTTCAATCAATCGATTCCATTTCCAAATAATTTCTGAGCGTTCATAGGCCGTATAAGCTGACCAAGATTTGAAGGCTTCATAGGCTGCATCAGTTGCTAGCTCTGCCTCAACTGCACCCCCGTTTGGTACAGAGGCAATACATTCTGAAGTTGCCGGGTTGGTTACTTCAAAGGTATCAAGCTCTTTTCCTCTCCACTGACCATTAATGTATAATAAATATTCTTGCAATGATATTCCTCCCTTACGAACTTCTTACTACAGATTTTAACATAGTGTCATCTAATAAGCAGACTGATAGATTTCCTCTATATCATCGGTGGACAAGACTCTAGGGTTATTTTTTAACAGTCTTGTAATTTGGGCGGCATCTTCAGCCATTTCACGGATAGCGTCCTCCGGGATGTTAAAACTTCTTAACCCTTTTGGAATGTTGACGTCTAAGCATAATCTCTTCATCGCCTGAAGGGCTATATTTGCGGCTTCTGTATCGGACTGTCCGTACGTATTTTCCCCCAAAGCTTCGGCTATATCACGGAACCTTTCGGGGCAAGCAATAAGATTCCATTCCATCACATAAGGTAATAATAGGGCATTGCTGACACCGTGCGGAATATGGTACCGACCACCAAGAGGATAGGCTAGTGCATGTACAGCACCAACTCCGGCATTCCCGAATGCCATACCCGCCATTAGACTGGCTGTTGCCATGTTTTCTCTCGCTTCGAGATGATGAGGATTGGCATAGGCTTTTGGCAAATTCTTTGCAATCATTTTCATCGCTCCAAGCGCTAAAGCATCTGTAATCGGGGATGCGTTGATTGAAATATAGGCTTCGATGGCATGAACGAGTGCATCAATCCCACTTGCTGCTGTAACGGATTTTGGCATCGTAAGGGTCATTTCTGGGGACACAATTGCCACGTCTGGTAGTAGATAATCACTGACGATGCCTTTTTTTAATTGCGCTTCTGTATCGGAAAGGATGCTAATATTGGTTACTTCTGACCCTGTACCAGCCGTGGTTGGAATCGCGATGATGGGTGCTCCTTTTTCGGGAACGAGGTTTGTTCCAAACAACTCGTCAATCGCACCGTCAAAAGAAGCATAAGCTGATACTGCTTTAGCAATATCAATCGCACTTCCACCACCTAAGGCAATAAACCCATCGTGTTGACCAGATAAAAACACTTCTTTGCATTCTGATACAAGGGACACTTCAGGCTCAGGTTTTACTCCGGTATAAAGACCATAGTGATGATCCTTCAGAAGCTTGGTTACTTTTTCTACAACACCAATTTTTAATAAGATTTCATCCGTCACAATCAAGGGGTTGTTCATTCCTAATCGTATTGTTTCTTCTAGTAGTTTCTCTGTAGCACCTTTCCCTGTGAGTAGTTTGTTGGCACTTTTAAAGGTTGACACATGATTCAATTCTAATCGCTCCTTTCGTAAAACATCCTTTGGTTAGTTCCTGATTGTCTTTGTACCCATTCTACAATATCTATTCATAATAAGAGCGAAAATTGCAATAATTTTGTAAAAAAATTGCAAAAAAATGGTTTCTAGGCAGGAATACTTAGATGGTATGCGAAATAAAATAAGTGAATGTAAATAAATTCCTTAGGGCATACCGGTTAATCCTAAGGACGTATTCACTATATATAAATCCGGGATGGGGGTAAAAATGGGGAAATATTCATGGGGAATTTCAGCTTTATTGATTTGTAGTTTAGTAGGTTTAACAGGCTGTGCGACAGAAACGGTGAAAGAAGAAGAGCAGCAACCGGAAGAGACAGAACAGCTGGAAGAAAAAGAAGAAAATCCCATCGAGATTGTCCAAATCGACGAACCAGCAGCAGTACCGGTCCATGTGAATGTGATAGAGCCTAACACAAACAAAGTCTTAAGAACGATAGTGCCCGAAGTACTAGGATTTGGGACGGATGATGAAAAATATAAGAAAGAAGTTGCAGAGTGGGCGAAAGAGTTAGCAAGGGGAACAGACTCGGAACCAGGTTATGACCAAAGAAATATTCCTGATCGAATTGATGAGAATGGCAATATTATTAAAGGTAAACCAACCGTTGTCCTTGAAGAAGCAGAGTTAGTGGAGAGCATTTTAAATGCTTCTGAAGAAGGTGGGGATATTGAACTACCAGTTTATGTAACTGAAAGTGGCTACAAGGAAGAGGATGTTGCTACATTAGATGAAGTGGTCGTCGCCTCCTATACAACGTATTTTAATAGAGGGGTAGTGGGAAGAAATAAAAACATTGAGCTTTCCGCAAAGGCCATTGATAATGTAATTCTTGGGGTTGGTGACCATTTCTCCTTTAACGATACCGTTGGTCCTAGTGACGCTGAACATGGGTATCAGCCCGCACAAGAAATTGTAAATAAGAAATTGGTCATGGGGATTGGCGGGGGAATTTGTCAAACGTCTTCAACCCTATTTAATGCCGTAGATAAAATAGGGGTTGATTATGTAGAATGGCATCATCACTCCCTTTCAGTTGGCTATGTTCCAGAAGGAAGAGATGCAACCGTTTCTTACGGTGGCAAGGATTTCCGCTTTCTAAATACAACTGGAGTTCCAATTTTATTAAACGCGGTATACGGAGATGGCACCTTAACAGTAGAGGTAAGAACTTCAAAAGAATACGCAGAAGTCATGAAACAAAGCGTGTAAAATAATGAAAGTGCCTGACCTATTAAAAGTTAGGCACTTTTTTATGTTCATAAATCCCGTGCTTACACGACGTTCAGTAGCTTTCCAAATGGCACTTTTGGTTTATACTGATCTGGTATCAACCAATAAACATAAGGCTTAACCTCTAGCTCTTCATATAAAAATCCAGTTACATCTGTAACGTATAAAACCGTTTCAATTTCTTGTTCATTTGCCCACTCGAAAACCTCGGTATAGGAAGATTTACCATGGGAAAAGTACTTGATTCCCTTGGCCTCTTTAATCTTATCGATGCTCCGTATTTTAAAATCCGCTTGAACCAATGTCGCTTCAGGATTCATTTCCCCTACAAACTTAATGACATTTTCAACAACCTCATGATCAGTTTGCTTGCTTGAAGTATCAATCACCAATGCAAGCTTTTTGTCTTTATTATTTTGCATAATTTTCAATAGTTCCCTCTGCCATCTCATAAAAAAAAGAGCCCCCTTTCGCTTCAACGACATTATTATCTCTTGAGCGAAGGGAAGCTATTACTACTTTTTTACTCGATAAAAAACATAAAATGAGCGGATGTGGGGAGTCTAGTTTGCGTCAGTGTTTTCAATAAAAGTATTCGTTAATTTATTTTTATCATGGAAACTCAAATAACCTAGATTGTTTTTCGTTTTAATTAAAGCCCCGTCCTCCATAGGGAGATAGCGAATCTCTTCGGACCATAAGGATGTGGTTTTCGAAGCTGGGGAACTGGATAATGTTTGAAAAAGCGAATAACTCGCATCGCAGCTTCGGTAGATGGACGATGAATGAGTATTTTTCTTGAATAACCATACCGCACTCTTTAGCACGACTCCTATCAATCCTGAAAAGGTTGGATTGTTTAGTGGACTGCTGGTGAATTGAATAAGTGTCATTTCTTTGCCATTATCCTGTTTAATATGGGAGAGGGCAGAAGAGGCGGTGTGAGCATCTCCTGATAAAATAATACATGTGCTTGGATCCCAGTGAGCAATGGTTCGTAGAAACTGGGTGAAACCGCGCCCGTTATATTTCCAAGCTTCCATATCAAAAATCGTTTTGACAGGGATTCCGATTAGTTTCAAAGGTGCAATAAACCGGAGCAGAAACGTCTCAATAAGATCGATTCCATAAAAAGGTACCGGTGAGACAACGACTAGTGGACTTCCTGGTTTCCATCCACTTTTCCTCAATTGATTTGTTACATGCACCCATGCTTCCTTACTTACAAGCTCTGGTCCTTCAATAGTCTTTTTTATCTTTGCCCTAATTGAATGTTGATTGGATGGATTAGGGAAGGTTCTTTGTGTTCTCGTATCGAGAAATACTGTTGTAGGAGTCGTGGGAGCGGTAAAGGACCAAGAGTTAAACTCCCATAAAAGATTTATCCATTTATGATACGTTTTTCGATTGAATTTCCTGGAGGATAATTGCTTTTTCATTGTTGAAAGAAATTGATGATTGTATTGATCGGGAAAATTTCCCCAACCTTGAAATGCCCAGTAAGCGGCCAATCCGTTGGCAATAACATGCCTTCCAAGAGGGGACCCTTTAACCGCTTCTTTCCAGTCATGTGAGATATTCCAATCATCCGTCAGGTCATGGTCATCGAAGATCATATAGGTAGGAATATTAGCTAACAATCTTCTGACTTTTGGAAGATTCTTTCTGAATTTATGGATTTGCTTTTCTTGTTCATTAAATTTTAATTCTTGTCGAGCTTTCGTATAGGTCTCGATACTGTCAATTTCGTCTGTTACGGTAGACTGAATATAATAATCATCATCTTGCATGAGTTTGTTAAATGAAGATTGTTCAAACAGTTCCCAGATTTGTGGATTCCAAGATAATAAATACATGGCAGCATATTCACCGAAAGTAATAAGGTGATTATCACTTTTCCTGGATGTGAATTGGCATAACTCATCCATTATAGGTTTCCTACCATGAACTTTATATAAATTCGACTTATAAGGCTCCTTTTCTAAGCGTTTATCAAGAGTAGGTAAATAGGGTTCGTTATTCCCGACTAACCTTTCTCCAAGCTCAAATAGATATGGGGCAATAGGGTCAGGCACATCATCGGCATAAATTTGATCTCCCACTAAAAATAATGAGCCAGGTCTTTTATCAAGATTAAGATAGGTCTCCCAAATGGCTTCATCTCCGGCTGCTAAAGCATCTTCGCCATCTCCATGTGGTTTTCGACAGGATCCATAAAGAATCGAGCTTTCCTTTCCAGTGATGAAAAAACTCGGGTATTCTAATCCCCCATATACGAGTGATTCTGGATTTTCAGGAGTTAATAAACCGAGACTCCCTAAATCTATAACCTTTTCTTTTTCTAAAAAGAAAAGGTTATAGCCTAATAGAGTGTCAGTTGGAAATAAACCTTCAAATGGTTCAACTTTTATTAAATTGATGTGAAGTCTTTTTCCAAGTCTTATGGAAGTTGTGGTTGTTTGGGTATTTATGAGGTTGTACTGAAAGGTTTCGTTCCCTGAACCTCCGTTGATTTTATAAAGGTGAGCTTCTATTGAAAAAGGACGGCTTGTAGCAATCCAAATAAACACTTGTTGTTTTTCAACACGTCTTAAGATCGGACCAGATAAAATTGCGGGTAATTTCATCGTATATCACAGCTCCAATATACTTGGTTAACGTCCAGTAATAGGGAGAATCATAACCCCATTAGGGTATTTGCATTATTTATCATATTCAATCTTAAGTGCGCTTGTGTTGAAATTTATCTAATTTACATTGGTGGATTTTGGGGAGTGACTGAACCCTTTCGATATCATACCACTCCGTATTTTTGTTGTTAATTTTTACGTTTTTATGACGTAACCCTGGCCAATAGGTGTTTGCAAGGACCAATGTCACACCCTATCAATTCTTAATTGAAAATTCGTAAAGTCTTCAAAATTTTATAAGAGAACTTCACAGATTCCTCTTAAATAGTTGCTAAACTGAAAGGGAATTAAGCTTAGAAGTTTTATAAATGATAGAAAGAAAAAATTTAAGCAAAGGAGAGTAGGGGGATGAGCGAATTAATATTAGCGAGGCTCCAATTTGGGACAACGACGATTTTTCACTTTTTATTTGTCCCCATGTCAATTGGTCTTGTTTTTCTTGTTGCCTTGATGGAGACCCTCTATGTAGTGAAAAAACAGGAAGTCTATTTAAAAATGGCGAAATTTTGGGGGCATTTATTTTTAATTAATTTTGCAGTAGGGGTTGTTACAGGTATTATTCAAGAATTCCAGTTTGGTATGAACTGGTCGGAGTACAGTCGTTTTGTTGGAGACGTATTTGGAGCACCGCTAGCGATTGAAGCACTATTAGCGTTTTTTATGGAATCAACTTTTATTGGTCTCTGGATTTTTGGCTGGAAAAAACTTTCACCGAAGGTTCACTTAGCATGTATTTGGTTGGTTGCGATTGGAACCATGCTATCCGCGTTGTGGATTTTAGCCGCGAATTCTTTTATGCAAGAACCAGTGGGCTTTGTTATTCAAAACGGGCGTGCGGAAATGAACGATTTCTTTGCGTTGTTAACGAACCCGCAATTGTTAGTTGAATACCCACACGTTATTTTTGGAGCTCTAGCAACTGGTGCATTTTTTATCGCAGGTGTCAGTGCATTTAAAATTAGGAAGAATCTCCAAGTAGATATTTTCAAAAAGTCTTTCAATATTGCACTGATTATCGGTCTTATTTCAGGCTTAGGTATTTCAATATCTGGCCACACACAAGCACAGCATCTAATGGAATCTCAACCAATGAAAATGGCTGCTAGCGAGGGACTTTGGGAAGATAGTGAAGATCCGGCAGCTTGGTCTGCATTTGCGATTATTGATGAGGAGACGCAAAGGAATACTTTTGAATTAAATTTTCCTTATGCCCTAAGTTTCTTAGCATATAGCAAATTTGGAGGAAATGTACGCGGCATGAATACCCTTCAAGCAGAATATGAAGCTACTTATGGGGAAGGAAACTATATTCCGCCGGTAAACGCGACTTTTTGGAGTTTCCGAATCATGGTGGGAGCAGGGGGGGTAATGATCCTACTGTCTGCGGTTGGCTTATTCTTAACCTATCGGAAAAAACTAGAAACTAGTAAGTTTTATTTGCATACGATGGTTTGGCTCATTGCGTTTCCTTTTGTAGCAAATACTGCCGGTTGGGTAATGACTGAGATTGGCCGACAACCATGGACCGTATTCGGATTGATGACGACTTCTGCGGCAGTATCACCGAATGTATCTACCCAAGCTTTGCTGTTTTCCTTAATTGCTTTCACTTTGGTTTATGCAATACTTGCGATTGTTCTCGTTTTTCTGTTCCTAAGGGAAATCCGTAAAGGAGTAGTCTATAGCACAGCAGAGGATCCTCAGGTATCCATTGATCCATTTAATAAGGGGGCTTACCGGTGATGGAATTAAGTGAGCTTTGGTTTATTTTAGTGGCCGTATTATTCATTGGATTTTTCTTTTTAGAAGGATTTGATTTCGGGGTAGGCATGGCAACACGGACCCTGGCTAGGAATGATATAGAAAGAAGAATGCTGGTAAATACAATTGGCCCTTTCTGGGACGCAAATGAAGTGTGGCTGTTAACAGCAGGTGGTGCCATTTTCGCCGCATTCCCACACTGGTATGCAACGATGTTCAGTGGGTACTATATTCCCCTTGTCTTTGTTTTACTTGCTCTGATTGGGAGAGGGGTAGCTTTTGAATTCAGAGGGAAAGAGAAAGCTCAACAATGGAAGAATTCGTGGGACTGGGTCATTTTCATTGGCAGTGTTCTACCACCATTCTTATTTGGGGTTTTATTTACAAGTATCTTGAGAGGGATGCCAATTGACGCGAACATGAATATCTATGCAGGATTCACAGATTATGTGAATGTATACTCTGTTATTGGAGGTATTACGGTTACGCTCTTGTGCTACCTGCATGGGCTAATGTTTGTCACCCTTAAAACAGTTGGGGAACTTCGAGAGCGAGCAAGTAAGCAAGGACAAAAGCTTATCTATGCTGTGTTGGCTTCACTTGTGTTATTCGTAGGACTTTCCTATTTTGAAACAAATCTATTTACGGTAAGAGCAGGGGTTACCATTCCACTTATCGGCCTTATTGTCTTAGCTTATAGCTCTGTGATTATCCTACTAGCGAAAAAGAGAGATGCCCTGTCTTTCACGATGTCTGGTTTAGGAATTATGATGACAGTTGGGTTGCTTTTTGTTGCTCTATTCCCACGGGTAATGATTAGTTCCATTACGAGCGCCAATGATTTAACCGTTTATTCGGCTGCTTCAGGTGATTACTCGTTAAAGGTAATGACCATTGTTGCGGTAACCTTATTGCCATTTGTCATCGGCTACCAGATTTGGAGTTATTATGTGTTCAGAAAACGCGTAAATGGTAAGGATATGATTTATTAATGAATAAGGAACTATTACACTATAACGGCATTAAGCCATTAATTGTGGTTTTACTCTTTATCACAGCCCTTCAAGGGGTGGCCATCCTTCTCCAAGCAAAATATCTTGCAGAAGGGGTCACTTCCCTTTTTTATTTAGGAATAGAGTCTACTTTTGTTGAGTCACTTGGGTTCTTTACCGTTGCTTTTGTATCCCGATACCTACTAGTTTGGCTCAAGGATAAACTCGTTTATCAATACGCAGAAAAAACTACATCCATTATGCGAAAAGAAATGTTAACAAAGCTGTTTACCCTCGGACCACGCTTTGCTAAGAAACAGGGAACAGGGGAACTTGTGACCTTGGTGATGGAAGGAGTCTCACAGGTAAGAGATTACTTAGAGTTGTTTCTACCCAAAGTAGTGGCAGTATTGGTTTTGCCTATCATCATCTGGATTTATGTATGGAGTCTAGATGTGAAATCATCCGTTGTTTTGGCTGCCTCATTGCCGATTCTAATTATGTTTATGATTTTACTAGGGCTAGTTGCCAAGGCAAAAGCAGATCGACAATGGAAGTCTTATCGTGTTTTATCTAACCATTATGTTGATTCCTTAAGAGGACTCGAAACACTGAAATTTTTAGGTCTTAGTAAAAGCCATGAACAAAGCATTGCGGGTGTTAGCAAACAATACAAGAAAGAAACGATGAGCACTCTTCGTGTTGCATTCCTTTCTTCATTTGCCCTTGATTTTTTCACGATGCTTTCGGTAGCGATTGTCGCCGTTTTTTTAGGATTGGCACTAATTGAGGGGGAAATGCTACTCGGTCCAGCACTAACTATTTTAATTCTCGCCCCCGAGTATTTTCTTTCAGTACGTGAACTTGGAAGTGATTTTCATGCAACGTTGAATGGTCAAGAAGCAGCTAAAAGCATGAAGCGTATCTTAGAAGAGCCATTATTAATAGAGGAAAAAGAATGGGAGCTATCTAATTGGTCCAACGAGGATGAGCTTCAATTCAATCATTTGAATGTCTCTCATCATAAAAATGAAGGACGAATTCTAAAGGATATCAGCTTACGGATAAAAGGGAAAAAGAAAATCGGAATTGTGGGCGAAAGTGGCGCAGGAAAATCCACGCTCATTGACGTAATTGGAGGTTTTCTACAATCAGACTGTCCAGCAATTGCAATCAATGGACGAGAGGTACATCACTTGAAAAATAGGGCATGGCAGCGACAAATTCTTTATCTGCCACAACATCCTTATATCTTCTTCGATTCATTGGCAAATAATATTCGCTTCTATCAACCGAATGCTTCGATGGTTGAAGTAAAAAGGGCAGCCGATCAGGCTGGTTTAACGGAATTAATATGGGATTTAAATGATGGTTTGGAAGAGAACATTGGTGAATCTGGTAGAGAACTTAGTGGGGGACAAGCGCAAAGAGTGGCACTTGCTCGAGCCTTTCTAGAAGATCGTCCGGTTCTATTGCTAGATGAGCCAACCGCACACTTAGATATTGAAACAGAGATGGATATAAAAGAAAGAATGCTATCATTGTTTAACAACAAACTAGTGGTATTAGCGACCCATCGACTACACTGGATGAAAGAAATGGATGAGATAATCGTTCTCCATGATGGGAGAGTGGTTGAACAAGGAAATCATCAAGAGTTGATGAAGAAAAGAGGGAAGTATTATGAATTGCAACAAATACAAGGTGGGCGGACGTTATGAAAAATGGGAAGGGATGGATCTATCCGTATATTCAAGAAAATAAAAAACTAATTATGATTACTGTTTTTCTGGGGTTACTAACGGTACTGTCTGCAACCTTATTAATGTTTACTTCAGGATATTTGATTTCTAAATCGGCTACAAAGCCAGAAACGATTTTGATGGTCTATGTTCCAATAGTCGCTGTCCGAGCTCTTAGTATTTTTAGAGCGGTTAGTAGGTATATTGAAAGATTAATGGGACATAACGTAATTCTAAACATCTTGTCTAAGATGCGGCTACGATTGTATAAGATGATTGAACCAGAAGTATTAGTGATGGAGTCAAAGTTTCGAACTGGAGATGTGCTTGGTGTTCTAGCAGATGATATTGAACATCTTCAGGATATTTACTTAAAAACAATTTTTCCTTATATAGTTGGCTTTTGCTTATATTTGCTAAGTATTCTTGCTTTAGGTTTCTTTTCATTTGAAATGGCGGGATGGGTGGCTCTCCATTTGTTTGTGATTGTAGTTTTAATTCCGCTGCTATCGTTTGTAGCAACGAAAAGGAAAATTATCTTATACAAACAAGGAAAAAAAGCGCTATATCAAGTACTAACGGATGCCGTTTTGGGAATAAGTGATTGGGTGTTCAGTGGTCGGCAGCTCCAGTTTATTGAGGCCTATGAACATAAAGAAAGAGAATTAATTTTAACAGATAGAAAGCGAAGAAGTTTTAACCGAATTCGAAATGTCCTTTCTCAGCTAGTAGTTGCGGGGCTCGTACTAATCATTATCATATGGGCTGCCGAGCAGCATGAACTTGGATTATTACCGGTTACTTTCATTGCGGCCTTTGTGCTGATCATTTTTCCAATAACAGAAGTCTTTCTACCACTAAGTGACGCTGTTAGTCAGCTGCCGAGGTATCAAAATTCATTAGAGCGACTTGAAAGTTTTGGCAACAATCGTCCATCTGAAATACAAGCTCTTAAAGAGTTCACTTCCACAAAAGAGATAGAAAGGATTGCTGCTGAAAAGAATGTTAAGCTAGACTTTAAACAAGTTACTTTTACCTATCAATCTGGAAAAATGGCATTAAAGGATCTTTCTTTTACCCTCAATCAGGGAGAGAAATTGGTTCTTCTCGGTCCAAGTGGATCAGGAAAATCGACTATTCTCAAGTTACTACTGGGAATCTTTATTCCAAATCGTGGAAGTGTGAGCTTAAATGGCATCCCAGCAAGCCATTTTGCGAAAGATAGTTCAAAGGTTATCTCTGTACTAAATCAAAACCCACATTTATTTGACACAACCATTTTGAATAATATTCGGTTAGGAAATCTGAATGCTACCGATGAGGAAGTCTATTGGGCAGCGAAGCAAGTGAAACTCTATGATTATATCCAATCTTTGCCGCAAGGCTTTAGTACACAATTACACGAATCAGGAATGAGATTCTCAGGCGGTGAACGTCAACGAATTGCTCTAGCGAGAATCTTATTACAAAACAATCCAATTGTTATATTGGATGAACCGACCATTGGTCTAGACCCACGCACAGAACGAGACTTACTAGAAAACATGTTCCACGTTCTTAGAGGAAAAAGTATCCTGTTTATTACCCATCACTTAGCTGGGATTAGTCCAGATGATCGGATTCTTTTCCTGGATAATGGAAAGCTTATTATGAATGGGACCCATCGACAACTTCTTTTAGAGAATGAGCGGTACGCAAAACTAAATGCGTAAAGAATCAGGAATTATCATTTGATGGTTCCTGTCTTTTTTGTCCTTTAAATTGTAATAAAAATGTATTGATGTTTGCCTTTTTGCCCGTTAAAATTATTGAGGTAATTTGGAATCTAGTTTTTTAATCAGGCTGTTTAGTATCGGCACTTGGAGAGTGGGACTTTGGAATTTACAAAAAACTTGCTACTAAATTTTTCAATCTTGATGGTTTTGCTCTTTTTCTTGCAAATGATGATAGAAAGACAAGTTCAATCAGAATCCATCCGCTGGATTAATTTATTATTTTATAGCTTGAGTTTTATTGCTTGTATCGTCTTTTCTACAACAATCGCTAATGGGGTTTATTTTGATCTCCGGCAAGTTCCTTTTATTATCGGGAGTTTATATGCAGGTCTTTCTATTCCATTATTCATCATTTTGGTTATCATAAGAGGCATAGTCGGGATTAATTATGGGTTTTGGGTATCTACCTTCGTATTTTTGTTTATGGTTATTCTCTTTTGCTGGGTTCGTAAGTGGTTTATGAATCTAGCTGCTAATCAGCGGGTAGGGGTGTCAGTCCTCTTTTCTTTCATGTGTTCTCTTATCCTTATGATGATTGTGCTGTTGAAACAAGTACCGATTCAGTTAACAGAGACTTGGGTCAGCTTTTTAGTTGTGCCAGCAATTGCTACGGGATTCATATCTTCTACGATGGAGTTGATTCGCCAAAATTCACTTATGCGGAAACAACTAGTCAAAGCAGAAAAAATCGAAGCGGTTAGTAACATAAGTGCTTCAATTTCACATGAAATTCGAAACCCACTTACTAGTGTCAAGGGATTCCTACAATTGCTTGGAGAAGAAGATTACCCAGTTGAGAAAAGGAACGAGTTTCTTAAAATTGCGACGGAAGAAGTAAATCGTGCGGAACAGGTCATAGATGATTATCTTACATTCGCTCGACCGGCACTTGAACAGGTAGAGGAAATCAACGTTCAAGACGAACTAAGTCATGTTTTTAGCGTGCTTATGCCACTTGCGAACATGCATGCCGTTGAAATTAACCAAGTTTATAGTGGGAATATTAAAATCACTGGTGACCGCCTAAAGTTTCAACAGGCATTTATCAATATTGTGAAAAATGGACTTGAGGCAATGCCTAGCGGTGGGTTTATGACAGTAGAAACTGTAAAATCAACAAGAGAGGTTCATATTATTATCAAAGATACGGGCTATGGAATGAACGAGGAACAGTTGAATCGCTTGGGTGAGCCGTATTATTCCACGAAAGGTAAGAAAGGAACGGGCCTTGGAATGATGGTTACTTATAGTATTATTCGAGCAATGAAAGGAAGAATTAAAGTGAGTAGCATCGTAGGAAAAGGCTCGGTTTTTCATGTCATTTTCCCGAATCCTCATTCTTCAGAAAAACTTCGCAGCCAAAATTCATGATAGGATTGAATTTTGGCTGCTTTTTTGTTTCTTTTTATTCCGACAATGCCCCTTCGACAGAGTAAAGGTTGATATCCATTTCCATCTCCTCATCGACTGCTAGCTTTGCAAGTTCTGAACCAATATAGGGTCCCATTGTTAACCCAGAGGCTCCTAGTCCATTTGCGATGACAATTCCATCCCATTCAGGTAGTGGACCAATGACGGGGAGAAATCCTGGAGTAAATGGCCGAAACCCTGTCCTTGCTTCCAAGAACGTGGTTTCGTTTAAGCCTGGAGCAATATCAATCGCCGTGTTAATGACTTCCTGCAAGCCACCAGCTGTAATTCTTGTATCAAACTCCTCGATATCTTCATGAGTTGCCCCAGCAACGATACGCCCGTTTTCAAATGCTAGTAAATATTGCTTACCTGGAGGAATGAGGACTGGCCAATCATTTGTATTCGTATCTGGTAGTTCTAGGTGGACAATTTGTGCCTTTTGGAATCGAACTTGAAAGTGGATACCTAAAGGCTTTAGCAATTGATTCGCCCAGGCCCCAGCACAGATGACCACGTTATCAGCTAGCAAGGTTTTATTCCCAACTATAACTCCAATTACCTTGTTTTCGTTCGATAAAAGGGTAGCATCCCCGTACACAAGTTTAGCCCCATTTTGCTGAGCACTACGCAACAATGCATCCCTAAGGGCACGTCCATCCACACGTGCAGCTCCACTTACTTGAACTGATTCAAACTCCTCATCAAGGGGAGGGAAGTTAGCTTGTGTTTCTTCTTTATTTAACTCGAGGATATCTCCTATTTCTGGAGCATCAGGCTTTCTTTTTATGGCACGTTCTTTTAATTTGATTAATTTTTCCTTGTCTTTATGTAAACTTAATGCGCCTACTTTGGCGTAACCTGTTTCTGTTTCTCCATGTTTTTTTAAGTCTTCAATTAATTCTGGGTAAAAACGGGCACCTGCCTTGGCGAGTTGATACCAGGCTTGATTTCGGCGCTGTGACAACCATGGACAGACAATCCCGGCCGCCGCGTCTGTTGCTTGACCCTTATCCTTTCGATCAACAATAATTACCTCAACGTTCTTTTTAGAGAGATGATAGGCAGTAGAAGCTCCTAATATGCCAGCACCTACAACAATGATTTTTTTCATGTAGAACACCCTTTATCTTAAAATCATTCTCTATTGTACCATTTTTCAACAAGGTACAATTTTCTTCACAATCAAAACAAGGAATTTCATTATTTTATTGGAATAAAAGTCTATTAATAGGTACATCTATTCATATATTTGACTCAGCTTGGAGCATAGTAGAGGATATGGAAGTATCTGCTAATAATATTGAGTTATTCTGCTACTGAAATGCACAGGTACTAGTAGAAATGGGATAATCACTAATAATTCAGAAAAATACGATTTGTCTGGTAGATTTGATTCACGTAAACTTAATAGCTAAGGGGGAAGATAATTGAAGAAGTTATATTCTGTATTAACAATTAGTCTATTAGTCTTATTTTTGGCCGCTTGTTCAAGTACATCGTCTAATTCAAATGGAAAAGATAAGGGTACTCAATCTGTGCTTGATAAAGCGAGAGAAGAAGGGAAAATTGTGGTTGGATTCTCCGGTGAAAAACCTTACGCTTACGAAGATGAAAACGGCAACTTGACAGGTCAGTCAGTCGAAGTTGCAAAAGCGGTGTTTAAGGAGCTTGGAATCGAGGAAGTGGAAGGGGTCTTAACGAAGTTTGGATCACTTATTCCTGGATTGCAATCTGGACAATTTGATGTGATCACGGCTGGAATGTACATAACTCCAGAGCGTTGTGAACAGGTCCTATTTGGGGAGCCGGAATATAGTATTGGAGAAGCTTTAGCCGTTCAAAAAGGAAATCCTTTGAATTTGCACAGCTATGAAGACATCGTGAATAATCCTTATGTAAAAGTAGCAATCATGAATGGTGCAATTGAGATTGACTACTTAACTTCGATGGGAATTGATGAAGATCAATTTGAAATTGTTCAAGATATTCCTTCCAATATTACGGCACTTGAATCAGGTCGTGTAGATGCGATTACGATGACAGGCCCTACACTTGAATCTGCACTTGCCACTGCAAATGCCAAAAATATTGAACGAGTTGAAGATTTTACTCAGCCTGTTATTGATGGGGAGAGTATTCGTGGGTATGGGGCAGCCGCATTCAGCACAGAGGATGAAGAATTAGTGGCAGCATATAACGAAGAGTTAGCTAAAATAAAAGAATCTGGTGAGCTATTAGACATCAATAGTGAGTTTGGCTTTACTGAGGCGGATATGCCAGGAGAAATGACAACAGAGCAACTTTGTAATTAATTCTTTGACAAAGAATGGCGCTCTGTAGCAGGCGCACGCAGCGCCTGCTTTTTTACATTTCAAACTAAATACAAAAAGGAAGTGGTCGAAATCATATGGATACCTATAAAGAGATTATTCCTTTAATTTTACCTGGACTTACAATTACCCTAAAAGTATTGGTTGCATCTGTAGCCCTTGCGATTTCTGTTGCTTTTGTTGCTGGCCTTGCCAGGTTATCTAGGTTTGCACTTGTAAGAAAGATAACAGCTGTTTATGTTGAACTTTTTAGAGGCACTTCATTATTAGTTCAGCTTTTTTGGATTTTCTTTGCTCTACCAGCATTTGGGATACAATTCTCTCCGTTTCTCGCTTCAGTTGTGGCATTAGGATTAAACTATGGTGCTTATGGTTCTGAAGTGGTTCGTAGTGCGATTTTAGCGATTCCGAATGGACAGACCGAAGCCTCCATTGCATTAAATATGACAAGATGGCAACGAATGCGACTGGTGATTTTGCCACAAGCATTAAGAATTATGCTCCCTGGCTTTGGAAACAATGCGATTGAATTACTGAAGGGAACCTCGCTCGTCTCATTGATTACGTTAACGGATCTGACGTATAAAGGATTAATTATCCAAAACAACAATCTAAGCTACACGTTTCCAGTTTTCGTCGTCTTGTTACTATTCTATTTTATCATTGCGTTGCCACTCATTTTTGGAGTGCGTAAATTAGAGAAAAACGCATCGAGAGGAGTGGCAAAAGCATGACCTGGGATTGGCAGTTTGCAATTGAAATCTTTCCGGATATCGCGAGTGCGATTTGGCTTGTCATTGGGGTAACGTTTGGTGCTTACCTCGTTTCGCTCACATTTGGTCTTATCCTAACCTTTTTACGGAGATCAAGCTTTAAACCATTAGCTTTTCTCACGTATTGGTTTATTGAGTTTGTAAGAAGTACACCTCCACTCGTACAGCTATTTTTTGTCTACTTTGCTTTACCTGCAATTGGAATTACCCTCAATAAGTATCTTGCTGGGATATTGACTTTGGGAATCCATTATGCAACCTACGTTTCAGAAGTATACCGCTCTGGAATTGATGCCGTGCCTAAGGGGCAATGGGAAGCATCAAGAGCAATGAATTTTACTAAAATCCATACATGGTTCCGAGTAATCCTTCCACAAGCAATACCTCCTGTTATCCCAATGCTAGGAAATTATTTACTCGTGTTATTTAAAGAGACCCCAATTTTAATGGCCATCGGTGTAGGTGAGTTTTTACAAGAAGCCCAGTTAATAGGGGCTGCAAACTTTAGATACCTAGAGCCGATTACGATTGTTGGTTTATTGTTCTTATTGTTAAGTTATCCATCAGCAATCTTAATTAATAAGTTAGAGAAAAGGTCAAAGCTCGGCTATAGTGCGAATAAGAAACAGAAAGGGATGAGTGTCGTTGGGACTGATGGAGAAGCAGTTAAACAATCAGCAGGTGGCTGACCAGGAACAAGCACTAGTAAAATATGAAAATGTGAAAAAGCAATTTGGGGATAATGAAGTATTAAAAGGGTTGAATTTGGCTATTCAACCAGGAGAAAAGGTAGCACTAATCGGACCAAGTGGGTCCGGTAAAACGACCATTATCCGCATGCTGATGACGCTAGAAAAACCGACATCAGGTGTCATAACAATTGGTGGAGAGCCTCTCTGGCATAAAAAAGTGGGCGAAAAGCTTGTACCAGCAGATGAAAAACATTTGCGAAGATTGCGCACAGATATTGGAATGGTCTTTCAACACTTTAACTTATTTCCACATATGACGATTTTAAGAAATGTTACCGAGGCACCGATACATGTCCTTGGTTTATCGAAAGAGGAAGCGACAGAACGTGCGGTGGACATGTTAAATAAGGTAGGATTGGGTGATAAGCTAGATGCTTATCCTGAGCAGTTGTCCGGTGGGCAAAAGCAAAGGGTTGCAATTGCGCGTGCGGTTGTGATGCGTCCGAAAGTCATGTTGTTTGATGAGGTTACATCTGCTTTAGACCCTGAATTGGTAGGGGAAGTTCTTCAAGTTATTAAGGATCTGGCAGAAGAAACAGACATGGCGATGATTCTTGTCACGCACGAAATGGACTTTGCCCGTGATGTAGCCGATCGGGTAGTATTCCTCCACAATGGACAAATTGAAGAACAAGGAAAACCAAGCGAGATTCTCGAAAATCCCAAGAGTGAAAGACTTCAGTCATTTTTAAGTCGATTCTTAGCGTAACTATATTAGTAGGCCTGCCGATTACTGGCAGGCTTTTTTCTACCCGAGGATCCGAGGAGGCTATCTATAAAAATATGTGTAAAAACAAAAAGCCAAAGAATAAGAAAGCCATCTTATAATGAAATTTTCTTCTTTTACCAGTTGCTTTTCTTCTCCGTAAGAAACCACTTAATAAAAGAATCGATAAAATAGCTATAAGAATGATCCCACTAATGGTTTTTCCTTTCATGAGATTTTCATAATAGGCATACACCATAATCCCCGAATGTAGCAAAACTAGTAAAGTTGCAGTCACGGCAATCGCCACATGGTATTTCATCATTCTTATTGAAATTTTTGCAAGTCTAATTTTAATATCTCTTCGATTGCTTTTACGGATTATAAGAAAAACAAAATACATATTGAGATTAATGAGTAGGAGAATGAAAGCCACTTGGGCAAAAATCTTGCTCAATAGTATTGAATTTGAATCATAGCCTTGCAAGTTGCTCCAAAGGACAATGATAAAAATTGTTAAAAAATTTACGGTCAGCCACTTTGTAATCATTAGGCCCTCCAGTTTTTTCATTTACCTTAATATTAATCAAAGATAGGAAGTAATCTTCCTCACATATGGTCACCAATTATTTACAATTATTCTATTGACCAATATGGTCAAACGGGAATATAATGTAGTTGACCAGGTTGGTCAATTGGGTAAAGGAGGGAATGAAAACCATTGACTTCTAAGTTTTTAAACATTGATGAGGAAAAGCAACAAAGAATTCTCAATGCTGCCTTGAATGAGTTTGCCCAAAAAGGCTATGATCATGCATCGACGAATGCAATCGTAAAACTAGCAGGCATTTCAAAAGGATTGCTTTTTCACTACTTTAATAATAAGAAGGAATTGTATTTATTTTTACACAAGCATTTTATTGATGTATTGCAAAATGAATTCTTTAATGAAGAGCGGTTCGCGGAACCAGATGTGTTCGAACGCTTGAAAAATATCATGATATTAAAAAGCCAAATGATGAAAAAATACCCTGAAATCTTCAACTTTTTTATTTCTGCTTATACGGAAACATCAAGTGATATTAAAAATGAATTGGATGATAGTCATCATGAACTGATGCAAAGTAGTTACGCCAAAATCTTTGAAAACATTGATACGACCATGTTCAAAGAAAATATCGATATGAAAAGGGCAATTCAGATTGTTTTTTGGACATTAGAAGGCTATAGCAATCAAGTAATGGAGAAAGTAAAACATACAAATCAAAGCGACAATGATTTCAGTGCAGAATTTGCGGAAGTAGATCTCTATATACAAATGTTGAAAACGGCCTTTTATCAATAGTTTTATCTGGGAGGGGTAATCATGAACGTAATTGAACTTAATAACCTGACAAAAATGTATGGAAAGGCTAGGGGAATTACAGAGGTTAGCTTTCATGTAGAAGAAGGGGAGATATTCGGATTTATCGGTCCGAATGGAGCGGGGAAATCCACAACAATTCGTTTGCTACTCTCTCTCATTTATCCCACGAGTGGGAGTGCAACTATTTTCGGAAAAGATGTGGTAAAGCATGCTCCTGAAATCAAAAAAGAGATTGGGTATTTGCCGTCTGAAGTGTTTTATTATGATAATATGAAGGTCATTGATTTGCTCAAGTATTCAGCTAGTTTTTATAAAAAAGACTGTGCGAAAAAAATAAAAGAATTAGCAGAAATGATGGAACTTGATTTAACAAGAAAAATAGATGATTTATCATTAGGAAACAAAAAGAAAGTTGGGATTGTTCAAGGGTTGCTACACGAGCCGAAACTCATTATCTTGGATGAGCCAACAAGTGGCTTAGATCCGTTAATGCAACAAAGGTTCTTTGAATTACTAGAGAATGAGAACCAAAAAGGAGCAACCATTCTCTTTTCCTCTCATATCTTAAGTGAAGTTCAACGTTTATGTGACCGCGTAGCGATCATTAAAGAAGGCAAGATTGTTCAAGTCGAAAAGATTCGGACTTTAAAAGAGAACAATTATAAAAAGTTTAAGATTGAAACCGTTTCAAAGGTTCCTGATGAATTGTTTAGTCGTCTCCCTGGTGTGAATCAACTAGAGGTAAAAGGAAAAACAATCTCCTTTATTTTCCGTGGCAATATCAATCATATCATGCAAAAGATAGCTGGAATTGAAATAGCGAACCTTTGGGTGGAGGAGCCGGATTTAGAAGAGATTTTTATGCATTTCTATCAAAGGGAGGCGTAGCCTGATGAACATGTACCTGCATGAGCTAAAAGCTTATCGGAAGTCGACCATTATTTGGACACTATCGTTAATTGCCATCGTTGTCTTGTTCATGTCTCTTTTCCCTGCCTTTTCTCGTGATGCTGAGGACTTTATGAAGGTTCTTGAGGGTTTTCCGGAGGAAGTTAAAAAGGCGATCGGCTTATCCTTTGATACGTTAGCAACCATTTTAGGCTACTTTTCTTATGCCTTTCTTTATATAAAATTATGTGGGGCAATTCAGGCGATGAATTTAGGTTTATCCATATTTTCGAAGGAATCAAGAGATAAAACAGCAGAGTTTCTCTTTACCAAGCCTGTAACTAGAACACAAGTGATGACTGCGAAACTATTAGCTTGTTTCACTTCATTGATCTTGACAAATCTTGCTTTTATTCTGGCAGTATTGGGCACCGTTTCAATGGTTAAAACAGAAGAATATAGTGGGAAGGCATTGCTGATGATTTCAGGGTCCCTACTTTTTCTACAGTTGATTTTTTTAGGCTTAGGGGTATTCCTTGCTGTATTACTTCCAAAAGTAAAATCAGTCATTGCCGTATCACTTGGCACCGTGTTCGCTTTCTTTATGATTGGTATGATTAGTTCAAGTACTGATGATGAAGCCCTACGCTTTTTCACTCCCTTTAATTATGTCAATGACTACTATATTATTGAACACTTACGATTTGAGACATCATTCCTTTTAGTCGGAGCTGTCATAATCATATTGTCAGTGCTTACGAGTTTCCTAGTTTACCGTAAGAAAGATATCCATTCAGTATAAGGGGATGTGAGAATATGAATATTATGATACGAGAGATGAAGGCGAATCTAAAGTCACTCCTTATTTGGAGTATCGGTGTTTTGGCAATGGTTATCGCAGGAATGGGCAAGTATGCAGGTATGAAGGGGACTGGTCAAACCATGAATGAGCTTATGGCGGAAATGCCGAAATCATTGCAGGCTATCATGGGGACATCTGGGTTTGATTTAGCAACAGCGCTTGGGTTCTATGGACTATTGTATCTCTATTTAATTGTGATGGCATCGATTCACGCAGTAATGCTTGGTGCAAATATCATTGCGAAGGAAGAGCGGGATAAGACGGCAGAATTTTTACTTGTTAAACCAGTTTCAAGAGCAAAAGTCATTAGTATGAAACTACTAACTGCTCTCATTCACATCGTACTCTTTAACTTGGTCACACTCTTATCTTCTATTATAATGGTGGAAAGATTTGCGGAAGCTGAAACAGTGACTGATGGTCTTTTATTGCTTATGAGCGGAATGTTTATCCTACAGCTGATATTCTTATTGCTAGGTTCCGTAGTTGCTGCTGTTTATAGAAAATCCAAAAAAGCCTCTGTCATTTCTACGGGGATTATGCTTGTTCTGTTTATTCTCTCCATTCTTATTAATATGACCGAGAAAATCGAAATGCTGAAGTACATCACTCCCTTTAAATATTTTGAAGCGGCAACAATATTAAATAATGGAAAGCTAGAGCCAGTTTTCTTGTTTTTATCGGTGTTTCTTATTCTTGCTTTTACAACGCTGACGTATCGTTTTTATCAAAAGAAAGATTTGAACCTGTAGTTTATGTTCGTTGGCACCATCCTTGCTTCGGATGGTGCCACTCTAAAATAGGAGGTGGATGTCGAATGAATGAGTACCCGGTGATGATTAGATTAAAAGGAAAAAAAATTACCGTGATTGGTGGAGGAAAGGTGGCAGAACGAAAAATCCTCTCCTTGCTCCAAGCCGAAGGAGTCGTGGAGGTGATCAGCCCTAGTGTGACTGAAAAAATCCAGACCTTGGCTCAAACGGCCCAACTAAAATGGGTTAAAAAAGAGTTCGAACACTATGATGTAAAGAGTTCCTTCTTAGTGATTGCAGCAACAAATAGACGAGAAATCAATCAACAAGTAGCGGAAGCAGTAAACGAGTATCAATTGGTTAACATTGTGGACAATCCGGAGAAAAGCAATTTTATCGTCCCATCTTCTCACCAACAAGGTAAGCTAACAATTGCGGTTTCCACATCTGGATCTAGCCCTAGTCTGGCAAAGAAAATCAAAAATGAATTAGCGCAACAGTTTGATGAGACATACGCTGAGTATCTTGACTTTTTACATAACTGTCGGGATGTAGTAAAACTCCGGGTAGAAAAGCCCGAAATACGCAGACAACTTCTTAAGCTTCTTTTAGAGGATGAATTCCTTGCACTAACCAAAAACGGACAGCTAACTGAACGAAATCAACGCTTCTTGTCGTTGTTGGAAGACATAACTGGAAGGTGAATTTACAAGCAATGTGTTTGCCATGACACTGTCAACAAGATATTTCACTCATCCTTTGCATGAACCCTTGTGTGATCCTTTCAAACGGAATCTCAAAAGCTTCTTCATATTCTTTCTCCTTCAAACATAAAATGGACAAGGGAACTTGTCAGGGGGAATGAAAGTGGGCTATACAAAGGTAAAGGATTCATTTTTTTGATATGTATCGAACAATGATGATCTACATTCTCTTACTGTCTGGAGCTGTGTTGCAAGGATTAGCGATGTCCTTGTTTTTATTCCCGCACTCAATCCCTTCTGGTGGTGGAGCAGGTTTAGCCCTGCTCATGAATCATTTGCTCGACCTCCCACTAGGATTTGCATTATGGCTAGCAAATGCAGTCTTTTTATTGTTTGCCTTGCAATATTTTGGTTTCAGATGGGTGTTTCGAACCATTCTAGCTGTAGGAATCACATCCACGACGGTTAGTCTTGTATCAGGATTTGCTACTCTGGATAGAATGCATTTAATTCCGGATATGGCAGCGGGTAGTATCCTTTTTGGAATTGGAGTAGGACTGCTAATAAAGGCCGGTGCTTCAAGTGGTGGAATGGTTATTCCTGCGATGATGATTGCTAATTATAAAAGGTTGCCGCCTGGCAAAGTGATGTTTTGGATCAATATGCTTATTTTTCTCTTAACCTCCATCGTCATTAATTATAAAATTGTGATTTATGCTGTTATATGTCAGTTTTTTTCAACGAATATTATTGATTTTATCCATAAACTAAGGTTAACAAGGCCAAGTTTTTTGACAGCGAATTGGCGGAAAAGATAAAAAAGACCCTGTTTAAAGGATCTTCTTCGTTTGTAAATAGGAGATAATTTTATCAACCGATTGACTAATGGAAAGTTCATCTGTTCGAATGGTGATTTCAGGACGGGCTGGGGCCTCATAAGGGGAGGATATCCCTGTAAAGTTTGGGATTTCTCCATTTCTGGCTTTCTTATATAAACCCTTAGGATCACGTCCCTCACATACGTCAATGGGACAGTCTACAAATACTTCAATAAATTCGTGATCAGGGAACATTCTTCGAACCGTCTCACGGTCTTCACGAAACGGAGAAATAAAAGCAGTCGTAACGATAAGTCCACTGTCAACGAAAAGCTTTGCGACTTCTCCAATTCTCCGGATATTTTCTTGACGGTCTTCTTTTTTAAAACTTAAGTCTTTATTCAATCCGTGTCTTATATTATCACCATCTAAGACATAACTTTTGCAATGCTTATGATGCAAGGCATGGTCGACTGCGTTTGCAAGGGTTGATTTACCGGAACCTGATAACCCCGTAAACCAAAGTACACAGCTTTTATGCCCATTAAGGGATTGTCGGTCATGTTTTGTAATTGTGGAGTTATGCCAGGTGAGGTTTGTGCTTTTTCTCATTTTCGACATCCTTTAGTTTTTGATATAAACTTCTTGCATGCCCTTTATTAAAATCTCAACGACTTCAGGCCGACTAAACTCCTTGGGTGGTTGCTGCCCTTTCTTTAACATTCCTCTTACTTTTGTTCCGGATAAAATAACATGGTCTTGTTTATCGTGTGGGCACGTTTTTTCAGAAGCCATGTTTTCACATTTTTTACAATAAAAGCTATGCTCAAAGAACATCGGTTTAATCCCTAATTCTTCTTCAGTAAAGTGACTAAAGATTTTTTGCGCATCATAGGTTCCGTAATAGTTCCCAACTCCTGCATGGTCTCGGCCAACAATAAAGTGCGTACAACCAAAATTTTTGCGGACCAGGGCATGGAAAATTGCCTCCCGAGGGCCAGCATAGCGCATCGCAGCTGGGAACACAGATAGAAATACACGGTTTTTTGGGTAGTAATTCTTAAGTAATACTTCATAGCTTTTCATTCGAATATCGCTTGGAATATCATCAGATTTCGTTTCTCCAACAAGTGGATTTAAAAATAACCCGTCAACCGTTTCAAGTGCTGTTTTTTGAATATATTCATGTGCTCGGTGAACAGGATTTCGGGTTTGAAAACCTACAACCGTTTTCCAGCCTAATTCTTCAAATGTCTTTCTTGTTTGTAGTGGGTCTAAATAATAATCTTCAAATTGATCTTTCTCTGGTCTTCTAACCAGGGTGATAGGTCCTCCAATATAGAATTCAGACCGATCATATAGCTTTTTAACTCCTGGATGCTCCGTTTCAGTTGTACGATAGACCATTTCAGCTTCGAGTGATCTATTTGGAACGTAAATCTCTTCAATGAGAATAGTTCCGTAGATGACACCATCCTTCGTGAGGTTTAAGACTTCTCCTATAGAAATTTCTGACCTTTTTTCAGGACTGACGGCTAATGTAATGGGAATCGACCACGGGAGCCCATTTGCAAGTCTCATCCTGTTAACGACAGAAACATAGTCCGCTTTGCCCATGAAACCTTCTAGAGGGCTATATCCACCGTTTGCAATTAATTCCAAATCACTTAACTCTAATGCATCAAGCTCTATATCGTTTAGGGAGTAATCTATCTCTAGGTTCGTATTGATTCGATTCACTAATTTCCCACCATGTGGAACACTTTTACTCACGAAAAGTTCCTCCTTCGTTTTTTAGAGACTTAATTGTTTAAATGAAGACCGCATTCTGACTTCGATTGACCTGCCCATCTTCCAGCGCGAGAGTCAGCATGGTCAGAAATAGGTTGAGTACATGGTGCACAGCCGATGCTAGGATAACCTTGGTCATGGAGAGGGTTGTAGGGTAGTTGGTTTAATTCGATGTATGTTAGGATTTCATCCCATTTCCAATGGATGAGGGGGCATATTTTAATGTTTTTAAACTTATCATCTTTGTTGATGTATTGAGTTTTGCTTCTCAGAGGGGACTGTTCACGTCTTAGCCCAGATATCCAAGCTTTTGCCCCAGAAAGCGCCTCTTTGAGAGGAGCTACTTTTCTTATTTGACAGCACAAGTTTGGGTCCTTTTTCCATAGCTGATCACCGTATTTCTCGGCTTGTTCTTCTAAATTCAATTTTGGTTTGACCATCTTGATGTTGAGTGTTGGGTACTTTTGTTTTACCTGATCAATTAACGCATAGGTTTCTGAAAAATGTAGTCCTGTATCAAGAAAAATAATGGTGGCTTCTTTATTTACTTTATGGATCAAATCAATCATGACAATCCCTTCAGCACCAAAACTACAGGCATAGACAATATCGTCTTTGTATTCTTGATAGGCCCATTTTAAGATGTCTAGGTAATCAGGTTTTTTCTCGAAAATCTCATTCACAACTTCTTCATTCCAGTTCTCATAGGTAATCTCTGACATGGGATTGCTCCTCTCTCTAACTTACAGTCATAAATTCCAGTGTAATGCATTCATTGTTCGCTACTGTAAGTTTGTTCATATTGTTTATATGGCCGTATTTCCAATAAGATGAGATGGCTCTTATCCATGACCCATGACCGAATACTAAGATATTGTCGTACTGACGATATTTCTTTAAAAACTGTACGATCCTATCCTCAAGCTTCACTAGATCTTCTCCCAACGACAAAGACATAGGGTCTTCAATCCATACCGTGCCGATTGCATCGATTAGCTTCTTTTTGGGCTGTCCTTCAAAAGGGCCAAAATCTAATTCGTCTAACAAAGACTCAGTCTCAGGCTGCTGTCCATAAAGGTGTGCTGTCTGATGGGTCCGAACTAGAGAACTTGCTAACACAATGTCAAAAGGGGATTGTATGGTTAGGGTCTTTTGGTTTTCAAGGATACCCTGCCTATGTTCGTCTGAAAGGGGGCAAATCTCTATATCTCTTCGTCCTTGAAGCCATGTTTTGTTATTCCATTCAGTGGGTAGGTGTCTGATTAACGTAATTTGCATCTGCATCCTCCAGATAAAAGGTTTCACTCCGTAAGCCATTGCGTTGCGCTTCAAGAACCAAAACATCGTCTAGCTTGACATTTCCTAGATTCACATTTGGACCTACCTGATTGATAAAGAACATTTGATGCTTTGAAGTGGGGGCTTCAAAAATAATTTTCTTCACATCCATTCCCTTAACAAGCTCTTCTATTAACTCTGACTTGACTTGCCCATTGGATTGATAAATGCCGGAAGTTCCGGAATCTCTTCCTTCGGTAATGACATATTCACACCCAGCTTCTAAAAAGATCTGCATCTCTTCCTTCCATTTCGTAATATCCATTTCCAAATTACAATCCTTAGAACCAACCTCGGCGATTACATGGAATTCCTCTTTAGCATGTTCAATCACATTAAGGCGGTCTTTGAGGGGGATATCCAATGTTCCGTTCGATACCTCAAGCCAATCGATTCCTAGTGTTTTTAAATACGTCAGATATTCAGGTATTTTTTTCTGATAAAAACACTTCTCGAATAAGGTCCCACCACAGTAGGGCTTGATGTTATATTCCTTATATAAATCGACTTTCTTTTTAATGTTTGGGGTAATATAGGCTGAACCAATTCCAATTTTTGCGATGTCAATGATATGACTGTAATCATCTAAAATATTTGTTAAACGTCCTATTGGGGTACCAAAATCCGCAATCGAAGTTAATCCATATGTTCTGTTTCCTGAGGTTCTTTTCGGTAATTTCAAAAAATCCATAGGGAAAGTGCCCTCCTCTATTTTTCTAGGATAGATTATTCAAATACTGGGCGAATGTGTAAGGATTGGGCATTTTTCATTAAAATTAGGCGATTGCCCTTGTATAAAGCAACTGTACCCTTCAAATAATAGAAAAGCTTATTCTTTCAGTTAGGAGTGTGCTTTCATTGTCAAAGCAAAAACATAAAGGGTTAACCGTAACTGCCATCGGTTCAATTCCGCTAATCCTTGTTTTAGGAAACTCGATGCTAATTCCTGTGCTCCCGAAAATGAAATCAGAACTTGGAATTACTCAGTTTCAGGTGAGTTTAGTCATCACTGCCTTTTCCGTTGCGGCAGCCATATCCATTCCAATGTTGGGGTATTTGTCAGATCGATTTTCGCGTAAAGCTATCATTATCCCAGCACTAATACTATATGGAAGTGGTGGGATTTTGGCTGGTGCAGCAGCTGCATGGTTTGACAATGCCTATCCTTGGATTCTCGCTGGGAGGATTATTCAGGGAATCGGAGCGGCAGGAACGGCTCCTATCGCCATGGCATTAGCAGGTGATTTGTTTAAAGGCGGAGAACAAAGTCAAGTTTTGGGGCTTGTTGAAGCCTCAAATGGTTTTGGTAAAGTCATTAGTCCAATTATTGGGTCATTGTTAGCTCTTTTATTCTGGTACGCTGCATTTTTTGCATTCCCCATTTTCTGTGGGATATCCGTGCTATTAACCATCTTTTTTATCAAAGAAAAGAAAAAAGAAATGGAGCCACCACCAGTTGGGAAATATGTAAAGGGGCTAGTATCTGTATTTAAAACCGAGGGAAGATGGTTATTTGCAGCGTATTTAACAGGAGCCACTTGCTTGTTTACGTTATTTGGGATTTTATTTTATATATCAGATATTCTTGAAACTACCTATAAGATTGATGGCGTGTTAAAAGGGGCAATACTTGCAATTCCACTTTTGTTTATGACAACGACTTCTTATATTACAGGAAGCAAAATCGGTAAAAAGATGGGGCTAATGAAATCGTTAATTATTATTGGTCTTCTTCTCATGACGGCATCTTTTGCAACTTTGGTGTTATTTAAAAACCTTATCCCGTTCTTTGCAGTGCTTGTTGTCAGCAGTATTGGAACAGGATTAGCGTTACCATGCATTAATAGCTTTATCACCGGTTCCGTACCAACAGACCGGAGAGGTTTTGTTACATCGTTATATGGTTCAGTACGTTTTCTAGGAGTTGCCATTGGTCCTCCTATTTATGGAGCCTTAATGGCGTGGAATCGTACAGGAATGTTTTTAATAACTGCGGGTTTGACGTTATTGGTTGCTTTATTATGTATGATGCTTATCCATGTGAAAAAGGCAAAACCTTCAGAGAACCAGGATACCTTGTTTGAAAAATTACAGTTAACCTAAACTAAAGACCGCTAAGCCAGATTGTAAAGGAGTGGAAATCAATGCAAATCTATTTTTCACCTGAAGTTATTACCCCAGAATATCAAGTGCTTAATGTGGTGGATGCAGACAATAAGGCAGTTGGGAATGTTGCTTTTCTATTTGATGAGAAAAAGCTCTTTGTATATGGAATCTTAGAGGAAGAAGGCGTGGGAGCAGATTTTAAAGACTTAGTGACTCCTTATATTAAGGGATTATCTAAAGCTAAGCCAGGTTTAGATATACTTTCTTGCTTATATGTGGGTTGTAAGAAAATTGAGTTGAAAGAAAAAGAAGAATAATCACTTTTAACAAGCTCAGACTTCTTTGGGCTTGTTTTTCTTAAAATACAGTTGGGCTTCGACCCATTCGGATTCGGTGAATAACCACCTTTCGTTTTTCTATTTTGGGCGATTCATTAGGTAACAAGGCTAATAACCCTTACATAAATTGGTGGTATGTAAAAAAGGGTTTGGGAGTGTGCGCCTAATGAGTGTTGGAATGATAATTATGGGTTTATGTGTTGGATTTATGGTCGGATTAACAGGCGTTGGGGGAGCGGCCCTTTTAACTCCTATTTTAATCTTGTTGGGAATCAACCCTTCTGTAGCTGTGGGAACGGATCTTGCATATAATTCGGTTACGAAATTTTTTGGATCGGTGCAACATTGGCGACAAAAGACGATAAACCTCAAATTGATGAAATACCTTGCGATAGGAAGCATACCGAGTGCAATCCTAGCAGTAGGAATGTTGCGGCTTTTTGATACTTTTTTTAACAATCAAGAGGATATCATAAAACATGCGTTAGGGTATATGTTAATCCTTGTGGCGGTGGCTACTTTGGTGAAAACCTTCATGAAAGGTAGACTTGAATTTAATTCGATGCAAATGAAGCCTTTAGAGGAAAAACGGACATTGACCATTGTGATTGGAGCCGTATTAGGATTTTTGGTTGGATTAACGTCCATTGGATCGGGTTCGTTATTTGCATTAGTAATGCTGTACTTATATAAAATGAGTCCAACGGAATTAGTAGGAACAGATATTGCTCATGCGTTCTTTTTAGTTACAGCTGCTGGGCTCATGCATGCAGGGATAGGGAACATTGATTATATGCTAACCGTTAATCTTTTAATTGGCTCTATTCCAGGGGTTATTATCGGAAGTACTTTATCAGCGAAAATACCTGCAAAACCGTTAAGGGCGATCATGGCTGTGATGATTTTATTGAGTGGTTTAAAACTGATTTAAGAATGCTTCTTTTTCATTAAGAAGAGTACCAAGTATTATTCATTGAATGGATAATGCTTGGTACTCTTTTTTGTTTCGATAAGCTGCTTATTTGTTCCGTTTATTGTTTCGATATGAAACATGAAACAAAATAAGCATCATTACAATGTAATAAATAGGGGGATTTAAAGGTTGGCATGAATATTGCATTGGTAATAGTAAAGAATTTTCAAAATGATCATTAAGGGGAGAATGTAATGTTTAAAGAAAAGATGGATCTACGATTACCAGGACCTGTGCAAGTCCCAAAAGAGATTCAAATTGCGATGCAACAAAGCTTTGATCATCCAATGATGGACTATCGGAATCCTGTTTTCCAAGAAGTATTACAAGAAACAATCGAGAAATCGAAGATGATTTTCCAAACAAAAAATCTCGTTATTCCGCTTACATCAAGCGGGGCTTCCGCGTTAGAAACGGCGATTATCAATACCGTGGGTCCTAATGATACGATCATCCTTTGTGTTGTTGGGTATTTCGGGGAATACCTCCAAGGCATTACAAATCATATCGGTTGTAAGGTTGTTCGGGTCGAAGCAGAATGGGGAGAAATTGTCGATCCAGAGGAAGTGCGTAAGGCGTTAAAAGAGAACCCGGAAGCCAAAGCTGTATTTGCGACACATTGTGAAACCTCAACATCCGCGATTAATAATATTCAAGCAATTGCTGCAATCGTAAAAGAAACAGAAGCGATATTTATGGTTGATGCTGTTAGTTCAATTGTTGGAACACCATTATATATGGATGAATGGGGAATTGATATAGTCGCAACTGGTGGACAAAAAGCGTTAATGCTTCCTCCAGGTATTGCTCTTATCACCATGAGTGAAAAAGCTTGGAAGGTGATTGAGAATCATCAATGTCCATCATTTTATTTTAATCTAAAGGAATATAAAAAAGGGTTAGAGTCTGGTGTGGGCACTCCATATACTCCAAACATTGCCCTAGTTTGTGGGTTAAGAGAAGCATGTAACATGATTGAACGAGGTGGTGGAATTGAAAATGAATACAAGCGCCACGCTGCACTCCGTGATATGACCCGTGCTGGGGTCCGGGCACTTGGACTTGAATTACTCGTTGACGACTCCGCAGCAAGCCCAACCTTAACAGCTGTCAAATTAGACAATGCAGATGCATTTCGAAAAATGATGCGAGAAGAATTTCACATTGCTCTAGGTGGAGGATTAGGAAAAGTGAAAAATAAAATTCTTAGATTAGGCCATATGGGCTATACAGATGCTGCAGATATGTTGAAGATGTTCGCTGCAATGGAGCTTGCATTGAAGAAAAGTGGTCATGAGGTTGAACTTGGGGCAGGCGTATCAGGGGCACAGAGGAATTGGTTAGAAAATCCGAATTGTTAGTTATATTCCTTTCCTAAGGAGGGATGGAATGGGTGAATATTATTGAGAAAGGCTTAGCTATAAAGGCTCAACAGGATCATGTTTTTCCAGGAGAACGAATTAGTTTAGTTCCAGATATTCTGTTGTTATCGGGTAATAGCATATTCAGTATAATCGAGGAATTTTATGAATTAAACTTTAGTAAGGTTCTGCAACCATCTGCTACCTTTATCTCACAAAATCGACTCGATGACAGTGTTGAAATCAATACTTTCAGTGAAAAGTATGGTGTGGTGTTGTTAGAACCTGAGGAAGAGCATCATCTAAATTTATCCCTTAGAGAGAAAGTCATCACTGGTGTAGAGGGGAAGATTGGTGCCTTTGGGGCTTTTGGTGCCATTCCACTTAAGGTTTCTCCAGCAGCAATGGCTAAATGTTTAGGCGTGGGAACAATTGAACTTACGATTCCTGAGACCATCTATATTGAACTAAATGGCGAATTAAATGGGAGTCAGAAAGTAGAACGGATTTGTAACTACTTGTATGACTATTTTCACGATAGTTTGATTGGATATGGGGTTATCTTAGGTGGAGAAGCGCTTAATCAACTTAATGTAGAAGAAAAGAGAAGACTTACAACCTTTTTATATGAGCTTGGCGGGGCAATTGGCGTCCTTTCCCCGTCAGGACCACTTGGCCAGGTTGAAAGTGTAGTAAAGATCAAAACCCATCAAATTTCCGGTACGTATATAGTGTAACTATGTTGAAGCAAATATTTCGAAATAATTATCTAATTTTTCTTAACATTTGGACATAATCAATTAGAATAGAATTAAGGTTTGTCTTAAATAAGGAAAATTAGAGGTGTGGGAGTATGTCGAAAATTGCTATTCTATCTCCAATTGATGAAATCATCCCTGTTGCAAAAGAAGCATGTAGGAAAATGGGGGAAAATCTCCTCGTACAAAAAGTGAATTTTGATGAAGCGGTTGCAACTGCAAAGATGCTTGAAAAGAGTGGTACCGAGGTTCTCATTAGCCGAGGGACCTTAGGATTAAAAATTATTGAATCCAAATTAGATATACCTGTCGTTCAAATCCCCATAACCGGCTATGATTTATTGCGCACTATTGTCGAAGCCCAGAAATTAGGAGAGAAAATTGGAATTGCTGATGCTGCGGAAATTCTTCAAGGGGTCGAGGCGATTGAATCGGCACTGGGAATCACGATTGAAAAATATGCAATCCAAACGGTGGATGAGGTTGAAGAAGCTGTTCATCATTTGCTAGCAAGAAACATAAATGTTTTGATCGGGAAAAGCGTTTTTATTAAGAACGTGCCTAATCCAAATGTAAAGACAGTGGTGCTTAGGTCCGGAGTAGAATCGATTATTCAAGCGATTCAAGAGGCGAAAAGTTTGCTTGAGGTTCGCCGTACTGAAGAGCAACGGACGAAACAGCTCCAAGCAATTCTCGATTTTATAGCAGATGGGGTTATTGCTGTTGATGAGAAAGGGATTATTACCGTCTGCAATCCTTCTGCGCGTAGGATTCTAAATATTCTGTATGATAGGGTGATTGGTAAACGGATTGATGACATTCTCCTCAACTCGAGGATGGGGAAGGTTATCAGTACTGGAAAAGAGGAACTAAATCGTATTCAAGATGAAAATGGCGTGAAGATCATTACGAATCGAATCCCGATTCTTCATGAGAACAAGGTGTTTGGAGCGGTTTGTACCTTTCAAGAGTTACAGAAACTCCAACAACAAGAACAAGAAATTCGGAAGAAATTACTTCATCGTGGCCATGTAACGAAGTATGATCTCGATAATATTGTTGGAAAAAGCCGTTCCTACCAAAATGCGATAGAAAAGGTGAAAAAGTATTCACAAGTAGATTCTACCGTTTTGTTGACTGGAGAAACAGGGGTTGGAAAAGAAGTTTTTGCCCACTTAATTCATAGCTTAAGCAAGCGTGCTGACGGTCCTTTTGTTGCAGTAAACTGCGCAGCCATTCCGAAAAATTTATTAGAAAGTGAATTGTTTGGCTATGTAGATGGTGCGTTTACAGGTGCACGAAAGGGCGGGAAAACAGGTCTTTTTGAATTAGCTCATCAAGGGACTATTTTTCTCGATGAAATCGGAGAATTAGCCGAATCTGTTCAGGCACAGCTATTGAGGGTTCTTCAAGAAGGAGAGGTTATGCGAATTGGAGATGAAAGGGTTATTCCTATTAATATCCGAGTAATTGCCGCCTCTAACCGGGACTTTGAGGATATGGTCGAAGAAGGGAAATTTCGGGCTGACCTTTATTATCGCTTAAATATTTTAGATATCTTGATTCCATCATTGCGACAAAGAAGAGAAGACCTCCCACTTTTATGTAGCCATTTTATCAAAGAATTACAACAGAATATTCAAAAAAACATTATCGGCTTTGATGGTGAAGCGATGGAAGTACTCCAAAGCTATCATTGGCCAGGAAATATTCGTCAATTACGGAATATTGTTGAAAGGTCAATGATTCTTTCACATGGAGAGGTCATTGATAAAGATACGGTCCTACAGGCTGGCGGTAAAGACTTTCAACAATTAACAACAAAGCGGAAAGAACAGACCAATGAAGAGAATGGGAAGCTTCAAGAATATGAACGCGAGTATATTCTTGATGTCCTAAATCAGGTGAACGGGAATAAGACGGAAGCAGCGAAAATATTAGGGATTGGTCGAACTACTTTATGGAGGAAAATTAATAATCAATAAAGGAGAATATTTATGACGGAGACTATGGCACGACCTCCTTTAGATAAAAAAATCATCTCTAAGCTAGAGGAGATTTTTGGTGAGGAACGTGTATTAACTAGGAACACAGATATGATTACGTATTCTTATGATGCTTCATTTGAAACACAACTGAACCCTAGAAAACCAGAGGTGGCAGTCATTGCTCTATCAACTGAAGAAGTAAGCCAGTGTGTGAAGTTAGCAAATGAGCATAACGTTCCTATTTATCCAAGAGGGGCTGCCACTGGTCAAACAGGTGGTGCAGTTTCAACTAAGGGTGGAATTGTAATTGATCTTTCTAAAATGAATCGAATTTTAGATATCGATCATCGTAATATGCAGGTCATTATTGAGCCAGGAGTCGTACAAAATGATTTGAATGAGGCGTTGAAGCCCTATGGATTGCGCTTCCCACCAGATCCAGGAAGTGCAAATATGTGTACGGTTGGTGGAATGGTTTCAAATAACTCAAGTGGGTTAAGAGCGGTAAAATATGGCGTAACAAGGCATTATGTCCTTGGAATGGAAGTGGTTCTTCCAACGGGTGATATCATCGTAACCGGGGGAGCAAAATCAAAAGCATTAAAATCTGTTTCAGGTTATGATTTAGCTCATTTAATGATTGGTTCTGAAGGTACATTGGGGATTGTGACACGTCTGCGCTTGAAACTGTTACCACTTCCGGTAACAAGAGGCATTATTCTTTGTTCTTTTAAGCAATTGGAGGATGCTGGAGCAGCTGTAAATGCAGTGTTTTCTTCCGGATTACAGCCATCTGCGATTGAAATCATGGATTTTAATTGTACAAAAGCTGTCAATATGATGAAACCAGAACTAAATTTACCGGTTGATAATGAAGCAATCCTTGTATTCGAAGTGGATGGGGCCAAGGAGGAAGTAACGTCGCAAGTAGCCCGTTTAAAAAAGGTTGTTGAAACCTATGCGAGTTACATTAAATTTAGTGATGAACCAGAAGAATGTGAAAAGCTGTGGCAGGCAAGGAAGCTTGTCGGTGCTGCAGTAGGTTTGTTAAAGCCAGGAGGCTTCCGTGTATACGGGGGTGAAGATATTTGTGTTCCGATTTCCAGACTTCCAGAAACCTTGCGTGAAATTCATAATATCGCTGATCGTTATGGGATTGTCTGTGGGATTTATGGGCATGTAGGAGATGGAAATCTGCATACCGGTCCAGTTGTGAATAGCAATAACGAAGTCGAAATGGAAAACGTTCAAAAAATGATTGATGATATCCACGATCTTGCCATTAAAATGGAGGGCACTACCACGGCAGAACATGGAGTAGGCATCGTTCGCGCGAAGTATATGGATGTGGAGCATGGTCCGGCGATGGACATTATGCGCGCTATCAAAAGAACCCTTGATCCGAACAATATATTAAATCCTGGGAAAATGGCACTCCCTAACTAGATAGAAAGCGAGGTGAAAAACTTGAAAGTACTAACGCCTGAAGAGTCAATGTATACTTGCGTACGTTGTGGTGCTTGTCGCGGCGTATGTCCAACCTTGAACATTACGGGACGTGAAGCTGATGGTCCAAGAGGCAGAGTATTATTGGCACGTAGTGTACTGGAAGGAGAAATTCCTGTAAACCAAGAAATTAAGGAGCAATTGGACCGTTGTCTTCTTTGTTCTGCATGTGTAGATGCCTGTCCAATGGATGTCCAGGTTCCAGATATTGTGATGGTCGCAAAAGAACAAATCGCCGCAGCCACGGAAATGAATTCATTCCATGAGCGGAGCGTGAAAATTGATACAAGTCAGAACGATATTAAGAGAACAGCAAAACCGGTACGCAATGTAAAAGACTTTTTCTTTGATAAGGTATTAGGAGATCAAAAGAATCTTAATAAAGTAGGGAATTTGTTATGGATGTATCAAAAAAGTGGTCTTCAAAAGGTAACAAGAGCGGTTGGCATTATGAAGTTTTTCCCTGAGCAAATGCAACAAATGGAAAGGATAATGCCAGAGATTTTACCACCTTCGAAGCGAAAACATCACCCTGAATTTACACCAAGAGCAAACGATACAAAGGAAACGCGAGGACGAGTCGCATTTTTCCAAGGCTGCATTATGGACGTAATGTTTCGAGAGACAAATGATAATTCAATAAAACTGTTATCTAAAGCAGGTTTTGATGTCGTCACTCCCCAAACACAGGTGTGCTGTGGAGCCTTGCACCATCATAGTGGGAAAACAGACAAGGCGATTGAATTGGCAAAGGCAAATATTGCTGCATTTGAGAATGCAAATGTTGATTACATTATTACCAATGCTGGGGGTTGTGGAGCAGCCTTAGTTGAATACGAAGAATTTTTCCGTGATAATCCATCTTGGCTAGCGCGAGCTAAAAAGTTTTCCGAAAAGATTCGTGACATCAGTGAAATTGTTGTGGAAAAAGGGGAGCTACCAGAATTGGCTGGGCGTGGAGAGCGGGTCACCTATCAACCTTCTTGCCATTTGCAGTATGTGATGAAGGTTAAGGATGCTCCTGCAAAACTAGTAAAAAAGGTTCCTAATGCTGAATATGTAGACCTACCAGAGAAAAAGTATTGCTGCGGATCAGCAGGGATTTATAACATGTTACAGCCTGAGTTAGCGAATGAAATCTTGGATAAAAAAATGGAGAAAGTAAAAGAAACTGACTCAGCTGTACTAATTACCGCTAATCCCGGCTGCTTTCTACAAATGAAGTTAGGCGTTCATCGAGAAGGAATGGATAGTGTCATAGAAACAAAACATGTAGTTGATTATTTAGTAGAATCAATTGAAAGAGCAGAAGCAAAGACACCATCTTGAATCTGTGTTGATATCAAATAAACGTGCCCAAGGAGGAATCCTTGGGTTATTTCTATTAGTTTGGGTTGTGTTAAAGCACATCGCGCTATCTGACACGTTGGATGGAGCGGAATGTACGAAGACTTCTATGGGAGTATGGGACAGGGGAGACCCATAGGCACGGTCGCTGCCCAAACTTACCAGACCGCCCTCGTTCCGCTCGTGCCTGGAGCGGAAATCCATAGTCAAGGTAAACAAAACTATATTAATTAAAAAGTTTGACAATTAGACTAAAGGAATCTATGATTTTATTGTATACTGTATACATATACTAGAAAAATTTTATTAGTTTAGAGAGAAGCGAGGGATTGAATTGGGTTTAACTATTCCTGAACCTTTATATCAACAAGCATATAAGGAATTAAAGAAACTTATTATAACTGGGAAACTTCAACCAGGTGAAAAAGTAATTATGTCAAAGCTGGCTGACCAGTATAAGATTAGTAGAACACCGCTGAGGGAAGCTTTACGCCAGCTTCAATCAGAAGGGTTAATCATCCAAGAGCATTCAACGATGAGAATTGTTGAAATCAATAAAAATGATTTTCTTCATCTCTATCAAACCCGAATTGTATTAGAAAAAGAAGTGATTAAATCCGTTGTCACCTTAATTCCTGAAGAAGACTTTCCTAAATTAGAAGCTGTGCTGAATGAGTCGAGAATAGCAATACAAGAGGGAGACCCATTCAAAATCCTCGAACTAAATACCCAATTTCACGAATTACTTATGTATTATTGTCCAAATCCAAGAATGATTCAATTATTAAATTATGTGCGCTCATTATTGTTAATTTATCGCGCGAATATTAATAAAAAAGCAAAGAATAACCTCGAGATCTACGAGGAGCATAAAGAGATACTAGAAGCCCTGAAGGCAAGGGATATAGAAAAATCAATCCAAAAAGTCGAAACTCATATGCATAATGATCAAAAAAGAGGTCTAGAAGATTTATAGAGAGAGCAAACATTTCCTTGTGAGATGTTTGCTTTTTTTTTGTACCAGAACAATAAATTTAATTTTTAGAAAATTCAATTGACTTTCAAAAATATGCCCATTACAATGAAGTTGTATCCTGTATACAGTATACATATATAGGTGAAGCAATGAAGGATAAAAATATAAAATGAGAAAGAAAGAAGGAGGTTTTTTTATTGGGTCCTCTAAGAGGAGCAAAAATATTGGATGCATCTCAAATCATGGCAGGTCCATATTGTACGATGGTTCTTGCAGATTTGGGAGCTGAGGTGACAAAAATTGAAAAAATCCAAGGTGGAGATGATTCCCGTCAGATGGGGCCATTTGTCAATGGAGAATCAACTTGTTTTTACCAAATCAATCGTAATAAGAAAAGTATTGCCCTGGACCTAAAATCGGAAGAAGGAAAAGAAGTTTTTTATGAGTTGATAAAAGAAGCGGATGTCTTTGTTGAAAACTATCGACCAGGGGTAACGAAATCCTTAGGAATTGATTATGAAAGGGTAAAAGAACTAAATAGTGGGATTATCTATTGTTCTATCTCTGGTTATGGTCAAACTGGACCATACTCTCACAAAGGTGGTTTTGACCTCGTTGCCCAAGGCTTGACAGGACTAATGAGTATGACGGGGGAGCCAGGGGGGCGCCCTTTGAAGTCGGGAATTGCCGTTTATGATATTGGTGCAGGAATCACTGCCGTTTATACGATTTTGGCTGCCTATATCCATAAATTGAAAACTGGAAAAGGCCAAATGGTTGATATTTCATTAGCTGAAACAGGTTTACCATGGTTCACATGGGAAGCGGCAGCGTATTTTTCCAATCAAACAATCCCGCAACCTACAGGTCATCGACACCGTGTTTCCGCACCATATCAAGCAATTAAAGCGAAGGATTCTTATATGATGATTGGGTGTGCAAACCAGCGTACTTGGGAGAAGCTATGTAATCATGTGCTCGGAAAGCCTGAATGGGTGAAAGATGAGCGATATTTATCCAATTCCCTACGTCATGACCATGTTGAAGAATTAGAGCGTGAAATTGAGGAAATTACCATGCAGAAAGATACTTCTTACTGGATTGAGAAATGCGAACAGGCAGGGGTTCCCGCTGGCCCAATCAATAACTTTGGGGAAGCGCTAAATAATGAACATTATCTAGCAAGGGACATGATTAAAGAGTTAGAACACCCTGTTATCGGGAGAATGAAGGTAATTGGTTCCCCTACAAAATTTTCAGAAACAGAAGTGGAGATACACACTCCGGCACCGCTCCTTGGACAACACAGTGAAACCGTGCTTCAAGGGTTAGGGTACTCTTCAGAACAAATCCAAAGGCTAATCGAACAAGGGGTAGTAAAACAATACTCGCAAACCGTTCAAAAATAAAATGTGGGAGGCTGGACCTCGTGAGTAAAACGGATCAAAAGAAAGTATATTTGCAGGTGGAAAATGGTGTTGGGACCATCTACATTAACCGTCCAGAAAAAAGAAATGCATTGACCTATGATATGTGGATAGACCTAGCTCAATTAGTAGACCAATGTAATGATAATAAGGATGTAAAGGTTATGGTTTTTCGTAGTACAACCGAAGTTGCATTTTCGGCAGGTGCGGATATTGGTGAGTTTAAAACAGTCCGTTACACAGCAGAGGGTGCAGAAAAATACAACGATGCAACCATGATTCTCGAAGAAAAAATTGCGAAAAGTGCTAAACCAAGTATCGCCATGATTTCTGGATTTTGTGTAGGTGGGGGATGTGAAATATCTGTTGCTTGTGATTTTCGTTTCTCAGACGAATCTGGTCGTTTTGGAATCACTCCGGCAAAATTAGGGTTAATTTACAATACACCAGGTACAAAAAATCTCGTCGATTTAGTTGGGCCATCAAACGCAAAGGATATCTTATTTACAGGGAGAATCATCGATGCTGAAGAAGCGCTTCAAATGGGGCTGATTAATCGAATCATAGAAAAATCAGAACTAGTAAAACAAACATACGAATTTGCCCACCTTATCTGTAGAAATGCGCAAATGTCTGTTAGAGGTTCTAAAACCATTATAAATCGGGTTCTTAATGGCGATGTATCAGATTCTGAAGAGATAGCTGAACTTGTTTTAGAATCGTTTGTTTCAGAAGATTATCGTGAAGGGGTTAATGCATTTCTCGATAAAAGAAAGCCAAACTTTAAATTTTCATAGTTTCAAAAGATAGGTTGTTTCTTTTTGAAACAAGCATCAGAATGTTGTCTGATTCACATTGGAACAAAAATAATAACGATCTCGTGTATGTATCCATAATTGAAGGTTTTTACGGTTGGCACAATAATTGCATACTTAATAATTAGAAAATTATCAAAATTTAAAAAAGAGATCCTTGTGGAGGTGACCTAAACGATTTTAATAGGTGAAAATGACACCGCTTTCTCTAATTGTAAAAAGAGTAATCTCTGGTAATCGTGAAAGGAAACGTAAGTGAAGAGATTAATAAAAATGGGGGTAAATTATGAGGATAAAAAGGTTATCATTTCTAATTTTTCTACTTGCATTTGCTATGTTGCTAACGGCGTGTAACTCAAACGAGACGGGTTCTTCTTCTGAAGGGGAAGGCGGAAAGGATAGTAATTATCCTGAGAGACAAATTGAAGTAGTCGTTGGTTTTGGAGCAGGTGGAGGTAGTGACAATTTCGCCCGTGCCGTTACAAAGGAATTGCAGGATATTCTTGGTGTAAATATAAATGTTGTCAATATGCCAGGTGCTGCTGGGATTCCTTCTGCTGATTATGTAGCAAGAAAGCCGGCGGATGGATATACGATTTGGTCTATGACTTCCAATCATCCAGTTAATATTGCATCTGGAGCAGAACCAAACGATATGAGCGTATTTAAGTCAATTGGCCGCGTACAAAATGATACGATGACACTTCAAGTAAAGAGTGATGGCAAATTTAAAGATATCGATGACCTTATTGCCCAAGCGAAGGAAAAACCAGGCGAAATCTCAGTCGGTGGAACGGGTGCAAAAGGATTTGATGAGCTTGTACTGGCTCAGTTTGAGGCGGCAACCGGAACAGATTTTAACTATGTGTCTTTTGATGGATCTGGAGAAATGACAGCAGCATTACTCGGTGGTCATATTGATGTGATTGCAGAGGAGCCAGGACCATCAGTGGCCCAATTACAAGAAGGTTCTATTAAGATGTTGATTGCCTTCACGGATACCAAGATGGAAGGCTTTGAAGATGTTCCCATTTCAACGGACCTAGGTATTGATGTAACTGATGGACAAGGTCGAGGATTTATGGTTCATAAGGATACACCACCTGAAATTGTAGAAGCTTTAGAAAAAGCTTTGGAAGAAGCGAAGGATCGTCCTGATTATAAAGAATATGAAAAAGCAAGCTACCTACACCTTCGTGATGGCTGGTTAGGTTCTGAGGAGTACGATGCGGAACTAGAAAAATTAATAGAAACGTATAAAAAGATTTTAGAAGCAAACTAAGCAATGTAAGTGGAAAGGCAGGTCTTCCTGCCTTTCTATATTCCATTAGGAGTGGAGGAAAGACATGTTACTAGAACGATATATATCTATTGTCATGATAGCCTTTTCGCTGTTTTTTCTGGTGATGTCCTTTCAAATCGAAAATCGAGCGGGCGATTTAATTGCACCAGGTTCATGGCCAGCTGGGTTAATGATTATCATGCTGGTATTGTCAATTGTATTATTCATAAAAACTTTTTCAAAAAAGGGGAATCAGGTAAAAACAGCAAACGAAGAGGCTGAAGATTTAGCAAACGAAGAGGAAAAATTAGTATACCCTAAAAAGTTTTTCTATTTATTAGGTGCACTGATTGGATACACCCTTTTGTTGGAATATATAGGGTTCATTATTGATACTGTGGTCTTTATTTTTGTTTTGTCCCTTATCTTTGGGATTAAGAATTGGACACGCGGTCTTCTAACTGGGTTGTTCGCTACTGCTGGTGCGGTTGTTCTTTTTCCAATATTACTCAATACACCCTTTCCAAGAGGAGTAGGTATTTTTAGTACATTTAGTTTACTGTTCTATTAATCATTTTTACTACTAATTAAAACGAGGTGAACTCAATGATTGATGGTCTGTTAGGAGGACTAGGGAATTTACTCGACCCGTTCAATCTTCTGATTTTAATAGCAGGAATTCTCTTGGGCTTTATCGGCGGAGGGATTCCTGGAATTAGCGGTACAATGCTGGTCATCATTCTTCTGCCTGTCAGTTATGCAATGGACCCAACCGCTGCTTTCCTGCTATTAACATCCATATATGCCACTTCTGTATTCTCTGGAAGTATAAGCGCGATTCTTTTCCGTACACCTGGAACACCTGAGGCGGTGGCGACTGTTTTTGATGGCTACCCAATGGCACAAAAAGGCGAAGGTGGCAAAGCGCTAGGTGTCTCTATCTTTAGTTCAGCTACAGGTGGGGTAATAGGAACAATCGTCTTAATCTTCTTAACACCTTTATTGGCAACATTTGCTTTAAGCTTTGCTGCACCAGAATACTTTGCCCTAGCGTTAATGGGCTTAACAGTGGTTGCTTCTTTAAGTGCAGGAAATCTAGTTAAAGGATTTATTGGGGTTGCATTTGGTTTATTTATTGCAACTATTGGCCTTGATTCCATGACAGGGACTCCCCGCTTCACATTCGGGTCTGGTCAATTAATGTCTGGAATTGACTTTATTCCAGTATTGATTGGTTTATTTGCTATATCAGAAGTTCTTCGCCAAGTTCAAAAAAGACCAAGGCAAACTTCGAAGCAGAAGGTTAGGACAGAGCTTCCTAGTTGGGGGTTGATGAAGAGAATTTCGAATGTAATTGGAAGATCCTCCCTATTGGGGATTTTCATTGGGATATTGCCTGGAATCGGTGCAACAACCGCAGCAATGTTAAGCTACAGTGAAGCAGCACGTTGGTCAAAAAAGCCTGAAGAATTCGGAACAGGGATTCCAGAAGGTGTTGCCGCTCCAGAATCGGCGAATAACGCCGCTGCAATGGGAGCTATGGTCCCTTTGCTCTCTTTAGGGATCCCAGGGAGTGCTACGACAGCCATTTTACTGGGAGCATTTATTCTTCATGGAATTCAGCCAGGTCCACTAATGTTTCAAACACAAGGCTCTTTAGTTTACACCATCTTAATTGGACTATTATTTGCCAATTTGTTGATCTTATTAATCGCAAAGCCGTTTATCTCCGTATTCTCTAAAATATTACGAGTTCCTTACTCCGTTATTGGACCGCTAATTGTTCTATTTTGTATCATTGGAACCTTTGCTGTTAGAAATTCGATATTTGATGTTGGGGTCATGTTATTATTCGGCGTAATCGGCTATTTCCTAGAAAATGCAAAATTCCCACTTGCTCCAATTGTTTTGGGCGTTGTTCTTGGACCAATTGCTGAGGACCAATTTAGAAGAGCGATGCAAATGTTTAACAATGATTTTACTATCTTCTTTACTAGACCAATTAGCTTGGTTTTATTGATACTCGCATTAATTAGTGTTGTTTACCCATTATTTAAAAAATGGATCAATCACCGAAAAGCGAAACTTAGAGGCGATAAAAATACAATCGCATCGTAACACGATTTAGGGAGGTACTTATTATGATGTATGAATTAGACGGAATGAGGCCGAATGTGGATGAATCCGTATACTTAGCTCCAGGGACCTATTTAATTGGAGATATTACTTTAAAGGAGGATGTATCCATTTGGTTTAATGCTGTTCTACGTGCGGAAAATGATTCAATTACAATTGAAAGCGGGAGCAATGTACAAGAAGGAACAACCATCCATGTGGATGAGGGCTTTCCAGTGCATATTGGAAAAAATGTAACCATAGGTCATAACTGTATTATTCACGGCTGTACCATTGAGGAAGGTGCGCTCATTGGAATGGGGGCAATTATCCTTAATGGAGCACATATTAAAAAAGGTGCAGTTGTTGCTGCAGGTGCTGTCGTCGGTGAAAATAAGGTCATTGAGGAAGGAATGTTGGCAGCAGGAGTACCAGCCAAACCATTAAAACAGATAAATGATCGCTTAAAACAAAGGATTCTTGAAGGAGCTAACCACTATCAAAGAAATGGAAGAAGATTTAGAGATGCCGGAATTGTTGCAAAAGAATAGGTTTCAATTTTATTTACCTGGCTTTAAAAGTGATTAATAGGGATGGTGGTCTATTGTGCTGAAAATATGTTTTTTGGCCAAACCACCGTCTTTTACTTTTTCTCCTTCTTTATGTTAGAATATACTGAAAATACATACTATTTTGTTGGCCTGATGGGGGGAATTACAAATGAGTAACACTAGTAAGGGCGATGTCATCTCGCTTCAAAACATTGTCTGGCATCGAAATGGCAAAGATATTTTAAGAAACGTTTCATGGAATGTGCAGAGTGGGGAACACTGGGCGTTGCTCGGGTTAAACGGCTCCGGCAAAACGTCTATATTAAAGATGATTACTGGATATCAATGGCCAAATGGTGGAGAAATTTCAGTATTAGGGAATCTTTTTGGAAAAACAAATATACCTGAATTGAGAAAATCCATTGGTTGGGTGAGTTCTTCATTAGATGACCAATATCAATCCCGTCCAAGTGATACGACACTGGAAGTGGTACTAAGTGGAAAATTTGCCTCAATTGGATTATATGAAGACATTACGGAACAGGATATAGAAAAAGCCACAGAGTTCCTTCAACGATTTAGAATTAGGCATCTAGCAAATCAATTAATCTCTTCTTTATCCCAAGGTGAAAGGAGAAAAGCGATGATTGCACGTGCCTTAATGTCCTCTCCAAAGCTCTTAATATTGGATGAGCCTTGTAACGGGCTTGATATTTATTCAAAGGAAGAACTACTCTCAACCATTGAAGAGATGCTTGCAACTCCTGGTGGACCGACTCTTTTATATGTGACCCACCATATCGAAGAAATTGTTCCTTCGATTACCAATGCTTTGTTGATTAGGTCTGGTGAGGTTGTCGCTAGTGGGAAAAAATCATCAACGTTAAACGAATCTTTATTAGAACAAACATTCAGAGTCCCCATCTCCTTGGTATGGGAAAACGAGCGTCCGTGGATTCGAATTAAATCCTACGCGGAAAAGAGATAAGTGCAAAAAAAGCCTCCAAAAATCGTTTTTGGAGGCTTTTTAAATGAGCTCTCAAATAGGCAGTTTCACTTAGTCCTAATTCCTATCCCCGCCTAGAAGGTCGAATAATCCGCCGATTCCTCCTTCTCCTTTTGAGGATCCTCCTGCATGAGGCGCAGCGGCAAATACTCTACTTGCAAGTCTACTGAATGGGAGTGATTGGATCCAAACAGTTCCTGGACCACGAAGTGTAGCAAAGAAAAGACCCTCACCACCAAATAAAGCGGTTTTGACCCCACGAACCATTTCGATGTTATAGTCTACATTTTGAGTCATCGCAACTAAGCACCCCGTATCAATACGAAGCACTTCACCTGGCTCAAGTGTTCGCTTATAGAGTGTTCCTCCAGCATGCACAAAAGCCATTCCATCGCCTTCTAGTTTCTGCATAATGAATCCTTCTCCGCCAAAGAAGCCTGCGCCTATTTTACGCTGAAATTCTATCCCAACCGTAACGCCCTTTGCTGCAGCTAAAAATGCGTCCTTTTGACAAATGACCTTGCCTCCAAACTCACTTAAGTCTAAGGGAATAATTTTCCCTGGATAAGGGGAGGCAAAGGAAACTCGCTTTTTCCCACTACGTTCATTCGTAAATGTGGTCATAAACAGGCTTTCACCTGTCAGAACACGTTTTCCAGCGCCTAATAGTTTTCCCATTATACCGCCCTGATTATTGGATGAACCATCTCCAAATACTGTTTCCATGGCAATTCCGTCATCCATCATCATTAAGCTTCCTGCTTCAGCAATGACTGTTTCACCAGGGTCAAGCTCTACCTGAACAAACTGCATATCATCTCCAAATAATTCATAATCAATTTCATGGTTATTCATCTCATCATCCCCATTTTATTTAATCTACTTCCTATAATCTGTACGAGATAGACTGGAAAAAGTTTCATTATTATTCTCGACATTTTACTTGGTAGAAATGAATTGTCTGTTGCATTGGTTTATATTAAATTTGAGTAGAAGATATTCCATACAATGAACAAGGAAGGTGGATGTGATCATGATTGGAGCACTTGTCCACGGAATACTGTTAGCTTTTGGACTTATCCTTCCACTTGGCGCACAAAATATTTTTGTTTTAAATCAAGGATCTTCACAACCATCTTTCAAAAAGGTGATACCGGTCATCATAACGGCTTCATTTTGTGATACGTTGCTCATTTTATTAGCCGTAATGGGGGTTTCCATTATGGTACTTGCCATCCCTGTTTTCCAAACAATCTTATTCTTAATTGGATTCCTATTTTTGCTGTATATGGGTTGGGTTGTTTGGAATAGTAAACCTGCTTCAATAACCGGAGACAACGTGGCTTTATCACCGAAAAAGCAGATATTATTTGCTATCTCGGTGTCACTTCTAAATCCCCATGCAATTCTTGACACAATCGGTGTAATTGGTACGAACTCCCTCTATTATTCTGGGAGTGCAAAAGTGGTATTTACTACAGCCTGTATCGTAGTGTCATGGTTGTGGTTTCTTGGACTTGCAATTATAGGTCGTGTGATTGGGGGATTAGACCCAAATGGTCGTTTATTAGTATTCATCAATAAAGTATCAGGCATATTGATTTGGGGCGTGGCACTATATATCGGGGTACAAATAGGGAGTGTATTCAAATAAAAAGGGGCTGCCTGTTTCTTTATAGGCGCCCCTTGTCGAACATTTCTATCCCATAGTCAAATGTGACCAAAAAGTACTCTACCCTTTAGTAGTGGTTGTCCGATAGATTTGTGTATGCATGCTTCCTTGGATAATATTTTTCAGGAAGAAGTCACCAATGAGTTTTAGATAATCCTCGTCATCAAACATTTTTTTATCCTGAAGTTCCATCTCAGCTAGTCCATCATAAGTCGACAACAGAGCATATGTATGATCCTGTCCAGATATGGGGGATAAAATCTCTACTTTTTGTTCGAAATGCTCATTTCTAAACTTTTGTATTTCCTTTAAATTTTCCATTGCGTCTTGAAATTTATCTTGTTTTATTTCAAATGTCTGATAAACAAAAACGGTCATCATTAGCACCCCTATATATAATTAACCTACTACATATCAATAGAATGGTCCTAGATGGGTGCCTTTATTCCACAATTTAAAACAAAATTCGATCGGTTATTGAAAAAGTGCCTGAATTCCTTGAAAGCCAAAGTATAGCCCGAAGCCAACTAATGAAATGCCGGACAGGACGGATACGAAAATAAGGCTCTTGTAATTTAAATAATTTCGGAGGCCAGAGGTTAAAGCAGCTACAAGTATATCCCAAATCGCTAACCCTAGAAAGATCATACTACTATATACCAATAAGTGACCGGTCCCATATGAGGAAGCTGTTTTGGCAAGGATCGAACCATAAATTCCTAACCAGAACAAAATGGACAATGGGCTTGTGATAGACATAATAAAACCGGTTAGAAAGCATCTTAAGAGGGAATCTTTTTGTCTTCGATTATCAAAAGAAAATTTATTTGCCCCTAAGATACTCTCAACTCCAGAGTAAATGAGCACAAATCCTCCAAAAAGCCATAGGAAAATTTGAATGATGGGGATGTCCAAAAAGTTAACAAGACCGAAATAAATCATGATCATGAATATCCCATCTGCTATCATTGAGCCTGTTCCAACAATCCATGCATGCCAAAAGCCATTTTTAATTCCTTTGTCCAATCGAGCAGAGTTCACTGGGCCGATTGGAGCAGCTAATGTTATACCCAAAAAGATATAACTAATTAGTAAATGAACGCTAATATTCAAGGTACCCACTCCCAAAGCTCGTTATAAGTTTTTACATTTTATGAACAAGCATGGGAATTTAAAACTTCTTGTCCTAATAAAAATGCCTCCACTAAAATTCAAGGGGAGACAAAGGAAAAATATTTATTCATCCCATTTGATACTTCAAGGATGTTCCTAAATTTTTTATCTTCTATGCCATTTTCATTCATCAGGATCTTTTAAATCATCCACTCTTAACATTTGTTTGGTTGGTTGTTTGCTTGTCAGTTCTAATCTCCTCAAAACTAGTTGGGAATAAAAACAGCATTAGGAATACACTAATCATACTTAAAAGGCAAAGTGAAATGTAAAGGTGTTTATTATTGGTTTTCTTTAAATAAGCGGCTATCGCCATCTTTAAAAAAACAATAAATAAAATTAGGAAAATAAGAATTAGAATTTCTGTCATCCTTATCCCTCCTAAAAATATTGAGGTACTTTTCGAACAAAAATCCAGTGGTGCGTTTTGTGGTTTATAGGTAATCCCCTGTTTATGGGAATTTACGAAGAAGTTTACGTACTTTTATATAAGATATGAAAATTTTAATATTATAACACAAAATACATCAAATTATCCAAACATTTAGAGTGAGAAATTTGTTTTTTTATTCTCAGAACTTTTTCACTATATTTTTTTATTTTCCCAACAGTACATTCTTAGAGCAACCTCCCGTGCAAAACGGTTAAATCATCCACTTTTAATCAACTAGAGAGTTTAATCTGAAAATTGTGCTTCAAAATAATAACCCATTTTAACTGTTGGATAGATATTCGCCTTAACAGCCTGTACAAGGACTACATAGTATACAGTACAAAGCCGAAAGGAGGGAAATTCAAATGGGATATTATAATGATGATGTCGCTGGACTATTCACTAGTGACGACAAAAGAGGAAGAGGAAATGTAGCAGGTGCTCAAACTGGACGCCGTCGCAAGAGAGATACTGGAGATGTAGCAGGTGCTCAAACTGGACGCCGCCGCAAGAGAGACACTGGGGATGTCGCAGGTACTTTTGACAGAGGACACAACAGAAACGATGATGCCGTGCTAGGAACGTTTGACAATTTCAGAGTTCCAGTGAAGGCTTATGTTAACAGTGAAGACATTTGCCGTGCAGTTCGTCGTTGTTTAATCAATGATCTTGTAGCTGGGATCAGAGATGAAGACGATGATAACAGAAAGAAAAAACATCGTAGAAGAAGATAAGCATAGGACACCCTAATAACCTTTTGGAAACCCTTAGAGTCATTTGGCTTTAGGGGTTTCGTCATTCTGATTAAAGGGGATCTTGGTGAACTTCGCACTTCACTAACCAACAAATTGGCACTTCGCCGCATTAGCAAATAAGAAGGTGGACTTGTAAAATAAGAAAATAATATTTTTTTCAAAATCCATAGTTCTTATCGATATCGTCTTTTTAAAATGTAGGTAAATTCGTGAAATTACTGTAATAAAATCTTACTCTGCAATAAAAATCCGAGGAGCGTTTTATCATTCTTGTCCAGCCCTTTTGATACATAGTGTACATTTTAAGGGTGTTGAAAGGTAATTTTGTAAGGGTTTTCATATTGACATATTTTTAAAACGATGGTAAATTTAAGGAGCCGATTGCACGAGTTAGATAACGCAATTAGCTTGTTCGAAAGATGTATGGTTTGAATAAGTTGAGTATGAACTGCAATACTAAACGTTGTGAATGGGCAAAATCAACGCGGCTATTGATAGATAGCCAATCTAGGAGGATTTTTTTTTATGAAAAACGGTAAAGTTAAATGGTTTAACGCTGAAAAAGGTTTCGGATTCATCGAAACTGAAGATGGCAATGACGTATTTGTTCATTTCTCTGCTATTCAATCTGAAGGCTTCAAATCTTTAGATGAAGGTCAAGAAGTTTCCTTCGAAGTAGTTGAAGGTGCTCGTGGACCTCAAGCTTCTAATGTTGTTAAACTATAATATTATTCAACTATAAAAATTCTAAGCCCAGCCAATTTGGTTGGGCTTTTATTAATTCATAAAAGTACTCTAAGTTCCGTTACTTCAGCTTTAGTTTTAATGCCCACATATTCCCATTTTCCCAGTAGGCACTGTGATAGTGGAGCTGATCCTGTTGTACCTCGTTCATTCTAGTTTCTCTTTTGTGATTGTTTAGCGTACGCCAGTGTTCAGGATGTCTTAATCTGTTGTTCTTATTATGATGAGTTCTTTCCGTGGTGCTGCCTCCCTGTAACGCTGTCGTTCTAAGTTTATATTTTCCAGCTCTAATTCCTCTGACAATTTCTTGCACTTCTTCACAAGGATCGCAGGTCGTCATATCGTCTTCTATTCTAGGAGACTCACTTCTTTCACTTGAACTACTTGTCATTATCTGGTCTGCGTGAGAATCCTTATGGTGTGTTTTTGGATGACTTGAACCAAACATAATCACATCAAAGATGCTCTTCTTAGTGTTTTCATTTCTTTCTTGTTGCCCTGTAAAATTTCTGTGAAATTCCCTCTCAGTTTTTTTATCCGTATCAATCCGTTTCTCATGGGGGTGTTGCATCAAAAAGTCATCAAGCCCCCTTGTCTCAGCTATTTCAACAGCTTTTTCAATATCATGACTTGAATATGAACGTGTCAAAACCAAACCTCCCTCATATTTATTTCTTGTTCTATTAATAAAATACTGCAAGAACCTAAAAAGGTGGTGGGCTAGTGCGTATTTTTAATAAAAATGGACGAATGATTTAGAGGACATGACCCCCTTTTACATACGATTTAATAAAAAGGAAGAAGGGGGAGGAACATGAGCATACCTATGTACAATTTATTTATTGAACCCCTAGACTTAAATGAACTTCAGCGTGACGTATGGATTGACGATCCAGTCCCAGCAAAACTTTTAACTAAAGGTGAGAAGCTAGATGTGGATATCGCTTATCGTGGTTCCCACATACGTGAGTTCAAAAAGAAGTCTTACCATATTGGCTTTTACAAACCAGCTATTTATCAAGGTGCTAGAGAAATTCATCTTAATGCTGAATATAAAGATCCATCATTCATTCGGAACAAGCTATCGCTTGATTTCTTTTCCGAGGTTGGTTGTCTTTCACCAACTTCAAAACATGTTTTCTTAACCTTAAATGGGAAGGCACAAGGAATTTACTTAGAGCTTGAATCGGTTGATCAACAGTTTTTAATGAAAAGAAATCTCCCTTTAGGAGCTATTTTTTATGCGGTAAATGGGGATGGTAATTTTTCATTATTAAGTGGAATTGGAAAAAAAACCAAAGCGTCTCTTACCTCTGGTTATGAAAGGAAGTACGGAAGTAAGCAAACCGAAACAGATTTAGAAGAGATGATTATCAGGATTAATACCCTTTCTCGTGCGGACTTTAATAAAGAGATTATCAGAATTCTAGACGTTGAAAAATATCTGCGTTGGTTAGCAGGGGTGGTGCTCACCCAAAATTATGATGGATTTGTTCATAATTATGCTTTATATCGAAACGGGGCTACAGGACGTTTTGAAATTATTCCTTGGGATTATGATGCTACATGGGGGAGAGATGTACACGGGAGGCTTCTTGGATCTGACTTTGTGCCCATTACGGGTTTTAACACTTTAACGGCCAGGATTTTGGACGTTGATTCCTTTCGAAGACGTTACCAACAAATCTTAAGGGAAATGCTAAATACCACTTTTACATTAGAGCAAATGAATCCTAAAATAGAGCGTCTAGTGAACAATCTACGCCCCTATGTTCTTAGAGACCCCTATAAGAAACATGCAATTGAAAAATTTGATCAAGAGCCTACCGTAATTGCAGAATTTATTGAAAAGAGACGAAGGTTTATTAAAGAACAAATGTATAAATTAGAGTAATATAAGGAAAAAGGGATGCATGAAAAAGACAATGCATCCTTTTTTTCTTTTGATGGCTATATTTAAAACAAATCTGATTGAAACGGAAACATTAGCATAACTGATAGTTTTAGGTAGATTCTTTCTAGTTTTATTGATAAAATAAGAACGTACGTTCCTTGGTGAGGGAGCAAATGGCAGAATGTTTCCTAATTCAGTTCAATGAAAAAGTGGGGATTGAGATAAATAGTTGCTTGGAATTGTTTCCTTATTTTGTCCTGATTAAGGAGATAACTTGTCTGCTATAATGATAGCATTGGAGAAAGAGATAAGGAGAGGTGAGGAGATTGAAATTTATCCATACAGGAGACTGGCACTTGGGGAAGCTAGTTCACGGAATATATATGACGGAAGATCAGCGATTTCTGTTAAACCAATTTATTGATGTGGTCGCGGAAGAGAAGCCAGATGCGGTCGTAATAGCGGGTGATCTCTATGACCGTTCGGTGCCACCTATTGATGCAGTGGAGCTTTTAGACGAAGTGCTTTTTAAAATAAATGTGGAGCTTAACATTCCGATTGTTGCGATTGCGGGAAATCATGATAGTGCTGAGCGCCTTTCGTTCGGAAGCTCCTGGTACAAACATAATCATTTTTATTTAACAGGAAAGTTGACACCTGACCTACATCCGGTCCAGGTGAATGGCGTCAATTTTCACTTAGTACCATATGCTGAGCCAGGACAAGTGCGCCACCTTCTAGATGACCCAACCGTCCATTCTCATCAAGATGCGATGAAAGCGCTCATTGGTAAAATTGAAGAAAATATAAATCCAAACGAACCGAATGTCTTAGTGGGACATGCCTTTGTCCTCGGCGGAGAGACTTGTGAATCGGAACGGACCTTATCGGTCGGTGGGTCCGGGTGTGTAACCTCAGATTTGTTTGCCCCCTTTTCCTATACAGCACTAGGACACCTACATAGTCCTGATGCTATTCGCCATGACAAGATAAAATATTCTGGTTCATTGATGAAGTATTCTTTCTCTGAAGCGAAACAGCGGAAATCAATCTCTATTATTGAGATGAACGACAATGGTAGCTTCAATATTAGACAAAGAACCTTAACTCCAAGGCAGGATATGCGGGAAGTAGAAGGATATCTTGAGGAGCTGCTTGATCCACAATTTTATGAAAAGCAAAAGGTGGATGATTATCTTAAGGTTACGCTACTGGACGGTGGTTCTTTAATTGATCCAATTGGCAAGCTCCGGCAAATATACCCGAATGTTTTGCACCTCGAACGGAAAATTGAGTCATTAGATCAAAAACATTTAAGGAATTTTCAATCCTTTAAAGACGACAAGAAAACTGAAATAGACTTGTTTGAACATTTTTACCGGGAAATGACAACGGCTGAATTCACCGATGAGAAGCGTGAAATTATGACAGGAATTATGAACAATGTCCTAAAAGCGGAGGGACAAAAATGAAACCATTAAAATTAACTCTACAGGCTTTTGGACCCTATGCAGGGACGGAAATTATTGATTTTACTAGACTTGAAAATCGTACTATGTTTGTTGTTTCAGGCAAAACAGGTTCCGGGAAAACAACGATTTTTGACGGCATCAGCTATGCCATTTACGGCAAGGCAAGTGGAGAAGACCGAAATGGCAGTGACCTTCGAAGTCAGTTTGCAAAGGATGATGTACTAACTGAGGTTAGTCTAGATTTCTCACTTCGCCAAAAATCGTACCGAATTACTCGTTCTCCTCAGCAGGAAAAACGAAAAGAGCGTGGAGATGGTTATACAACGGTGGGAGCAAAGGCAGAGCTGTATCTGCTAGAGGGTAACAATTCGCCGAAGTTACTTGCAGCCAATGTTCGCGATGTGGACGAAAAGATTAAAGAAATTATGATTATCGATAGCAATCAATTTCGCCAAATATTAATGATCCCCCAAGGAGAATTTAGAAAACTATTAACTTCTGATAGTAAAGAGAAAGAAGTGATTCTACAGAGGCTGTTTCATACTGAAATCTATAAAAAGGTAGAGGAGCGTCTGAAAGAGGAAGCAACAGAACTTAAAAAAACGGTTGAAATTCAAATTGATGAACGAAGCGCCACTCTACGGAGGGCACAGGCGTTGGGTAATGAGGAATTAATAGAATTTCTTGAAAGTGCTAGTACAAATGATGTCCTAATGATTCCATTAATAAAAAATGAAATTGGTGCGATGGAGACAAAACTAGCGGCTTTAAATGCTGAGAAAAATAATAAGCAACAACAGCGTGATCAGGTGCAGCAACAGCTTTTTGAAGCTGAATCTCTATTAAAGCAGCTACAAGTAATGGAAGGGTTACAGCAGAAAAAAATAGAGCTTGAAGGACAAAGGGTTATTTTTGAGGGAAAAGAATTAGAAATACAAAATGCTAAAAAGGCAGCAATTCTCGAAAGTCAAGAAGCGCTATGTCATAGGCTGAAGAAAGACCTTGATCAAGTAGAGGTATTCTTGAGGACTACCTCTGAAAAGATAACTATATTAACAGAAAACATGAATGTGAGTAAGCAAGAGTTCGAAAAGCAAACAGCTCGAGAACAGGAACGGAAGGATGCCGTTGAGGCCGTTAATCGGCTAGAGCACATGAAAGACGATGTAAGAGCTTTTGCTGGCATGAAACAGGAAACGGAACGTGTAAATCAGAGTCTTACTTCTGTCCAAAAGCAAAACGAGCAATGTGAAGAATCCGTACGGGCTACCGAGGAAAAGTTGAAAACTCTTCAAGTAAATAAAGAAGAAATTGAAAAATCCCAGCTTACCTTCCTAGAGGGTGAACGGAAGATTGAAAAGCTCGAACAAGAATTGGACAAGCTCAAAAAATATGAAACAATTCTACTTCGAATTCAGCAAGGCAACCTTGAAAATGATAAGCGTAGAGCTGAACTGGAAAATGCAGAAGCGAGGCTCCTCGATGGGAAAGCGCTAGTTCAAACTCTTGAGCAGACATGGTTACATTCGCAGGCAGCCGTATTGGCTAGCAAGTTAACTGATGGACATGAATGTCCGGTTTGCGGCTCAAATCATCATCCTAAGCCAGCTAAAGCTGAAGAGGGGTCAATTCCCACCGAGAAGGATATTAAAGCCGCAAGGGAACAAGCTGACCTTCTTGAGAAAGAGAAAAATAAATGTGAAAAAGTTTTGATGGAGATAAGCCTCACATTAAATACACTTGTAGAAAATGGCGATGAATTATTTTCTGAACTCAAGAACATGGACCCTGATTTTGATGCTCATGAATTACAGGAGCGTATCCTAACAGTGGAATCCAAGCTTTCTCAACTTGTTACAGACCAACGAGCAGTTTCTAGTAAAATGAAACAACTTCCATTAGTAAAAGAAGAGCTTGTAAAGCTTGATCACGTGAAGGTAGAGTTGCAGGAGAAAAAGAAAGCACTTGATAGTGAGCGGCAACAACTAACGATTCAGTTTACAGAAAAGAAGACGACATTGGCTCGTTTGATGGGAAGTATTCCAGCGGATTTGCGCTCCTCGCAGGCATTTGAACAGCAGTATATACGAGCAGTTCGTGTTCAGGAGGAATTAGCTAGTCAGCTTGAATTATCCCAACAACGATATCAGGATGCAAAGGATTTACTAGACAAGGAAAAAACTCGCTTCGAGGAAGCAGAAAAACGACTCAATGAGACGAAAACCAAATTGGATGATGAGCGGGCTACCTTTATCAATACAATGAATCAACAGGGTTTTGAAACCTATTCACTATACCGGGAAGCTAAACGAGATGACGTGGTGGTTGAAAAACTAGAAGCGGAAACCCGTAATTATCGAGAGGAGTTTCGTTCCGTTTCGGACCGTTTAGACGAATATTCAAAACTATTAAAAGATGCTAAACGTCCTGATATTGAGGGAGTGCGTACGGCTTTATTAGAACTTGAACAGGTGATTGCAAACTTAGAGGAAGAGTACCAAAATCTTTATATTAAATTGCGTGAGAATAAACAGATTGTAGCTACTGTCGAGAGCATCAATGAGAATATTAAGTCATTAGAAGAACGGTATAATCTGATTGGGCATCTTTACGAAATATCTAAGGGACAGAATACGTATCGAATTACGTTCGAGCGCTTTGTTCTTGCTGCATTTCTTGATGATATTTTAACAGAAGCGAATGTTCGGTTGGGAAAAATGACAAGTGGACGTTACAAACTATTACGAAAAACTGATCGTTCGAAGGGAAATGTTCAGAGTGGACTAGAACTGTTGGTGTTTGACCAGTATACGAGTCAAACACGCCACGTAAAAACTCTCTCGGGTGGGGAAAGCTTCAAAGCAGCCCTTTCTTTAGCGCTAGGTTTAGCAGATGTTGTTCAAAATTATGCCGGTGGTGTGTCATTAGAGACCATGTTCATTGACGAAGGCTTTGGAACGCTTGACCCAGAATCTTTAGATCAGGCAATCGAGGCATTGATTGATATTCAAAGTAGCGGTCGTTTAGTCGGGATCATTTCACATGTTCCAGAACTAAAGGAACGGATTGATGCTCGCCTAGAAGTGACAGCTACCCAATCTGGAAGTGAAACAGAGTTTTATTTCTCAGTTTAATGACTTGACGTCTAAACATACAACAACTTTCAGATTCCAAGAGGGGTACACTTTACTTTAGTGTGCCCCTCTTTTTTTACTTGAAAAAGCCAGCATACTTCTAATTCGTTCGAATAAGAGTTTTTATGATAGATTATTAACAAGGAGCTACGCTTATCACTACCCTAAGGAGGGTGTTGGATGCTGAAAAAGAAGATCGGGATTGATGCAGGTGGAACATTATTGAAAATCGTAATAGAAGAAAAAGGAAAGATTACATATAAAAAGTATCCAATCGAAAAGCTAGACGAGGCAATGGGGTGGTTATCTATTCTAGCTCAGCAAGCAGAGGTAAATCTAACTGGAGGGAAGGCTGAATATTTAAAGAAAAGATACTTTCCACAGGCTAGGGTGGTAACAGAATTTAAGGCCACCTGTGTGGGGGCGAATTATCTAATAAAACAGTCTAGACTTCAAATCGCCTCAAAATTCATGCTTGTTAACATCGGCACAGGAACATCATGGTATCTGATTGAAGAAGAGAAAACAGAAAGAATACTCGGGAGTGGCATTGGTGGTGGAACATTTATGGGTCTTGGGAAGCTTCTTTCTTCTAAGGTTGAATATTCCCAACTGGCCGAACAGGCAATGGAAGGCGATAGAGCTTCTATTGACTTGTTGGTGAAGGACATTTATCATCCTGGAGAGCCACCTATTGAGGGGACATTAACAGCTAGTAATTTTGCCAAAGTAGAAAAACTTGGCGTTCATTCAGAATCAGACATGATGGCGGCTCTTGTGAATATGATTGCGGAAACCATTGTACTCCTTAGTAATCAAACCGCAACTTATTACCAAACCAAGGTAATCGTTTATATCGGGAGTACGCTTATTGAGAACCCTGCATTGCAGGTTGGATTAGAGCGTTTTTCAACCTTGGTTGGACTTACTCCGCATTTCTTACCAGACGGAGAATATTGTGGAGCTCTTGGGTCACTAATCGTTTAAAGAATCGTTTCTTGAACAAAAGTGTCAGACAAGGTAGAGTATTAATGGTAGATGAGATAAAAGAAGGTGTCAGTATTGAGTAAACGATATTTTACAATCGGTATGGCTGGCCATATCGACCATGGAAAAACGACATTAACGAAAGCGTTGACAAACGTCGATACAGATCGATTAAAAGAAGAAAAAGAACGGCAAATATCAATTGAGCTAGGGTTCGCTCCCTTATACGAAGATGATGAATTGCAAATTTCGGTTGTTGATGTGCCAGGACACGAGCGATTCATCCGTCAAATGATTGCTGGAGTAGCAGGAATTGACCTAGTCGTACTAGTCGTGGCTGCCGACGAAGGTGTTATGCCGCAAACGAAAGAACATCTTGATATTTTGGGGTTCCTGGGCATTAAAGCAGGAATCATCGCGGTCACGAAGGTGGATCGTGTCGAGGAAGAATTCATTGATCTTGTCAAAGATGATATTTTAGGTGAGTTAGAAGGAACTGTTTTTGAGGACGCGCCTTTTATGTTGGTGGACTCACTGTCTAAAAAAGGGATTGAAGAGTTAAAGTCAAAAATTATCGAGACTTTGAAACAACAAGAGGTTCGTGATTCTCGCGGAGCTTTTCGCTTGCCAATCGACCAAGTGTTCACAGTGAAAGGGCAAGGAACTGTGGTTAGAGGAACAGTATATGAGGGAAGTGTTGAAGAAGGGCAGCTTTTAAAAGTAATGCCGAAAGGACTTGAAGTCAGAGCGCGTCAGTTACAGGTGCACCATAAGCCAGCTTCCTCAGCGTTTGCAGGTCAGCGTGTAGCGATTAATCTGTCTGGTGTTTCAAAGGAAGACATTGAACGCGGGGAAGTACTTGTTTCTTCTGAGCAATTTATTGTGACGAGAACTCTTGATGTTGCCATCAAGGTAGTTGAAGACCTTGAGTATTTGGTTAAGCAACGAACGCCAATCAAATGTCATATCGGAACAGCAGAAGTAATGGGGAGAATTGTCTTTTTTGACAGAAATGAATTAAAAGAAGAAAATGAAGAGATTCTTTGTCAGCTCCGATTAGAGGAAGAGATTGTCACAAAACGAGGCGATCGGTTTATTATCCGCAGACCAAGTCCCCAGGAAACAATAGGTGGTGGTTGGGTAATCGACCCTCGTGGCAATAAATATCGTTTTGGTGAGAAAACAATTGCAGAACTTGAAAAGAAAAAAGTTGGTTCTCCAATCGAACGTGTTTCAGCGGCATTATACGAAGCAAAAAGCTTACCACTCATTGAATTAAATAAACGCACCGCTCTAGATGAGGGAACATTAAAAGATACTCTTCAGAGTGAAGAGTTTGTTTTATATAATGGGAAGGAGTATACGCTAACGAAGCTGATTGAGGCGATTGAAGATGATATCACGGACAAGCTAGAAGATTACCATCGTGAAAATCCAATGCGCCAGGGACTTAATAAGGCCGAGCTTCTTCAAAGTATGCAAAAAATGTTTCCTAAGAACCTCCTGGATTTCGTGGTTGAAAATGGGCTTAAAAAGGGAATCTTCACCCGGAAGGATCAATATGTTAAAACAGCTTCCTTCGAACCGCATGTTCCAAAAAATTGGGAAAAACGGACAGAAAATCTATTAAAAGAATTACGAAAAGATGGATTAAAGGTTCGTTACCTAAAGGATTACTTTAAGGATGCAGGAATCCCTGATAACCTTTCTGGAGAATTAAAAAGGTTTCTTGAAGAACAAAAGACAATTGTTCCATTAGATGACCAATATTACTGGGATATGGAGTTATTCGAAGAAGCTGTAACGAAGCTTAGAAACCACACAGGTTCTGAATTTGAAGTAGGAGAGGCGAAAGAGGCAGTCGATTTGTCAAGAAAGTATATGATTCCGTTCCTCGAGCGGCTTGATTCAATAGGCTATACAAGACGTGTAGAAAATAAACGCGTATGGAGAAAATAACGATTAGCGGACTGAAAAATCAGTCCGCTGTTTTATAATCTGGGTAAAGAGTCGAGATTTCATCAAAAAAACCTTTATAGTGTATGAAACAAAGTAGGAAGAGCCTCTTTAAAGTTAGCGTTAGGATAAAACACTATTCTTTTTACCGCATTACCTCTGGGATATACACACAGAATGGTTCACTTTCCATATAATCACCAGTAACTGCATAGGTTCTTGAACGAGAGCCACCACATACTTTTCTGAATTCACACACACCACATTTGCCTTTATAATTATCAGGCTGACGAAGATCTTTAAAGACCTTTGCTTTACGATAAATCTCTGCGAGTGGTTGTTCCCGTATATTCCCACCTACAATAGGTAAAAGACCGCTTGGCATGACATCTCCAGTATGTGAAACAAAGGCAAATCCGTTGCCATCATTCACGCCTTTTGGTGCACGTTTTAATCCATCAGTGGAAGAAGCCATATCTTTTGTTAAAGTGTCCTCGTAACGAATCTCGTGCTTATCCACAATGTTTTCACGAGCTTTTTGTTGGAAGACCACTCGACGATAATGCTGTGCAGCTGTTGTCTTAATATCGAAGGGAGCTGTTTTGCTCAATTCGTACAACCAGCGAAATACTTTTTCGTGTTCAGCAGGAGTTAGACAGGCATCTAATTGACCCCGTCCAGTCGGAACGAGCAGGAAAAAATACCACATGACGGCTTTCATATCGGTTACGAGCTTGACCATTTCTTCTAAATGATCATAGTTATAGCGAGAAATAACTGTATTGATTTGCAAGGGCATGTTTAATTCATTTAAGTATTTTATTTTTTCTAAGGTTAAATCAAAAGCTCCAGGAGTGCCCCGAAAATGGTCATGAATCGCACGGGTTGGTCCATCAATCGAGAAGCCCCAACGTGATAGTCCTACTTTCTTTGCTCTAACCATTTTCTCTTTTGTCACACTCGGTGTCGCACTCGGTGTCATCGAGACACGCATTCCTTTTTTTACTGCATAATCAGCGAGTTCAAAAAGGTCTTCTCTCAGCATGCAATCTCCACCTCCACCTGTAATTACTAGCATCGGATTCCCCATATCATAAATCTGGTCAATCAAGTCGAGCCCTTCTAGATGGTTTAATTCGCGAGGGTCTGGGTTTGTTTGAGCATCTGCTCGACAATGTACACATTTTAGTTGGCATGCTCTGGTTACTTCCCAAATCACAATAAAAGGATTGACATTATAGTCAATTACACGTGGATGCATCCCTTTTCCAGCTACTCCATGCCCATTTTGATGTCCTTGCATTCTTAATCACCATCTTTTCATAGTTTAATAGGAGGCATTTACTCCTCTCTCTCAGCCTCGTTCTAGGTAGTATAATCACCGATATCTTTTTTAATATAATGTTATTATAAAAGTAAAAAAGCGAAACGTTTGGTTGGAATGTTACAATCTTCCTACAAAGGAATGAAATCAATCAATGAGTGTGACTAGTCGTTCCGGGTAGAAACAGGATTCTCTATAAGGGAAAGGTCAAATTTCCCCTAATCTTTAAACAGAATTCTGTTAAAATAGAAACTATTAGCAACTGCATAGATTTCAAGCAATGGTGAAAGGGGAGCGAAGAATGATTGACTTACGAAGTGATACAGTTACAAAACCAACTCAAGAAATGAGAAAAGCAATGTATGATGCAGAGGTTGGGGATGATGTTTATGGGGAAGATCCTACTGTCACTCTTTTAGAAGAAACAGCTGCCGATATTCTTGGCAAAGAAGCTGCATTGTTGGTAACAAGTGGTACACAGGGGAACCAGATTGCGGTACTGACGCACTGCCGACCTGGTCAAGAAATTATTTTAGAAGCTGAATCTCATATTTTTTATTATGAAGCGGGAGCTGTAGCTGCGTTAGGAGGAGTCCAAACTAGGACAATCGCTGGAGTTCGCGGGGCTATGAATCCTGAGGATGTAAAAAATGCGGTTAGAGGTGTGGATATTCATTATCCTGTTACAGGAATGATTTCTATTGAAAATACCCATAATCGTGCAGGCGGAGCAGTTGTTCCGGTTGAGAATATGAGAGAAATCTATGAAATGGCCAAATCTCATCAAGTTCCAGTACATATCGATGGAGCAAGATTGTTTAATGCTGCAGAGAGTGCAGGTGTAGACGTAAAAGACTTTGCACAATATGCTGATACTGTTCAGTTTTGCTTATCAAAAGGTCTCGGGGCACCAGTTGGATCGATTATTGCAGGAAGTAAAGAATTTATTCACATAGCAAGAAGATGGAGGAAAATGCTTGGTGGTGGAATGCGACAAGCAGGGATTATTGCAGCACCAGGATTAATTGCCCTCACGAAAATGACAGATCGCTTGGGTGACGACCATGCGAATGCTTTGAAATTAGCAGAGGGTATTGAAAATATTAATGGCCTTCATGTAATAAACCTTGTAGAAACAAATATTATTGTTGTAGATGTGAAGGAACTTGGAGTTAGCTCAGAGGAATTTGTTACTCATCTGCATTCAGAAGGCGTGTTAGCGGGAGGGTTTGGGACGACGTCTGTTCGGTTTGTGACCAATTTTGATGTTAGTTCCACACAAATTGAGGATGCAGTTGCAGCGATTTCTAGAGCCGCCCTAAAATGTAAATAATAAAAATGGACTCGTCTGCAGGATAGCACTAATGGCTACCCAGCAGGTGAGTCCTTTTAATAAGTTTGGTTTACCGGTACATGGTCCATTTGCCGATGTCTTGAAAGCCTAATCTTTTATAAATTCGTCCAGCAGCCGGATTATCGTAAAACAGGCAAAGGATTTTATTTTCAGTAAGCACATCTTGGGTAAGCTTCTGTAAAACAGTAGTAGCTAAACCTTTTTGTCGATGATTTTTATTGGTACAAACGCCCACAATCATTGCAGAAACCGAGTTCTCTGCTGTTGTTGAGGCACATGCAGTTAAGATGCCATTCTCTTCTAAGAAGTAGGTTCGTCCCGTCTTGGTTTCCATTGACTGAATGAGCATGTCACGAGACGTATCGGTTACAACGAATTCATCAATTGTTGAGCGTAATTCAATAATACGGTCCACATCCATTAGCGTTGCTTTTTTAATAGGTAATTCCGATCTTCCTAAGTGTGCATCTGTCCGGCACTCTGCAAAGTAGGTTTCTTGTTTTCTACCAAGTTTAAGGCCTTGAATCCTTTCAAATTGTTCAACGATATCAGCTTTACCAGATAGTAAAGGCTCCGTTGTAAAGGACTTAATAATCTCTGTAAACCCATGAATGTCAAAGGCATCCTTTGCGTATGGAATAAATGAATTATGATACTTTAATAGGACAGCAACTAAATCCCCGCTATCGGAAAACTCCCCCCATAGTGCTTGAAAAGTAGAATCATAGCCGAATGCCTCGATGTCTCCAATAATAAATAAGTTAATTGAAGGTTCATCTGCAAGGAATTGCATAACCTGTTGATGGTCCTTTGCCAAAAGCTTTCTAATCATTCCTAGTCCTCCTGTAGCAATGGTAATTTTCCGAATATTGATATTCATTTTAATACAAATATGACTTTTGATACAGGTTTATTTTAGTAAACTCATAAAAGAGCTTTGTTAACGTATAACACCACTGTTTGCAGCAGAAATCAACACTCAAGTTTACAGAAAGTGATAATAAAAACCCAACCAAGACTGTGCATTCATAAATCCCAATCAACCTATGAAAAAATATATAAGTACCCCCACAAAATGTTATTGTCTTTCGGATTGTATAGTAAATAAACCATTCTGGAGGTTCGGCATGGTAATACTTTACACCGACATAGACAAATTACTTGATGAAACGGCTGAGATTGCCGAAGAAGCATCTTGCTTAACAATGAGCCCAATTGAAATTGACCAACTACTTGATCGTACACGTCATTGGTAAACAATAACTATTTCCGTCCAATTGAATTGGACGGTTATTTTAATTAAATTGAAAGAGACTTGAGACTTAAGGAGGAACATCCCTAGTGAATATCGGACAAAATGTTTAGGTCTTCTATTTATCGGGTAGAACGTAGTGTCCACTTATTTAGCCTTGATGGAAAAGCACGTAAATAATAAGGAACTGGATTAATGATAAAGGGGTAATCATATTATGACCGAAGCTGAGGAAGTAACTATTTTCATCGAGGAACTGGGTCGTTTGTTTGATGAATATAAAAAATGTAAGGATGACAGAATCCGTGTACAGATCATCAAGGATATTCATCTTTTAGCTGAAGCTATCGATCCTGATAATGAAGAGAATAATCATTTTATCTAATCTTATCCGCATCCGTCAAAAAGGTTGCGGTATTTTTTATTTTGGATCTTTTTTCAAAACTTATAGACAGTCAAATAGCTAAAAAGGTATTGAAGATAGTAGGGAAGAATATAATAGTAAGAGTATTTGATTTATTAAATTTGCATGGTGACATAGAATAGAAGTGAATGAGGATTTTGTGGGGAAGATGTGTCAATTGTTTTTAAGCATCTCCCATGTTCATTTGGTAGCTCCAAAAGATAAGTGGGGGCTGCTAGATGTTTTTCTGTCTTTGTTTGGGGTTCGTTGAAATTGAAAAGCCTGATACCTTGAAACAGAGGAGGGAGCTTAGTCTAGAAACGTTCAAGTTCAAGTTGGTCTCTAAGGACCTTTTTATTGGAAGAATTGCCCGGGGTAACCCGAATTTTCCCTGAAGGAACCATTTGGGAATACTCTTGAGATTTTGGAGTGCAGATTAGGTATAATCGATTCTATGGCTAAATTCCTAATAGAAATGAGTTGATTCTTATGGATAAACAAATAGAAGATGCATATCTTTTTAGTAGTCGTCATCGCGATAAGCTACAGCAGGACGAAGTTTGTGGCTGTTTCCATTGTCAGAAGATTTTTAGTCCTAGTCAAATTGTTGAATGGGTGGATGACGAAAATACAGCTGTTTGTCCTTATTGTGGAATCGACTCAATAATCGGCGTAAGTTCTGGATACCCCATTACGAAGAATTTTCTAATGAAAATGCATAATGTTTGGTTTTAATATAGGTTTAGGATGCTAAAATCCGCGATCGTAAGAACAGCTAGATATCCTGTTTAACATGATTGAATGTCATATGAAGGTCATATTAATGAAAAGAAACTTAATAAAAAATATAAAGAAACAGGAATCTGTAGCTAAGATTCCTGTTTCTTTTTGTTGTTATGGGTAGGAATCTTACGAGACCAGTTGATTTTTAGTGTTTACGATTTCCTCTATCTCGGTCCCTTCTAGTGTTTCTTTCTTTAACAAAGCATCAACGAGTGCCTGAAATTGTGTCTCGTGTGTGGTTACCAGTGTTTCTGCTTTTGTAAGAGCCTTGTGGAAAAGCTTTTGCATGTTTTCTTCTTTATCTGCTTTGCTAAAGGTTAGAGTGAATCCATCTTGTAATAACCCAGTATCGACCATCTGTTCAATAATTTGCTTTGCTTGATGGACGTCACCACTTACCCCTATGCTATGTTCGCCAAGATATAGCCTTTCTGCTACTCCACCTGCAAGTATCATTGCCACTCTCTCTAATAGTTCACTAGTGGTCGATAATTGTAGTTCTTTAGAGATAGGCGCAACGTATCCTAATGCTTGACCACGAGGAACAATCGTTGCTTTCCTGACTGAGCCAGGTTTGGTGACAGCAGCGATAAGTGCATGGCCGGCTTCATGGATGGCGACTCTGCGCTTTAGATCTACATCCAATAGTGCTCTAGAGCTACTTCCTAGTATCGTCCGGTCCAAAGCATAATCCAAATCGCTTTTTAATAATACTGTTCGGCCTTTTCTTAATGCAAGTCTACTGGCAGTAGCAAAAAGGGAGGACAGTTCGGCACCAGAAAAACCAGAAGTGCTCTCGGCTAACTCATCAAGAGAAGCACGAACTTCATCAGAAAGTTCTTTCCCTTTTATATGGATGTCGATAATTTCTCTGCGTCCCTTTGTATCAGGAAGGGGAACTTGGAATGAAAAATCAATTCTTCCTGGTCGCAAAAATGCCTCATCTAGCATATCTTTCCGGTTAGTCGCAGCAATGAACAATATGCCATCATTATCATGACCACCGTCGAGTTGAACTAGGAGTTCGGTTAGAGTCTTTTCTCCTTCTTCACCCCCATTTGGTTTTCTTTTCCCAGCGAGAGCATCCACTTCATCAATGAAAATGACAGCAGGCCCTTGTTTACGTGCGCTGGTAAATAAGCTGCGGACTCGGGAGGCACCTACACCAATGAACATTTCGTTAAAAGCCGAACCACTTGCTGAAAAGAAATTAGCCTTTAGTTCTTGAGCAATTGCCTGTGCAAGTAAGGTTTTTCCTGTACCTGGAGGACCATATAATAATATCCCTTTTGGTGGCTTTATCCCCATTTTTACGGAACGTTCTGGCTCTTTAAGGATTGAGAGAGTCTGAAGAATTTCTTCTTTCATCTCTTCTTGAAGTCCACCCACGTCATTCAGTGTAATCGATGGAAGAGGAGTTGGTTTTGAGAGACTGTTTTTCATTTTATTGCCAATCCCTATTCCACCTTTTGTTTTCTTCTGGACGATAAAAGCGGCTGTGAGAAGAAGAAAGAAAATACCTCCTAAAATAAGTGAGCCATACTTACTATTGTTTGAATAAGTATAATGAATATTTTGCGTTGCTACTAATTCTTCGACCATTTGACTATTCGGTGGAACTTTAGATATAAAGGTTGCTTCCTTTGTTTCAAGTTCAAGTGTTCCATCTGGATGTTCTGTTAAATTGGCCGTTTCAGTACCCAAAGATTCGACTGTTTGAGCAATAGTTGAATATGGGACGGAAGTTTTATTGGACGTTGTATCTATATAAATGATTGTGCTTATTGTCAAGACGATCATGAGGACTGCGAAAAATGGAAATAGTTTAGAGAAAATCTTAGTAGTGTTCATTCTTCCATCTCCTTATTCAATCTAATTACCATTATAAGAGTAATAAAAAAGAAAAGTGATGGTAATTTCATGTAAGAATGTGATGTTCTTTTCTAAACAAGGTAGAAGCCATTGTTACTAGCTTACTGGTTGAAACTGGTATTCAGGTTAATGGACAAAAGTGGACATAATACATGCGAGTAAATGGAAAGGATGTGAGGCTCATGTCATTAGAATGGTTTGACAGGGTAACAGGTGAATTACAAGAGCATCTCGAATCGATTTGTGAAAAATATGATCAAACTGGACATATGACCATCGACCGCAGTGCAAAACACCCAAGAATTGAGTTTTTTGTGGAAACTGAGGGTGATGAAAGAGAATATTTTTGCACGTTATTTTTTGACCCATATAACTCAGAATTTTACGTAGAAACCTTTGATGTCGACCTTGAACAGCCATCACGAACAATCCTAGCAGATATTGATGATATTGTAGATGCCGTTCATGAAAGCTTCCATGAATTTTTAAATGAAGATGATACTGAGGTTTATTATATTGAAGAAGACGATGGACTCGTCGAGGGTGAAGAATATTTGACAGCTGTAGATGTTGAGGAAGATGAAGATGAATATTATGTTGGTGAGATTATTGATGATGATGGAGACATTATCGAAGAAATCGATGTCGAATGGGAAACTCCTGAAGTAACAGCTTTCCAAAAGGAAGATGAGGTTGAAGTTACTTATCAATTTGGAATTGTAAATGATACTGGAGACGGTGTATTACGACGAGTTAATCGAATTTGGACGGAAGATGATGAACTTATAAAGGATGAGTCAAACTTTATCTTTACAAAGGAAGAGGCAAGTACCATCATTGCTATGATTGCAAGCCATATGGATTCTTTAACAGGCTATGATGATGTTGATTTTTATTAATGATGAAGAGCGCCAGCAACTATGGCGTTCTTTTCTTTTGGCTCTTTTCTCTACCTTTCTTGCTATACAATCATTGCGGTAACGGCCTTTCTTTATGAGGACTTGGATCGGCTACTGAAATTATCTTGGAGATGATGGGAATAGATTCAAGGATAAACGCGAAACTTAAGGGTAAGATTACGGCAATTATGGGGTGTGACGATTGACATTAACGGAATCGAAGACGGAACAACGGGTTTTCGTCGGTGCTCTTATCTTCTTGGCGTTATTTCTCTCGCCACTATTCATCCTAGGGGAAGATGCTCATATAAGAGTCCATGATAACCTAGATTCAAATCTAGCTTGGTATAAGGTTCTAGTGGAGAGTGGCGAACTCCTTGGATCCACGGAAGCCAGAATTCCACAAATCATCAATGGGGAGCTCCAGAGAAATGCCTTTGGTACAGAATTTAGCTTGATTGTTTGGCTACATGCCTTTTTCCCGACCATGGTTGCTTATGGGCTTAGTCAAGCGATTACTCGTTTCGTAGCCTTTCTAGGGATGTATTTATTGTTGAAAGAACACTTCGTCCCTGATAAAAACTGGGCCATCATCCGAGTGGGTGTTGCTTTAGCCTTTGCGATGACCCCGTTTTGGCCATCAGGCATGCTTAGTACACTTGGGATGCCACTTGCTTTGTGGGCATTTCTTAATATTCGTAAAGGTGATTACTCCTGGAAGAATTATTTAGTACTGACCCTACTTCCTTTGTACGCAAGTATTGTGCTAGGCTTTTTCTTTTTTTTAAGTGCATTAGGAGTCTTCTGGCTAAGTGATGGAATCAGGGAAAAGAGATGGAATTGGCCATTTTTCTTTGCCATTGTTTATATGACATTGATATTTATGTTAGTCGAATATAGACTCGTGTACTCATTTATCTTTGATCATGAACCGAACAGTAGGGATGAATATTTCCATGCTCGATTAACGTTCTGGCAATCTGTACGGTTAACCTTTAAAAACTACTTTCTCGGCCACAATCATGTATTAACCATCCATACCATTATTATCCAACCTGTGCTTTTTTTAGCGTTCTTTGCTATTTGGTTAAAAAGTTTATGGCGACAAGAAAAATGGTTTGTGTTTTTCTTTATCTTAAATTTTGCGCTCTCCGCTTGGTATGCCTTTTGGTTCTATAAGGGATGGGTTCCAGCTACAGAAAAATTTCATTTTCTCAATACGTTTAATTTTGCCCGTTACCATTTTTTACGCCCGTTAATTATTTATGTGCTATTTGCAATCGGGTTAAAAGTGTTATGGGAAAGAGGGCGCTATTGGAGAAAACTTGTGCCTTGGATAGCAGTTGCTCAAGTAATTGTACTCATTTTTGCGAACGAAGAGGTTGTTTATTCAAAGAAGCCGTCAGTTGGACAATTTTATGCTATAGAACAATTCAATGAAATTAAAGATTATATCGGAATTCCTCAGGATGATTATCGAGTAGCGAGCATTGGACTTCACCCCGCCATTGCACAGTACAATGGTTTCTACACGCTCGACACTTATAATAATTTTTATCCTTTAACCTATAAATATGAGTTCCGTAAAATTATTGAAAAAGAGCTTGATAAGAATAATACGATTCGCACTTATTTTGATGAATGGGGTGGCCGTTGTTATCTTTTTAGTGCTGAATTAGGAAAACATTATATGTTTAAGAAATCTACCAAAAAACGGATAAAGAATTTAGAACTCAATATGGACCAATTTAAAAAGATGGGTGGAAGATATATTTTTTCCTCTGTCTTTATTGAGAATGCGGATGAGAATGGACTAAAACTCGAGAAAGTATTCAAATCAAAAGAATCTGCATGGAAAATTCACCTTTACAGTACGTTTTAACTTATCTGTAAGCCTACAACAGGGAGGGTACAACAATGCAACAACCAGTACTTACAATCGTTGTCCCGTGCTATAACGAACAAGAAGTATTGACGGAAACGATGAGACAATTAAAAACCTTACTAACCGACATGATACAAGAGCAAACGATATCAGCAGAAAGTAGACTGCTCTTCGTTGATGATGGGAGTAAGGACAGCACCTGGGAGATTATTTATAAGGAAAGTATTCAGGGAAACGTTGTGAGGGGGTTAAAGTTAGCTAGGAATGTAGGGCATCAAAATGCTCTACTCGCCGGCCTTTTCTCGGCCAAAAGGATGGCTGACTGTGTGATTAGCATTGACGCTGACTTACAAGATGATATTGAAGTTATCCGTGATTTCGTGGCGAAATACAAGGAAGGCTATCAGGTTGTCTATGGTGTCAGGTCAAAACGTGACAGTGATAGTTTCTTTAAACGGACAACAGCAGAAGGTTTTTATAAAATAATGAGAAAAATGGGGGTAAATCTAGTCTATAATCACGCTGATTATAGATTGATGAGTAAGCGAGCGATTGAAGAATTAGAACGTTATCAAGAATCAAATCTTTTTTTGCGGGGGATTGTACCGTTAATCGGATTTAAATCGACGTCTGTGTATTATGAACGAAAAGAGCGTCTTGCAGGGGTCACAAAATATCCATTAAAGAAAATGCTAGCATTTGCCTTAGATGGAATCACATCCTTTTCCGTGACTCCCATTCGTTTCGTGTTGTTGGTCGGCTGTCTATCCTTTTTTGTGAGTTTGATATTTGGGGCCTATTTTCTTTCTTTAAAATTTTTCGGTAGTACAGAAACAGGTTGGACTTCATTAATAACGTCAATCTGGTTAATTGGTGGACTTCAGCTTATTGGGTTAGGGTTGGTCGGTGAATATATCGGGAAAATATATAAGGAGACAAAAAGGCGTCCAAAATACAACGTCGACATTGATTTATTTAATTTAGGAAGACCAATCGTGGAGGATTCCCCTACAATGGGAAGTGTGGTCTTGCAAGAAAACAACCTAAATAAGGAGCCTTACAGAGATGATCGCCGTAAACAGTCTGAGACGAACTAATTCATTTTTTCGTTTTCTTCTAGTTGGAGTGATCAATACTATTATTGGCCTATCGATTATGTTGATTCTTTTAAATCTCTTTGGTTGGTCATATTGGTTAGCAACTTTTGTTGGGAATTGTATGGGGGCAGGGGTTAGCTACATATTGAACCGTTCCTTTACCTTTAAAAGCAACATAAATGGTTCCAAAGGGATTCCTAGGTTTTTCTTTGTTATCCTTAGTTGTTATATTGTCTCATATTCTTTAGGGGAGATAGTAGCTGCTACTATTCAGCTTTCTAGCCAGACATTAAGCTTTATATCCCAAGATGAATTGGCGGTGTTAATCGGAACCGTCACATATACACTCACTAATTATATAGGACAGAAGACGATTGTTTTTAGAAGTGTTACGGAGGAATAGAAAAGACAACTTACCAAACGAGCTTATCTTCACAGCTCGTTTTTTTTTACTAAAAGAGAAAAAAGACGCAATAGATGCGTCTTTTTCCTTTCCCGATATCAAAACCTATGAGCTTTTGCATTACTATACGCAATAGTGTTGCTAAGGCTTCTTTGCGTTTCGCCGTTAATTTGAGCACTTAAGTGTTTTCGTCTTGTCGTGTTTTTCACGAAACGCTGTGATTGAGGGTCTAGAAAATCTCTGTAACTCATCAAATCACCTCTTAGATGGTTTTGTTGATACGGGAGATATTCGAAAAACCGAATATCGGTTATAGACTTTGCTTAATCCGTATGTTTTATACAAATTCTTGGTTAAGCTTATTACTCATAATTGGACCGTGCCATTTTCTTTGCAGCAAGAACGGCTTTCTCCTTTGCCTTTGCAATGATTTCTGGAATTTGTTTTGGATAGTGATCAAAGCCTTCGGCAATCACGGAGTCCATCATGCTTATTCCAAGAAAATTTAAGGCAATTTGTAGATAGCGGTCACCTGACTCTAAACCCTTCATGGGTCCTTGGTCATAAACACCACCACGTGTCTGAATATGGATGCCTTTTTTCCCAGTTAAATATCCTTTAGGTCCATTAGGAGTAAACGCAAAGGTTTTGCCGTGAACAAACAGATTGTCAAGATAGGCTTTTAATACAGCTGGCGATCCTAGATTCCAAACAGGAGAGACAAATACATAAAAGTCATAGCTTTTGAAATCCTCAGCAAGAGCATGCATTTTGGATAACTTGACTCGTTCTCCTTCTTCTAATTGATCGATTGGTACTCCGTAACCACCTACTTTTGCGCGTGCTGAAACTAACTCAGCGTCCATGGCGGGCATATCAATATTAAACAAATCAAGGCGGGTAATTTCAACATCAGGTAACTCAGCTTGAAAGGTTTCAATAAATGTCTCACCAATTTGTAAGCCTTTAGATTTTTCCAAGCTCTTTGGATTGGCTGTTATATATAGCAGTTTCTTCATGTATATTCATTCCAATCTTTATGGATTCTCATCATATCACCACTATTATATTTGAAATATGTATTTCCATGGTTTAAGAAAGAAACAAGTTCATGAAGATTTAGTGTCAATAGATGAAATATTCTAAATACATCAGTTGGGTAGAACAAATATGCATAGTAAAAAACGTTTGGAACCACCGGGTCCCAAACGTTTCATGTTCACGGTATCCAATCACCGAGCTTTTCTTTTACTTTTCCTCCAATGTCTTCAGCATCTTGTTTTGCTTTTTCTAAGACATCTTTCCATTTAGGTGCTTCTTCCTTAAGCTTTACCTCGACTTTTTCAGCTGCTTTTTTGAGTTCTTCTTCGAGTTTCTTTGCTTGCTCTTTTAACTGCTCTTCAGTCAACTTACTTTCATTTTGTCCAAGCTGTGCATTCACTGATCTTACAGGAAAGTCAGCTTTATCAATATAAGGCGAGGCTTGAGTCATGATATCCCTGAAAATCGGAACAACTGTCGCAGAACTGCTATTTGGCAAGTAATGATTACGATCTGTTTTGTCGTACCCGATCCAAACGGCACCAACGATTGTAGGAGTATAACCTACGAACCATTGATCTTTTGTGCCATTAATATCATTAAATGGGAGCTGAGTTGAGCCCGTTTTCCCAGCGATTTGCATTTCATCCATTTTAGTAGCTTGGCCAGTACCGGTTTCTACAACATTGAGGAGCATTGAAGTCATTTCTTCTGCCACTCGTTTTGTTGTTGCTTTCACTGATTTTTTCTTATTTTCCGCAACAACGTTACCAGTTGGACCTACTATTTTGGTAATGATATGGCTTTCGTTTCGAACCCCACCATTGGGAAAGGCTGAATAGGCTTCCGCAAGTTGTTGAGGGGAAATCCCTTTATGCATACCACCTAGTGCAATGGCAAGGTTTTTATCTTCTTCTTGTAAGGGAATTCCAAATTTATTTACTGAGGAGATCCCTTTACTTAGGCCAATCTCATTAAGTAGCCAGACTGCTGGAAGATTGATCGATTTTTCTACGGCCTCATACATTGGAACTTCGCCTTGATATGTTTTTGAAAAGTTCTCTGGGCTGTAATTTCCAAAGGATTCTTTTTCATCTTTTAACATAGAATCATATTTGTAGCCTTCCTCAAGGGCGGGGGTGTACACAGCTAGTGGTTTCATTGTCGAGCCAGGTTGTGCTTTCAAATGAGTAGCTCGATTAAATCCCCGGAAGACATAATCTCCTCTACCACCAACAAGTGCACGAACGCCGCCTGTTTTTGGGTCGAGCAACACGGCTCCACTTTGAACCCGTTGTTCACCAGTACTTCTCGGGAAGAGAGAGTCTTTTGCGTACACTTTTTCAAGGCTTGTCTGTAAATTTTGATCGAGTTGCGTGTGGATCACGTAGCCCCTAGTTAAAATTTCTTCCTGTGTTAACCCATATTCATTAATCGCTTCATCCAAGACAGCATCCATATAATATGGATATTTTCGGTCAATCACACTGCCGCCGCCATCTTTTAAGGCAATCTTTTCGTTTTTTGCTTCTTTGAATTCTGTTTCTGAGATCATTTCAAGTTTTTTCATTTGTCCTAGGACGACATCCCGCCGTTTGATGGCAGCTTCATAATTTTTATAAGGATCCAAGGCGGAAGGAGCTTGAAGAAGGCCAGCGAGCGTGGCTGCTTCACTAATGGACACATCTTTTATGTCCTTGTTAAAATATTTTTTTGAAGCATTTCCTATTCCCCAAGCACCACTTCCAAAATAACTTTGATTCAGATACATTTCCATGATTTCTTCTTTTTCGTACGCTTTTTCAATTTCAACAGCTAGAAATAATTCTTCAACCTTACGCTTATAAGTTTGTTCTTGTGAGAGTAAAGCGTTTTTTGTTAATTGTTGCGTAACGGTGCTTCCGCCACCAGTAATACTTCTTGCAAATAGATTGTTGAAAAACGCCCTGGCAATCCCTTTAATATCAAAGCCGTTATGTTCATAAAAACGTTCATCCTCAATAGCAACCACAGCATTTGGCACATGGGCAGGTAACTGAGAAAAGGATACGCTATTCGTACGGTTTGTCGCGACACTACCGGCTAAATCCCCGTCCTTGTCATAAATCATTGTCGATTGATTTAATCCATCTTTTAAGCTTTGAACATTCGCTTGGCTGGCGATAAACGCAAACCAAAGGATAGATAAAAGAATGATGACTAAAATTCCTAATAGTAAAATTTGCGTTATATGTTTTCTTTGCCAAAAAAGAATGAAAGCATCCAATAAACGCTTTATCACTTTTTTCATGATATGTATTAGCTTCTCCATTTGATCTCCTATCTTACTTGTATTCCTATCTATTATACGTATTTTTTCTACAAAGGGTTTCAGTTAGACATTTTTCATTATTATATCTATTATCATTAAATCGGAAAATAGAAAGTACAGGTAAGAAAGCATTTTGGTATTTTTTATTAAGAGAATATGGGTATATAGCATTTGGAAGAAAAGCCATATGAAAAAATTCTATAGCATAAAAAAATAAGCACCTACAGGAAAATCAGATGCTTATTTTTTGTTATTCCATTTTTCATTACTTAAACCAACCCTTTTTCCAAAACCATAGAAACATTCCTATGCCGATGATAAGCATAAGGAAGAGAGTAGCAAAATATCCATATTTCCAAGACAACTCAGGCATGTGCTGAAAGTTCATCCCGTATATACCCGCAATAAAGGTCAAAGGCATGAATATTGTTGTGATGACGGTTAAAACCTTCATGACTCGATTGGTTTCATGTGAGTTGAGGGATAGATAACTGTCACGAATATCTGTGGTTAGTTCCCGGTTTGCCTCTACCATTTCTGTTAATTTCAGCAAATGGTCATGAATATCTGAAAAATATTCGATATTTGATATTTGGTCTGCTACTCTTTGTGAGTTAAGCATCCTGTACACAAGATCTCTCATCGGGTTAATGGTATGACGTAAAGCAAGTAAATCATGCCTTGTATCAAAGAGCCGGTCAAGCAAAGATTCCATCGTTTCTTGGCCTGAATTTTCATCTAAGTCATTAAGAATATCTTCTATTTCATAGACAAGGGGGAAATAATTATCCACAATTTTATCCAAGATATGATACAACACATTAGCCGGTGTCAATATACTTGGATCTGCAGAGTGCCTGAGTCGCTTCCAAACTTCATTAATCTCCGAGGAGGGGTTTTGATGAAATGTCACAATATACTTTTCAGAAAGAAATAGGTCAACCTCATCTTTTTCCAATCTTTTCTGATTCAGCGAATAGAATACAAAAAAAGTATGGTCCTCGTAGTAATCTAATTTTGCTCTTTGCAGGTTATAAAGACAATCTTCAATTGCAAGTGGATGAAACTGAAGTGGATTTCTTAAGGCAACTACTTCCTCTTTTGTTGGTTGATTAAAATCAATCCAATACCAACTATAATCTTTGCTAACAAGGTCTTGAACTGGTATATCGTAATGAATCTGGTTTTCTTTACTAATCGCTATTGTACGGATCATATAAGTCCCTCATTTATAGTATGCTTATCTATAGTTTAAACGAAAAGACATATATGGACAAAAATTCCATAAGCATAAGCGTAAATTCTCGTAAATTTTGGTATCCTAGAAGAAGAAATCTTTTAAAAGGGAGGGATTGTCATGGGAGAATGTAAAATTGATCATAGCCCGGAAGACGTTAGAAAGAAATACGAGGAACAGTCTCCGTACTTACCTGAAGAAGCAAAATCTTTGTTCGAGCGCTTTTTTAGTGAAGAACATACTCAAGATATCCTTAACGAAGTGTTTCATTTATTGAAAAAATATGACTTAGCTTCGCTAGAGGAAAGGGAAGAACGGAACAGAAGGATTGATATGGTCTTAAAAAATGTATAAGAATGATAAAAACGCCATTTGGCGTTTTTTTTGTCATCTTAATATAATTTTTCTGTAAAAAGACAGGAATTCTTTGATAATTTGTCGAATAATTCAGTATACAATGGTGTACCGGTTTGGATTGGGGGTACATATTGTGCAAAGGAATCTTAAATGTAATAAAGAGAGAATTATTTTATGTAAATTAGAAGAAACAGGAATAAAAAGAAGACAACCCATCCTCCTTCTTGCATAAACTGAAGCATAATGCTTTCGTTATGAAGGAGTTGATAGGTTTGATTAATTGGAAAGTCCGGTTTAGAAATCGTACATGGGTACTTGCTTTTGTTTCTCAAGTTTTATTGGTTCTGCAGCTAATGCTACAGGCATTGAACGTGTTCGGTGTAACGGATTTTCAACTAACTGAGCAATTAAAAAATGAAGTGTTTGCGACTACAAATAGTCTTTTTTTCCTTCTATCTTTTCTTGGTTTAGTTCAAGATCCAACAACTAAGGGGTATCGAGATAGTAACCGAGCAAAGTTGTATCGCAAACCCCATTAAATTTGTCGTAAAAGGAATCATATCATCATAGTTTCATATATTTAATCATAATGAAGGTTAATGAAAGGGGCTGGAACCATGGTAAAATGGATAATCATTGCCCTCATACCCATTGCTTTGTTCCTTATAATTGAGGAAGCTGTTCAGTTTTTGTTGAAAAGATATATGAATGGGCCAAGAGAAAAGAAGGAAGGAAAACGAAAGGAACGGTTGGCAATCAGGTTTCATAATGTCTTTACTTCAATTAAAGAATATCAATTGCTAACCGCCATTAAGGATTCTAGATTGTTTAGAATCGTTAGGGAATCTAAATTTATATCATTCTTTAGAAAGCATCGAAAAGATCCTTCACATTAGTGGGAGGACACTGAAAAGGCCTTTAAATTAAGTAATGTGCTAAAACATAGTTGTTGATTTCCGTTCCAGGCGGCTTCGCTTTCCGCGGGCGTGCCGGGGAGCCTCCTCGGTGCCTTAGGCACCTGTGGGGTCTCCATACTCCCACAGGAGTCTTCGCCGCCTTCCACTTTAATCAACTGAGTTCCTATACTTAGGTTAAATTCAAAAAGGCATAACCCCTTTTTTATAAAGGGAATTATGCCAGCTGTTAATTATAGTATTAATTTTTAACGCTAATGGATTAAAAATTAAGGGGAAATAAGCTCCAAACCGAACATAAAAAACGACTCTAAATTCAGATTTTGAATGTTAGAGTCGTTTTTTTTGATTGGAGAGATTACTTTACCAAAAGCCAAAGGATTTTCATTGCCTCCATTTGTGGTAGGATCTTTTTCTTTTTCTATTCCTTTATCATCGTAATGAATTTAGTTTCACCACGATTGAATTCCAGGTTCTTAACAAAACCATGTTTTTCATAAAGAGAAATGGCCCGACTGTTGAAATCAGTAACTGTTAAACGGATAGTCTTATACGGAGTAGAATCTGCTATGTGTGCTAAAATAAAACCGAAAAATTCACTCCCATATCCTTGTCCTGTTAGAGCTGGTTTCATCCCTATACCAATATCAAGCAAGTCTTTAGAATATGCACCGAACTGAGAGCCAATCGGTACTTGTGCTGTTTTTCCAGTGCAAAAATATCCAATTAATTCCCTTTCCGAACTCACTATTGCATAATAAGATTCCTCTAGCAATTCTCGTAATGCTTCTTCACTAAACTCGTTGTTATAGAAGTCATATGGTGGAGAGTACTTCCAATGTAAAATTTCTCTAGCAAACCCGTCGTCCATTTCTTTTATAAATAATTTCATGATTCACCTCGTTAGAGTGATTAGGAAGTCCAATGTAAAAACGCAATCGTTTTGTTTATTTCTAAATGATATCGTGATAAACTTATTTTAAATTTAGAATATTACCTCAAGCGTGTCAATTGTTTAAATGCTAATCATGATATAAAGATAAACTGTGGATAAATATAGGGTTTTTGTAGAAAATACCAATGATTAAATTTTAAATGAGGTGTTTTCTATGGACCAAAGCCTTTACGACAAAGTGGGCGGAGCGGAAGCAATTGAAAAGGTTGTAAATTATTTTTATCATGAACTTGTTTTAAAGGATGAAACTGTTAATCAATTTTTTGAAGAGACGGATATGGACAAGCAAATCCGTCATCAAGCGAAATTTATTAGTTTTGCATTAGGTGGACCGAACCAATATTCAGGAAAGTCAATGGCCAAAGCACATGAAGGGATGAATTTACAGCCTGAGCATTTCAATGCCATTGTCAATCATCTTCACGACGCACTTGCTCACTTTGGAGTTAGCGAGGCAGATATTGATACAGCATTGACAAAGGTTGCTACCCTTAGGGACGATATTCTTAATAAATAAATTTTTAGCGAGTTACCAGGGAGTTGTCTTCAACTCCCTTTTTTTAGGGGGGGGACTTGATGATTGCTTTAAGATATTTTGAACCACCAGACTTTCAGACTCTTATTCAATGGGTTGATTCACCTGCATTTTTGCTTCAATGGGCCGGATCTAGCTTTTATTACCCGTTAACAGAAGCACAACTAGAGGACTATGTAAGGGACGCCAATCAAGGAGGTTCTACGAAGCTTATTTATTGTGTAGTTCATAATGAGAAAGACAAGGTGATTGGCCATATTTCTTTAACGAAAATTGACCATAGAAACAAATCAGCGCGAATTGGTAGAGTACTAGTGGGCGACGAACGCTATAGAGGACAAGGTTTAGGAGAGTTGATGATACAGGAAATGCTGAAGATAGCTTTTAATGAGCTGAAGTTGCATCGAGTCACTCTTGGTGTCTTTGATTTTAATTCGGGGGCTATAGCATGTTATGAAAAAGCGGGCTTTACGAAAGAGGGACTGTTCCGAGACACTTTAAAACACAATGACACATACTGGAGTCAATGGGAAATGAGTATATTGGAAGAGGAATGGAGGGAACATAAACAGTAGATTCATATCATTGCGTAAAGGTGAAAAGGAATAGTCGGTCATATGAATTTTTTACATAAAAGGCAGTGGTGGCGTTAACCAATTGGTAGATTCGCAACTACGCTAGGAGGATCAATACAAAACATGAAAAGGGGAATGGGATTATTAGTACTAGCAACTATCCTTTGGGGAGGGAATTATATATGCGGACGGTACTTAAGTGAGGCAATGCCTTCGACCTTACTGAATACAACTCGGTGGGGGATTTCAACACTTATTCTTGTAGGGTTATTAAATTTAAATAAAAAGAAACTCCCTATTGTCACCATGTGGAAAGAGTTCTCCATCCTTGGCTTCACTGGTATTTTTGCTTTTTCCACATTAACCTATATGGCACTTGGAAATATTAGCGTTTCTCAAGCTGGGATGATCTCATCTGGAATTCCCATTAGCATCCTTTTATTCACCCCATTTATTTTGAAAGAAAAGGTAAGCATGAGAGCCTGGATTGGTGCAGGGATTTCAATTTTAGGTGTGATCGTTTTATTTTTAGGGAAAAGTGGAGTTGCTGCTTTAGATGGATCTCTGCTAGGAAATGTTCAAGTTGTGCTAGCTTGCTTGGCTTGGGGAATCTATACGGTGATAGGCAAACGCTATGGGAAAAAGCATGATTCTCTTACTTTAACTGCTGGATCTGCCCTATATGGGACAATCTTCAGTGCAATTAGTTGTATTGGAACGGTTGAACCAAGCATGGTCAGTATGAATGGTACAGCATGGGTTTCTTTGTTATATGTTAGCACACTTGCATCCGTTGGGGCGTATTTAGCATGGAATGCTGGTGTGAAAATCCTTGGCGCTAGTCAAGCAGCTCCATACCTGAATTTGTTACCTGTCTGGACTGTTCTATTTGGAATTCTTTTGCTTAAGGAACAGGTTTCTTTCGTCTCGTGGCTAGGTGGTTTCATTACAATCCTAGGTGCGCTAATAGCAAGTGTGAACAAAGAGTTTATATCTTCGATGCTTCATAGGAAAATAGCCAAAGATACTCAAATGTAGTAACTAGAATACAAAAAAACAGTCCAATTACGTAATGGGTTCCGTTTAGGGAGAGAAAACACTAAATAGTTATCCATTTAACAGACCATTTCGCATAGCGATTTGGTCTTTGCTTTTTATTGTTATATCAATGTTTATTCAGTTTTTATTGTGGAGATAATTGTGGTATTAACAACCTAAATAACAAGTGGACAATAATTATTGTCCTCTGTAAAATTGATATGTTAATTTAGCTACTAATTTTGGTGCTAAAGCTGACTTCGGTTTGAAGAAAGGAAGGCAAATGGCGATGAAAAAATGGAATTATATTAAGCCTAAAAATCTCAATGCAGAGCGACCTGAATGGCTTATTTCGGAACATACAAGAAACATCGTGGCAGCCTTTTCGGAGTATAGCGAATACACCGAAAGCGAAGTGGTAGATAAATTTTTAAAGAATCTTCTAACTGATGATGATTTTGTTAAATGGGCAACGAATAAACGGAATAATAAACGATTGCTCAAACAACTTGGAATAGAGGAAACGGAGGAAAAATAAGTTGGCTCAACTAAAAAGATTAGCTACGAAGGATGAAGAAGATGTTGTTGTTCAGATACCTTTATCAAAAGAAGAGGTTTCCGATAGAGTAAAACAATATGTAGAGTTAGCCCCAAGTAGATTTTCGAAAAGATATAATGACCTTCTTTATCGCCCCGTATCTTTTACATTTAACGAAAAAAGACACCAGATTCAGTATAACTTTTGCACCAACCCCTTTTGTAAATGGCACGGATTGCCTCAAGAGAAATTTACTTCGGTAAAATCAAAACCAAGTCGTTATCGATTAAGTGGACGTGGAAAAGGAGAAAGGCAATCAATTATTTGTAACGATGACCCAGTAGGATTAATCAGGGGAATGACCTGGGGGTGCATTTCGATGCCTGTTTCCAATTGGTCAATCGCTGAGGAAATCAAACGTTTGGTGCGTATAGAGACGATTAAAGATTTGGAACCAGATTATCAGTTTCATAAGGAAACCTGCATCAATGGCGAAGCAAATCCTTTTAGGGAACCAAGTCTCTTTTATAAACAAGGAAAAAGTAAAGTAGGTGCTCAAGTTTGGCAATGCAAAACTTGTAAAAAGAAAACAAGTTTGCTGCCGACCAGAAAACAGTCTACAACGTACAATCAAAAGAGAAACGACATCCTGCCTTCATTTACAAGAGACCTTTTAAATAGAACTCCTGTTACTCGTACCTGTGAAAAATTAGAAATTGGAGTAAGCACCTACTATCACAAATTAGAATGGGTATATCGAAGATGTTTAGAATTCCTTGAACGACACGAGAAAACTGCTTTTGCCCGAACGGAATTTCCAGTAATGTGGCTAAATACCGATAAAATGATTTATAACCTGAATAATGTTCGGAAAAAAGGTCAGGGAGGCAAAGAATTTCATGATGTTGAAGAATCACAATTTCCTACTCATATCGTTGTCACCGCAGATGTCCATTCACAATATGTGTTTAGGACGGATGTTGCATATGATTGGGATATTGACTTAGACGAAATCAAATTGGACACAGATCTTTTAAAAGAAGACCATTTAAATGAATTTTGCCGAAAAAATGCTCGTTTTAAAGACCGTTCATTTTTCCCCCAGCCTCCTACTCAGAACGATACACAAACTGACTATGAATATAAAGCGGCACTGAAGGAATTTGAGCGGAGAGGGAAATACGTTGAAGGATTACACGTCAATTCCACCTACACTACTATCGCTCACCTTTGGCTTATTAAGCAGCTTGTGAACGCATCAGAATGGCGTTTTGTCACTGATAAAGATAATTCCTTAATGACAGCTTTTTCCCGTGTTTTTGAGAAAGAAATCCGTCTGTCAGACGCTCACCATTTTATTTGCCAAGTTGATAGAGGAAAAACCTTGAAGCAATGTTATAAAGAGCACAATGAAGGTAGAGGGGAATTACTACGCTGGGGTGCATCAATGATGCACGATACTCGTTCTATTTGGGGCTTAGGTTATCTTAAACTTCTTGATTTGTTTCAAAATGCAACCTTTCACGAAGAAGTAGTTGTTGGTTCGGATTCATATCGTAAGTGGGCAGAAGAACCAATAGAGCATCCTATTCCAACAAAGGATAAAGGATTTTATAATGTAGATTGTAAAACAGACCTATCCTCTTTGGAACCAAGTGAGATTGCAAATCTAATATTAAATGTAAGTGACCACGCTTCAAATTCGTTTATTCAACAAATTCGTAGGAGGTTATCCATCTTGGAACGTCCTCTTGTAACAGCTAGGGGAGATGGTAAGAGTTATATTTACGCAAATTTCAATCCGAAATATGCTCAGTATGCCTTAACGATTCTACGAACTTTTTATAACTATTGTGAAACAATTAAAGGTCTAGATGGTAAAAAGCAAACTCCCGCCCAACGACTAGGTATAACGGATAAGGAATTTAAAATTGAGGATATTTTATATTTAAGGTAATAATTGTAGATAATAACGTCTGAGTGGATTACCTAAAATATCAAGGACGTGGTTTTTATCAAGATAATAAAAATATCCGTTTTATGTATTGTTCTCACCTTTACATTTTCATTTGTAGCTAAAGCAGACTACTCAAGCGAAGAATTTCAAAAATCATTTTTTGAAATCGGGTATACAGGTATTCATCAGGCATTAAAAGATAGTAGCATACATTTTAATCGTAATATTGAATTGCCAGTCGAACTACCTCCAATTGCTTTTACTCATAGCTTTTCAAGGGTAGGTGATATAGAAGATAAGCCTAACGATAAACTTGAAATCAAGTATATAAATAAGGATATACCTCAAAATCACTATAAGATTTTTGTCCAACCTGTTAAATATGGGATTGATTTCAGGGATAACCTTATCGACCAAAAAATGAAACTAAATGACGGCAACGAAGCAATTTATAGCACGAAAGCCGTAGGAAGTTTTAACCTCTTAGTATTCGAAAAAAATGGATTTCAGTATGTTTTGAGTGTTGATAAAAGAATATCTAATAAAGTTACACCCGAAATATTAGTGGAAATTGCAAATTCAATAAGAAATTAAACAGAAAATAAAAAGAGCATCGGTTATCAGTGACCGATGCTTTTTTTATTGTTATTTAATGTGATAAATCGTGTGCTAAACACCTTACTTTTTAAGGGGAGAATTTAAGTTTTCTCTCCCATAACGGAATCCGTTACCAATTACGGGCTGTTTTTTTTTTTTGTATATACCTAATTTTTACGAATTGAATTGAAAAGATTGGCAAATTATTATATACTACATTACAACAGTAATGCACTACACCGGAGGGGGGCGAGGGCGATTCTTAACAATAATAGTTCTAAGCCTATCTATGTACAAATAGCTCATTGGATTGAATCAGAAATACTAAATAACCACTTCCAAGCGGATCAAAAGGTTTACTCACAATACCAACTTGCAGAAATGTACACAATTAATCCAGCTACTGCAGCGAAAGGACTTAATCTTCTAGTAGACGAGAAGATACTATATAAAAAGCGGGGGCTTGGAATGTTTGTGACTGAAGATGCAAAACAAATCATCCTGAATAAACGGAGAAATCAAACACTAAAGCAGTTAGTAGATGAATTAGTTCAAGAGGCAAACAGGCTACATATTTCTAAGCAAGAATTGATTACCATGATCCAAGACGCAAATGAAGAGGAGGTACAAACATGAAAGTGATAGAATGTTCAGAGTTGACAAAGTCATATAACAGAAAAAAAGTACTAAATCAATTATCTTTTTCAATTGAAGAGAACACCATCACAGGACTAGTCGGCAGAAATGGTGCAGGTAAGACCACTTTGCTTAAAATTATCGCAGGGTACATAAAAAATACATCAGGAGAAGTGAGGGTTTTTTCTGAGAGATCATTTAATAGTCTGAATGTTTCGGGAAATAGTATCTTTGTCGACGATCAAATGAGCTTCCCGCCTGCATTGCAACTAGGTGAATTATTAGGAGAAGCGAAACGGTTCTATCCAAACTATGATGCCAATTTAGCAAAACGTCTATTTGATTATTTTGGATTTGACGAAAAAGCTTATCATAATCGACTATCAAAAGGGAAAACGAGCACATTTAATATGATTATTGGTTTAGCCTCTCGCTGCCCGTTAACGATTTTTGATGAACCGACAACGGGAATGGATGAAGCTGTTAGGAAAGATTTTTACCGTGCCTTGCTTAAAGATTATATTGCTCACCCCAGGACAATCATTATTTCAAGTCACCATGTTGATGAGGTAGAAGACATACTAGAGGACGTTCTCCTAATTAATAAGGGAAGCAAGCTTTTGCATTTGCCAATTGCCGAAGTCAAAGAATGGGCATGTGGGATCAAAGGGAACTCAGAAACTGTTCTAAAACTGATAAACAATAAAGAAGTTCTATATCAAAAAGAGGTGGGAATGAACACGTTGTATGCTGTTGTTAGGAAAGATTCATCAGGATCAGGTAGCATAGAAGAACAAGCACAATTGGCTGGTTTAGAGGTTACAGCTGTTCGTTCAAGTGATCTTTTTGTTCATCTCACAACAGAAGCAAAGTCAAAGGGGGGAATAGATGATGTCTTTAACAACTACTAGTTTAGTAGAAACGGTGAAAAATCAATATTTTTATAAATTGAAGGCAAATATTGATTCGTTTAGTTCGCTTGTGGGGATTCAAAGTTTAGCGATGCTTTTTTCATTGGGTGGTGTAGGTTCTTCTGGCTTTAGTGGGGGAGACATTAGTGTAAATATAAAATACTATTCTTCCGATATGATTTTTGTATTTACGATGATTTGGGCGTTTATAACAGCAATAACGATCACAACCAAACCGTACCGAAATTATGATTTCACTTTCGTAACCAATCGACTAAGTAGTAGCCTAGCAAATGTATTGTTTTTGGGAAGTGCAGGCCTCCTTGGTGCTATTACCTCAGTATTGTCAGGGAATTTACTACAAATTATTTCAGCTTTATTCATGGATGAACAATTATACCATCTGTCAGGTGGATCATCTCATTACATTCTGGGAATACTCACCACGTTTTTCTACTTGTTTTTAATTAGCTCTATTGGATATTTTATCGGAACATTGGTTCAAATAAGCAAAGTGTTTGTGGTGATTATTCCAGTGTTGTTTATTGGGACATTATTTTTCCAGGCTTTTTCCTTAAAGGAAAAGGAACCATTTTTCTGGAATATGATTCAGTTTTATACAACTGAAACAACAGTATCGTTATTTATTCTAAAAGCAGTACTTACAACGGTAGCATTCTTTACACTTGCTACTAGTGTATTGAACCGCTTGGAGGTGAAAAGATAATGATGTTGCTAGGTGCCGTTTTACCCATTGTTTTTGTCATTTTGTTTGGCTTGTTCTTTTTTATCACAGTCAAGATTGGAAAAAAGTACTTGACGATAAAAATCACCCACTGGCTGCTATTGGTTTATGTGGGAGTGCTTGTTCTTGCTTCAGTAACTGTTCCGCTTTTTGCCCAGGAACATGGGAATATAAAAAGTGTTCAAGAAAAGGATGACCATGATGAAATGAATGATCCTTATTCACAGCTTTATTCAAAATTAAGTAATGGAGAAGTCGCTGAAATTGATTCTTCTTATTTACAAGAAGAGAGAAACTTTGAACATTATTCGAACAAATCAATAAGCATTGTTCCTAATACAATTAATGGACCGCAAGTTTTTGTAGAAAGGAAGGAAAAAGCGGATGCGACAATTGAGGTAGCTATTTACTCAACGGGCTTAGTGGTAGACGAACTTGATTTCTCAAGCCTTCTAAAGCCCAGTGAAGTTGAATTAACAGACAATATCCTAACGATTAATTCTATTTATCAAGAGTTTAACTTTGCAATTGCAGGAAATGGTTATCCAGTTAGACAATTTACTGGAGAAACGATGTTTGAGCATCATTCGTTCAGGAGTGGAGATTCTTTTGTTTATTTGCGCATTCCAAGTGGTATTGAGATTGAAGGGAATATTGATGCATTACAACTAATAAATTAGCATTTAACTTCTTTCTAGAGCTGTAGAAGGGTGTTCCTGTTAAGGGACACTCTTTTCGTTTATTTTCATTATATTCTGAAGTATAATGGTTGATAAAATCATTTTTAAAAGGGGTGGAAAGATGAAAATTAGGAGATTAGGAGTCCTAGACGCGGAGAAGTACTTAGAGATTAGATTAAAAGCATTGAGAAACAACCCTGAGGCTTTCGGTTCAAGTTACGAAGAAGAGAAAAACAGACCTGTTGAGGTGTATAGACAAAGGCTTGCATCGGAAGAATCTTTTACTTATGGGGCTTTTTTAGATAATCAGTTGGTCGGTACCGTTACATTGGTGAAAGAAACATATATAAAGTTTAGACATAGAGCCAATATTGTTGGGATGTATGTAGACCCAGCAAATCGTGGATCTGGCATTGGCAGAATTCTATTAATCGAGGCCATTAAAAAAGCGAAATCCATTGGAGTGATAGAGCAACTAAATTTGTCTGTTGTAACTACAAATGAACCAGCGAAAAAACTATATACATCATTGGGGTTTGACGTGTTTGGAACAGAAAAACGGGCATTAAAATTAGATGAGCTCACCTATTTAGATGAGCATCATATGGTGTTGTTCTTATAAATAGTAGATGGAAGCATCATTCAGGGAGGACCACATGAAATTTGTACTAATCTTTGGCCCGCAAGCTGTTGGAAAAATGACGGTAGGGCAGGAATTAGCCCAAAAAACACAATTAAAACTCTTTCATAATCATATGACGTTAGAGCTTTTGTCTCCAATTTTTGGGTTCGGACCTGAGACTTGGAGGCTATCGGATTTATTCCGTTTTGAGGTGTTTAAAGCTGTGGCAAATAGTGATTTGGAAGGGATGATTTTTACCTACGTTTGGGCTTTTAACGAAAAGGATGATTGGGCGTTTGTTGATAAACTTTGCACAATCTTTGAAGAAAAAGGGGCAGAAATCTACTTTGTAGAGCTAGAAGCAGATATAGATGAACGGAAAGTTAGAAATAAATCACCAAACCGACTTGCCCATAAGCCTTCAAAACGTGATCTTGAATGGTCTGATAATGAGTTGAAAAGTAGTATGAATCATTATCGATTGAATTCCTTTGCTGGGGAAATTACTAGGAAGAATTTTATTAAGATTAATAATACCAATTTAGGTCCTAAAGAGGTTGCTGTGAAAATTAAGGAAAAGTTTGGAATATAGCAGGTTCATACATTTAGAATGACGAGGAGGAAATAGGGTGGATATATGGAAGCGAAGGTTGGTTAATACTTCTAGGGGAGTGTTTGAAATCTTCATAAAGGGGGAGGGCACCCCCTTATGTGTGACACATCATTACTCTGAGTTTAATGAGACAGGCGACTATTTTGCAGATACTTTTACCAGCTCACATCAAGTTTATCTTGTGAACTTGAGGGAAGCAGGACAGTCGGCGAAAGCAGTAGAACATTATCAGCTTAGTATGTTGGAGACGATTTTCGATTTAGAGGCCATTCGAGAGGCATTGGGTTATAATCAATGGGGCTATGCTGGGCATTCAACCGGGGGGATGCTAGGGATTATTTACGCTATTTATTTTTCAGATAGTTTGAGCTTCAATGTGGTAGTGGGTGCTGCAGCCAGGGAATATGCTACATTCTCTTCAGAATGTATTTATAATCGAAACCATCCCCAATTCACGAGAATGCAAGAACTAATAGAAGAATTGAAACGCTCTGATTTATCTGATGAAGCAAGAAAGGCGCTCTCCATTGAACGAACAAAGCTTTCATTATATGATCCGCAACGTTATTCAGAATTTTTCTCTACAGATAGAACGAAAAAAATGTCAGCTACAAGGATGAACTTCTTTAATCGTGAACTTCAAATCTTTGATGTGAGCAAAAAGTTAAAACTGATTACGACACCTACGCTCATTATGTGTGGGAATTACGATGTTCAATGTCCATTGGTGTACTCACTTGAGATGCATGATGAGATTTTAGGTTCTAAGCTGGTAACTTTCTTAAAGAGCAATCACTACCCCTTTTTGGAAGAAAAGGAATTATTTCTAAAAGAAGTTCAAAAGTTTTTATTAGAAATTGGAAGCTAATCTATAAGAATCTTTTCTTTATTTCGGGTGATGGAATTTCGCATACTTCCTTTTTTCCAAACCACTTATATCTATTTTTCGCAATATCATCATAGACCAAGTCCCGAATAGGTGTTGGAATAAGGAGAAAGAAAACCCCGATTTTCCACACCCCTTTTAAATTTTTACAGATTCGTAGGGCTGCAGTTGACTTTATATAGAATTGGTTATCCTGAATTAATATCAAGCTATCTATATGCAGTGGGATGTTATAATCTCTAATGATTTGTCGCCCTATATCACTTTGTATTGATGCAAACTTAAAGTTAGCGTTGGGATCTCTCTTAATGATGAATTGAACACTTTGGTCACAAAAGTGGCATTCTCCATCAAATAAAACAATTTTGTTCATTTTGGTCATCTCCATGTAATGACTATTTGCTCTACCTATATTCTAACATTTTCTATTATTTTATTTCGTAAAAAACGGAAAGGATACAGTTTTTTATTGAAATAATTGTTATAAGCTTACATACATATTATGATAGAGTAAATATATATTCAGAAGATTCTAAAACTATAGTCTGCATAAAACGTGTTCTATAAATAAAAAATTAAAAGCCTGCTACTAATAGGAGGCTCTTAATGATAGACCTATATACTGACTGGTTAGAATGTTTAATAACTAGATTAATAGGAGGTTTCTATGGATAACATTAGAAGACAAGTAGAGGATTTACAAGAGAGAAAGGCCGCAGCTCAATTGGGTGGGGGAGAAGAGAAGATTAAAAGTCAGCATCACCGAGGCTTTTTAACTGCTCGAGAGAGAATTGACTTATTAGCTGATGAAGGGTCATTTATGGAGTTCGGAATGTTAAATACGTCAGATGTAAGTGGCAAGGAACAGAAAAGCTATGGAGATGGTCTCATAGCGGGCGTTTGTAAAGTCAATGGGCGACCTGCAGTTGTTCAGGCTGGAGACAAGACCGTTTTTGCAGCGACAGAAGGAAATGTTCATATTCGGAAATCAAGAATGGTACACGATTTTGCTGTACGCAATGGATTACCGATGTTTTTCTTACATGAAGGTGGAGGATTAAGTATGCCAGATGGGATGGGTTCAGACGGGATTAGCGATAAATTGTTTCCTCCAGAAATGTTAACTCATCATCGCCAGGTTCCCACGATGACGGCTATTCTTGGTGATAGCTTTGGGGGACCAACGTGGATGGCGGTCTCATCTGATTTTGTCACCCAGCTTAATGGTACATGCATGGCAATTGCGGGCCCAAGGATGCTTGAACTTGCTAATGGTCAAAAGCTACCACCGGAGGAACTCGGTGGAGTCACTGTTCATAATAAATATACTGGTCAAATTGATCAGAATGCAGCTACGGAAGAGGAATGTATCAATCAGTTGAAAACATATTTTGAATATATGCCGCAAAATGCTGATGAACAGCCGGCGATGAGGGCAACTAACGATGACCCTAACCGGAGGGTGGAGGAAGTGTATGACATCCTCCCGGAGAAAAGCAATCGGGTTTATGATATGAAAAAAATCATTCGAATTCTTGTTGACGATGGAGAGATGTTTGAGGTTCAGCCTAATTTTGGTAAAGGGCTGATTACTGGTATGGCACATCTAAATGGGCAAACAGTTGGAATCATTGCGAATCAACCGAATCAATTTGCAGGTGCACCAGGGCCTCAAGAATGTCAAAAGGCCACTGAATTTATCTGTCTCTGCGATTCTTTTCATATTCCATTGGTTTTTCTTCATGACACACCAGGATTCCGTATCAGCTCGGAAGCGGAAAAAGCAAAAATGCCAACAAAAATTATGGTCTGGAATCAAGCACTTGCTCTTTCTACGGTACCTAAGATTTCTGTAGTTATCCGTAAAAGCATTGGTGCAGCCTATGGCAATATGGCTGGTCCAGGAATGGGCGGAGATTTAGTTGTGGCATGGCCTACAGCAGAAATTAATTTCACAGGTCCTGAAGTTGGAATTAACGTTGTGTATGGTCGTGAGTTGGCAAAATCTGATAATCCAAAGGAAATGAGACAGGAGCTCCTTACTCATTGGTCATTTGATAGTTCGCCATATAAGGCGGCAGCCAAACATTTAATTGATGATGTGATTGAGCCAGCCGAGACTAGAAAATTTTTATGTCAATCGCTTGAATACCTATTAACCTCAAAACGCAAAAAAAGTGAACGACGTTTAGCTACTTGGCCAACTGGTATATGAATGAAAGGTTCGATTGGTGCGTGTCCGTCTGAAAAAATCACAGAAAATGAACAACATCCTGTTACTAGCTTAATACAATAGTAGTATCAAAGGTGTTTAGGGTGAAAAATTCAACTCTATCCCAAATAATGTGGTGATAACAGGTGGGTACAAATCAGTATGTTTTTCAGAATTTACAAGAACAGAACATGACTTTTGACCAGGTATTTGAGAGAATCCTTAAATTTATGAACCGAAAGCCAAATGGGAATTACAAGTTGATGGTTGGAACTGATTCTCAGGTTCATATGGACAGAACCATTTTTATTACTGGCATTGTGATTCAAAATGAAGGGAAAGGCGCATGGGCTTGTATTAGAAAAAGTATTGTTCCAAGAAAAATGCTTCATCTCCATGAACGGATCAGTTATGAAACTTCACTTACGGAGGAAATCGTTTATCAGTTTACAGAAGAGCATAAGAACCGGATGATTGACATCGTTTTACCGCATATCTATAAAGGTGCTACTTTTACGATGGAAGGTCATTTGGATATCGGTTCGGGGAAGAGAAATAAGACAAGAGAGTTTGTACAGGAAATGGTTTCACGACTTGAAACCATTGGCGTTGAACCTAAAATTAAACCAGAAGCATTTGTAGCCTCCAGCTATGCGAATCGCTTTACGAAGTAACTGGCTCCATAATTTGGTTTGATTGATTTTAAAATTGGACGGGGGATAAAAAACCGCCGTTCTTTTTATTGTTGAAAAAAATATACTCTTGGACAGATGCAAAAAAGAGGCATTCATCTTCACTGTTTTGGGCATACTTTAAAAACTCAGTTGGAATTTTAGCGTAAGTACGGCTAATGATGAAGCTTTAAATAAGTTTACAAGTTCTTATCTGATAATTGGATTTCTTTAGATGTGTACAAATAAAATGCAATAAACGCTATAAGCAATAAGAGCATTGTGAAAAGAGGATACATGATGGGTGTTTTACATAGAATGCTCTCAAAATTTATCAAGATCAGTCTGTGGCATGCGGCAGTGATTGCTATTATTCTAATAGTGCTTTGTAGTTTTTTAATGTTGAAGGTCGAGGCTGAAACATTTCCGCGTTTTCTTGACGCCCTATGGTGGACGATGACAACACTTGTTACAGTTGGATACGGTGAGATATATCCTAAAACTGATTTTGGAAAGATCTTTACAATGGCCTTTGTCTATACCTTTGGGATTGGCGCAATGGGGATTCTTGTAGGGAAGCTCTTCGAGGGTTTTACTATCTTCCGGAGGCTAAAGGAGGAAGGGAAATTGAAATATGAGGGGAAACAACATTATATCTTGATTGGCTCCTCAAAGGATAAGCTCGGAAGTATCCTTGAGGAAATCCTCCTTAACGATAATAAAAGTGATGTGGTCGTTATTGATAATAGCCCCCATTCCCCAATCGTTCACGAGCGGGTCCATTTTGTTAGTGGAAACCCAGCTGCTGAAGATATCTTACTAAAAGCCAATATTCTTGAGGCAAAATCGGTGGCGATTTTTTCCGATGAATGGAATGAACACGCAGAGTATTCGGATGGAAAGTCTCTTCTCATTGCTTCAAGAGTGGAGCAACTGGCAAAAAAACACAATAAAGATATCTATACAGTGGTGGAAGTGAAGAAGGAAATGCACCTAGCGCTTTTTGACCACGCAAATGTCGATGAATTTATTTTGTCTAGTGACTCTTTGTCTCGATTAATGGCGCAAGCGACCATTCATCATGGATCTAGTCAATTATTCGAACAGCTTATGAGTAAAAAAGAAGGGGAAACCCTTTATGAGATTAGGAAGAAGAACCATTGGGTTACGTATAGAGATGCTGCTGCAGAACTATTTGAACAAGGTGCAACATTAATTTCGGACGGAACTAGCTTAGATATTGCACGCCGCTCTCATGAAGAGATCCCAACTGATGGCAGATTATTTATTATATGTGATAAAAAGACATATGAAAAAATCACTACATAGATAAAACTACTTGATAGAACGCTGTCCAGGATGAAAACTAGGTTATTCACAAAGCTATATTTAAGTCAACGAGAATGAAAAAAGCACATCATTGAAATGTGCTTTTTTAAATCCCTAAAAACGAACTAATGAAGTTTTTTTTCTTTAGCCTTTTAAAGAGTCCAGTCTCTTCAGTGGAGGCTGCAACCATATCAATTGAATCCATTTCATTTTTTCTGTCCTTTTCTTCTAACCTTTCAATTTGTTGAGTGAGAGTGTCGATTTTTTCATGGAGTTCCTCGATTTCTCTTCGGTGCTGCAGGAGTTGGTACGAAACATGTTCGTCAGCTTTACGCTCTATTTTTGCCTCGAGTTCAGTTATTTTAGTTAGAAGTTTCTCGAAATCCTCCTGGCGCATTTCTTTCCTTACCGTTGCCTGTCGAGTCTTTTTCGCTGCTGCAGCAATATCTTGAAGGAGGACTCCATTATTAATCTGCTCTTGAATTTTTTTCATTACATCAATATCTGCATCATTAAACACATAATGGCCAAGTTCATTTCGGTTCATTTTAAGATTGGCATGCTTCACCCAGCGCTGAATGGTGCTCGGTGAAACACCAAGTAATTTTGCAACTGCATTTGTATTCATACGAATCCCTCCCCGATAATTACACATTCGCTATCGAATAAAGGAATCCTTTAAGAATGACAAAACAAGTATTTGTTCGGCAAAGAAAGAGAAGATTCTTCGTGTTTTGTCGAAGTTAAAAAAAGATACCGCTCGTCCAATCCGACCATTCATTTGAATCTAGAGTCAGAAAGTATTAAACTTTTAGTATGTTATAAATGAGGTGGATGCGATGAATATACAAGAGAGAATTATAAAGGATTTACATGTAAAGTCAGAAATTGATGCAAAGCAAGAAATTAAAGACCGTGTAACTTTTCTAAAAAACTACTTAAAAAACTCTCGAGCCAAAGGTTTTGTACTTGGAATTAGTGGTGGACAAGATTCAAGTCTAGCAGGCAGACTTGCCCAGCTTGCGGTGGAAGAAGCTAGAAAAGAAGGGTATGAAGCAATATTTATTGCTGTGCGCCTCCCTTATGGAGTTCAGAAAGATGAGGATGATGCAAAAGCCGCGTTAGATTTTATTAAGGCAGATAAAGAGTATGTTTATAATGTCAAAAGTGCCGTGGATGCTGTTGAGACGGAATTCAATACCATAGGTAGCAAATTACTAAGCGATTATCATAAGGGCAATGTAAAGGCACGCATGAGAATGATTGCACAATATGCTATTGGCGGAGAAGAAGGGTTGCTTGTGATTGGAACCGACCATGCTGCCGAGGCTGTTACTGGTTTTTATACAAAATATGGCGATGGTGGAGCGGATGTTCTCCCTTTATCAGGTTTAAGCAAACGCCAAGGGAGAGCTTTGCTACAGGAGTTAGGTGCAGAAGAAAGGCTCTATTTGAAAGTTCCTACAGCAGACTTATTGGATCAAAAGCCAGGGCAAGCCGATGAAACAGAGTTAGGTATTACTTATGACGAGCTTGATGATTACCTTGAAGGCAAAAAGGTTTCTCCTGAAGTTGCGGAAAAAATTGAGAAACGCTATCTCGTAACAGAACATAAACGCCAATTACCTGCAACTATTTTTGATGAGTGGTGGAAATAACAAAAGTTCCTTCTTATTGACATTGAAAAACGACCGATCACAACTGTAACAGTTCTGTTTTGATATACAATACCTATGCACACGAATTAGCAGTCCTTTTCTAAATTGAAATGGACTGCTTTTCCTTTATTAAAGGCTGTGTTAAAGGGGGAGATTTTCGCTCAAGGCACATCGCTTTCCCCGGTCGTGCCGGGCGCTTAAGCGCCAATTGAGTCCGAATGAAGGTAGAGTTTGGATTGTCTCAGGGTGAAAAACGGAAATGGAGTCCGAATGAGGGGTATGTTCGGACAGTCTTTGGGTGAAAAACGGAAATGGAGTCCGAATGAGGGTTGTGTTCGGACAGTCTCAGGGTGAAAAACGGAAATGAAGTCCGAATGAGGGTTGTGTTCTGGTCTTCTGTCAAGAAAGTAGACACAAAAAATTGAGACAAAATTCTCCTCAAACTTCTACCGCACTTCGTTTGGTGGGGTGTTAAAAATGACCACTCGGAAAACATGACTGGTCATTTTTAACACCAAATGTCTAATCTATGAGATGATTTTAAGCTCTGACTGGTAATACTTATTCTCAAATTGATTCGGAGAACAGTTTCCCAATGTCGAGTGTTTACGCTTTTCATTATAAAAATTGCTGATATAAAAATTGATGGCTTTTATAGCTTCTGCTCTTGTAGTGAAACGCCTTCTATAGATTAAGTCTTTCTTTATTGTAGCGTGAAAAGACTCAATGCAAGCGTTGTCATACGGGTCGCCTTTTCTGCTCATGCTAATTTGCATTTTATGTTCTTTCAATGCATCAATATAGTCATTAGAACAATATTGAGAACCACGATCAGAATGATGTATAACCCCTTCAGGTGGCTGCCTTGAGATAATGGCCATGTTTAAGGCTTGTAGAGTCAATTCCTTCTTCATGGTACTCCCTATACTCCAACCTACTATTTTCCTAGGAAACAAATCCATTATCGAAGATAAATATAACCAACCTTCAAGTGTCCAAATATAAGTAATATCAGCTACCCAGACTTTATTAGGCTCCTTTACGTTAAACTCCCGTTTAACTAAGTTTGGATATACATTTAAATTATGTTTTGAATCAGTTGTGACTACGAATTTTTCTTTTGGAGTAGCTGTAAGACCGAGTTCTTTCATTCTTCTGGCGACTGTTTTCTCCGATATGCTATATCCCCACTCTACTAAGTCATTATGCACTCTAGGACTGCCATAAGTCCCCATACTTTCGTGGAAAGACTTACTGATCTTTTGCTTAATTTCATCCTTATAGGCTTCTTTTTCAGAGCGAGGTTTACTTTGAGTCCTTAACCATTTATAAAAACCGCTTGGTGATACCTCTAACACTTCGCACATCTTCACAACAGTATGTTCATCACGGTGGGCTTGGATGAAGGTATAAATTACTCTTGGTTTTTGGTGAAGATGTGCATCGCCTTTTTTAGGATTGCATTCTCCTCTTTTAGTTGTTGTATCTCTTTTTCATGTTGTTTTTTCAGCTTTTCTAACTCAGAAGGGGTAATATAAACTTCTCCAGACTGATTAGAATTTAATTCCTCTCTATAATTCTTGACCCATCTACAGATAGTCTTATATGAAATTTCTAATTCATAAGCCACATCTGATGCCTTTCTGCCTTCCTCAACCACTAACTTTGATACATATTCTTTATACTCTTGTGAAAAGTGCTTCCCCATTTTGAACACGTCCTTTTAAATGATATTTTTATTATAAATAAAATCTCATTTTCACGTGTCCACTTTTTAGACTAACTTTAGTTCGGACAGTCTCAGGGTGAAAAAACGGAAATGGAGTCCGAATGAGGGTTGTGTTCGGACAGTCTCAGGGTGAAAAACGGAAATGGAGTCCGATTGAGGGTTGTGATCGGATAGTCTCAGGGTAAAAAACGGAAATGTTTGGACAGGCCCGGGCAGAAAACGGAAGCTGGAGTCCGAATGCATTCCCGCAGGAGTCTCCGTGCCTTCCGCTCCTACCATGTATGAAAAACAACAAGGTACTTTAACACAGCCTTATGTAGTAGGCGAACCGCCAAAACATTATTCCTGTATAGAGGGCCAGCTCTTCTAATTTTTCTGATCTAACTTGTTATAGATTTTTTTAAGAATTTCGTTGTTTTCCTTTTGATTTTTAAGCACTTTCATTGAAAAACGTATAATAAAAACAAATATAGCTATGTAGAATAATATCATTAAAATGGGTGACAAAGTAAGTATGGATACCCAACTCATTGCTGAACCTCCTTTTTTATTCTAATAATTGTAACATGGTGGTTATTTGTAAGTAATGCGAATTCTACTGATTGTGAACAATTATTCTTTAACTATTAGGCAATCTCTTCATTGGAAAAATAATAAAAAGCTTGGAACCGTAAAAAGACCCAAGCTTCTTTGTGAGATTTATTAAATATCCATAATGGATGGATTGTTCTTCTTTATTGTTAAATTTTCATACTCTTCTCTTAAGATACCAAGCTTAATACTGTCATAATATTTCCCTCGATAAAGGCGACTTTTGCGAATACGTCCTTCCTCCATCATGCCTAGTTCTTTCCCGATTTTGATCATTCGTTCATTTCCAGACCATGTTGTTAATCCAATTCGGGGAATGGGAAAGGTGTAAAATAAAAAGTCCATCCATGTTATTAAGGCATCTGCGACATACTGATCATCTCGATAAGTGGGGTGGTAAATAGCAATTCCAATTTCTAGTGAATTTGAAGATTCATGTTCCCAATCGTAAAATAAAACACCGATAATATTGTCTGAAACCTTAATCAGCAATTGCTTATCTAGTTCCTGTTTCATTAAGTTGAGCATTTGGTCATAGAACTTCTCGTATTCAATAGGTTGTAAGGTAAGATACGGTGAATCCCATTTTCTCCATTCTGGATAATCCTCATTAAAGAGGAGGTCCCATAATACAGGAAGGTCTTTTTCTGTAAGATTCTCTAGCTGCACCAGGCTTCCCTTTAAAGGTTCACTCATGTGCATCTTGTGCACCTCCAATTATTCTAATTGAGGTATAAAATGTACTAACCTTATTTCTTCTTTATTGTTACATAAAAACCCTTCTAATTTTCATTTTTGTTAAATGTTTCACAGAAACTTCAATTTAAGGTTTTTCAGAGAGTCTTCCCATGTAGGAGTGTTTAAAGAGCATGTTATTGGAAACTCTACCCATTAAGAACTACAATGATAAAAAAGGACCAAATAAAGGGGTTTGAACATGCAATTAAAACCATTAAAAGGGCAGCATCATGTTTCTGCCATTACCAAAGATGCCAAAAGAAACTATGAATTCTATACAAATACACTCGGAATGAGATTAGTGAAAAAAACAGTAAACCAGGATGAAACCTCAATGTATCATCTGTTTTATGCAGACGAAAGAGGAAATCCTGGAACAGATTTAACTTTTTTTGAAATTCGAAATGCCGGCCGAACCTATCCAGGGACAAACAGCATCTCATTGACAACTTTACGGGTACCATCAGATGAGTCTCTTCAATATTGGAAAAAGCGTTTTGAAAAATATAATGTTGAACATGATGAGTTGACAGAAATGAATGGAAAAAAATCATTGTTTTTCAGGGATTTTGAAAATCAGCGCCTAGCCCTCATTTCTGATGAGAATAACAAGGGAGTTTCGGGGGGGAAGGCTTGGGATAAAAGTCCTGTTCTAGTTGAGCATGCAATCTTTGGGCTCGGTCCGGTCGTGTTGACCGTTGCCGATTTGAGACCAACGGAGCGGGTTTTAACACAAATATTAGGGTATCGAGAAAGTGGGAAATACAATCTTTCTGCCGGCCAACATGATGTAACCGTATTTGAGACTGGAGAAGGAGGAAATGGTGCAGAGGTCCATATTATTGTACAGGCAGATCTTCCTCGTGAACGAGCTGGTAGAGGAAGTGTGCACCATGTTGCATTTCGTGTGGAAAGTGAAGATGAATTGCGCAAATGGGTTGCCTTCCTTAAAGAAAATCGAATCCCTAGTTCAGGCTTTGTGGAAAGATATTATTTCCGTTCTCTTTATTTCCGTGAGCCGAACGGCATCTTGTTCGAATTAGCTACGGATGGACCTGGCTTTGAAGGGGATGAATCTTTCGAGCAGTTAGGTGAAACCCTTGCCTTGCCCCCATACTTTGAGGATCAAAGACAGGCAATCGAATCGCGGTTGGAGCCACTTGATACACAAGGATGATCAATTAAAAACTGGGTTGTCATTTCCCAGGTTTAAGTTTTGTTAAAAATATATTTTATTTGGGTGGGAGGAAAAAGAGTGGACATTAAACGTGCAGATATCACGCATGCTGAAGGAATTTCAAAAGTTTGTTCGCAAGCCTATCGGGCGACCTACAAGGATACTCACTCACAGGAATACATAGAAAGAACCATAGCGGAATTTTATCATCTTGAACGCATCCGGGAAGAGATTACCGTTGAATCCGAGGGGTGGGATGGCTGGTTTGTTGCGATTGAGGCTGGAGAAGTTGTTGGTGCAATAGGTGGCGGAATGATTGGGAAAAATATCAGTGAGGTCTTTGTTTTATATTTAGATCCAGAAAGAAGGAGAGAAGGGATCGGTACCCTCTTGTTGAATGTTCTTACAGAAGTGCAAACAGAAAAAGGAGCAACACAACAGTGGGTATCAGTAGCAAAAGGGAATCAAAAAGGTATACCTTTTTATGAGGCAAAAGGGTTTGTTTTTGCGGAAGAACAACAGAGTTTTGGCAACAGTATGGATGAAAAATACGTTTCTTTAAGATATTACCGTGAAATCTAATTCACCTTTTTTAATAGATTTTACCAAAGAGTCATGAGGATATTTCCCTGATCCTTTTCCATAATAACAATCAAGGGGGGATACCAAATGGCAAAACGTACGAAGAAAAATGATGCAGCACAAAAAAATAAACAGGGTTTTGACTCGAGTAAGACGGATTCAGAATTCTCGAAAGAACTTGGTAGTGCAGTAGCTAACCGAGCACATAAGGAAAAAGAAAAAAGGAAGAAATCATCCAAAAACCAAGGCGAATGGAAAGGGATGCATTGATTCCAACATAGAACAAAAAAGCCTTCACATTAGAATGAAGGCTTTTCCCTTTTTATATGAAAGTGAAATCTGGGTTAAATGCTTTCATAAATCCGTTTAATGTCTTCTTGGAATTTTTCTAAATGAACAATTCGTGCTTCCCTTAAAACCTCTTTTCCATCATAATATAAAACCAAAACAGGCACGGTAAAAGCCATCAAATAACCTGCAATTTCGGGCACTTCTTCTGCATTAATCGTCGCTAATTTAATACGAGAAAACTCTTTAAGAATATCCTCCACCTGAGGAAGTAAACTGTGGCAAACACTTCAACCATTGGTTAAGACATAAAGAAAACTTAACTCGTTTTGTTGGATAAAGTTTTCTACTTCATCAATAGAAGTGAGGTACATTATTTAATCTCCTCCTTTTCAAGACAATTAGCTGGTTTCCCTTATCGTTTCCGTTTCGATTCGATTCATTCTGAGAGGGAAGGGGGCTATTATGGCAAATGCCTCCTAAAAGTGTGAAAGGGTGATAACGGCATAAGCAAAAAAACCATTTTAAGCATTTTAGTAATGATATCAGTCTCCTTATTAAATATGGTGGGGAATTACCAATAGCAATTAAAGTTGGTGCTGCTTAGTATTGATTTACATCATTTCCCCCATCATAAAATAACGATCAGTTCACTCATATCTTTTGCGGAATGCTTCTTTTCATATTGACAAATTTTAGCAACAGTATTATTCTCATTATTGAGAATGGTAATAATACGTTCTAGTTTCAGTTGTGATTTGTTCACTTAAGTACATTAGCAGTTTTTTTGTGTATTATTATCACTTTCGATAATAATACGGAGAGGAAGGTGGTTGTTAATTAATGAAGGAAACGAAGGCAGACATCGTTTTGCATCCAGTTAGAATGAGAATCGTTCAAACCTTAATTAATGGAAAAAAATTATCAAGCCAACAGATTGGTGGGAAACTGCCAGATATCCCACAAGCAACCTTATACAGACATATAAACAAGTTATTAGATGCTAATATCCTCAAGGTAGTTGCAGAAAATCCAGTAAGGGGAACGATAGAAAAAATCTATGCGCTCGCCACTGATTCAGCATCTATTACGGCTGAGGACATTTCAAATTGGAGCCCAGAAGAACACAAGAATTATTTTATGAAATTCATAACGACCGTCAAGGCTGATTTCGAGAAATATGTAAGTCAAAAGGAATTCGATATGGAAAAAGATGGTGCAGGCTATCGGCAAGTGTCATTTTATGCTACAGATGAGGAATATATTGAATTTATACAGCACTTGCAACAGGGAGTAATGAAATTGGTTGAAAATGAAGATAGTCCAACAAGGCGCAAAAGAACGTTATCCACGATCATTACAACAGAAAACAAGTGAGTTAGGGAGATATAGGGGGAGGAATCTATTATGGTTAGTAATGCATTGATTGGTTCAATGATTGGATTTGTTATTTTTGCCATATTGTTATTTCCTGCATTTATTTTATATTTTAAAAAGACGATTGGCATATCAGTAAAACCTATTATCATTGGAAGCATTGGTTTTATTGTATTCACTCAGATCTTTGAAAAAATCTTACATGTAGTCGTTATTACTAACTTTCCGAATTATGCCGAGCACCCTTGGATATTTGGCCTTTATGGAGGACTGGCTGCTGGTACATTTGAAGAATTAGGTCGGTTCATCTTGTTTACTTGGCTCTTAAAGAAATATCTAGATTATAAAGGCGGGATTTCTTTTGGTGTTGGTTGGGGAGGAATTGAAGCGATTGTCATTGCTTTAACCGCAACATTACCCAATATCATTTTTGCAACTTTGATTAATACCGGAACGTTTGATTCCACGATGGCTGGCCAACTTCCACCTGAGCAAATAACGGCTGTAAAAGATTTATTGATCAATCAAGGCGTAGGCATTGCTTTGTGGGGCATCCCGGAGCGTTTCTTTGCTGTTTGGATGCAAATTGCTTTTAGTTTGTTGGTGTTATTAGCGGTAGTTAAAAAGAGATTTTCCTATGTCATCTATGCCATTCTCATTCATGCAATGATTGACTTTCCAATTGTTTTTTACCAAACAGGATATACTGAAAGCATATGGGTGATAGAATTATATCTAGCTATCATTGGAATCCTTGCAATGGTATTTATTAGAAAAGTTCGTCAGCGCTTTAACTAAAATAAACCCTCACTTAGATTGGTCGCTTTTTGACCTCCCCTAAGTGAGGGTTTTTTACATCATTTTCATTGCCTTTAAAAACACTTTGCACTATTCTACTTGTATTAACTGGAAATATGGAGGACTTAGAGATGACAAGGGGAAAGATAATTTTATTAAATGGTGTTTCGAGTTCAGGAAAATCTTCTCTAGCGAAAGCTATAGTCAAAAGGCTGCCGGATCACTTTCATTATAGTATTGATGATTTTGATATGGTGATCGAGCGTATGGAAGACCGGGAAAACCAAAGGTTAATTCCAGTCTCAACCGAGTATTATTTTCACCGAACAATTAGGATGTTTTCTGATTCTGGAATTAACTTGGTGGTCGATCAAATTCTTCATAATGATGATACTTTAAGAGATTGCTTGAGTACACTCGAGGGGTATCCTGTTTACTTCGTGGGGGTCCATTGTCCACAAAATGAGCTAGAAAAAAGAGAAATGGAACGAGGTGATCGAAGTCTAGGTTTGTCCAAAAAACAACTGAAATATGTTCATCAGCAAAACGAAGCCTATGACATTGAAGTGAATACAGCTCTTGAAAACATGGATACCAGTGCCGATAAGATAGTCAAAACGTATTTAAATGCAGGAGATTTAAAAGGCTGGCACTCATACTAAGAAAAAAGAACAGTATGGTGGAGCAGAATGCAATCCGCTAGTAAGCTTATTGTTTGGTATAATTAGTAGAGAAAAAGATTTCGCGGATTGAGGGACAGTTATGAACAAAACCATTGGCGTATTAGCGCATGTAGATGCTGGAAAAACGACCTTTTCTGAGCAGCTTCTGTACCATACAAAAAGCATTCGGCATAGGGGACGTGTGGATCATAAGGATGCATTTCTTGATAGTCATGAGATTGAGAAACAGCGTGGAATTACAGTTTTTGCTGATCAAGCAACGTTTACATACAAGGATTCAACTTATCATTTAATCGATACGCCTGGTCATATCGATTTTTCACCAGAGATGGAACGGGCCATCCAGGTGATGGACTATGCAATTGTTATTATTAGTGCGGTTGAAGGAATTGAGGGGCATACCGAGACAGTTTGGGACCTATTAAGTAAACATAAAGTACCGACCTTTTTCTTTATTAATAAAAATGATCGAGAAGGGGCCGCTGTAAAGCGAGTAATTGAAGAAATTAAACAGAACTTAACAGAGGATGTATTAGAGCTCAATGATTCACTGTTAACTGAGGATATGAGGGAGGAGTTCGTAGAATTCGTTGCTGAACGAAATGAAAATCTGCTAGATTATTATATGGAAAATGGATATGAAAAAGAGCGTTGGATAGATGCGTTACAGAAGATGATTAAAGAGAATCAAATCTTTCTATGTGCTAGTGGGTCGGCTCTTCAAGACAAAGGTGTTTCAAGTTTTTTGGAAAACTTAGACATGTTAACGGTAACAGATTACAGAAATGAAAATGAGAGTTCTTTCTGTGGAAAAGTTTATAAAATACGCCATGATGAAAATGGGATGAGACTCACTTTTATCAAAGCAACAAAGGGTTCATTAAGAGTTCGGAATGAAATTACCTATGGCTCAAAAGACAATCCGATTTCTGAAAAGGTGACTCAAATACGCATTTATAATGGAACAAAGTATAAAACAGTTGATTCTATCGAGGCTGGTCAGTTGTTTGCGGTGGTTGGGTTGACGAGTACGGCTATCGGAGAAGGAGTAGGAGAAGTTCGAGAAAAGGCCATTTATGAAATGGTGCCTACATTAAAATCTAAAGTGATATTTGAAAAAGGGATAAATAGTAAAGAAGCATTAAGGTATTTTCGGACGTTAGACGCCGAAGATCCCTCGTTAAATGTTGTATGGGAAGAGAATTTACAAGAAATTCACCTACATGTTATGGGAACCATTCAGTTAGAAGTCTTGGAGCAACTGGTTATGGAGCGTTTTGGGTTGAAAGTTTCCTTTGAAGAACCGGAAATTTTGTATAAAGAGTCCATCGACTCAGAGGTGATTGGGTATGGGCATTTTGAACCTTTAGGTCATTATGCTGAGGTTCATCTAAGAATACAACCAATTGAAAGAAATCGAGGAATTCTATTTGAAAATCAATGTCACGCGGACGACTTAAGTGCTGGAAACCAAAACCTTATTAGGCATCATCTTTTTGAACAGGAACATCACGGCTTGTTAACAGGCTCTCCATTGACTGATGTGAAGGTTACCTTATTGACCGGTAGAGCTCACAATAAACATACTTCAGGTGGAGACTTTAGAGAAGCTACTTTCCGTGCGATTAGGCAGGGACTTGAAAAGGCAGAAAATCTTTTGCTTGAACCTGTGTATCAATATAAAATTAAAGTAGATCTTGATCATATGGGGCGAGTCTTATCCGATATACAAGCAGCGCACGGAAGTTTCAATCCACCAAAAACGATTGGAGATAAAGCCATCATTACTGGAACTGTTCCGGTGGCGACCTTTATGAACTATCCAGGGAAAATAGCAGCCTATACTCATGGTAAAGGTTCAGTAAGTCTTCTGTTTGATGGGTATGATCGGTGTCACAACCCCAATGAGGTTATTGAAAAGAAGGCCTATAATAAAAATGCTGATGCAAAATATACTTCTTCCTCGATCTTTTGTTCCAAAGGTCAAGCATACACAGTTCCTTGGGATGAAGCAGAAGAAGAAATGCACGGACTTTCCTAATGAGTGACTTTGAAAAGGAGCTAGGGAATTCATTTCCCTTAGCTCCTTTTCTTTTATTAGTGATTTAATAAATGACGAACAGCGTAAGCGAATCCGTCTTCATCATTTGTCTTTGTGACGATATCTGCTTCTTGTTGGATATAGAGAGGTGCATTGCCCATAGCAACTGCGATGTCCGCAACCTCAAACTGGCCAAGATCATTTCCTCCATCACCAAAAGCTATAATTTCGTCAAATTTCACATCCATCATTTGCTGGTAGCGTAGTAGCGCTTTCCCTTTGTGTGCTTCACCAGAAGTAATTTCCACGTTATTAGGAAAGGATGAAGCCATTGTAAGGGCAAATTTGCCGAACAAAGCTTTCTTTACTTCCTCAATTTTTGCAAGTTGGTCTGGATAGACCAAAGCAATGAGTTTGTAAATTTTTAGATCCTCCTTAGTTAGGATCATATCGTAATCAAACTCATTAAATAGGGTATCAAGCTCGGCTCTTGTTTTATTATGGAGCGGAGGCAAGGTGGAAGGAAGTCCGCCTTCATTCGTATAAACTAAAATCCCTACTCCCATTTCCTTTAGAATTGGAAATAAGTCTTTATATACTGAGAGGGGGATGGTTGCTTCATATAACATTTTTCCTTCCTCGGAGTATAATACAGATCCGTTCACACAAAAAATTGGAAGTTCCATCTCTTGAATTGCTTTGATTTTTTTAACATCTCCGTAGGCTCTGCCTGTGTTTAAAATAAGATAATGGCCTTGATCCTGTAGCTCCTTAAGGATTCTTGCATTTTCAGGAGATACCTCATGGTTCGAATTTAATAGTGTTCCATCTAAGTCAATTGAAAAGCATTTCATTATTCGTTTATTTCCTTTCTTTCATGCAATCTAAATCATACTATAACAGAAAATTCATAAGACCGTTAGTGTGAGGGTTGCACAAAATATATAACAAAAAAGGTTACAAGCTAAACTTGTAACCTTTCCGGTTCATTTGTTTCTATGTTTTTTAAGTTCGAAATACGCATCCATTGCCCTGCGGCCGATTTTAAGATTTGCCTTGTGGTCTTCCTTTCCTTGATACGCCCAAGGAACCATCACAGCCATTGCAACTTCAGGTTGATGAAAAGGTGCATAGGCAACTAGACTTAAATTTAATACCTCAGGTGGGACTTTTCCATAGTTATTTCTGAGCGGACCGTCATAAAACGCCTGTGCTGTCCCTGTTTTCCCTGCTGGAGAGTAGGGGGCATTTCTGAAGAAGTTTACTCCAGTTCCTCCATGTTCAGTTAATGCCTTTTTGAAGCCGAGTTGGACCCGACCAAGCCATTCCTTTTTTACATCAATTGTGTTTAATACGACAGGTTCAAACTCATTGTATACAGCTCCTATTTTTTCTGATGAATTAAGGGGTTCAAGTACCTCTCTAACAATCCGGGGTTGCATCCGATAGCCACCATTTGCAATTGCGGATACATATTGCGCCAATTGCATGGTTGAATACGTATCATACTGACCAATAACAAGGTCTAATGCGTATCCAGGTAGCTTACTCCCACCTTTATATCCTGATTGTTCATTTGGAAGATCAATCCCTGTTCTAACTCCCAGGCCGAAAGATGCAAACGAGTTTCGGATAATAGTAAATGCATCTGGATTAAGATTTAGAGGCTCATTGTATTGATAGTGGCCTTGACCGATTCTAATCGCGGTATGAAACATATAGACATTCGATGATTTTTTTAATGCATCCACTTCATTAAGTACCCCAAGATACGAATAAGAGGCTTTTAATGGGGTCGCTTTAATTTTAATTCCCTTATCATCAAAGTATGTATTTGGTTTTATCACCCCAGTTTTAAAACCAGTTAGAACAGTAGCACCTTTTACAACCGATCCAACACTATAGGTGGTTGTAATATTTCCTAAGGCATCATCAATCATTTCTGTTTTGCCTGTATCCTTGTTTTGAACGAGTCTTTTTCCAGACATACTTAAAATTTCACCCGAAAAAGGGTTCATTAATACCACATAGGCGCGGTCAAGTAGATTCGTTCCTGGATGATTCTTAGCGGCCCAAAGTTCTTCCTGAATAATGGAATCAATTTTTTTTTGTAATTCGATATCAATAGCGAGAATTAAATCCTTACCGCGATCCCCACTCGTTTTCACCCTAGTATCAAGTAAATGCCCCTTTTTATCTGTTATGTGGGTAACTTTTTGTTCTCTACCATGAAGGACATCTTCATATTGACTTTCTAAATAACTTTTACCGACACGATCATTTCTGGAATAGCCTCTGGATAAGAAGTCATCAAGATGATCTGCTGGCAATCCTTCTTCAGAGGAACTGACAGCCCCAAGTACAGACTTTAGGGTTTGGTCAAATTGATAAGAACGTTCCCAATCAATGGTTGTGTTGATTCCTGGGAGACTTTCGAGATTTTCGCTAACAAGTGCAAATTCTTCACTACTAACGTCGTTATTCTTAACTATTTGCGGAGAGAATTTATTCCCAATGTTTAATAAACGAAAGATGGCGAGCACTTCAAGATCCTCGTCTGTGAGTTCGTTCAATCTTTCTTGTGTTATTCTAGCTAATTTCAATTTATATATTTGATCAGAACTAAGCTTCTTTTGTTTGATTTGGTTTCTTTCTTCCGTGGTTATAAGCTTGTCTGCTTGTTCGGGGTATTTTATCATCCAAAAATCCTTTTTGTCTCGTTCCCGAATGCGATCTGTTTTTTTATCAATTAGTTTTGCTAGTTTTCTGGCTATCTCGAGTTTCTCTTTTTGACTATGTCCTTCATTGGTATAGGTGATGGCTTTTTTTGCTTCATTATCAACGATAATCTGTAAGTTGCGGTCAAGCATCCGCCCGCGGGGAACGGGATTATTGACAGTGTAATCATCTTTCCGATTTAGTTCACGTTTATAATCTTCACCATGGACTATTTGAACAATTCCAAGTCTTAAAATTAGCAGAGAAAAGAGGATAAATACAAGAAAGAAAAGAATATTAATACGCAACATAACAGGTGATTTCTTTTTGGTCATAATACACTTCCTTTTTGATAGGAGAAAAATATGTAACATATGAACGTTCGGTTATACGATTGGAGGAAAAAATATGCGAAAGATTATCGACACCCATATTCATTTAGATAGATATAAGGATAGAGAAATTAGTGAAATAGTATCTGAAGTTGACGCGCTTGTTTCCGTGTCCATGAACTTGGAATCTTGTAAAAGAAACTTATCCTTAGCTAAAATTCACCCATCAATCCGTCCAGCTTTTGGGTGGCATCCAGAACAAGAGATTCCCTCAGATGATCAGCTTGCACAACTGTTTTCATGGATACATACAAAGAAGGATGAAACTGTAGCAATCGGTGAAATAGGATTGCCATATTATCTTAGGAAGAAAAATAAACTGGTACAATCGTATGCTCAATATATTGAAGTCTTAGAATCCTTTATTAAATTAGCAGTTCAATTAGACAAGCCTGTCGTCTTACATGCTGTCTATGATGATGCCCATATTGTATGTGATTTACTTGAAAAACATACAGTTAAGAATGCGCACTTTCATTGGTTTAAGGGTGAAAAAAAGCTGCTCGAAAGACTTAAGACTAATAGGTACCATATCTCTGTTACACCAGATCTATTGTATGAAGAGGAGATCCAAGAAATCGTTCAAGGATTTCCTTTAGATTTAATGATGGTTGAAACAGATGGTCCATGGTCGTTTAAAGGTCCATTTGTAGGAAAGCAAACGAGACCAAGAATGCTACATTCAACAATCGGGGAAATTTCACAAATAAAAGAAATGGAACTTGATGACGTTTACAAACTAATATATATAAATTCCAATGATTTTTATATTGTCAAATAGAGGTAGAATTGATATATTAGTATAGAAAATTATATATGAACCTTATCATTCCGATGGGGTAGAGGCGCGGGATTTAATAGTAAACTGTGTGAGGATGACAACAATGATCACAGTTGAAAGGAAATACTGCCGAAGTCATTTAACTTGTCAAAGGTTGATTGGCTGGGGTTACTTTGAATAAGAGTAACACTGTCATTATGTGGGAAACCTCCATAATGAGGAGCTACAGGTCGTGATGGAGAAATTAGTTGCTTATAAAAGAGCAACGATAGATTTTTCTCTATCGTTGCTCTTTTTTGTATTGAAGAGAGCATCATAGATAAATCTATTCTTTCTCTTTCATGGTAAGTTCCCCCCTTCAAAAAATAGGAGGAGGACAAAGGAATGGAGAACACATTTTTTTCTGTACTGCCACCACTGTTGGCAATCTTAATGGTGGTAATCACAAGGCGAGTACTTTTATCCTTAGGTTTCGGAATTGTTGCAGCAGCTATTTTGCTGGCAGACTTCAATATTGGTAAGACCTTAGCAATCATTTGGGATGCGGTGAAGGGGATCTTCATCTCAGAAGGAGCACTTAATACCTCTAGCGTCTATATCATTTTATTCTTGCTATTGCTAGGAATTATCACTGCATTTATATCTATTTCAGGTGGAAGTAAGGCTTTTGGTGATTGGGCGATGAAGCGAGTGAAAACTCGTGCTGGTGCTCAATTAATTGGGGTTATCCTTGGGATTATTATTTTTATTGATGATTATTTTAATGCTTTAGCTGTTGGGCAAGTAACACGGCCAATCACTGATCGACAAAGGGTATCAAGAGCAAAACTAGCTTATATAATCGACTCAACTTCTGCACCAATATGTGTAGTGTCACCTGTATCAAGCTGGGGAGCGACTATTATTGTCTTAATTGGTACAATTCTTACTTCCCATGGCGTAACGGAATACAGTGCATTCTCGGCATTTATGCAGATGGTTCCGATGAACTTTTATGTTTGGGCGGCACTTGGGTTAGTGTTTATTGCTGTGCTGAAAAATGTGAATTTAGGATCAATGAAAATTCATGAAAATCGAGCAATCAATGAAGGTCAAGTTTTTGACCCTAGTAAGCCAGTGCCTGGTGAGTTAAAAGAAGATTTGCCTACAAGTCGGACAGGAACAATAGGTGATTTGATTTGGCCGATCCTAGCTCTTTTTATTGGAACAGTTGGTGCAATGGTATGGACAGGTGCACAAGCTACTGAAGGCGACACGACCATCTTAAAAATCTTTGAAAATACAGATGTCACATTATCATTGATTCTGGGTGGACTTTCTGGTTTTGTGGTTACCATGCTGATGTTTGCACGACAGGCTCTGGTATTACGTGGTGTCGAAGCGAAGGTCTTGGGCAGTGGAGTTGTAGCTGGGCTAAAGTCTATGCTTCCGGCAGTTTACATCTTACTATTTGCTTGGACTATTGGGGATTTAATCGGAAGACTTGAAACAGGTACCTACTTAGCAGGAGTCGTCCAAAATGCAAACTTAAATATCTCTTATTTACCGGTCATTTTGTTCATTCTAGCTGGATTTATGGCTTTTGCAACAGGAACATCTTGGGGCTCATTTGGTATTCTGCTCCCAATAGCAGGTGAAATTGCAGCTGTTTCGGATATCTCGCTTATTCTACCAGCTATGGCTGCTGTCCTAAGTGGAGCTGTGTTTGGGGACCATTGTTCACCAATATCAGATACAACCATTCTTTCATCAACCGGTGCTGGATCGAATCATATTGATCACGTTATGACGCAGCTACCATATGCCTTACTTAGTGCAGGTATTGCATCTGTCGGGTTTATTATTATTGGAATTACCGGTAACACAATAATTGCCCTAGTTGTAGTTATTATCCTCTTAGTGGCTACTTGGTTCTTTACTGGAAAGTCTCCAAAGGAAGTTCGTTCACTTGATGAAAATGTCACACAATAATATTGGTTTAAATGGAAAGATCAAACCTACACAGGTTTGATCTTTTTTGTTGTCCTTAGTGTAATAAAAATGAGTTATCTAAAGTCGCCCATACTTGGGATTTGTCGTGGTTGGACATTAATGTCATCGGAGGAAAACATCATGACTGCCATCATCCCGGACTTTGCTTGTGTTCTTATTAGAATAGGTTGGTTATAGATGTTTTTAAATGAAAAATCTGGCCCATACCAACTAACCGTAGCATCCCTACCGGGTGGGACATAGGGAACACGCTTACTGTGGGAATACCGTTTAACAATTTGTAATCCTGAACGGTCCACTGCATTAAAAAGGGTAGAGGAAACTTGGCAAATTCCGCCCCCGATGCCTTCAGAAAGTTCACCTCTAACAATAATAGGCGCAGGCAAATACCCTTTTTCTTTTGTGCGCATTCCTACTGTTTGATTGAATGAAAAGGTTTCACCCGGGAAAACAACATGATTATTAATGGCCTCGGCAGCAAGGCTTATGTTATGAGACCGTTGTTTATTCCTACTATTAAAATAGGTGACATAATGACCAATAAGCTTTGTTCGGATATTCGCAAGTAATTCACTGTCAACACGAGGATAGATTCTTCGAACCGGGAGATGAATGGTCGATAGATTTCCTTTGTGGAAAAAGGAATAAAACTCCTCTTCAAACCGATCCTTATTTAATTCGACACCAGCACTTTCAGGAATGATTTTTCCAGTATCATCGATTTTCGCATCAACGGCAGGTTGACGAACATGCTTATCCAACTCCTCTGTTAAGTGGATAAACTCATCGGTATCGATAAATGGGTATCCTATAATCGGCATAGAAAAGTCGGCTTTGTTTATTCTGACAAAAGGCTCCTGTTCATGAAGAATCAACAGGGAATCAGAAGCGTTAGCCTGAATGGGTAGGGTAAAAAAAATAAGTCCAAGTATACAAAGATATTTCAAAATGGATTCACCTCTATTGTAGTATGAGTCAGCAGTTTTTTTTTCATGTGTAGAATTCGCTTGAGTTCTTTATAAAAGGCTGTTTCGAAGAAATGTTGTTAAAATCAAAACCGATTATACGCAAGATAAACGATGTTGTTCATAATAGTCATTTGCAAACTCTTTTCTCTCATAATTAAAAAGCTAAGAAGACAAAGCAATATGTTGCGCTCTTTCTAATATGGAGGAAAAAAATAGCATATTTATTAAATAAAACCTTATTTGACGGGGCAATATAAGGCGAAGTAGTCTTCTGTAAAAAGGAGTTAGCAATTTTGAAAAAGAAAGTATGGGTATTTATCATTTTTCTTCTCGTTTTTCTACAGCCTCTTGGAACAACCGTTGCTGCCAAAACGGAACTTCAGCCCTTGTATGAAACAGTAAAGGAATTATTGCCAACCGAAGCTGAATTCATAATACCAAATACACCGGATTCAGTAAGTTCAATTCAGGTGTTTGATTTTGATCAAGATGGTCAACAGGAAATGATGGTCACCTATCGATTGGAGAACGGGCTGGGGAAGTTGCATGCATTACTCCTAAAAAAAGAAGGAAACCAGTGGAAAAAAATTTGGGAAACTACAAGTGAAGGCTTTGATATTGAATATGCAGGCTTTGAAGACATCACGGGGGATGGTGTAGGAGAGTTTGTTATAGCATGGGGAATTGGAGCTTCTGCCGGAAATAAGCTGGAAATCTATCGTTGGGAAGAAAACACTTTAAAAAGGATAATAGAACCACGTTTCTTTCATAGAATGGAACTGTTAAAAGGGGAGAATCAAACTAGTTTAGCTTTATGGGAGCGATATTGCTGTGATGCCTTTCTTGTCGATGTCTTAACATGGGCAAGTAAAGGTTTGGTGAGTGACGAAGACCTTTATCGTCAGTATTACCCTCAAGTAATGAGTTATTATGAAGCGAAAATTAAAGAAATGGATGCCTGGTTTTATTGGTATGCATTAGCTGACGCACAGTTAAAGGCAAACCTAATGGTGGAGGTCACAGAGTCAATCCAAAAGGGATTGACCTTTATCCATGGCAAAAAAGAATTTAACGAACTACGGAGAAGGCTTGAAGCTAAAACATCTCCACAAAATGCTACTCAATAAAGAGTAGCATTTTCATTTTGACAAATATTAGAGTTGGAATCAAACCAGTTAGTTTACAGGTTCATGTGTTTAACTACTCGTGGTACTAAGAGATAGGTAAACAATTCACGGGATAACAGATAAAGAAAAATTCCAATATGTACGCTAAATAGGTCTAGCCATAAACCGTTATGATAATGTTCTGGTCTTTGAGTCCAATTGTGGAGAGAAACAAATGTTGCGATAATGAGGGGAATTAAACAAAAGACCCAAGGGTTAGCCAACCAATTTAATCTAGATTCCTGAATAATTCCTTCAAACAATAACTCACCAACAGCGACGAAAAACGTAAATAAAAGAAAAACCATCAAGTAATACTCAAGAGATTGGATATTGTCAAACTGGGGATTGTAAAACTCCATCCCGGCATAGGATATGTAGCACATGCCAATTGTCATGAATAAAGCACCGAAAAGAGCCCTTACGATTTTATAAAATGGGAAAATAGCCTTCTTCATTTCTTTATGAATTTTGTTTGCATCGCCGAAGGATTGAATTGCAAGATCAATCGCTTTTTCTTCTTCCCAACCATAGGAAAGCAGTTCATTAATATGTTCCTCAAGATGGGAGATTATTTCTTCTTTTATATCCTCTTTTTCATTGTTAGATAGGGGTAAACCTAAGGTGATTTTTTCCACATACATTTCAATTTCCCTCATGACATTTCCTCCAAATCTAGCTTTATATACATTGTAATACGATGTGCATTGTAAGACAAGGTAGGTTTTGAAGCCTAAATAGTTCCTCAAGCTTAGGAAAAAGGATATAATCATTATCAAATAGTACTAAAGAAAGGTAATCACCTATGTCATTTTTAGTTGTATTTGCCATTATCCTTTTTATCCTTATTTATACCGCCATATGTTATTATGTTGGTTTTAACGGATGGGTGTGGCTGAAAGCGACACGCCTGCGAATGAATAAATGGGTATATATTGGGGTCATCGCATTTCTTTCGCTTTCCATGTTTATTGGTCAATTTAGTTTGTTTCTTCCGATAAAAATAATGGGCTATCTTTGGATTGTTGTAATAGGTTATAGCCTTATTCTTTTGCCTTTGGCAAATATCCTCGTTTATATCTTAAAAAGAAGAGGCGTTTTATGGATTGGTCTTACAATCATAGGGGCGTTTCTCTTTCTATTAGGTTTTGGCCTGTATAATGCTTGGACACCAGTTGTTAGAACGTACGATATAAAGATTAATAAAAACACAGACGCTGACGCTGTCAAAATCATGATGGCATCTGACCTCCATCTTGGACAAATAGTAGGGGAAAAACATCTTCAAAGATTAGTTGATATCGCAAATGAAATACAACCTGATATGATCTTAATTCCAGGTGATCTTATCGATGATTATATTGAGCCTTACATAGAAAACGATATGGGAAAAACCATGGCGAAGTTAAAAGCTCCATTGGGGGTATATGCTGTTTCGGGGAATCATGATTATTACGGAGACGATCTTGAGGTATTGATTGAAGAGGTTGAAAAGGCAGGAATCACCATGATCATGGATGAATCTTTACTCATTCATGGCGATTTCTATCTTGTGGGGAGGAATGACCTAACAGACGAGAAACGAAAAGAGGTAAGGGAGATAGTAAGGGATTTGGACCATTCAAAACCCATTATCATGATGGATCACCAGCCAAAGGATCTTGATATTGCTGAAGAAAATGGAGTCGATCTGCTTTTATCTGGTCATACTCATCGGGGGCAGATGGCTCCTGCGCATCTTATAACCAGACGAATCTTTGAAAATGATTGGGGATACTTACAAAAAGGAAGCCTTCACTCGCTTGTTTCGTCAGGATTTGGTACATGGGGTCCACCACTTAGAATCGGAAGTCAAGCTGAAGTCATGGTCATAAACCTCATATTTGAATCAACTAAGAACTAGGGATTAGAACCCTAGTTCTATTTTTATCTAATAAAAGGCTGTCTTGGTAAAGAGTGTGGGCATAGGTTAAAGAACTGCTAGTTTATAGGTTATCAAACCGGTTGAAAGCGCATTTCTTGTTAGTAAATGTTTGCTGCTCTCAGTGAGCTCAGCATTATGGATTTTGCTCTTCAAAGACGACAAAATGTTAGAAAAAAACCAAAAAAAATGAACAAATTGGAGAAATTTGAAAAAATAACAGGGTTTTAGGGGGGGCGCGTGGAATAAATTATTAATCGAAATTTGACGTATATTTTCAACTCCAGGCAGAAGGTAGGTATCGAAAATGAGCAATTGCTTTTTTGCTGACTACAAAAAATTTATTGTCATCCCCAAGGGAGAAGAAAAGTTTAGTGAAAAAGGCTTTGACCCTAACGAATTTGCCTCTCATTTTATCCTAACATTGTCCATTTTTGATCCTGTTATTTCCAGTTGGGCAGAAGCTAGTAAACATGACATCGAAGTTCAAAAAAGCATCGAGCATGTTTTAGACTCCTTTAATCATAGAAATCATGGAGTCTATCATCTAAAACTACTCGAACTAGAAAAGGATAAACTCTATTTTGTCCTAGCACTATCCATTAAGGATAAAATCGAGCCCAAACAGGCTGAATTTGAAATTTCATCAATTATAGATAAAATGATTTCAAATCCTTTTTATATCGGTCAATCTTGGTATAAATTTACGAGTGAAAAGGGACGTGTAGAACGAAAGCTTTTTTCCTTTTCTTTTAAGGAATATGCTTATAATCTTGTGACAGAGAACAGTTAGGATTGTGTGAGGGCTGCCGGTATTGGCGGTTTCTTTTTTTTACGAAATAACTACTACTCGGTTTACATAAATTTTACTAACGTCATATTTTTGATAAAGGTTGTGAATACATGGAATTAGAGCAACAAAAAGCCATCTTGTTAGCCACGAATATGAAGGAATTTGTCGACCTTGTATTAAACGCAAAAAATCACCCATTTGGCGCTCTCTCTCACCCTGAGAAATTATTACGGTTAAAATTAATTGTCGAGGAGTTTAGAGTGGAGACAATAGCTGAAGAGTTGCTCCGAGTGAACGCCTACATGTGGGATGAGCGAGCTTCACGGCTACTTATTGAAAGATTTAAAACCGCCTTTCATCATATTAGCGAATATATTGGTAACAATTACAATGACTTATTTTTCTTTTCGGCAAGAATATATACGTTGGAACATGATTGTCGTTTATTTCCAGAATAGATTACTTTTTAAAGTGCTGAACAGTCAGTGCTTTTTTCTTTATCTAAAAAGAAATTTTGGAAGCAAAAAAGCTAACCCATAAGTAAAAGAGTTAGCTTTTGTCATGAATTTTATGATCATTACCTTTGTTGCCTTTTTCTCTAAAAAAGAACCAGACAACTAGACTTAAAAGTAGTAGTAGTCCTTCTAAAGAAAGGATATACCAAGGATGGGGCCCGAGATAATCGAGTAAACTAGGGGTCCTTGGTTTGTGACTTAAGAACATATAATTGCCATCCACAAGTTTATTTACAACCATAACTATTGGAAGTACAACATTAAGAAAAACGAAAACCTTCCCCACTGAGCGAAGCGTTGGGCGATAGCCTTTCACCCAAGTAAAATACAACGCAACCCAAATCATCATGATATGAGTATAGAAAAAGTAAAAGAAACGAATATGAGGAAAATCATAAACTAAGACAGGTGTGATTAAAGCCTGAGTCGCTCCTAATAAAGCGGTAAATAATAACCATTCATAGACAATTTTCTTGCCTGTTAACAGTAAAATTATGGTCAAAAATAAACTAATACTACATAGCTCTATGGGGATAGAGTCACTTGCATTCCAATAGGATGAGGCAAGTAACCAGACATGAAAGGTGAGTTCAAAAAACAGCAATGATAAAGCAATCCCAATTTCTATGGGTCTCCATTTCAGTTGGTTTAGATTATGACGATAGAAAAAAAGGACAAAGGTGCCAAAAAGAAAGAGGAGAAGGACAATAAAATGACTAATGGAGAACATTTCAAAAATACGATATTGGTCATTGTAAATCGTTACCTTGGTCATCAAGCCACACCTCACCATATCTATCCTTTTTATAAAATCCCCCAAATGATACTTTCGTTTCTTGAGCATATCATTCAGTGCCCAATGAAAAAAACTTTACACTGTTCCTAATTATAGCCATAAATCCTACCTTTGTTATTTGTAACTGTCTTTAGCACCCATTAAGGTAAGATCAAATCGAGCGGGATTTAGCAAATACTATATGGAGACGTTCATCCAAACACAAGCTTTTGCATCAAACAGTTTAGGAGACTACTATTGTTAACCGATGAAGAAAAAGCTGATTTAGTAACCATTTTACATGTATTAGCTAATGAATCACAATCTATTCAAAACCAGATCCGCTTATAAGTTGCTTCTTTTTTTGATATGGTTTATTTCCAAAATTCATGCTAATTATTCGATCTTAATAATGAAGAATTGTATGAAAAATGGGGTGCTGGTAAAGAGAGAGGAAAGAAAATTCAAAAAACTTGTAATATTTTAACAGTGGTGGAAATTAATTTTATCCGTAATATAAGTTCAAAGCTACGAATATACCATCCTAATAAGGCTTTACCCTAAAAAATCCTTTGTTTTCAAGGGGAAAACAGCATGTCGGTTAACCCGTATCCCTTGAAATACCTTGGAATCCTTGTTAGGGTTAAAAAGTCGGCTTATTCATTAAGCCCATTTCTACTAGTTTAGAAGAAAAAAACAACAAGGGAGAGATTTGGTGCAGGTAGAAATATTTATTTCGTTAGGTGTTTATTTTTTAGTAATGTTATTGGTAGGATACTATTCTTACAGGCGGACGTCGGACCTTTCTGACTATATGTTAGGTGGTCGTAAAGTTGGACCAGCGGTTACGGCATTATCAGCTGGTGCATCTGATATGAGTGGCTGGATGATGATGGGACTTCCCGGGGCGATGTTTGTATCGGGTCTTTCAGAAGCATGGCTGTCAATTGGGTTATTTGTCGGGGCGTATGTGAATTATATTGTTCTAGCTCCTAGATTACGAACTTATACTATAGTGGCCAACGATTCGATTACAATTCCAGACTTTTTAGAAAATCGATTCGAAGATCACTCAAAAATGATCCGAACTGTTTCAGCGATTGTTATTTTGGTTTTTTACACTTTATATACCTCATCTGGACTAGTAGCTGGTGGTACCTTATTTGAAAGTTCATTTGGTGCGAACTATCAAACCGGATTATTGATCACAGCCGGTGTGGTCGTAGCATATACACTTTTCGGTGGGTTCTTAGCGGTAAGTATGACCGATTTTATTCAAGGGGTAATCATGTTTGTAGCCCTCATTCTCGTACCGATTGTTGCCTTCACCCAGGTAGGTGGAGTCGGCGCAACGATGGATGAGATTAGAAGTATTGACCCAGCAATGCTGAATTTATTTAAAGGGACAACGTTTATTGGAATCCTTTCGTTATTAGCCTGGGGCCTTGGATACTTTGGTCAGCCACATATTATCGTACGCTTTATGGCGGTAGGAAGTTTAAAACAGTTAAAATCTGCGCGTAGGATTGGAATGGGCTGGATGGGTGTTTCCCTAATCGGAGCGATGTTAACAGGTCTTGCTGGTGCTGCTTATCATTCTATGAATGGAACTACGCTAGAAAACTCTGAAACAATCTTTATCTATTTTGCAGATGTCTTATTCCATCCGTATATTACCGGATTTTTACTTGCCGCAGTATTGGCAGCGATTATGAGTACAATTTCCTCGCAGCTTCTTGTTACTTCTAGCTCCTTAACGGAGGACTTTTATAAAGCCTTCTTTAAAAGAAATGCTAGTGATAAGGAATTAGTTTTCGTTGGTCGTTTAGCTGTGCTGATTGTCGCAATTGTAGGTGTTAGTCTTTCGCTCTATCCGAGTGACACCATTTTAGGACTAGTAGGTTATGCTTGGGCTGGTTTTGGGTCAGCTTTTGGACCAGTTTTATTATTAAGTCTTTATTGGAAGCGAATGACCAAATGGGGTGCTTTAGCCGGCATGATTGTTGGTGCTGTTACCGTTCTGATTTGGGCGAACATTGATATTCTTGCAGATTTCATGTATGAAATGATACCAGGGTTTTTCCTAAGTCTACTTGCCGTTATTTTTGTAAGCTTACTTACGAAAAAACCTGATGATGCAATCCATCACAAGTTTGATGAGATGGAAAAAGTTCTGCACGAAGAAAGTTAATGATTTATGTAAAAGCCGAGCCCTAGTGCTCGGCTTTTTCGTTTAACTATTATGATTAATTCAAAATATAAATTGAAAGATGCAGGGTTTTAAACCTTAAGGTTGAATAACTATTTATAGAATATTCAAAAAATATTACACTCTAAATACATAGAAAAGGAGGAATGTTAAGAAGATGACAGAAAAACGCTGGCTACATTTTTATCCTAATGATGTTGTTTCGAATGTCACAATTGAAAAAAAGACACTGTCAGATCTATTAGCGGAGTCAGTGAAAAGATTTGATTCTGAAATCTCCTTGGAGTTTTATGACAAGCAGTGGACATATCGAGAAGTTTATGAGATTTCTGAGAGGCTCGCAGGATGTCTTTATCAGCAGGGATTTAGAAAAGGGGACCGTTTATCAATCATGATGCAAAATGGTCCAGCTTATGTTTTTTCATTCTTTGGTGTTGTCCGTTTAGGAGGCATCGTTGTCCAGACAAATCCTATGTACGTTGAGCGGGAAATCCTTTACCAGTTAAATGATACTGGGGCAGAGTATATGATATGTTCTGATACAGTTTACGAGCGGGTAAAGCGAGTTCAAGATGAAACTTCTCTAAGAAAAATTATCGTCGTCCAAACTGAAGAAGACACTAACATCCATCTTGCTAATGAAGATAAGTACTTGGATGATTTCCTTCAAACGTATCAAACAAAAGCACCGAAGATTAACATTAATCCAATTGAGGATATTGCCGTTCTCCAATATACTGGTGGAACAACTGGTGTCTCTAAAGGTGTTATGCTAACGCATCAAAATTTTATCAACCAGGTAGAAATAGTAAATGAATTTTTATTTAAACGATTTGAAGCCCAGCAAGATTTGAACAGAGTGGCTATTAGTTTTCTTCCGCTTTTTCATATTTTTGGACTAGCCAATGTATGTTTAACCGGTTTCCGCTTTGGCTACAAACAAATTATTCTCCCTCGGTTTGAGCCGGAGACCGTGCTCAATATCATCAAGAATGACCCTCCATTATTCTTCTTTGGCGTTCCCACCATGTATAATGCACTTTTAAATGCTCCTCACGTTGAAACATATGGAATCAATAAAATTAAAGCGTTTTTTTGCGGCGGTTCTCCTATGCCATTTGAAAAGTATCTTCAATTCAAAAAATTAATGGGTAAAGATGCGGTTCTTTCTGATGGATATGGGTTATCAGAAGCCACATCTGGAACGACTAATCAACCTTATTCAAGAGTGAAAGTGGGCAGTGTCGGTGTTCCTCTGCCCAATACGACTGCAAAGATTGTCGTTGAAACGGATAAAGGGTTTGAAGAGGCACCAATTGGCAGTAAAGGTGAACTAGTTATTAAAGGACCACAAGTTATGAAAGGATATTGGAATAAACCTGAGGAAACAAATGTAGTCCTTAGAGATGGCTGGCTTCACACAGGTGATATCGCGTATATGGATGAGGAAGGGTATCTTTACATCGTGGACCGTAAAAAAGATATGATTATCGCAAGTGGATACAATATTTATCCTCGGGAAATTGAGGAGGTTATTTATCAAATTCCTGCCATCAAAGAAGTGATTGTCATTGGCATTCCTGATGAATACCGCGGTGAAACCGTCAAAGCCTATATTGCTTTAAAGGAAAATAAAATAGTGACAGAAGATGAAATTATCTCATTTTGCGGTCAGTACTTAGCAGCCTATAAGGTACCAAAGCACATTGAATTTAGGGACGAACTTCCTAAATCCAGTGTAGGGAAGCTGTTAAAAAGAGAACTAAGGGACCAGGAGTTGAAAAAGCTTCAGGCTAGAAAATAGGGGAGGGAACGATTTGAAGAGACTAAAACAGGTAAGTTTATTTGCGATTTTGATATTATTGGTAGGAAGTCTAGTTGCTTGTGCAGGCGGCAAGAGTAAAGAAGCTGGAAGTTCGAAACCAGCGGAGGCTGGGGAAAATGAGGTTGTCGTTGGGTATAGTGGTCCATTAAGTGGAGCTGCAGCACAATACGGCGTAAATGTGTTAAACGGACTGAAAATGGCGGCTGATGAAATCAATGAAACAGGTTTTGAGATAGAAGGAAAAACGTACAAAATCAAGCTGATTCCAATGGATGATAAATATTTGCCAAATGAAACAGGTGTCAATGTTCAGCGAATGGCCACTGAAAATGACCCTGTTGCCGTCTGGATTCCGCACAGCGGGGGAGTGTTTGCCTCACAGACTTTTAATGAAAAAGAAAATGTAATCCTCATGGCGCAAACAAGTGAGCCGAGGATGTATGAGCAGGGAAATAAAATGATGATTGGAATCTCACCTCAATACAATATTTGGCCTAAAACTTTTAGTAAATACATTATGGAACACTACGGAAAGAAAATGGCGCTCATCCCAACAAATTCTCAGTATGGGAAAGATTGGTTAAATGTAATTGAACCAGTGTGGGAAGAAATGGGTGGAGAATTTGTCTTTAAAGGTGAAATTGATTTTGCTAAAGACACAGATTACTTTACTATTATGACTAATGTATTGAAACAAAAACCAGATGTTCTTTTTGTCGGCGGGCCATCAGAACCGACTGCCAAGGTGGTTAAACAAGCTCAAGAATTAGGCTATACAGGTTCATACATGATTATGGATCAAGCGAAAATGGAAGAAATGTCCGGCGTTATAGGTGGGTATGAACATTTAAATGGTTCAGTTGGAGTATTGCCAGTTGACCAAATTGGCAGTGAGGCGAGTAAGTTATTTGTGAAAAACTATCAAGAAAAATTCAATGAGAAGTATGCAACTGCAGACTCTTCTTTAAGCTATCAGGGTTTATTTGTATTAGTGGAGGCAATGAAAGCAGCCAAGACAGTGGAAGACCGCAGTGCAATCATGTCTGCAGTGAATGAAGGAATTCCAAATATTCCAGAGGAAAAGGCCGTCATTCCCCTTTCAGGAATGAGCGAAGTAGGAAGTTTACAATGGGAGATCCAAGCCGGGGCTGTTGAAGATGGGCAAGTAATAGCCCTCCCACTAGTAAAATAGAATTTGAAATATTGTAGGATAGTAGCTTAGCAACCACAGTATTGGTAAATACTGTTTGCTAAGTTTTTTTTTGCAATAATGTTCGTAATAAACCGTATATTTTGAATTATTAATTGATTTTCTCGTTTACTCTATGATACTATTTTTCCAAAGGATGATGAAAATGAAAAAGACGCTTAAGGCACGAATCATTGAAACAGCCCTTGTACTATTTGAGAAAAATGGGTATCACGGGGTTACGGTTGACCAGATCGTCTTAGAATCTGGAACATCAAAGGGGGGATTTTACCACAATTTTAAATCCAAAGATGAATTGCTCTACCACATCCACGATGTATTTATCTCCTATGTTCTTGAAAAGGCACGTGAAGCATATGATGATTTTGAAACACCAGTTACTCGCCTTTGTGCCATTATTCAATCTTTCACCAAAGTATTTGACTTGTATAAACCACATATTACTGTTTTTTACCAAGAAAGCATGTACTTAACCGGAGAATTTAATCAGAGAATTAATGAAAAGCGTGACGATTATCGAAAACTCCTGACTCAAGTTATCCGAGAAGGGCAGGCACAAGGAGAGTTCCGTGCTGAAGTACCCGCTGAAATCTCAACCATGGCGATTATTGGCATGGTGAATTGGACGTATAAATGGTTTAACAAAGACGGTCCATTAACAATTGAATCGATTGCACGCATCTTTAATGATTTATTACTTCATTCGCTTCTAACAGAACAGGCAATGAGTCAAAAAGATGTACAATTATTTTTAATTAAAGGTCAGCCTATAGAAAAGTAGCTGGCTATTAAAATAACAATAACAGACCGACCAGTCGGTACGAACCTTGTTGGTGCATATCAGTATCGTTTTATATTTATAGTTAAAACAGACCGACTAGTCCGTTTGAAAAGGAGAGAATCTGATGAATTTCGAATTAACCAATGAACAGCAAATGCTTCAGGAAATGGTAAGAGACTTTGCGGAAAAAGAAATTAAACCATATGCACGTGAAATTGATGAAGCCTCTAAAATGCGCTACGAAACGTTTGAGAGATTAGGAGAGTTAGGGTTACTGGGTATCCCGTTCCCAGAGAAGTATGGTGGTGCTGGCGGTGACACAATCTCGTATTGCATTGCCGTAGAAGAAATAGGAAAAGCATGTGGAGGGACTGGGTTAAGCTATGCAGCTAATACGAGTCTTGGGGCAAGTCCAATTTATTATTTTGGAACTGAAAAACAAAAGCAGGAATGGCTAGTGCCAATGGCGAAAGGAAAAACAATGGGTGCGTTTGGTCTAACAGAACCGAATGCTGGCTCTGATGCAGGTGGTACTCGGACGAGAGCGGTACTGGATGGTGATGAATGGGTTATTAACGGAGAAAAATGCTGGATTACAAATGCGAGCTTTTCCCGCCAAATTATTGTAACCGCTGTCACGGGTAAACGAGAAGATGGGCGAAATATTGTATCAGCAATCATTGTCCCAAGTGATACTCCAGGGGTTACCATCTCCTCCAACTACGACAAAATGGGTGTTCGCGGCTCAAATACTTGTGAAATTATCTTGGAAAATGTTCGTGTTCCAAGAGAAAATCTCCTTGGTGATGAGAAGAAGGGGTTTAGTCAATTTTTATTTACCCTTGATGGAGGGCGTATTTCCATTGCTGCTCTTTCAGTAGGGATTGCTCAAGCAGCTTTAGATAAAGCCCTTCAATTTGCAAAGGAGCGTCAACAGTTTGGCCAGTCTATATCTAAATTTCAAGCTATTCAATTTAAATTGGCTGATATGGCGATGGAGTTAGAACTGGCACGTAATCAAGTGTATAAGGCTGCGTGGTTAAAAGATCAAGGGAAGCCATTTGGAAAAGAAGCTGCGTTTGCAAAACTGTTTGCATCAGAAGCAGGATTCCGCATTTGTAACCAAGCGATTCAGATTCATGGTGGTGCAGGTTATATGAAGGAATATGACGTAGAAAGGCATTTGCGCGATATTAAATTAATGGAAATTGGCGAAGGAACATCAGAGATTCAACGCTTAGTCATTGCCCGTCACTTAGGATGTTAATTGTAGGAGGTAAATGAATGGCCGAATTGATTCGTAAAACTGTTGGTGAACTGTTAGCCGAGAAAGCATTGGAAATACCTAACCAAGATGCCCTCGTATATCCGGATCGTGGGCTAAGATACTCTTATCGCGAATTCAATGATGTTTGCGAACAAGTAGCCAAAGGTTTGATGGCACTTGGGATTGAAAAAGGGGAAAATGTTGCTGTTTGGGCTTCAAATATCCCAGAATGGGTGAGCCTGCAATATGGAACTGGGAAAATGGGAGCCGTTCTAGTCACAGTCAACACAAATTATCGTTCAGCAGAATTAGAGTATTTATTGAGACAATCCGATGCAACGACCCTATTTTTAATTGAAGATTTTAGAGGGAATTCTTATATTGACTCAATTTACGAGCTTTGTCCAGAACTTGAAACTTCAGCACCGGGACAGCTTAACTCTAAACGGTTACCACTTTTAAAAAATGTCATCGTTTTTAGCGAAAAGAAATATAACGGAGCATTTAATTGGTCCGATATCATCAAAATGGCTAGTAGAGTTTCTAATGAAGAATTGCAACAGCGAACAGCAGAATTGGATCCTGACGATGTCATTAATATGCAATACACCTCGGGCACCACCGGATTTCCGAAGGGGGTTATGCTTACGCATAGTAACCTGACGAATAATGGGTACAATATAGCACATTGTATGAACCTGACCGATGAAGACCGGTTATGTATTCCAGTCCCATTTTTTCACTGCTTCGGTTGCGTGATTGGTACCCTTGCAGCAGTCAGTGTTGGAGCAACTATGGTTCCCGTTCAAGAGTTTGACCCGGAAACGGTGCTTAGGACTGTCGAACAAGAGAGATGCACGGCACTTCATGGTGTTCCTACGATGTTTATTGCGGAATTGAATCATTCGAATTTTGAAAATTATGATTTGTCTACACTAAGAACAGGGGTAATGGCTGGATCGAATTGTCCAGTAGAGGTGATGAAAAATGTAATCAATAAGATGAACATGACGGAAATCACCATTTGTTACGGCCAAACAGAATCTTCACCTGTTATCACACAAACTCGGACTGACGACCCACTCGAACTAAGAGTTGAAACTGTTGGGAGAGCCCTTCCCAATGTTGAGGTGAAAATCGTTCAACCAGGAACTTCCTCGGAATTACCGTTTAACCAGCAAGGAGAGCTATGCACACGAGGTTATCATGTGATGAAAGGATATTATAAAAATCCGGATGCGACAAGAGAAGCAATCGATGAAGAAGGCTGGCTACATACTGGCGATTTAGCGGTGATGGACCAAAATGGTTATTGTCGGATTACAGGACGCCTTAAGGATATGATCATTCGTGGTGGTGAGAATATTTACCCGCGTGAGATAGAAGAATTCCTCTATACCCACCCTAAGGTTCTCGATGCCCAGGTGGTTGGTGTTCCAGATGAAAAATACGGTGAAGAAGTCATTGCCTGGATTATTTTAAAAGACAATATGACAGCAACAGCAGAAGAAATCCAAGACTATTTTAAAGGCAAAATTTCTCGCCATAAAATCCCAAGGAAAATCTTTTTTACAGATGCTTATCCGATGACAGCTTCAGGAAAAATCCAAAAATTTAAGTTGCGTGAACAGTCTATTAATCAACTAACTTAGTGAAAGGAAGGTGAGATTACCTTGTTCTCAAAAATATTAATTGCAAACCGTGGTGAGATTGCTTTAAGAGTGATCCGTACTTGTCAAAAACTCGGAATCAAAACCGTGGCAATTTATTCTGAAGCTGATGCGGAGTCATTGTTCGTACGTGAGGCGGATGAAGCTTATTGTGTGGGAAAACCCCCAGTAAATCAGAGTTATTTGAATGCTGATGAGATTATCTCAATCGCTAAGAAAAGTGGGGCAGAAGCTGTTCATCCTGGGTATGGGTTATTATCTGAAAATGCAGCATTCGCCAAGAAATGTAATGAGGAAAACCTTGTGTTTATTGGACCATCTCCTGAAATTATTGCGTCAATGGGCAGCAAAATTGAAGCACGTAAAACAATGAAGGAAGCGGGCGTCCCCATTATTGAGGGAATCAACACATCGCTTGAAAGTGAAGAAGAAGCGGTGTTAGCTGCGAAGGAAATAGGCTATCCACTCATGCTGAAAGCGTCTGCTGGTGGTGGAGGTATCGGCATGCAACTTGTTCATTCAGAGGAGGAGCTCTTAAAAGCATTTGCAGGAAATAAAAAACGAGCAGAATCCTTTTTTGGGGACGGTGCAATGTTTTTAGAAAAGTATATTGATGAGCCGCATCATATTGAAGTGCAGATTCTTGCCGATTCTCACGGCAATGTTGTTCCACTTTGGGAAAGAGAATGCTCGATTCAGCGAAGGAACCAAAAAGTGGTAGAGGAAGCACCATCGCCTTTTATTAATGAAGAAACCCGCTCAAATATGTTAGAGGCCGCAGTAAAGGCTGCTCAACATATTGGGTATTCAAACGCCGGTACGATTGAATTTCTAGTAGATAAAGAGCAAAATTTCTATTTTCTTGAAATGAATACGAGATTACAAGTCGAGCATCCCGTAACAGAGGAAATCACTGGTCTTGATCTTGTTGAAGAGCAATTAAAAGTGGCTGTGGGTGAGAAGCTCTCTTTTACTAAAGAAGATGTAAAGCGAAACGGACATGCTATTGAGGTAAGAATTTATGCAGAAGATCCGAAGACTTTCTTCCCTTCACCTGGGAAAATCACGGAATTCCAGCTGCCACAAGGTGATGGAATTCGAAATGAATGTGCAATCGAAGCTGGCTCTCAAGTAACTCCTTTCTATGACCCGATGATTGGGAAGCTGATTGCTTGGGGAGGAACCCGCTTTGAAGCATGTTCAAGACTCAAGTTGGCACTTGAAGAGTACAAAATTGAAGGGATAAAAACAAACATCCCGATGCTGATACAAACCGTTAGTCACAAGCAATTTTTATCAGGTTATACAACGACACAATTTGTAAATGAATACTACTTACCAACATTAACATCAACCAAGTAAAGGAGAATGACAAATGGCTAAAGTCGAAGCAGGTATGGCAGGAAATGTATGGAAGGTATTAGTGAAAGAGGGCGACCAAGTAGAAGCAGGGCAAGAAGTGGTCATCCTTGAATCGATGAAAATGGAGATTCCAGTTAGCGTCGAAGAAGGCGGAACGATTGCCAAGGTATATGTTCAAGAAGGAGATTTTGTGAACGATAGCGATACGATTGTGGATGTTGAATAGGAGGCAGATTCTTTGAAACTACCAAAAAACGTGACAATCAAGGAAGTAGCTCCACGAGACGGATTGCAAAATGAAAAGCGATTAGTCCTTTCGGATGATAAAATCTCATGGATTAACACGCTTTCAGAGACAGGACTTTCTTATATTGAGGTAAGCTCATTTGTAAACCCTAAATGGATTCCTCAGCTGGCAGATGCTTCAGATGTGTTGAAGGGAATTAAACGGAATAAGGGTGTCACCTATGCTGCCCTTGTTCCTAATATAAAAGGGCTTGACCGTGCCCTTGAGGCTGGCGTAGATGAAGTGAGTGTTTTCATGTCCGCTAGCGAAGGGCATAATCGCAGCAATATTAATAAATCGATAAAAGAAACTTATCCGGTTTTGGAAGAAGTGGTGAAAGAAGCGAAAATGGCTGGCAAAACAGTGCGAGGGTATATCTCTACTGTCATTGCCTGTCCATATGATGGATATGTGGCACCTTTCCATGTTCGGGAAGTGGCCGAACGCCTTTTCTCAATGGGAATTGACGAGTTGTCGTTAGGAGAAACCATTGGCGTTGGTGTTCCAAACCAGGTAGAAAATTTGCTTGATGAATTGCTGCCACATTTTAATGCAAGCCAACTCGCGATGCATTTCCATGATACAAGAGGAACCGCACTCGCAAATATCGTCAAATCATTAGAAATGGGCATAACCACCTTTGATAGTGCGCTTGGAGGCTTAGGTGGATGCCCTTATGCAAAAGGTGCTTCCGGAAATGTAGCCACTGAAGATTTGTTGTATATGCTCCATGAGATGGGAATTGAAACAGGGGTTGACCTGAAATCAACCTTGAAATCAGCCCAATTGATTGAGCGTACACTTGGAAGAAGTCTAAAGAGTAGACAAATGGAGATTTTGCGTGCAGAAGGAAAGGAGCGAATCTCATGAATGAAACAGTTGTCAAAACCGTGATAGTTGAAAAAAGAACCGATGGGATTGCCATCGTCACTTTAAACAGACCTGAAGCTGCGAATGCGTTATCTAGGCAGATGTTAGCAGAACTTCAAGTGGTGCTATCGGATATAAAAAAAGATATGGGAATCAGAGTTGTGATTCTAACAAGTTCAGGTGAAAAGGCATTTTGTGCCGGAGCAGATTTAAAGGAACGTAAAGATATGACAGATGCTGAAGCAAAGCAAACGGTTCGCATGATTGGGGCGACAATAAATGAGGTTGAGTCATTGCCCCAGCCGGTTATTGCTGCAATTAACGGAGTTGCTTTTGGAGGGGGACTTGAATTAGCGTTAGCCTGTGATATACGAGTGGGGGCTCTTGAAGCAAAAGTAGGCTTAACAGAAACTTCTCTTGCCATTATCCCGGGTGCAGGCGGTACCCAACGACTTCCGCGTTTAATTGGCTTGGGAAAAGCAAAAGAACTGATCTTTACCGCCCAACGCCTAACTGCTTCGGAAGCAGAAAAGATAGGGATATTAGAGTATGCTGTTCCTCGCTCAGAGATGCTTGGAAAAGCGCTCGACCTTGCTAAAACAATGGCAAAAAACGGGCCTCTTGCATTAATTCAAGCAAAAAAAGCTGTCAATAAGGGGATTGAAGTGGATCTAGCAACTGGATTGAAAATAGAAGAGTTAGCATATGATGTATTGATCCCCTCTGAGGACAGGTTAGAAGGTTTAAAAGCCTTTGCAGAAAAACGCCCACCGGAATATAAAGGGCGATAAACTACTAAACATAACATTCAATCAGTTGTAACTGCAGACCACTAGACGGTACACGGTACTTTCGAGTGATTAGAAGCAGAAATTAAATCTTTCTTCTACAGTTACGGACAAAGGGGAGAAGAATCGTGAACGAAACACATACAAAAAAGTCAGACTTAGAGTTAAAAAAAGAATCCGTTTTACAAGGAGGACAAGAGAAGTATCACCAAAAGAACAAAGAACAAGGCAAACTATTTGTACGTGATCGCTTGAATTTATTATTTGATGATGGACTAAAAGCAGAGGATGGAATGTTTGCCAATGTGTTGGCTGGGGACCTTCCTGCGGATGGCGTTGTTACTGGCATCGGGAAAATCCATGGCCGCACAGTTTGTGTTATGGCCAATGACTCCACGATAAAGGCAGGATCTTGGGGAAAAAGAACAGTTGAGAAAATTATTCGTATTCAGGAAACAGCTGAAAAACTACGCTGCCCAATGCTTTATCTCGTTGACTCAGCTGGCGCGCGAATCACAGATCAATTAGAAATGTTTCCAGGTCGAAGGGGCGCGGGTCGAATCTTTTATAATCAGGTGAAAATGTCAGGGAAAGTTCCTCAGATCTGTCTTTTATTCGGACCTTCTGCCGCTGGCGGTGCCTATATCCCTGCATTTTGTGACGTTGTTGTCATGGTTGAAGGAAATGCTTCAATGTACTTAGGTTCTCCAAGGATGGCTGAAATGGTTATCGGGGAAAAGGTAACCCTTGAACAAATGGGTGGAGCAAAAATGCATTGCTCGGTTTCTGGTTGTGGAGATGTGCTAGTGAAAACCGAGGAAGAAGCCATTATTTACGCCCAAAAATACTTAACTTATTTTCCAAATAACTTCTCAGAAAAGCCACTACAAACAGAGGCGAAACCTCCTGCACAATTTGAAAAAACAATAGAAGAATTAATCCCCAAAAATCAAAATGCTCCATTTGATATGTATCAGCTAATTGACCGTATAGTTGATGAAGATTCGATTTGTGAAATTAAAAAGCTGTTTGCTCCAGAGCTCATTACCTGTCTTGCCCGAATCAATGGACAGCCAGTTGGAATTATTGCGAATCAGCCCAGGGTAAAAGGTGGGGTCCTTTTCCATGATAGTGCTGATAAAGCAGCAAAGTTTATTAATCTATGTGATGCCTACCATATTCCGCTTTTATTCCTAGCTGATGTGCCTGGTTTTATGATTGGTACGAATGTAGAAAAGGCAGGCATCATTCGTCACGGTGCGAAAATGATCTCGGCTATGAGTGAAGCGACGGTACCGAAAATGACCGTTATTGTGCGAAAGGCCTATGGTGCAGGGTTATATGCAATGGCAGGTCCAGCGTTTGAGCCTGATTGTTGCATAGCTTTGCCTTCAGCTGCAATTGCGGTAATGGGACCAGAAGCAGCTGTTAACGCGGTTTACGCAAACAAAATTGCCGCACTTCCGGAAGAGGAGAGAGCAGCTTTCATTGCAGAAAAACGTGAAGAATACCGGGAAGATATTGATATTTACCGACTTGCCTCAGAACTTATTATTGATGATGTTGTGGAACCAAATTGTCTTCGTGAGGAACTTGCTGCACGGCTTGAAGTCTATATGTCTAAGTATCTGGTATTCTCTGAACGAAAGCACGGAGTTTATCCGGTATAACTATTGTTGGCAATCAAAAGTTCATTTTGGGAAAGACTACTCAATCCTGTTATAAGGAGGGAAATGAATGAAGAAATTATATTCCGATTTTACCAAGGCGGTTGAAGGCATTGAGGATGGTATGACCTTAATGGTTGGTGGATTTGGCTTATGCGGCATACCTGAAAATTTGATTCAAGCCTTAGCTGAAAAGGGAACAAAGGATTTGACGATTATCTCAAATAATTGTGGTGTCGATGATTGGGGACTTGGCCTATTGTTGCGAAACAAACAGATTAAGAAAATTATCGCTTCCTATGTTGGAGAAAATAAAGAATTTGAGCGTCAGCTTCTAGCCGGGGAAATAGAGGTAGAACTAACTCCCCAAGGAACGTTAGCAGAAAAGATTCGTGCGGGAGGCGCAGGAATACCAGCTTTCTTTACTCCCGCTGGTGTTGGTACTCCAATTGCGGAAGGGAAGGAAGTTCGTGTATACAACGGCAAGGAATATCTACTTGAAGAATCTTTAACCGCAGATTACAGTCTCGTCCGTGCTTTTCAAGCTGATAAGATGGGAAACCTTATCTATCGAAAAACAGCACGTAACTTCAATTCGATGATGGTGGCTGCTGGAAAGGTAACAATAGCTGAGGTAGAAAACCTTGTCGAGGTAGGAGAATTAGATCCAAATTTTATCCACTCACCAGGAATCTATGTTCAGTCCATCATCCAAGGAGAGCAGGAAAAGAGAATTGAACGGAGAACGATTAGGTCATAAAGGAGGGGTAATGGTGAACACTAGGGAAAAAATCGCTAGACGTGCTGAAAAGGAAATTGAAGATGGCAACTATGTCAATTTAGGCATTGGAATGCCTACAATGGTAGCAAATTTTATCAGTGAAAATAAGCAGGTTGTCCTTCAGTCTGAGAATGGTCTTCTGGGAATTGGTCCTTATCCAACAGAAGGTGAGGTCGATGCGGACTTAATCAATGCTGGAAAAGAAACTGTTACAGTCATCCCTGGTTCTGTCTATTTCGATAGTGCTGAATCGTTTGCGATGATCCGTGGTGGTCATGTTGATGTGGCAATTCTAGGTGGCATGGAAGTTTCTCAGAATGGTGATTTAGCAAACTGGATGATTCCTGGAAAAATGGTGAAGGGGATGGGTGGTGCGATGGACTTAGTCCATGGAGCACGAAAAACCATCGTCATCATGGAACATGTTAATAAACATGGTGAATCAAAAATCCTGAAAGAGTGTAGCCTTCCGCTTACCGGGAAGGGTGTTGTTGATTGTATCATTACCGACCGCGCTGTTATGCACGTTACCGACGATGGATTAAAGCTGGTGGAAGTCGCGAAAGACTTTACTGTGGAACAGATTCGTGAGTGCACTGAAGCAGATTTGATTGTCGGCGACGATGTCAAGCTAGAGGCGTTTTAATAAAAAGCGGACAGTGACAACCACTGTTCGCTTTGCCTTTTCAGCTTTAAGACCAAATTCCTTAACAGTGGAGGAGTACGGTTTTGGTTATTTTATCCTTGAATTTTTATAAAAGCTATCATATAATAAATGAGTCGCTTTATTAAATGTCTCAGTAGCTCAGTAGGATAGAGCAACAGTTTCCTAAACTGTAGGTCGGGGGTTCGAATCCCTTCTGGGACACTGCTACAAAAACCATCCAGTTGTATGATATAACTGGGTGGTTTTTTTGCGTTTCCTAAAAAGGAATAAACACAGCCCTACAATCCTTGGGCTGTGTTTTCTTATACTGCTTCCTTTCGATATTCTTTCGAGAACTGTTTGAGTATTTGGGTAGTAATGGCCGTATAACCAGCGGAGTTAGGATGTACGCCATCCTGCGATAAATTCTGTGGATTATCGCTGTTAATTACTTTTGTAGTTTGTACAACAATGGAAGATGGTATTTGTTGTGCCACTTCGTAAATGTTCACATTCCATTTTGGAAGCAAACTGTCAGCTAAATCAGAAAACTGATGATCAGCGGGCAGCGGGTTATATAATTCCAGTAAAACAATGGTGGCACGAGGGTTAATTTCCTTAATTTTCATCGAGATTTCAGTTAGGTTTTTTGTAAAGGTCTCCTGTAGGGTATCAAAGGACTTAACAGCTCCATAATAATCTTGCTTTTTTGCTGTTTTGAGAACATCATTACCTCCAATATTAACAGTGATAATATCAGACGTCTTAATCGCCTCATCTAATAACCCAGCTTTAATCATTTCATTTAAACCGGTGCTTGTCATTCCGTTTTTACCTTTGTTTGTATAGTGAACCGTTTTATTGATTTCGTGACCTAACTGATTGGAAAATTTGTAGACTAAATTCTCTGTTTCATCGACACCAAAACCATGAATAATGGAGTCTCCAATGGCAAGATGATGAATATCTTGTTTGCTATATTGACGGTAATAATCTAAATAAGTTTCTCTGCTCAAATCCTTCCCTACCTCCATGGAATCATTTTTCATTTTATGGATTTGGTAGTGAGGGTAATAAAACCAAGCAGTCGCACCTATACCTAGGAATAGAATTAAAATCAAAACGGACTTTACTATCTTCATGATGAAATCTCTCCTTCAGACTTCAATATTATATCAAGAGAAAATTAATAAATACCTAGGTAGTATTTTCCTTAAATAGCTAATTATGCAGGATTATTTTGATTACTACCGAAATGAATACAGTGAATAATTAATTTTCTTTTCGAACTTATCCAAGAAAAAGAAGGTTTTTAAATCTAAAAGATGGAATAACAATAGATAGAAAACTTACATGGGGGATACACATGGCTTATACTGAAATGAAACTTGTCGCAGAGACGGGGAAGGCGCATGTTAACAATGTTGAATTATTTGGGTACTTAGACCAAGCAAGACAAGAATGGTACCGCTATAGCATTTTAAACGGTGTGGAATCTGTCGTTGTCCATGTCGGAATAAGTTATAAAAAAGAAGTGTTCAACCAAAATAAACTTAGCATCACAACAACTTTAGAACGGATCGGAAATACAAGTTATACGTTAAAACAGGATATCGTAAATCATCTGGAGGAGTTGGTTGTTTCCGCGGAGGTTGTCTTAACGACGATTAACCGGCAAACTAGAATGAAGGTGCCTGTCCCGAAAGCCATCCATGATTTACTAGGAAGTGACAACCTATTAGAATTGAACCAATTAAATGCAAATAACTATACGAAATAGTTCTTTCCTACAACAGAAACCCCTAAATTTTGGCTAACAAACATAAAATGACAAGGTAAAATGGGCAAATATTTTAAAGTGTTTTAAAAACTTTTAAAGAAAATTCGACAAAAAGAATAATAACCCTACAGGCAAATATAGCGTTTTTGCCTGTTTTCTGTGTTTCTTTTTTTGTTTATTCCGATTTCTGTAAGAAAAAGTCGATAAGTTTGAATTTCTTTTATCGCCACACTAGGTTACTATTAAAATATATGTCAGGTGTTCATACTTTTAGGAATAGTTTGGAACATCAAATCTAATAATATTGTCGGAGGTAACAGTGTGAATGTACTCATCAAAGAAAAGCTGATGCAAGATTATGCCGAAATGAATGATGAATTTCTTGTCCAACTGTTCCAAGATGGTGATGGGGAAGCCTCGGAATTTTTAATGAAGAAATACCGAAGCTTTGTCCGTGCTAAGGCTAGTCGATATTTTTTAATAGGCGGCGAAAGAGAGGACATTGTTCAAGAAGGAATGATTGGGCTCTACAAAGCAATTAGAGACTTCAGAGTGGACAAGTTGTCTTCTTTTAAAGCTTTTGCTGAACTTTGTATTACTAGGCAAATTATCACAGCTGTTAAATCAGCAACACGGCAAAAGCACGGGCCATTGAATTCCTATGTTTCTTTGAACAAACCTATTTATGAAGAGGAGTCAAATCACACTTTGATGGATGTTATTACTGGGCCAACAAACATGGATCCAATCCAAATGCTTATTGATCAGGAAAAGGCAAGTGATTTGGAACGTAAAATGTCAGAAAAGTTAAGTGATTTAGAAAAAAGAGTTTTAGAGCTGCATATTGCAGGTCATTCCTACGTGGAAATCTCTCAAAATGTCAATACGCACGTCAAATCAATCGACAATGCCTTACAACGGATAAAAAGAAAAATGGAACGGTATTTAGAAAGAAAAGAAGCAGTGCTCTAAAGGTATGTTTAACTGTGGGGAAGGGTTGCTTAGATGCAGCTCTTTTTTTGGACAAAAAATACCGCTGCATCACATAAATGGCGGTACACCTTCTCCAAAGCTTTTAATAATTGCTGTAATAGATTGTATCTGGCTTTCATCTAGATCAAAAGCATCCTTTACCTTTCTCTCGAGATCTTCGGTCACTCTACGTTTTCCGACCTCTACTAAAGCAATCAAGGCAAAGCTACAATTTACAATCCTAGCAAAATCACGTTGGTTTAAATTATGACTTTTTCTTAAGAATTTAATAATCTCCTTATTCAAGCATACCCCCCCTTTATAATATATTAAAAGTAACGTATAGATGGTAGGTTGTCAAAGTGTTTTTAGTAGAAATAGAGAGTAGAACGAAAAGAGTGAAAAGCTCCTTCCGTTCGGAGTAGTGACTAATGAATGTCCCGCTTTTTAAATCGGCCTCCTCTAACCTCGGCGATATTTCCAACAGCGAGAAAGGCAGAGGAGTCAATCTCTTCCACGATCGTTTTTAGTTTTGCTTCCTCAAGTCGAGTAATAACACAAAAGATTACCTTCTTATCATCACCAGTATAAGCACCCTCACCATTTAAATAAGTAACACCACGACCAAGTCGCGCGAGAATGGCTTCGCCGATTTCTTTCGCTTGATCACTAATAATCCAAGCTGATTTGGATTCGTCTAGCCCTGCAATGACAACATCTATTATCTTAAAAGCAATAAAATAGGCTAAGAGAGAGTACATAGCTCGGTCCCAACCAAAAATGAAACCGGCAGTTCCAAAAATAAAAACATTAAAAAACATAATCACTTCACCAACAGAGAAGGGGAGCTTTTTGTTCATTAAGATAGCCATAATTTCAGTGCCATCAAGAGAGCCACCAAACCGAATGACAATTCCAACCCCTGTCCCAAGAACAATTCCACCAAAAACGGTTGCAAGCAGTAAATCTTCGGTAAATACAGGAAAGTTATGTAAAAGAGTAGTTGTAATTGATAATACAGTAATTCCAAGAAGGGTCGATAATGCGAAGGTTTTACCAATTTGTTTGTAGCCGATAAAGAAGAACGGAATGTTCAGGATAAAAATGAATGGTCCAAGGCGCCATCCAGTGAGATGGGATAGAATGATGGAGATCCCAACAATCCCTCCATCAAGGATTTGATTGGGTACAAGGAATTCTTCTATTCCAACGCCCATTAATACCGCACCAAAAATAATGAAAAATACTCGTTCTACCACCTTAACTTTAGATGAGCTCTTGTGCTTTGTTTTTTGAATAGCTGTCGATTCACCTGCTGTCATCTATCAAACCCCCTATCTTACCTATATGAATCTATCATATGTAGATTAGTGATAGATTATAAGTAAATTTTAGCATATTTTTCCTATTAGAGAAAAGTTTGTGATCTTTTTAGAAGGCAATTTTCTCAACCCTTATTGCTTTTGAAAATTAAAAGACATTTGTTTTAAACAATTTTCACTTGCCATAAACTCATAGAAGGGCTTGCGACTGTTCTAACACCTACCAAAGGGACTTTAATATAAGGAAAAAGGCAGTTAAAGATAAAAAGGTGCCCCATTCAGGGACACCCTTTACTTAGTGTGATTGATTTTAATAGGAGAAGAATAGCCTTTGATATCAAGCTCAGTACATTGGAAAGGTTTTGTATCTGCTTTTATGCCATATTTTCCACTGGAAATAACGGCATTGAGATTTTGAATAGTCACGTTAGCCACATTTTTCCCAATGTCGATGGCTACAGGGGAGGAGAAATCCATTTTAATGTTTTGTAATGTAATATGGTCTGCATGTTGTTCCCCTCCATAAATTCTAATATCCGTACTAGCAGATCGAAAGTCACGCATATAGACATTTTTCAAATAGATACTACGAGCCTTATATTGAATCGCAATTACTGGATTATTATGGTATTCATATTCCGGATCTCCTATCAAAGTAAAATGGTTCACAGCCACATGAACATAAGCTGAAATAACCATTCCTCTAGGGGTTGAGCCTTCGTATAAACCAGTGAAGGTTGGGGCAATGGAAATCAGATTCGTCGCTTGGATGTGATAGGCCGTTTTAGAATTTGGATCGGTCCTTTTATGGTGGCCAATATGACGAAAGTTGTAGCTGCGGTTGTCATTTACAGATATATGGCCAAGGATGTGGACATTGTTTCCTGCAGAAGAGTTATGGTGAGCTTTCACTTCTACACCGCCAAAGCATCTTGTAGTCGAATTATTTTTCAACCAAACATTTCTTGAACCATCGTCCACTTCAATCCCATTCGAATTTGAAAATCCTTTTTTATGGGCACGCCCACTTGGATCGGAAAGGTGACAGTTAGAAATGAAGATATTCTCACTATGATGAGTAGTAATTCCATCATCCCCAAATCCGTAAGCGTTTAACTGGTCGAGCCATATATACTGACTGCTCCCGCGGGCCTTATTCCCGTCCCCGGAATAATCATAAAAGGAAGCAGAAACATCAAACCCATGTAACCCAGCGTTAATCGCTTCCACATTTTTTACCCAACCGAAGGTGACATTTGCGAAAGTAAAGCAACTAGAATGGTTTCCCCATGTGCAGGTTTTGACAGCATTTCCTAAGCGCTCGACATTCCAATCTAGGCTCATTCCTTCAACAGAGATATGATGATTCCCCAACCAATGATTGTAATTCGTCACAAGCCTAGTGCCTTTCGGCGAGCGGTCACTCAATTTTATTATTGATTTTCCTTTTCCCACCCCGATGAGACACGTCCAAGATGGTAGGCGAACTCCATTTGTTACAAACACCCCTTCAGGGACAAGCACCTTTACCTGACCATTGCCAATTGCTTTTTTAAAGGCTGCTGTGTTATCTGTTTTTCCATCTCCAATCGCACCAAAGTCTGATAGGTTTACCACTCTTATTATTTTCTTAGTAAGGGCTTGGTACTCTTTATCAAGGTTCCTTTTCCATTCCGGTGAACCTATATCTTCATCATTCACTACGTGGGTGTTATAGGCGCTAATACTTGCGTCTGCTTTTGTGGCAAATGTACTAAATCGTGCGAAGGCAGAGCCAAGCGTTTTTATAGAAGAAAAAAGTGTTGGTTTTGGTTCAGGTCGTGGAGCTAAAGGTGTTTGTTTGATTAGGCTCTCATGGGTTTCGACTGTTTCTTTAAGTGCCAAGTTAAGTTGGGGTTTATGATAGGAGAATTTTTCAATTAAAGAGCTATTTTCTAGCGGATTGTGTTTGTTGCTTAAAGTAAGCACTTAACATTCCCCCTTAATACATTGATTCATTATCTTACCTTACAGATATGTTGTTACTATTTATGATAACACTACTATTGGAGGCAACCAATGCGGAGAGGGAATGTTGTGTGGAGTTAATCAATCAAATGGGTTTACATAATATAATACTTGTAAACTATATAAAATCGAATTATGCTAACCAACAGTAGAAGACCTTCTCAAAAGAGAAGGTCTTCTACTGTTGCTTAATCATCGTGACTACAAATACAACGCTCACATTCATAAAGATAAGACTCTTGTTTTTCCTCAAACTTACATCCACATTCACGGCATTCTTTTACAGTAGGTTTCATCATCATTTTTTAATTCCCCCAGTCGGTTTGTTGTTAAATTCATTGTACTATAACAGAGGTAATAAAATCAATACTGTTATATAATTATTTTTCAAAAAAAAAAGAGAAAAAAAGGTTCTATTCTAACCTGCAAAGGAAAGGGTAGAACAATAACAGCCGAACTCCTCCTTAGAAGAATTCGGCTGTTGGGACAATGATGTCTTTGTGTTTTATTCTTTTTTCATCCTTACTAGTGAATATCCTTCTTTTTAAATTGACCTCCACGTACTTCTGCGATATCTCCAATGGCAAGAAATGCATGTGGATCCCAGTACTGGACAATGCGTGTTAGTTTTGATTCCTCAATCCGGTTAATCACCACAAAGATGACTCGTTTATCATCACCTGTATAGGCTCCCGCTCCATGCAAAAAAGTGACTCCACGGCCTAGCCGTGCATTGATGCTGTCAGCAATTTCCTTGGAAAAATCGCTAATAATCCACACTGATTTTGTTTGTTCAAACCCTTCGACAACGGCGTCAATCGCTTTCGAAGCAATATAATATGTAAGGAGAGAATACATCGCTCTGTCCCAGGTAAAAACAAATCCCGCTGTACCTAAGATAAAGAAATTAAAGAACATGACGATATTCCCCACTGTAAGGGGAAACTTTTTGCTTATTAGGATAGCGAGAATCTCCGTACCATCTAATGCACCGCCACTGCGAATCACAATCCCAACACCAATTCCTAGGAGCATCCCACCAAATACTGTTGCAAGTAACACATCATCTGTGAACGCTTCTGAATGATGCAAAAGCACAGTAAAAATGGATAACAAGGTGATGCCGTAAATGGTTGATAATGCAAAGGTCTTTCCAATTTGTTTATATCCTAAATAAACGAATGGAAGGTTTAATAGGAAGAGGAAAACACCGAGCCGCCATCCTGTTATATGAGCAAGCATAATTGAAATGCCAGTAATCCCACCATCGACAACATTGTTTGGCACTAGAAAGATTTCTAGCCCTACAGCCATTAACAAAGCTCCTAAAGTGATTAATAAAATACGGGCTACAATGGTAATGACGGATAGTCTAGGATGTTCTATTGTTCCTTCAATATGGTTTGTCATAATAATCCTCCCAGATAATCAGTATGGACAGAATGGTCCATAATCATAACTGCTTAAGGAGACTCAAGCTTAGAATAATTACAAAGAATGATGGACGAAAGTAGAAGCTCATTCACTAGAAGGTGTACGAAGCAAATCCAACCATTTACTGGAACATTTAGGAATAAAACCTTTGACAGGAGCAGAAAACAGGTGTAGATTCATATAGTAATATATTCAAATAATCAGATATATAGATATTAAGAAGGAGAAATGGAGGCCATTTTAAGTGTTACCAAAGGGGTTTTTTCGTGGGAGGTATCAAGGATACTCCCTTCAGGCGCTTCAAAAGGATTTGATTTCTGGGATTGTGGTTGGTGTCATTGCAATTCCATTAGGAATGGCATTTGCGATTGCTTCAGGTGTTAAACCGGAGTATGGGATCTACACAACGATTATTGCAGGAATACTTATTTCTTTATTCGGTGGGTCCAAATATCAAATAGGTGGACCAACAGGAGCATTTATTCCGATATTGTTTGGTGTTGTAATGACTTATGGTTTTGAAAATCTGTTAATTGCAGGTTTTTTAGCAGGGATAATCCTCGTATTAATGGGACTTTTTAAACTGGGTTCGTTAATCAAATTTATTCCAAGGCCAGTTACAATTGGATTTACAGCTGGAATTGCGGTCATTATTTTTACAGGTCAAATTCCGAATTTTCTAGGGCTATCAGGGGTCGAAAAACACGAGTTATTTATTGATAATATGAAAGAAATTGTTTTCCATATTGATAGCATGAGTATTTACAGCATTTTGACAGCACTTATTTGTTTGATTATGGTGATCCTTACTCCTAAGTTATTTCCAAAGGTTCCTGGTCCACTGATTGGGTTAATTGTTTCAACTTTACTAGCTACTTTTTTGTATCCAAGTCAAGTTGCGACAATTGGTTCGACCTATGGGGAAATCAGCAACAGCTTACCTCATTTTGCATTTCCGGAAATCACGTTTGAAAAGATCCAGCTGTTAATCCGACCGGCTTTTGTAATTGCGATTCTTGGAGCGATAGAATCCTTATTATCGGCCGTTGTTGCAGATGGAATGTCAAATAGCAAACATAATAGCAATCGAGAGTTAGTGGGGCAGGGAATTGCTAATATGGTAGCACCTTTATTTGGCGGGATTCCAGCAACTGGAGCTATTGCCAGAACCGCAACTAATATAAAAAACGGGGCAGTTTCGCCCATGTCTGGTATCATCCATGGGGTGGTCGTTCTACTTGTTTTGTTATTGTTCGCTCCTTATGCATCGAAAATACCCCTTGCAAGTATGGCACCAATTCTTATGGTAGTCGCATGGAATATGAGCGAAAGACATGTTTTTTATCATCTATTAAAAACAAAAACTGCAGACTCTCTTATTCTTACTGTAACCTTTTTATTAACTGTCTTTGTAAATTTAACTGCTGCTGTGGAAGTAGGTTTAGTGTTAGCGGTAATTTTATTCACGAAGCGAATGAGTGATGTAATGGTGATCACAAAGGTCTTGCCGAATCAAAAACATGAAAAAGTGGAAAGTCAGATTGTCTCCCAAACCCATGATTGTCCACAAATTAGCATTTATAATGTAGAAGGCCCGTTGTTTTTTGGGGCAGCTCAAACGTTCGAACATTCGATTATGAATACCATTCATTTTCGGCCAAAGGTTTTACTGCTAAGGATGGGGAAGGTTCCTTTTATGGATACGACAGGGGAATCCAACTTTGCGAGTATTGTCAACCATTTTTCACAGCATGGAATTGTGATTATTTCTGGTATCCAACAACAACCTAGGGAATTGCTACAAAAAACAGGGTTATATGATACCATAGGAGAAGATCACTTTTTTGATCATACAGGAGAAGCAATCAATTATGCGCTTAATGAAATCAATCAAAATAAATGCCTAGGCTGTAAGCATTTTGCTTTTAGAGAATGCGATAAACTTTCTGGAGCAAAAAATGATGCGGTTGAGAAACAGCCAGCTTTTTCTAGTTAATAGTTTCAGGCTGTGTACTGAATAGAGCTAGCGTATTCAAGGAGTTTTAATTGTAATAACACAAAGTGGAGCAAAGAAAAGACCCTAGTTGAAAGAGAGGAAGAACGATTGGATCTTGAAATGCAGAGGTTTAAAGCGGATTTTTTTAAAGCACTTGCCCATCCTATCCGTATTCGGATTCTTGAATTATTGTCAGAAGGAGATAAAAATGTAAATGAGATGAAGCTACTTATTGGGAGCGAGGGATCTGCCGTTTCCCAACAGCTAACCGTACTACGAAACAAAAATATTGTGACAGGGAGAAAAGAAGGCAATCAAGTGATCTATTCTCTTAGAGACCCGATGATTATTCAACTATTAGAGGTAGCCAAACAAATTTTTAATAATCATTTAGTTGATGCAATTTCTATGTTAGACAAAATGAATGATAGAATAGAGGATGAATAAAAAGCGGTACTCTAAGGAGTGTCGTTTTTTTTACGCTGGGTATCTTCTAAAATATTCTAAATAAGAATCAATTTTTCATAGGAAAATATCCTTAATTTCTGCTAAATAAAGAAAAATACTATCAAAATAATACTTTTTTCTACACCTTTTCCCAAAGTTATGTTATATTATTTAAAAATTCTAAGAACTGTAACAGTAGGAAGGTGAAAAGAATGACAACAGGTTTAGTGACAAATAATAGTAGTCTTCCATTGCGCCGGGACGTGAAAATGTTAGGTGGAATGCTTGGAGAAATCCTAGTCTATCAGGGTGAGATTGAACTTTTAGACAAGGTAGAAAAGATTCGAACGATGTGTAAGGACCTTCGGAATGATTTTAATACAGAAATCTATAATGAGATAAAACAGGAAATTGCAGGACTAAATCCCGAGATGAGAAAACAAGTTATTCGTGCTTTTGCGGTATACTTTCATCTCGTTAATATTGCCGAACAAAATCACCGGATTAGAAGACGCCGAGAATACCAACTTCAAGCCGATGTGCAAGCGCAACCAGGTTCTATAGACCATGCGGTTCAGGCACTAAAAGAAAATCAAATTAGTTCAGAAATTATCCAGAATGTTCTCGAGAAAATCTCACTGGAATTAGTCATAACAGCACATCCTACGGAGGCTACTAAGAGGTCAATCCTAGAGCTTCAAAAACGGATTGCCGATATATTAAAAACATTAGATAATCCATTGCTTTCTGCAAAGGAACGAAAAAAATTAAAAGAAAGCCTCTATAATGAAATGATGGCTCTTTGGCAGACTGATGAGCTACGTCATCGCAAACCAACAGTTATTGATGAGGTCAGAAATGGATTATATTATTTCGACCAAACTCTATTTGATGTACTTCCTGAAATCCATCAAGAAGTAGAAGAGAGTTTAGAGGAACACTTTCCACAACATCAGTGGGAAGTACCGAATTTCTTGCATTTTGGCTCCTGGATTGGTGGGGACCGCGATGGAAACCCGCATGTTACGCCTGAGGTTACTTGGGAAACATTAAATAAACAAAAACGACTTGTATTGAAAAAGTATAAAAACGTGCTTATTGAATTAATGAAGAGAATGAGTCATGCAACAACGCGAGTAAAAGTAAGCACTGAATTATTAGAATCTCTTCCAAAAGAAGAGGAAACATATTTAGAAGAAAACAGAAGATGGCCGATTGAAAATGAAGTTTATCGCCGGAAATTTGCAGTTATTCTTCACCGTTTAAAGGAAGTTGGCGAGTCTGAGATTGGTTATAGATCTGCAGAAGAACTACTAGAAGATTTATACCAGGTTAAGAGAAGTATTTACCAGCATCACCCAACGAATCACGAACTAAAGATGCTACAAAAACTAATTCGTCAGGTACAACTATTTGGCTTCCATCTTGCTACACTTGATATACGAAACCATAGCGGGGAACATGAAGCAGCCATTACTGAAATTCTTCGTAAAGCACGAGTCACTGAGAATTATCAAGCATTAACAGAAGAGGAAAAGATCAAGGTCCTACAAGGAATTCTTGTTGATCCTCGTTCCCTACTATTGTTGCATGAGGATTACTCAAAGGAAACTCAAAAAATGCTTGATGTGTTTAACTTGATTAAAAAGGCGCATAAATCATTTGGGAAAAGGTCTATATCCGTTTATCTAATTTCGATGACACAATCACCTAGTGATATTCTTGAGGTTCTTGTATTAGCTAAAGAAGCGGGAATTTATCGCTTACATGCAGATGGAGCAGTGGAGAGTGATTTGAATGTGGCTCCATTGTTAGAGACGATAGATGACTTAACTGCTGGCCGAGAGATTATGGAAACTCTGTTCCAGATGCCTTTATATCGGGAACATCTGAAAAAGTTGAATAACCAACAGGAAATCATGCTAGGATATTCAGATGGAAGTAAAGATGGTGGAACCTTAACGGCGAACTGGAAATTATACAAGGCGCAGGTTGAAATCCATGAAATGGCGAAGAAATATCAGATTGGCTTGAAGTTTTTCCATGGTCGTGGAGGTTCACTTGGCCGTGGAGGCGGTCCATTGCATCGCAGTTTAATGTCCCAGCCGTTAGAAACTCTTGGTGAAGGCATTAAAATTACCGAGCAAGGGGAGGTTCTTTCTTCTAGATACTTAATTAAAGATATTGCCTACAGAAGTCTTGAACAGGCCACTTCAACCTTAGTGCGTGCAGCTGCCCATGTCTTAAATGAGTCTGAACAGACGCATCACCGTGATGCAAGATGGGTAGAGGCAATTGAGAAAATGTCGGAAGTGTCTTTAAGAAAATATCAAGACCTTGTTTTTGCCGATTCTGATTTTATCACCTATTTTAATGAAGCGACACCATTACAGGAAATCGGTGGCTTAAATATTGGTTCTCGTCCAATGAGTCGAAAAAATAGCGCAGAGTTTGAAAATTTAAGGGCGATTCCATGGGTATTTGCTTGGACGCAAAGTCGCCAGCTTTTACCAGGATGGTATGCAGCAGGTTCAGGGCTAGAAAGCTTTGCAGCAGAAAGTGAAGAGAACTTAAAACTTCTGCAGGAAATGTACGAGGAGTGGCCATTTTTCCGCTCAACCATTGATAATTTGCAAATGGCCCTAATGAAGGCTGATATTACTACTGCAAAAGAGTATAGCCAATTGGTGAAGAATCAAGAAGTGGCCGATCGAATTTTCTCTAATATTGTTGAGGAATATAACAAAACAAAAGAGATTCTTTTGAAAATCGTTGAGGATGAAGAGTTGCTTGATCATACTCCAAACATTAAAGAATCTGTCCACCGAAGAAATCCATATGTTGACCCACTTAACTTTATCCAAGTGGAACTCATTAAAGAAATTCGTAATACCGAAGAGCCGGACGAAGAACTCGTGACACAAGTATTGTTAACCATTAGTGGTGTGGCTGCTGGGTTAAGAAATACTGGTTGATTGAAGAAGAAATATTCAAATCAAAGAAAGAGGCCGACATCGAAATGTTGGCCTCTTTTCAGGTTAACTTAAGCATTAATCGTTGTGGTAGCAGGTCCTTTTTCAATGCTTGATACATAGCTATGAATGACCATTCCTATAATCACCACTAATATCCCCAGCCAGGAAAGTGGAGTAGGAATCGGGAGGGATAAAATGATGATTTCTCCAACTAATGCAAACAGGACTTCTATGGATTGTGTTGCTTCTACAGCAGCTAGCTTTTGCATATTCCCTCTAACCATATCAGTAGCCATAAAAAATAGAACGGTTGCAATAACCCCTGATGAAATAGCAACAATTAAAGACTGTATGCCTTGTTGTAAAGTAGGAGCTCCGACTGTAAATAACCCATAAATCGATAATAGAAACCAAAGTGGCAAGCTAGCAAGGGTCATTCCAAGAACTCTTTGATAGGCATCTAAACGACCATCACAGATTTCCATCATTTTACGATTTCCTAGTGGATAGGCGAAGGAAGCGATAATAACTGGCAGAATTCCCAATAATACTGTAGCCAAAGGAATTGATTGAGCATGTTCAATTTGCATCAGGATAATTCCTATTAGAATGATCATAGACAACATAAGACCTTTAAGGGGAATTTTTCCTTTTACCTTCTTGTTCCCCAGTGTGACCCAAAAGAGTGGGGCTAGGAGGGAACCTGAAATGATCGTGATTTGCCAAGTTCCTGCAATTAACCAACCAGGAGAGTACGCGGCAGCAAAGCAAAGGGGAGCATAGAATAACCCAAATCCAATAAAGCTCCAGACTAACCAACTTCTGGGGTGTTCTTTCATAACTGAAAACAGCTGTTTAAGGTTTTTACGTGTTAAAACAATAATGACTAAAAAAGGAACCATAAATATGTATCGAAGGGAAGCGCTCCAAATCCAACTACCTCCAGCCAGGTCCATCGCTCGGTTTACGACAAACGTAACAGCAAAAAAAAGCGCTGCTAAAACCCCTAATACTATTGGTCGCATTCAGTCCACCTCACCATTTGAAACATTATATACGTACTATATCTAAATTTGTGGGAATGTTCAATAAATTAATTTGGTTAAATAAAAATAACCCACCACATTGGCGGATTATTTCTGTAGAGGACTGCTAACTTTCTACGAACGTTTGCTTTTCTCGGTTTTGCCGGTTTCTTCGGCTAGCTGTTCAAAGGATTTTACTTTTCCATGCGGATTTTGTTCTTGTTTCCGTTCTCTCCAAAATCTTTCTCGTTGGCTTTGAGATTGTGTCATGGTGTCATCTCCTTTTGTAAAAGTTTCACTACTAGATTATCCACAGGAGAGATTTTAATCCTTAGACAGTTGAACAATAGCCTGGCAGTTATATCCTATGATTTGATATTAGCTGATTCAGAAGTGGCAAAATCAAAGAAGTCAATTTGACTAGCCAATGACCCGGAAAGGTGTGGAAATTAGGCCCTAAGGAAAGGTACTACGGTCATCGATAGCTAGTAATCCAATCATTATGTTAATGGGGATTTAGGATTCTTCACTTGTAAGTATCTTCTCTATCTCGTCTATTATATTGTCTACCCAATCGTGTAAGACTAATTCTTCAGTCGCTGCAATAGGATGAGGAATCGTAGCAAAAGGGTAATCAGGAATCCCTTGAGAGACTGCCATTGCCTTACTTGAGGCAAAGAATGGGCTAGTAATAATTACCGCAGTTGGGATACCGTGTTCTTCCATAATAATTCCGTCGAGCAAACTGCCCGAGCTACATGATCCTCAATCCCCAACCCCAGTGATGATAAAATCACATTTTTCGGCAAGCATTTTTGCTTCCGCTGGGTTTAGGCCATGGGAGAAGGATTTTTTATTATGGATGTAGACCTCTTTTAGTTTATATTTGTTTTTTAATCCAAATGCAGCTCGTTCAATCACTACATTAGAATTTTTTTTACCATTATCAATTAATCCGATTACACTGTTTTCTAAAGGATGGTTCCTCTTTGCCATAGTCTTCTCTTTTACACTAGGACCATTTGTAGGATTATAAACAATAATGCTCAATGATAAAGTCTCCCCTCTATTGGTTAGTCTCATTGCTCAAATGTTAATAAGTACAGTCCAACCGCACGGATTGGTGATCAACACTCACTTCATGTGAATCCAGTTGCAGCTTTAATCGATTTTGTAATCGCTTTCGATTGTTTGTAACTAAACCATCCAGGCATACAGGCGGAAAATCGACCTGCCTCGCCCCCAGCAACCATCAAAAGGATATGGTCAGGGGAGGGAACTGCGTGTTTATAGACTTTATCATCATTAGGTAAAAGGGGTTCCACGATGATTCCACCTTTTTTCATTTCACTTACAGTTCTTGCAGCATGTTCATATAAAAATTGCTGGACAGTTTCTTTTGTCCATCCATCTTTGTTCAGGTGCTGGTAATGTTCTGGACAGAGAATGACGGCCATTTCTGTTTCACTTGCAATATTGAAGCTCCCCAGTGGAGACATTCGATCAGCCATTGTCCTCAAAATGTTTTCCGATCTAAGAGCACTGTGATTTTGGATCTGGTTTGGACCTTCACATGCAAAAACTGTAACGGTGCTTTCCTCTATCCTAAAACCCCTTTGAACGTGCAATGGTTCCCAATCGGTATCCTTTTCCGCGAAGCAGAAGCTATATTTCGCTGGTGTTCCAAGTGTCGATCTGTCGAATTCCGGGGAGCCACCGGCATTAATCATTAAAAGTCGTATGGCACGCCCTATTGTTGCGTTTGCGCGATTCCCGGGTCCTAATGCATTTGCGCCATCATTTAAGCCAATTTGCTTAGTAATTGGTCCATTTACAGCAATCATAATAGCTGCACCATGAGTACTTGCACTTGGACCGTGTAAACCAAAATCTGGCTCTGATATGGCTTGAGCAGCAGCCATGACTACTGGAAAGTAACCTGGTAAGCAACCAGCCATGACAGCATTAATGGCAACTAGTTCAGCGGTAAAAACACGACCTCGCTCTGGAATCGAACCCACTATGGTGTCCGGACTCATTTTTACGCTTGCTAACATTTCATAAATTCTTTCTTCTGTTGGGGGAACAATCGGAAGTCCATCTGTCCAACCTTTTTGAAAATAAAATTCAATTGCATCTAGAGAATTTTCCCTCTCGATTTTTTCAGCCCGTAGCATCTATTGATCCACCTCCAATTTTAGATTTAAGGTCTATTATCAACATATATTCGCTGAACCTTTCCTTTTCTCCTTTAGATTTCCAAGTTTTCAGACAAAACACCGAGAGCCTCTATATTATTTGGTCATATAGACAATCTGTGTGTGTGTATAATTCAATGATTGAGAAAAGGAAAGGGGTGCGCTTTGTGTCCGAACAAGCAAAGGCTCAGTTTACCAATATTAAGGCATATCAGCCTTTTCACAGCCCGTTTGATCCTTGTCGACCAATAGGGGTTAAGTACTATTGGACACCACCGCAACTTTATATAGGTTTTCAACCACCTAATTTACCACAATTTTCCCCGAAGGAAGCTCTATATCGTGGAACCTTATGGCCAGTTTTTTATGAATACTATGAAAATCCATATGAAGCGAAAAGAGGGGGAAATAGATGAAACAAAAGCAACTTCCACAAGATTACTACGATCGACTTGAGGAGATCCAAGCGGTAGACTTTGCGATTGTTGAGTTGAATCTTTACCTTGATACACATCCGCATGACCAGGCGGCTATGCAACAATTTAATCAATTTACTCAGTATTCGAAAAAGCTGAAAACGGAATTTGAAGCTAGGTATGGTCCTTTGCAAAACTTCGGAAATAGTTTCACTGATGCGAATTGGAGTTGGGGCTCAGCACCATGGCCGTGGCAAATTTAAATGGATGTCAATCTAGGTGAAATTGTAGGAGCCCAACTTATAAGGTAAGGAGGCCGTGTGTAATGTGGATTTATGAGAAAAAATTACAATACCCCGTAAAAGTAAGTACGTGTAACCCAACGCTAGCGAAATACTTAATTGAGCAATATGGTGGGGCTGATGGGGAGTTGGCTGCAGCTTTAAGATATCTTAACCAGCGGTATACCATACCGGATAAGGTCATTGGACTCCTTAACGATATCGGGACAGAAGAATTTGCTCATCTTGAAATGATTGCAACAATGATATATAAATTAACAAAAGACGCAACTCCTGAACAGATGAAAGCGGCGGGTTTAGCTGACCATTACGTGAATCATGATAGTGCTATATTTTATCACAATACTGCGGGGAACCCTTTTACTGCTGAGTATATCCAGGCTAAAGGAGACCCAATTGCGGATTTATATGAGGATATCGCGGCAGAGGAAAAGGCGAGAGCAACCTATCAATGGATTATCGATATGTCGGATGATCCAGATTTAAATGATGGATTAAGATTTCTACGTGAGCGGGAAATAGTCCACTCTCAAAGGTTCCGTGAAGCAGTTGAGATTTTAAAGGAAGATAGAGGTAGGAAAAGGTTTTTCTAGATGCTTAAACCCCATTTCATTGTGAAATGGGGTTTGATTTTATTGAGTTAACGGATACCATTCTCTTTCAACTTATGATAGGTATGGATAAATTTCTGGGGATTAGATTTGGTATGAAAAGGGTAGACACCTCTTGTTGTATGGAGGTATAAAAATCCACTGTTGTTAGTGAGGGACTTAAATGATATATCTAAAATATCGTGAAGTCGAAAGTAGTCTGTTTCACTTTCTATACTATCGTAAAAAAGTGTTAAGTATTCTTCTGTTTCAATCATATGTTGTACATTATCCGTAATTTTCCGTTGTACTTTAATATAGGGATGCGAGATGAGCAAAGACCAATCCACCTTTCAACAGTTATATGGTAAATGTACGGGAAAATGGTTTGAATAGCAATCTTTTGGGGCTCCTTTCATTAATTCCCACCTATATTTTCGTAAATAAAATGAAAAATAAGAGGGATAAATGCAAAAGGAGGTAAGGACAATTTGAAAAGTAAAAAGCTTGGGTTGATTGCTACCAGTGTTTTAATGTTAGGTCTTGTCGCCTGTGGTGCGAATGATACAAATCAATCAACAGGAAACAATCAAGTAGGGACATCAGGTACAGGGAGTCAAATGGGGATTCTAGGAAATAACGGGCGTACCGATGACAGTGGTAGACAAGACCATAATGGTATTGATAATAATGGTCCACTAACAGAGGACTATGAAAAGGAACCTGGTGATTTAAACTTTACCGGAACAAGAAGAAACGGAAATAGAATCCAATCAAATAACCGTGGAAATGGCATCGATAATTATCGAGCCGATGGTGAAGATGATGTAAATTTATATGGGGCTAACTCGAATACAAAGAAAAATAGTAAGAATAACCAGAATAAGGAGATGAATATCTCCAGTTATAAAACAAATAAATCGAGTAAAAATTACCCACATACGAGAGCCATCTTAGTAAGAGAAGCGAAGTATCAATATGTCCCAATTCGCCGTGGTGAACGCCACTATGGCCAAGGCGAGGATGATCAGCAGGAGCAGAGAAAAGACACTCCGCAACAGAATGAACCAAATAATGCTCAACAAGGACAATCTGGGCAACCAGCTCCAACTAATCAACAGGAACCAGCACAACCAGCACAACCACAACAACCACAACAACAGCAGCAGGCACCAGCAAATATTAGTCAGGCAGCCCAACAGGTAATTGATTTAACAAATGAGCAGCGTAGACAAAATGGTTTGCCAGCTTTACAAGCAGATACAAAATTAAGTGGAGTCGCCCAAAAGAAATCAGAAGATATGCGCAAAAATGGATATTTTTCACACACAAGTCCGACGTATGGATCACCTTTTGACATGATGCGTGATAATGGTGTTACCTATAAGACTGCAGGAGAAAATATTGCTCAAGGACAGCAAACTCCACAAGATGTGGTACAGGCATGGATGGATAGCCCAGGACACCGTAAGAATATTCTTAGTCGGGATTTTACTCATATCGGTGTAGGATATGATTCTTCAGGACATCACTGGACTCAAATGTTTATCGGGAAATAACGAAATGCCAAAAGCCGCACTCCAGTTGGAATGCGGCCTTTTACTTGTCTTTTAAAATCGGAAGGATAACCAATTCAAGAGTGGGTGTTTATTCTTATCAATGATCTTTACATCTTTCATTGACAGTCTGTGCTCATGCTCAGCTAACCACTTTTTTACTTCAGCTTTATCCTTGCAATGGGTATAGTAGGTTTCTCCACCTTTGCCTAAAGCGTTAATAACGTACCTACAAGTAGTCTTTCCCATAATGCCCACCTTTTTTTACAATGAAGTATTCAATAAATCTTAAATCATTATAACAAGGATTTAGAAGATTGCTAGGGTTTTTTTGTCGAAAAAAATTTCGTTAAATTTTTTTGATATACTTAGTGTTTTTGGGATAATCACTAAAAGGTAATGATTAGTTTCTAAAATAAAAACCCAGCAACACATTGGCGTGTTGCTGGGTTTTATTAACCAACTTGTTCTGTACCCATGTCTTTCTTTTTAGAAAGAAGTTCTTTAATACTTTTCTTCTGTTTTCTAGGGGCGAGGACGTATAAAAAATCTCCCCCTTTTAATACCGTGTTTCCAGTTGGAGGAATCAACTTATCCTCCCTAATAATAGCATTGACAAGCGAACCAGGTGGGAAGGGAATATCTAATAAACTCATGCCAACAATTTCAGCGTCTTCTTCCATCCGATATTCGAGCATTTCGGCATCTGCCTTACCTAATGAGATTAATTCTAAAGAATGTGTAGGCTCAGACAACTTTGGTCCTACTAAATGTAGTTTCTCAGCTAATTGCGTAATGGTAGAGCCTTGAACTAAACAACTGATTAAGACAACGAAAAAGACGACATTGAATATTTCGTGGCTTCCTTCAATATTTGCCAGTAACGGAAAAGTTGCCAATACAATTGGTACAGCACCTTTTAAACCAGCCCAGGATAGAAAAATGCGTTCTCTGTGATCGTAGTTCATTTTGATTGTAGAAAGATAAACTGCCACCGGTCTCGCTATAAGAATAAGGATTATAGAAATTAAAATACCATTGAGCAAATTTCCGGCAGTAAATAATTCGTTTGGGAAAACGAGGAGCCCTAGAATAACGAACATCGTAATTTGCATCATCCAAGCCAAGCCCTCTGAGAAACGGAAAATGGAGTGGCGAAAGGCAATATCTGAATTTCCGATAATGATCGCAGAAATGTAAACGGCTAGTAAGCCACTACCGTGAAAGAAAGCAGTAATACCGTAAGTTAGGAGGGCAAAGGCTGTTGCAAATACAGGATACAATCCCCCAGCATCGAGGTTAATTCGATTTAGTCCCCACACAGCTATCTTTCCAAAGGCTAAACCTAAAATGACTCCAACAAACATTTGGACGAAAAATGAACCAATAAGGGATAAAATGCTCGAATCAGGGATAGTAATCATCTCAATCATCGCAACGGTTAAAAATACAGCCATGGGATCATTTGATCCTGATTCAGCTTCTAATGTTGCGCCTAGTCTCGGTTTAATATTCTGTCCTTTAAGGACGGCAAAAACAGCGGCAGCATCCGTTGATCCAATAATAGCTCCAAACAGAATAGACTCTAGCCACCCAAAACCCAGAATCAATTTTACTGCAAGTGCTACTATTCCAGACGTTATTAAGACACCAAATGTAGCTAATGAGAGAGATGGTATAATTACCGGTCGTAGGGAGGACCAGTTTGTTTGAATTCCACCTTCAAACAGGATAATAACCAGTGCTAAAACCCCAATCATTTGAGCGACCTTAGCGTTATCAAAATATATAAAGCTTCCCATCGCCATACCAACCATCATGAAGAGAACAAGAGAGGGCACGCCAAGACGTGAAGAAAATTTCGTGGTTAAGACACCGACAATTAAAAGGATGCCTGCAACTAAAACAATAGCATCTGTAGATATTCCATTTTCAATCAATAATATCGTCCTCCATCTATAGTGAAAATCAGGGCGGTTTAATGTAACTAAACTAATTATATCATTAAATTATGTAACATAATAATGAAAAGTCTCATAATTACAGTGTGAAGTTTCTGATAAGCTAGGATAGCTACAATTTTAACTAAACAATTATTAGTTTCCGAAATATAAATGAAATGTATGTGTTAAATATAATAATTGTTAGGTTTTTGGTTTTTGTGTTTTGAGTATGAGGCAGCTTAACTATCATTTATTTTTGGTAAATTTAATTAAATAATTTATTTGTATAGTATTGACGTATGCTATTAGCTTGTTGTATATTAAAAACCGCGCTGTTAACGACAACGAAACTAGAGAAGTTTTGTTTAAATTCTTCCTGAAGTTTTTTAAAAAAAGTTGTTGATTTAATTTTGTGAGCATGATAATATAACAAATGTCGCTTCTGAGTGACAACGTACAAAATTGTTCTTTGAAAACTAAACAAACAAG
>NZ_JACWFH010000049.1 GCF_019749255.1 Mesobacillus maritimus | reverse complement strand
TGAACTGTACCCTTTGTCAAGGACATTAAAAAAAGCCTAGGCAGTTTTAAGAAGATGATCTCTGTATTGAACAGGGGTCATCTTATTTAAATTCCATTGATACCTATGGTGATTATAATAGGTCATATACTGCTTAATTTCTCGTTTCAATTCATCTAGAGTTTTACATGCCTTAATAGAGGTCTCGTCCTTTAGATGTCCAAAGAAAGATTCTTGGGGAGCGTTGTCCCAACAGTTGCCTCTTCTTGACATAGATTGCTGTAAACCTAATTTGTTTACTGCTTTTTGGAATTCAGGATGGGTGTAGTGTACTCCCTGATCCGAGTGAATTAATGCATCTTTAACCTTCTTAAAGTTTCTATTTTTCTTTAATTTTTTAAGGGTGTCTGTCGCTAAGTCTAGGGTCATTCGATTTGATACATGATAAGCAAGAATCTGGCCTGTTGAACCATCTTTAATCGCGGATAAATAAGCCTTCTGACCATTCTCATAGAATAAATAGGTGATATCCGTTAGAAGCACCTTTCCTGGAACCTTTTGCTTAAATTGTCGGTTTAATAGGTTTGGTACAACCTTATGTTCGTGTGTAGCTTTCATCATTCGTCTATAAGGATTTGGTTTTCTAATGGGACAGATAATATCGTACTTTTTCATAATTCGGCTTATACGCTTCAAATTGTAGACAACATTAAATTGACCCGCCAAAGTCATTTTAATTTGACGTGCCCCTTTCTTCCGGTTCTTGAAATGAAAGGCTTTTAGAATCATTTTTTTCGCTATTTGGTCCTTTTCCTCTTTTTGCTTTCTTTGTTCCTGTGACTCCTCTGAGAAATAATTATAATAACCACTTCTAGAAACACCCGCTATTGTACATAAATAGCTCACCATATTTTTTAACTGATGTTTTTCAATCACTGAACGAATAAGAATAAACTTTTGGCTAGGAGAAAGGACTACTTCTTCAGCCCCCTTTCCATGAAACGTATCTTTTTTAAGAGTTCGTTTTCTGCCTTAAGTAAATTGATTTGAGCCTCTAAACGGGCATTTTTCTCCTCTAATGTAAGGTCCTTTTCCCTAGGCCGTCCTGAATTTCCGGGTCTAGTATCACGCAAACCTTCAATCCCACTATCATTGTAAGCCTTTTGCCATCTCTTACTAGCTGACCTAATTCTTTGTATCCCCAAAATATCTGTATCAAGCCCACACTCTTCAAATATTCCTCTGGCAAACTTGCCTTTCTCTTTTTCTGCAATAAAAATTTCCTTAAATTCATCAGTATAAGTTATACCTTTAGAACTAACAGATTTAACGTATTTATTAGCTGCTAATTGTTTTATCTCTTTCTCTGTAAAAGTCTTTTTACTCATAGTTCCCCAATCCCTTTTGTCATCTCTAGTTGTGTTTCTTAATTATACAAAAAAGTACCCCATAGGTAGACTTTTTTTACGTGTCTACTCTATAGGGTACATTTTA
>NZ_JACWFH010000048.1 GCF_019749255.1 Mesobacillus maritimus | reverse complement strand
CGTTGCCAGGCACATGAAAGAACAGCTGAATATCAGCTGTTCTTTTTTGGGGTTTTAGCTAAAAAAAGGTCATTTTCCTTAATGTTTTACTAGTTTACATACACATTTTGGAGAAAAACAGTCAAAATGAATAAGACTTTGTTCAAATGATATTCCCTCTAAACCACCTTTTATTCCCCCTAAGAGACGTTATATTCCCCTATAAGGAATAACCAACCGTAAAGGATCTGAGAAATGATGATATATTCCCTCATTGGGGAATAAAAAGCTACCGCAATATGATATATTCCTCTACAGAGAATAACTAGCTTAAAGAAATCACTTAACCCTGCACAAATCCCCTACCTCACAGCCTATTTCCCCTCCAAATACCGATATATAAGATAAGGCCCCTTTTGTAAAGTAACTCCAAGGAATGATTCAATAAACGGATAATCTTCATTTGGCATCATTTTAATCAATTCACTCCACCAGTCAATCTCATAACGGGCAATCATTCCTAGATTGTAGAGAAGCAAATAGTGAAGCATTAACTCTGGCATCATATACAAGTCACCTCTGTTTAGAGGAAAGGAGTAATGTCCATCCACATAATTAAATTTCAAAGGGTTTGGCTCAATGACGGAATTAGGGTCCATCTTAAATACAATCTGGTCATCCGTTAGCTCTTGAAAGTTTAGTGAAACAAGGGATTTACTATGAAGATAATCCATAAATCGATTTTCGGTCATATGATAAACATCTAAAATACTTTTGGAAAGGATATAGTGGTCGTTATTCTGATCTATTTTCAAAAAGGTTGGTTTTCCAGTTACCTTTAAAAAGTGAAATGACAAATCTGGAAGAAACCTGAGGACATCCCCCATTTTGACTTTTTCCCCTTCCAATTGTTTCATGTGAAACAGTTTCTCTGCCATAAGTGGAAACAACCCATGTTTCTGTAATTTAACTTCATCATCCATAAAGGAATATTGTTGTTTCTTCCGCTTTCGAGTGGTTAACCCATGTGCGAGAACAGTCGTTGTTTCAGGGTAGTTGGGACAAACAGTTAAAATACAAGCCTTCACAAGATGAACTAACCCATAAAAGAGAAGGATTGGTTTTATATGAATGGGAGAGATTGCTGCCTGTTGGTAATAGATTTTCCCGTGTTCTAAGTAGTATATAAAGGGATAGCAGTTTTCAAAGCTTTTTTGTTCTGCATTTTCGATTTGTAATTTTCGGTAGCGCTTACTTAAAAAATCCCGTGAGTAATCTGCAGAGAAGTATAATGAAAAACTATTCCAGCCTTGATATTGAAAAGCCACAAATAAAACCTCCAGCTATTATCAGAAAAGTCGGACTTACCGTATCTTTCTTGACAGTATTTTGTCCAATTGGTAACCTTACTAATAATATTTTGTTCTAAAGGGGGTTATTTACAATGTGGGAAAGTAAGTTTGTTAAAGAAGGATTAACTTTTGATGATGTGTTGCTTGTACCTGCTAAATCAGAGGTATTGCCAAGAGACGTAAATCTCCAGGTACGTTTAACAGAGAAAATTAAATTGAATATCCCAGTCATCAGTGCGGGTATGGACACGGTGACTGAAGCTGAAATGGCAATTAGTATGGCGAGACAAGGTGGACTAGGGATTATCCATAAGAATATGTCCATTGAACAGCAGGCGGAGCAAGTGGATAAGGTCAAGAGATCTGAAAGTGGCGTTATCACGGATCCCTTCTTTTTAACCCCAGAACACCAGGTTTTTGATGCAGAACATCTAATGGGGAAATACAGAATTTCTGGTGTTCCGATTGTGAACAATGAAGAAGAACAAAAATTAGTCGGTATTTTAACAAATCGCGATCTACGGTTTATTCAGGACTACTCCATTCTAATCTCTGATGTGATGACGAAGGATGACTTAGTTACTGCACCAGTTGGGACAACTCTACAAGATGCTGAGAAAATTCTTCAGCGTTATAAAATTGAGAAGCTCCCTCTCGTAAATGAAAATGGTATTTTAAAAGGTCTTATTACCATTAAGGACATTGAAAAGGTGATTGAGTTTCCAAACTCCTCAAAAGATGACCAAGGTCGTTTACTAGCAGGTGCTGCTGTAGGCGTAACAGCAGATACAATGAAAAGGGTCGAAGCTCTAGTAAAAGCACAGGTTGATGTAATTGTTATCGATACAGCCCATGGTCATTCAAAAGGTGTTCTTGAAACAGTCCAGCAAATTCGACAAGCCTTCCCTGAACTGGCCATTATTGCTGGTAATGTGGCAACGGCTGAAGCAACAAATGATTTAATTCAGGCAGGAGCAGATGTTATCAAGGTTGGCATTGGCCCAGGGTCTATTTGTACCACAAGGGTAGTCGCAGGGGTAGGCGTACCGCAAATCACTGCTGTATACGATTGTGCTACAGAAGCTCGTAAGCATGGGAAGGCGATCATTGCCGATGGTGGTATTAAGTACTCAGGTGATATTGTGAAGGCATTAGCAGCAGGCGGCCACGCAGTTATGCTCGGAAGCATGCTTGCAGGGACTACTGAAAGCCCTGGTGAGACAGAAATCTATCAAGGTAGACGGTTTAAAGTTTATCGTGGTATGGGATCTGTTAGTGCAATGGAAAAAGGTTCAAAGGATCGATATTTCCAAGAAGATAATAAGAAATTTGTCCCAGAAGGTATTGAAGGTAGAGTGGCTTATAAAGGGCCACTTGCAGATACAGTTTACCAGCTTATTGGTGGAATTCGTTCGGGAATGGGCTACTGTGGAGCAGCAAACCTTTTAGAACTAAGGGAAAACAGTCGATTTATTAAAATGACTGGAGCAGGACTGAGGGAAAGCCATCCTCACGATGTTCAAATTACAAAGGAATCTCCGAACTACTCAACTAGTTGAGCCTAAATTCCTAAAAACAATACCTATAATTAGATAAGAAGAGTGCTTGCACTTTTCTTATTGCAGACAGGGTTTTTTCTCTGTCTGTTTTTTTAATTTTGTTTATGTTAAACTATACGGGTGTGTTTTTAAAAGGGGAAACTAGTAACATACAAATAGATTTATTTAATGAGCTGGAGGGAAATTTGCTTTGAACCGTTACAAACAGTTTTCAATTTTTGTTGCCGTATTTATTTTATGTTTTACAACCCTGCTTTCAGGTTTTGCAGGAAATGCAAAAGCAGCAGAGGATCCACTTGGGCTAAGTGCGGAAGCAGCGATTCTCTTAGATGGCGATACTGGTAAAGTTTTATATGAAAAGAATGCAGATGTTGTTCTTGGTGTTGCTTCTATGTCTAAAATGATGACGGAGTATCTCGTACTTGAAGCCATCCATGATGGAAAAATCACTTGGGATCAACCTGTTAAAATCAATGAATTTATTCACCGTTTATCAGCAGCTCCAGGGTTATCGAATGTAGGACTAACTCAAGGAGAAGATTACACAGTAAAAGAACTTTATCAGGCAATGGCCATCCATTCTGGAAATGCAGCTACTGTAGCACTTGCAGAGCTTATTGGGGGCACAGAAAAGAACTTTGTTGAATTGATGAACAGTAAGGCAGCCGAGTTAAAGCTTGAGGACTATAAATTTGTAAACTCTTCAGGTTTGAATAATAGCTCTTTATTAGGAAATCATCCAGCTGGTGCACCAGATGAAGAAAATGTGATGTCTGCACGTGCTACAGCAAGGTTAGCTTACCGCTTGCTAACTGATTATCCGGAAGTACTGGAGACTGCTAGTCAGCCACGCTTGCCATTTAAAGACGGAAAAACGTACGATAATTTCAACTTCATGTTACCAACACTAGTACATGAATACGATGGAATTGATGGTTTGAAAACTGGTTCAACTGATTTTGCTGGTTATGGCTTTACAGCTACTGCGAAAAGAGGCGACCAAAGGTACATCTCTGTTGTAATGAAGACAGACACGATGGATACACGTTTTGCAGAAACAGCTAAAATCATGAACTATGCATTCAGTAATTTCGGTAAAGAAAAGCTATTTGATGCAAACTATCAAATAAAAGGCCAAGAAACAATTCCTGTTACAAAGGGAAAAGAAGACCAGGTGAAGGTTCAGACTGCTAATGAACTCGTTCTTACCATTAAAAATGGAGAAAAAGACGAGTATGTACCAACCCTAGTCTTAAATAAAGACCTATTAAACGAAGACGGCGAATTAACAGCTCCAATTGAAAAAGGACAGCAGGTTGGGTATATGACAGTAGAACCGAAAAGTGGCGAAGAGGTTTCCTTCTTAACTAGTGAAGGACAAAAATCTGTACAAGTTCCTGTTGTTGCAGCTGAAGATGTTGAAAAGGCAAATTGGTTCGTGCTTTCAATGAGAGGCATCGGTGGATTCTTTGGCGATTTATTTAGCAGCGTCGTTTCCGCAGTAAAAGGGTTATTTTAATTAATATTGTGTGAATGATATTATATTAATAAAACAAAAAAGAAGGATCCCTGTTGACAGGGGTCCTTTTTTGGTGTTTATTACCAGTAAGGGAAATTTTAATATTCCGATTTATTTTGTCGGACATTTCCTCTAAAATAGAGAAGTAGATTTGAAAAATTTGAAACTATTAAAATGGGGGATATAAAATGAGAACAGGTACAGATCGTGTTAAACGAGGAATGGCTGAAATGCAAAAAGGCGGCGTCATTATGGACGTTGTGAATGCAGAGCAGGCTAAAATTGCAGAAGAAGCAGGCGCAGTAGCAGTTATGGCATTAGAAAGAGTGCCTTCTGATATTCGTGCGGCCGGCGGGGTAGCACGTATGGCTGATCCTACCATTATGGAAGAAGTAATGGGAGCTGTCACAATCCCAGTTATGGCAAAGGCTAGAATCGGTCATATTGTCGAGGCTAGAATTCTTGAAGCAATGGGCGTGGACTACATTGATGAAAGTGAAGTTTTAACTCCAGCTGATGAAGAATTCCATCTGTTAAAGAGTGAATATACAGTTCCATTTGTATGCGGCTGCCGTGACCTTGGAGAAGCAGCTAGACGTATTGGCGAAGGAGCAGCGATGCTTCGTACAAAAGGTGAGCCTGGAACAGGAAATATCGTTGAAGCGGTTCGCCATATGCGTAAGGTAAATGCTCAGGTTCGTAAGTTAGTTACAATGGATGATGCAGAAATTATGACGGAGGCAAAGCTTCTCGGAGCGCCTTTCGAAGTTCTACTTGAAATTAAACGACTTGGTCGCTTACCGGTTGTAAACTTTGCGGCTGGCGGGGTAGCAACTCCTGCAGACGCAGCGTTAATGATGCAACTAGGTGCAGATGGTGTATTTGTTGGTTCAGGTATTTTCAAATCAGAGAACCCTGCGAAATTTGCTCGTGCGATTGTAGAAGCTACTACTCACTATCAGGATTATGAGTTAATTGCTGAATTATCTAAAGGGCTAGGAGGAGCAATGAAGGGCATTGAAATTTCATCCTTAGCTCCAGAAGCTCGTATGCAGGACCGCGGGTGGTAAGAGACATTATGGTGAAAATTGGTGTGCTAGGGCTACAAGGTGCAGTAAGAGAACATGTACGTGCCGTTGAAGCGAGTGGTGCGGAAGCTTTTATTATTAAGTGGCCTGAAGAGTTAGAAGAGATGGACGGGCTGATCATTCCTGGTGGTGAGAGTACCACCATGAGAAAGTTGATCGATAAATATCAGTTTATGCCTAATTTAAAGCAATTTGCAGCTGAGGGCAAACCGATGTTCGGAACATGCGCAGGGTTAATCTTATTAGCTAAGCATGTGGTTGGCTATAGTGAGCCACATATTGGGGTCATGGATGTGACAGTCGAACGAAATTCCTTTGGGCGTCAGCGAGAAAGCTTTGAAGCAGATCTTGCTATTAATGGTGTAGCGGAACAGTACCCTGCGGTGTTTATCCGAGCTCCACATATTGTGGAAGCCGGTGAGAACGTGGAAGTGCTGGCAAAGCATAACGGGCGCATTGTTGCTGCCCGTGAAGGTCAATTTCTTGGTTGCTCATTTCATCCTGAACTAACAGAGGATAATCGACTAACAAACTTCTTTGTACAAATGGTTACAGAGTCAAAGGCAAAATCAACACTAGTATAATTCAGTTGCAAGCTGGAAATAAATATAGTAAATTGATAATAATAAAACCTGATAGGAAAAAGCAATGACAGGAACTAGTAACTTGTCTTCATTTCTGTAGAGAGCCGGTGGTTGCTGCAAACCGGTGAATGAGACTGGTGAATCCATCCTCGAGCAAAGCATGGAAAGCCAAGTGCAAGTATATGCTTTCGGCCACAGACCGTTATCTTTTGCAAAGAGGAAAGTGTCAATTAGTATGCTTTCAATCAGGGTGGCAACGCGGGTAACTCTCGTCCCTTTTTAGGGGACGGGAGTTTTTTGTGTTTTTATCGCTATTCGCCATACATTATAAGTTTGGAGGAGGAATTTTTTAATGCTTGATGTTAAGTATTTACGTACTAATTTTGAAGAGGTAAAGCAGAAACTACAACATCGCGGAGAAGATTTAACGGACTTTGGTAAGTTCGAGGATCTTGATGTGAAAAGACGAGAATTACTCATTGAAACGGAGACACTAAAAGGCAAAAGAAATGAAGTATCTCAACAAATTGCCTTGCTAAAGAAAGAGAAAAAAGACGCAGATGCGTTAATTGCCGAAATGCGTGAGGTTGGAGATAAAATTAAACTTCTTGATGAAGAATTAAGAGGCGTTGAAGAAACTTTGGACACGTTGTTAATGAGCATTCCAAACATTCCCCACGAAAGTGTTCCAGTAGGAGAGACAGAGGATGACAATGTTGAAATTCGTAAATGGGGAGAGCTTCCGGAGTTTTCTTTTGAAGCAAAGCCACATTGGGACATTGCTGATGAATTAAAGATTATTGATTTTGAACGTGCTGGCAAAGTAACAGGCAGTCGGTTTGCTTTCTATAAGGGATTAGGGGCTCGTTTAGAACGTGCACTTATTAGCTTTATGATGGATCTTCATTCCGATGAGCATGGTTATCATGAAGTTCTTCCACCATACATGGTTAACCGCGCTAGTATGACAGGGACAGGTCAGTTACCTAAATTTGAGGAAGATGCTTTTAAAGTTGCCGATACAGACTACTTCTTAATTCCTACATCAGAGGTTCCAGTTACAAACCTGCATCGTGATGAAATTTTAAGTAGTGAGCAACTTCCGATTAAGTATGTTGCCTACAGTGCAAACTTCCGCTCTGAGGCAGGGTCTGCGGGTCGCGATACACGTGGATTAATTCGACAACACCAGTTTAATAAAGTAGAGCTTGTTAAATTTGTTAAACCAGAAGACTCTTATGCTGAACTTGAAGCGTTAACGAATAATGCTGAAAAAGTTCTTCAGTTATTAGGTCTCCCTTATCGTGTGCTTAGCATGTGTACAGCAGACCTCGGCTTCACAGCAGCAAAGAAATATGATATTGAAGTTTGGATCCCTAGTTATGGTACGTACCGTGAAATTTCTTCTTGTAGTAATTTTGAAGCCTTCCAAGCAAGAAGAGCGAATATCCGTTTCCGCCGCGAACCTAAGGCGAAACCAGAACATGTACATACATTAAATGGTTCTGGCCTTGCAGTCGGCCGTACGGTAGCCGCTATCCTTGAGAATTATCAGCAAGAAGATGGAAGTGTTGTGATTCCTGAAGCATTACGTCCATATATGCGTAATGTCGAAGTAATTCGACCTCAAAATTAACATTTATGGGCGGATCCTTTTCCGCCCATAAAAAAATATCATTACTATGTTGACACGGTTTATGTAATATGATAAATTAATTCTTGTCGATACGGAGGAATACCCAAGTCCGGCTGAAGGGATCGGTCTTGAAAACCGACAGGCGAGTCAAATCGCGCAGGGGTTCGAATCCCCTTTCCTCCTCCATTATATTGATATTTAATATTTGCGCATAAATATTGGAGATTAAAAAACCTGTTACCATTTGGTAACAGGTTTTTTGTTGTTTATCGAACCACTCGTGACATGGAGCAGAATTCCCTATTTTAAAGCCAAATATAAAAGACCAGTCACATTTGTACTGGTCTTTTACTCTTTATTTGCTTTTTAATAATTGTGTCTGGTGAATGAAAGAACCGATTCGCTCTACAATTGGCTCAATGGTGGACTTATCGCTCACGATATCATAATCATTAATGTTTAATCTTAGCACCGGGCAGGCATTGAAGTTATTGATCCAATCTTCGTAACGTCCGTGCATTTCCTTCCAATAATCAATCGGAGTTTGCTGTTCCATTGGACGACCACGTAACCGAATCCGGTCTAGGATATCATCAATGCTTCCCTCAAGATAAATCAATAAATCAGGATGCGGGAAATAAGGAGTCATCACCATTGCATCAAATAAGCTTTTATAGGTTTCATAATCAACTGGTGACATGGTTCCTTTTTCGTAATGCATCTTTGCAAATATTCCAGTATCCTCATAAATCGAGCGGTCTTGAATGAATCCTCCGCCATATTCAAAAATTCTCTTTTGCTCCTTAAAGCGCTCAGCTAGGAAGTAAACTTGAAGATGGAAGCTCCAGCGATCAAAATCAGCATAGAATTTATCAAGATAGGGGTTGGTATCGACCTTTTCAAAGGAAGTGCGGAATTTCAAAGCTTCAGCAAGGGCGTTTGTCATCGTGGATTTCCCGACTCCTACGGTACCAGCAACAGTGATGACTGCATTATGTGGGATGTCATATTTCGTTCGTAGATTCATTGTTGTACGCTCCTTTTTGTCAATGATGCTGAAAGCTGTGAGATAATCTTTTGCAAGTCTTGTTCATTTTTCACAAAATCTAGTTCGTCGCCATTAAAGCGTAAAACAGGGATATGCGGATATTGTACTTCAAATGTATTCATCGCTTCCTCATAATCTAAAGAAAGCTGTTGCAGATAAGCAGAACTGATGTTTTTCTCTACTTCCCTACCACGCATCTCAATCCGTTCCAACAAGGTATCAAGACTGGCATGTAAATAGACAATCACATTTGGAGTTGGTGTATCCTGTGTCAAAATATCATAAATTTTATAGTATTTTTCGTACTCCTGTCGGTTTAATGTACGTTGAGCAAAAATTAAGTTCTTAAAGATATGATAGTCTGCAACAACAGGTTGACTTTGACTGATGAAATTTTTATTAATATCCCCTAATTGTTTGTATCGGTTGCAGAGAAAAAACATTTCTGTTTGGAAACTCCACTCTTCTATGTTGTCATAAAACTTTCCGAGAAATGGATTTTCATCTACAATTTCCTTTAATAAGGTATATTGGAATTGCTCAGAAATGGCTTTCGCTAAAGATGTTTTGCCGACGCCAATCGGCCCTTCAACCGTGATAAAAGGTGTTTCCCCCACAGTTTGTCCTCCTTTTCAATCCGGTTATCTATTTTAATGTACGTTTACGATAATAAAAAAACACAAAATTTATTTTAACATACTATCTGTAGGAAGTAACATGGAATATTTAGCTTAAAAGCGAGAAAAAAGACAGCCGAATTGTTGGCTGTCTTTTCCCTTTACTAGTCCCATGATCTGGGACTTTATTAATCAAGATGAAATCTGTCGAAATAACGGAACTTATGCACCATTTTGTTTGACAACATTGAAGTTATTAGTAATTAAGAGCCAGTTTTGAGGAAAGCTGAGTCCTAGTTTCCAGTAGCTGATTCCTCTTAAATTTAATTCCTTGATTAAATCAAATTTTGCTTGGATTGAACGTGCATCCTCAAACCAGACCTCATGCCGTTTCCCTTCTGCGCTCCAGTAATGGAAAAAGGGTGCTTGTGCCTTTTCGTCATACTGGATGGCGACATTGTTTGTAGCAGCTAGCTGGATGGCTTGTTGCGGGCTAACCGCTTTAGCAATGCTACCTTCGACAAAAGGGAGGGTCCAATCATAGCCATATAAATTTTGTCCCATCATTATTTTAGTAGAAGGCATCTCGGTAATGGCATATTCGAGTACCTCGCGAACTGGTCCAATTGGTGAGACAGCCATCGCTGGTCCACCACTATATCCCCATTCATAGGTCATAATTACAACAAAATCGACAATTTCCCCATGAGCCCGGTAGTCATGAGCTGTGTACCAAGCTCCTTCCTGCTGAGCACTTGTTTTTGGTGCAAGTGCAGTGGAGATCAACCAACCTTCTTGTTTAAATCGGTCCCTTGCCTTTCGTAAAAAGGTATTATAAGCTTCTCGGTCTGCGGGTCGAAGAAATTCAAAGTCGAAGTGAATGTCGCGAAAACCAACTCTTTTTGCAGTCGTAACAATATTATTTAAAAAACGATCTTGAATGGCCATGTCATTTAAGAGAATCCGGCCAAGCTCATCACTAAACTGATCATTCTCCTGATTGGTTATGACCATCATTAAAGTATTGTTATTAGCACGGGCTATCGCTGGAAAGTTATTTAATAATGGCTCTTTTAATGAGCCATCCCTTAAGGCTTGGTAGCTAAAGGGAGCTAAGTAGGTTAAATAAGGTGCAGCCTCGCGTGCGGCTGTTTCCAATTCAGGTGCTACCGTATTCCCCCTTGGCTCCACATAAGCATTGGTCTCTGTCTGTGTCTTGGGTCTTTGTGGAATGTAAAGCCGGAACCCAACTTGTAGTGGCCGATCAACAGGTATGCCATTGATGCGGGCTAATTCTTGATAGGTGGTGCCAAATCTTCTCGCAATGGAATAAAGATTATCACCAGGTTGAACCCAATAAAAATTTCCGATAATAGGAATTACTATGGTTTGGCCGACTACAAGTTGATTTGGGTTAGGTATCTCATTGGCTTCAACAATGTCAGTAACAGTTGACCCGTACGCACGGGCTATGGCTGTTAGCGAATCACCAGGTTGAATGACATGAATTTGCATGCTCTTCCCTCCTAATTAGCGGATAACGCTACAAACATCTTATGAGGGAAGGAGGTTGGCCTATGAACTTACTGTTCATAAAAAAATTTTGAAGGTTCTATATTCGCTTTCAGAACTTCTTTCATCATGGTTAAAGCATTGCTATTATCCTGGTCATTATTAGAGGCAATACAATCTTGTGGCACGAATAACGAGTATTCACGCATATAAGCATCATTTGCGGTAAACAGCACACAAATATTCCCGGCAATCCCAGTCAATACGAGAACATCTACTTTTAATTCTTGAAGCAATGATTCTAATGCCGTACCATAAAAAGCTGAATGCTTTGGTTTAATAAGAAAATAATCTTCTTTACGAGGAGCAATCTTATCAATGATATGTTTACTACGTTCATTTGAACAATGTTGGATAAGTCTTTCTAAATCGGCTTTCCATAACTTATAATGATCATTAATGTAAATAATCGGCCATTTATTTTGATAAAAATAATCCTTCAAATCAAGGATTGAGGGCATAATCGTTGAGGTTTTTTGAGAAAGGATTTCACCGTGTGCAAAATTAAAATCATTAATCATGTCTATAATGAGTAAAGCGGGTTTACAATCCTTTAACATAACATCATCCTCTCCTTTTGCTTATCCTTTGAATAAGAGATGGATATTAAACGTTTTTAGGAGAAATGAGGGAATGTTCCAGTGGAAGTAAGTCAAGATGAATTTTATATGAATGAGGCAATCATAGAAGCAAAAAAAGCGGTAGAAGCGGGTGAAGTTCCAATTGGAGCAATCATCGTCCTAAACGGTGACATCATTGCAAGGGCCCATAATTTACGGGAAACGGAACAAAGTTCAATTGCCCATGCTGAAGTACTTGCAATCAATGAGGCTTGTAAAAAGTTAGGCACATGGAGGCTTGAGGAGGCAGAGCTTTATGTGACACTTGAGCCTTGTCCGATGTGTGCTGGTGCGATTATGTTATCAAGGATTAAACGTGTTGTGTATGGGGCAGCAGATCCGAAAGGAGGTTGCGCCGGGACCTTTATGAATTTATTACAAGATGAACGGTTTAATCACCAGAGTGAAGTTGTAACAGGGATCCTTAATGAAGAGTGTAGTACCTTGTTGTCGGAGTTCTTTCGCAAACTTAGAGAACGGAAGAAACAACAGAAAAAGATGAAGAATTCTTTGGAGTAAATAATTGACAGTGGGAAAACGTTGCAATTTCACCTCAGAGTTAGTATACTAATTATGCGTCACAAACGACGCAACTCTTTGCCGTGCTAGTCGGGGAGGTAGCGGTGCCCTGTACCCGCAATCCGCTCTAGCGGGGATGAATCCCTTCCTGAGGCTGATTGACTGTAGGGTCTGCCTCAAGTAAGTGGTGTTGACGCCCGGGTCCTGCGCAATGGGAATCCATGAACTATGTCAGGTCCGGAAGGAAGCAGCATTAAGTGGACGCTCCCATGTGCCGCAGGGCAACCTGGGCCGAGCTAACTGCTTGAGTAACGCTTATGGTCGTCAGTCGAGGGAAGGTGCACGGCTGATACATAAGAAATCACCCATCTCTTCACTGAGGTGGGTTTTTTATTTGTTTAAAAGACCAAAATAGTTTATTGTCTCTGATTCTAAAGAATCAAGGGGCAACTCTTTTACAACAAGATAGTTTTGTTTTTCTAGATACGTTATAATAAAAGAAATAATATACATAGAAGGGAGCGGTGTCTTTGGCTTATCAAGCGTTATATCGTGTCTGGCGGCCACAGCAGTTTTTTGATGTCGTCGGGCAAGAACATGTTACCACGACACTGCAAAATGCTCTGCTTCAAGAAAAAATTTCACATGCCTATCTTTTTTCAGGTCCACGTGGAACAGGAAAAACAAGTGCAGCCAAAATTCTTGCGAAAGCAGTGAACTGTGAAAAGGCCCCTGTTAGTGAGCCTTGTAATGAATGTGCCTCCTGTCGAGGAATTACGGATGGATCAATTCCAGATGTAATTGAGATTGATGCAGCCTCCAATAATGGTGTTGAGGAAATAAGAGATATTCGTGATAAAGTTAAATATGCACCGAACGCCGTAAAGTACAAAGTGTATATTGTCGATGAGGTTCACATGCTTTCTATTGGAGCATTTAATGCGCTGTTAAAGACACTAGAAGAGCCTCCACGTCATGTTATTTTTATCCTCGCCACGACAGAACCTCACAAAATCCCACTAACTATTATTTCAAGAACTCAAAGGTTTGATTTTAAACGGATTACCGCACAAGCAATTGTCGGTAGAATGAAGTGGATTATTGAGGAAACAAACCTAGACTGTGAGGAAAAGGCTCTTCAAGTGATTGCAAGAGCAGCAGAAGGTGGAATGCGGGATGCGCTTAGTCTCCTTGACCAAGCTATTTCCTTTAGTCAGGATAAGGTAACGGTTGAGGATGCCTTGACAGTCACCGGCTCCGTTTCACAAGCCTTTTTAAATCAGTTAGCTAGAGCAGTTCATGAGAAAAATGCCGCTTCCGGGTTAGAGGCTTTAGAAGAATTGCTTCATCAAGGGAAAGACCCTGCCCGATTTATTGAAGACTTGATTTATTTTTATCGGGATATGCTACTTTATAAAGCAGCCCCAGCACTAGAAGAGTCTCTCGAAAGAGTCTTACTTGATGAAGACTTTCAGCAATTAGCAAGTGAAGTGGATACTAACGCGATCTATGAAATTATTGATGGACTTAATAAAGCACAGCAGGAAATGCGTTGGACCAATCACCCTCGGGTATTTTTAGAAGTAGCGATTGTGAAACTTTGTCAGTTGGAAAAGAGTGTATCAACGGCAAATCACGATGTAGAACCTTTGTTGCAAAGGGTAGCTCAGCTAGAAGAGAGGTTAGCGAGATATGAGGAGAATCCACCGGTAGCTTCCGCTCAAAGTGAGCAGGCTACACAGAAGAAACCTCAGCGTACCAATAGAAAAGGCTTCCAGGCACCGACTGGAAAAATCAACGAGGTATTAAAAAGCGCAACCAAACAGGATTTACATGATATAAAAAGTCGTTGGGGCGAAATGCGTGAACAATTGATTGCTAGGCAGATGCGCTCTCAAGCTGCTCTTTTAAATGATGCTGAACCTGTAGCTTCATCTAGCGATGCATTAGTGATAAAATTTAAATATGAAATTCATTGTCAGATGGCGATGGAAAATGCAAAGTTCATCCAAACAATGGGTTCCGTCCTATTAGAGTTGATAGGGAAACAACTTCAAGTCATCGGGGTACCAGAAGAACAATGGCTAACAATTCGCGAGAAGTTCATTAATAGCCAGCATCCTGGTGCCGTTGAAGGAAGTGGGGGTTCCGAAGAGGAGGATCCGCTCATTTCTGAAGCAAAGAAACTGTTTGGAGAAGAAATCATTCAAATACAAGATTAACGGAGGAATGTTGAATATGCGTGGAATGGGAAATATGCAAAACATGATGAAACAAATGCAAAAAATGCAAAAGAAGATGGCTCAAGCACAAGAGGAGTTAGGTGAAAAGAGAATTGAAGGTTCTGCAGGTGGCGGAATGGTGACAGTCATCGTCACAGGGCATAAGGAAATTGTAGATGTGCAAATTAAGCAAGAAGTGGTTGATCCTGACGATGTCGAAATGCTACAGGATTTAGTATTAGCAGCAACAAATGATGCGTTAAAGAAAGCAGAAGAGCTAACGAACTCAACAATGGGACAATTCACAAAAGGGATGAACCTTCCGGGGATGTTCTAGGAGGAATAAAATAGAATGCATTATCCTGAACCAATATCAAAGCTGATTGACAGCTTTATGAAGTTGCCAGGTATCGGCCCGAAAACGGCTGCTCGTCTGGCTTTTTTTGTTCTTAGTATGAAGGAAGATACCGTCTTAGATTTTGCTAAGGCGTTAATCAGTGCAAAGCGGAATCTGAGCTATTGTTCCGTTTGTGGTCACATCACCGACCAGGATCCTTGTTATATTTGTGAAGATCAACGTCGTGATAGAAGAGTGATTTGTGTGGTTCAAGACCCTAAAGATGTCATCGCGATGGAAAAGATGAAGGAATTTAGTGGTTTGTACCATGTGCTTCATGGAGCTATATCACCAATGGATGGCATTGGACCAGAGGATATCAATATTCCTGATTTATTAAAAAGGCTCCAAGACGAAACCGTCCAAGAGGTTATTTTAGCAACAAACCCTAATATCGAAGGTGAAGCCACTGCGATGTATATCTCACGGCTCTTAAAGCCGTCAGGGATAAGAGTTACTCGTATCGCACATGGTCTTCCTGTCGGTGGAGACTTGGAGTATGCAGACGAAGTTACTCTTTCGAAAGCACTGGAAGGGCGAAGAGAAGTCTAATTGTATCTTAGGAGGAACGTTCCGGTCATGTTATTTCGAAGAACAGGGCAGCTAAGAAAAAAATACGATAAAAAGTTGCTTCATCAACTCAACCAACTTAGAGGAGACTGGGAAAATAAAAAGTCACTCATGGAAAAGAGTTTTGATGCACCAAGAGAGTTTATTACAGAAGCAAAACTTGCAGAGGCTAAGTATTTCTACCTTTTTAAAGAAGTAAAAGAACGGAAAATCTCCGCAAGGGAACTGAAATGACCAAAGATCCAAACGTTCTTTTTTTACAGGCTTGTTCATATTATCTTAGTACAAGTCTATAAAAGGAGAGGAAAAGATGGATCCGATTATCATTATTTCACTTTTTGCTGGCCTAATTCTCATTATGTTCTTCATAGGTGCTCCGATTAAACCACTTCGTTTCGTTGGTCAAGGGATTATCAAAATCCTTATCGGGGCCCTTTTCTTATTTTTCTTAAATGAATTCGGGGCGAGCTTAGGAATTTATGTTCCTATTAACCTTGTCACAGCTAGTGTTTCCGGAATATTAGGGATCCCAGGTGTGCTCGCTCTAGTCGCAATAGAAAACTGGATTATCTAATCCTAATAAAAAAACTACTAAGTTTTAGTAGTTTTTTTATTATTAAGGTTGACGAGAAGATATTGTGGTGATAATATTATACAAGTCGTCAACAACAACGAGTTATTCATTTTTAAAAAAGTTATTGACGGTGAGTTAACAACATGGTATATTAATAAAGTCGCTTACGAGCGATGATTGCTCTTTGAAAACTAAACAAA
>NZ_JACWFH010000047.1 GCF_019749255.1 Mesobacillus maritimus | reverse complement strand
TAGAAATGCTAATTTAATTATGTACAAAAATGATTACGTAAGAATGTACAGTTTTGTGTAATGCATTCATACTTTACCTGAGGTGGAGAGAATGCATATACAGCTAGAAGTGACTACAGAGATAGAGATAAAGTGTATCACGGACTTACCAAAACTAAAGCTTCTTATGGAGAATCTGAATATGAAAATTAATAAGAGTAAGTTGGCCAGAGAGTTGAAGGTTGATCGGAGGACGATAGATAAGTATCTAAATGGTTATGTACCCCAGGGAAAGCGAAAAAGTAATTCTAAAATAGATGAATATTATGATGTCATTGCCCTACTACTTTCCAAGGAATCTAAACAGATCTTTTATTATAAGCGAGTGCTTTGGCAATATCTAAAAGATAACCACGGACTGGAGTGTTCACAATCAAATTTCAGGGCCTACCTATCCAAAAGGCCTGAATTCCAAGCGTATTTCACAGCGGGGAAAAGAACCCAGCCTGTAAAGTCAATCGTCCGGTTTGAAACAGCTCCTGGAGAACAAGCACAATTCGACTGGAAAGAAAATATCAGGTACATAACGAAGGACGGAGAAATCCTTTATGTCAATGTGGGGGTTCTACTATTGGCTCATTCAAGATTTAGAGCCTTTCATTTATCCATTTCCAAATCCCAAAGCGTTGTCACCTCCTTCCTAATGGAGAGTTTTGAAGCTTGGGGTGGAGTACCTAAAGTAATTGTAACTGACAACATGAAAACAGTGATGGATGAGGCAAGAACGGAGTATACAAAAGGGGTGGTGAATGAGAGGTTCCATCAGTTCGCAAAAGACTGTGGATTTAAAGTGCAGCCATGTATTGCAGGAAGGCCAAGGACAAAAGGGAAAGTTGAATCCCCTATGAAGTTATTGGATGAAATCCATGCATATCAAGGCAAGTTTGATTATGAGGAACTTAATCAATTTGTCCAAAATCTTTGTGAACGGATTAACCATAGTTATCATCAAGGTACAGGAAAAATACCTGTTTTAGCACTACCACTAGAAAAGAGCCTCTTACTTCCCCTACCACGGAAAGAACTAAGAGACTCTTATAAGATCAGCCACAAACTTGTAAAAGTAAATCCAAGCAATATGGTTACTTACCAATCAAACCAGTACTCAGTTCCAGCTGAATATAAAGGAAAGACCGTAGGTCTACAAGTCTATGACGACCAAATCCATATTTATTATAACACCGATCTGATCGCACAACATAAAATCAGCCAGATTCGCCTTAATTACAAGAAAGAGCATTATGTAGAAGCGTTGTCCGAAAGCCTTGGGAGATTCCCGGATATTAAAGAATTAGCAAGAAAAAATCTACAAGCGATTAGTGAGGTATATAAAAGTGAATAGCTCTTACCAACAACTCCTTAAAAACCTGGATTATTTAAACCTGAAACAAATGATTGAACATTTGGGTGATACGATTGACTTTAGTATGAATAACCAGTTGTCATTCGTTGATACACTGGTCAAGTTAACGAATTATGAAATTGATGTCCGAGAGAAAAGTATGATCAACTCAATGGTGAAGGTGGCAGGTTTTCCTCACCGTAAAGAATTAAGCGAATTCGATTTTGAGTTTCAACCTACCATTAATAAACAGCAGATGCTTGATTTTACCTCGTTGAGGTTCCTGGAGGAGAAAGAGAACATTGTTTTTTTAGGGACAAGTGGTGTAGGAAAGACACATTTAGCAACCTCTATAGGTATAGCAGCAGCAAAAAAAAGAACAAGCACCTATTTTATTAAGTGCAATGATCTAATCATGAATTTAAAGAGAGCAAAGCTGGAAAATAGATTGGAATCGAGATTAAAGCACTATACAAAATATAAACTTTTAATTATTGATGAAATAGGCTACCTCCCAATTGACAGGGAGGATGCCAAGTTATTCTTCCAGTTGATTGATTTGCGATATGAAAAAAAGAGTACAATTCTAACAACTAATATTAGCTTCAAGGAGTGGGACGGGGTTTTTCAAGATACTATGTTGGCGAATGCGATATTAGACCGCGTTCTACATCACGCCACTGTAGTAAATATCATTGGTGATTCATATAGAATCAAGAATCATTTTGAAACTGAAAATGATTAAAAATGTACATTCTTACACAGTCAAAAATGTACATGATTACATTGACATTTATA
>NZ_JACWFH010000046.1 GCF_019749255.1 Mesobacillus maritimus | reverse complement strand
ATAAATGGATTCTGATAAAAATGTAAAAAAAAAGGGAACAAGGTCATTTTAAAACCTCGTTTCCTTTTTTGCTATCTGTGGCGAAAAATATATGGTAATTTTTTCAATATATTCAAATCAAATACATTCATGCAAGGCTAGTGCTTGGTGACAGGCACCTTCCATTTTTTTCTAACACCACTTCTTATAGCACACTGAACCATCAAAAAGACATGGATGCCAAGGCAAGTTAGAAAAGCACTTTTCATGTTGCCATAACATGCTCAGAGTAATCTTGTTTCATAGGTATGTTCCACATAATACTAATTGGTAAAAAGACCGGTCGTTAGATAATAGTTATCATAGAAGAAAACAGAAAAAAATCCACTTGGAGTTGCAGTTCCAACTGGATTTACTTTCTCAACGAGATTAAATTTTTCAGATTAATTACAACTAGAGTAATATTCTTAGCATATGCCTCGCGACACAAACTAAAAATTGGAAGGTGCCTGGCACCTTCCATGTTTATACAGATTAAACGAGTGTTTTGGTCATGATAAAGTCAGTTTGTTCTTCGTCCCCCATATAAAACGAGTGGGCGCCCGTTTGGACAAATCCCAATTTTTTATAGAACGCAATCGCATTTTCATTTTTTTCCCATACGCCTAGCCAGATGTTCGTTTTGCCATGGGCTCTCGCAATGTCCTGTGCTTTATTTAGTAGATATTTGCCAAGCCCAAGCTTTTGAAAGTGTGACTTAATATAAATCCGCTCAATTTCAAGTGATTCCTTCCCCATACTTTCAGTCTGAGCATCCTCGGTATTGACCTTTAAATATCCGGCAACATCTTTATGAAAATAAATAAAGAAGAATTGCGAAGACCCATTTGCTAACTCATTCTCTAACTGATCGATGTTAAAAGCTTTTTCCAAATATGTATTCATATTTTCGGGCGAATTCTTATGCTTAAAGGTCTCATTAAATGTGTCATAACTAATTTTTTGAAGAATCTGCACATCCTTATGCGTACACTTTTTTATATTAATTGTCATAGGTCGCTCCTTTTTGTTTTTCAATAACTTCGCTTGTGTCCCTTTTTAATAGATTCCCAGTCTTTTTCGATATTATTCCTTACTCTTTGTAGAAGAGTCTGAATGATTTCTTGTTCATTCTCGGTAAATCCCGCCAATGCAACCCTATTAGAATACTCATGTTCTTTTATGATAAAAGGATAAACCTTTTTTCCTTTCTCAGTAGGAAAGAGTTTTTTAATTTTCCTGTTATGGTCATCGTCTTTCTTTTCAATAAAACCATTACTTTCAAGTTTGCGGATTGCACGAGATGCGGTAGTTCGGTCAACTTTGATCAGCTCAGCTACCTTTTCTTGAATAATACCTGGATGCTCACATATCCGCACCAGATACAAATACTGCCCTTTTGTTAGATCATATTCTTTAAATTCGATATTGCTAATGGAATCCAACGCCCTTGCGATCATTCCAATTTCACGAAGAATTTCAGTCATCACTATCTCCTTAGCGTAATTTATATTGTAAATGCAACAAACTTAACACCTTTAACTATATTCAAAATTTATTGTATTTGCAACAAAAAGCAATACAACAACCATTCCTTGATCATACATTTTAACCACGCACATTCGCTCATATATACAATCCTTTCCAGGTGCCTGGCACGCACGACTTTCGATCAGAGGATCCATATGATGTCCAATAGTGTAGTCAAGTTCGCTTGTCCTAGTGGTGTACACTTCATAGATGTTAATAAAGTCTAAGAACCTGAATTATTTTAACATTTTTAAATTTACACATATTCTTGACACAGCAATCTATTTTTACTAGATTAAGAGTACATCATGTAAAGTTAATGACGAGAAAGAGAAGTAGTAAGAAAAGAACTTTGTTCTACAGAGAGTCGACGTTTGGTGAAAATCGGTGGCCAAACCTTTTCTGAAAATGATCTCCAAGGTGCTAAGCTGAAACTAGTAAGCTTTGACGGATTTCCACCGTTACATGGATCACGTATGATTATACGTTGCTGAGAGCAAGTTTGTTTTTTATGAAACTTTCGGAATATAGGTGTATCGCGAGTTCAAACTCGTCCCTATTTTAGGGTCGAGTTTTTTATTGCGTAAAAATGCAAGAATGTCGCTGAACTCACGATGCATCGACACAGGAGAAACCATCACAGAAGAATCATTGAAATCAAACAATCGAGGGGTTACAATCACGGAGGGGTTCGGCGATTACATGAATACTGCAATAAGACAATTGACTGATAATTGTGACACAGTCTTCAATAAAGCAATTAGAAAAGTCCCAACCTCAGGTAAGACTATTGTTTATTAATCGATTTCTGACAGTGGATATAGATGTTGTTTTCGGTAAGATTTAGGAGGGTTCAACTTGAGTCGGAGTCGCAAAAATATATTGTTTTCAGGATTTATGCTTTTTTCTTTATTTTTTGGAGCAGGAAATTTAATTTTCCCTCCTTACCTTGGCATGGAATCAGGCAACCATTTTATTGCCGCCATTGCTGGGTTTATTTTAACAGCAGTCTTTTTACCTTTATTAGCCATTATATCTGTTTCGCTATCCAATAATGGGCTTATATCGATCGGTCAACGTGTTCACCCAGTCTTTGGTCTTGCATTTGCCATCGTAATTTATCTGTCTATCGGGGCATTTTATGGCATCCCACGAGCTTCGAATGTAGCGTATGAATTAGGTTTCATGCAAGTGTATGATGTCCAAGGTCGGCTATCATTGTTTTTATTCTCAATCATTTTCTTTGGATTAACCTATTTACTTAGCTTAAATCCGAAAAAGATTATTGACCTCGTTGGTCAGATCTTGACACCTGCCTTACTCGGCGTTCTCGCGATTTTAGTTGTTCGTGCCTTCTTTACCTTTAGCTATAGTGAAGTACCTGCCTCAGAAAAGTTCCAATCCAATCCCTTCTTAAAAGGATTCTTGGAAGGATATTTCACAATGGATGCGATTGCGGCCCTTGCCTTTGGGATTGTCATCATCAATGGGTTAAAAGATAAAGGCGTGACAAAGAAAAAGGATTTAATACAAGGAACACTCTTTGCTGGCCTCATTGCAGCTGGTGGCTTAACCATTGTTTATGTATCTCTTAGCTGGATTGGGCGTGTTCTCCCATATGACGAACCATTTAAAAATGGGGCCGAAATACTAGTATTCGCCTCACAACAGCTGTTTGGCTATGGCGGGAATGTGTTGTTCGGCGTAATTGTGATACTTGCATGCTTAACTACTTGTGTCGGCCTTATTAATGCCTGTAGTCGTTTTTTTCATGAAGTTTTCCCAAAGTTATCCTATAAGAACTATGTATTTATCTTTATTGTTATTGGCTGGCTTTTGACAAACTTCGGCCTAGATTTAATCCTACAGTTTGCAACACCCTTGCTCGTTTTCATCTATCCGATTTCGATTGTGCTCATTATACTTTCGCTTTTCCAGCACTTTTTTGGGGAAAGTAAAAGGATGTATATCTTCTCTGTTTCAATCGCAACAGTATTTGCTCTTTTCGAGGCGCTAAATTCGATTGGTCTCCAGCTGAACGTACTAAATCCTTTCTTTGCCTTCCTCCCCTTGCATAGCAATGGCCTAGGCTGGACGGTCCCGACACTTTTGGCAGCCATAATTGGGTATGGGTTTGATTTTTACGGGAAGGCAGTTGTATATCAGTCTAAAATCGAATAGCTTTCTTTAATGAAGGTTCTTTCTATGCTGTTGCAGCCTTAATGAAAAACCTCCCCCTTGAAAAGATCAAGAGGGAGGTTTTTTATTTAGAAAAAATCATTTTATACTAGTAGATCTAAACATGGAGGCATCTTGTTTCATAAAAATACGCTCACCACGATAAAAAGTATGCACTTCAGAGAATGTAAATCCAACTTGTGTTAGTTTTTGCTTTAGTTCTTCATGCTTAAAACCGTTATGAACTGTTGGATGATGGATGGTCTCGTTTTTGTCAAAATCAACAATGATTAGCTTGCCACCATCATTTAGGATGTTGTACAATTCTTGTAAAATTTTATTCGTATCAGGAATATGTAGGAGGACTAGTGATAGTAATACAATGTCTGCCTTAAGTTCAGGAGTTTCTTGAGTGAAATCTGAATAAAGTACTTTTGCATTGGAAATCCCTCTGGCCGTAATTTTTGCTTCTGCAACCTCCAACATTTGTTTAGATGAGTCCACCAACAAAATAGATTCTACGAGGCCTGATAGTTCTAAACTAACTAGTCCTGTACCACTTCCATAGTCGATTAAGGATTTTGTTATACTATTTTGTAACTCTGTTTTTACTTCCCTCACAATCACTTTCGCTAATGCCATTCTTTCTTCTGTATCATACCTTTTTGCGAGCTCTTCAAAAACATTATTATCCATCTTTCACTCTCCTATTAAATAAGCTGAATCATGGTCATTATAGCAAAGTTATCAAGAGGTTCGTACAATACGTCTTGTAAACCCCGTTTTAGGCTGATAGGCGATAAAACATCTGTTAAAGACTATAGATAGAGGCAATAGCCCCTAACGTTGAATTTACCCCTTTAATGAACAAAAGCCTTTTTGATTAGAAATAGGGCTTTCCTCTGCTATTTTTTATGTAAAATGGCTTGGTAACCTAAAATAGGTAAAAAAAGCTATAAACATAAGAAAACAGGAGATGCTTACGTTTTCATTGAATATGTTTCCGTTTTCCTGCCTAATGTTCCCGTTTTCACCAACATTGTTAAAATATGGATTCCCTGCCATAATAAAAGTATCAAATGGAAAGGAGATAAATGATATGATGAAAAAATTTATTGAATCTTATAAAGAAAGTTTGGCCATGCTCTCCACCTCTCAATATGGTGTTGGCAACTATCGAAGCAAAAGAGTACAAACAAGTTTCGTAGAAAGCAAACCTGCCGCGCAAACCAAGGTATATCGACCAAACAAACAATATGTGACCAATTAACCGATCTTACATACAAAAAAGATTGGTTTTTTTATTTTTTCAACGTATTCTCCCCCTCCAAATGTTTGACAAAGGCAACGAAACCCTCAATACTATGGGTATACCATTTTATTCCGACTAGTGTAATTGGAATAAACCTTCTTAAGGAAACGTATAGTGATAAAAGTGCTTTGTGAATTATTTTGCAATTAATGATGAATGGATTGGAGTTATTACCTTGAACAGGACGTTAACAGAAAAGCTCTGGACGAAAGATTTTATCATGCTATCCTCTGCCAGTTTTTTCATCTCAATGGTTTTTTATTTGTTGATGGTCACGATTGCGGTGTATTCCGTGGAAACGTTTAATGCTTCCACAGGTCAAGCTGGCATTGCATCAGGGATTTTCATTGTCGGTCTGCTGATTGGGCGATTGTATATTGGGCGTAAATATAATGATTTTAATACAAAGGTCATCCTCGTTATAAGTGGAATCGCCATCGTAACGAGCATCTTTCTTTATTTTATCCAATTGAATATATCCTTTTTAATCCTAACGCGGTTAATTCATGGATTTACCTTTGGGATCGCAGCTAATACTTTGGCCACCATTATTGCAGTCATCGTGCCACCTTCTCGTAAAGGAGAAGGCATTGGGTATTTTACAATGAGCATGACCTTAGCAGCAGCTATTGGTCCATTTATCGGCGTGTTAATGTCCAAACATGCCAATCACTTTGGGATATTCTTACTCTGCCTCATTTTTGGTACCATCTCACTAGCATTCATTCTATTCTCCAATATTCCATCTTTAAGGCTGAAGAAAAATCCTGAAAAGCAAAAGCTAAGCTGGACGCAATTTTTGGAACCAAAAGCGATTCCGATTGCCATAGTGATTATGGGCATCTCTTTTTGTTATGGCAGTGTCTTAGCTTTTATTAATCTTTATGCGTCCGAAGTCAATCTAGTGGAAGCAGCCAGTTTCTTTTTCCTCGTCTATGCCCTTGCGATTTTGTTCTCACGCCCGATAACGGGTAAATTAGTCGATTCAAAGGGTGCCAACTATGTTATGTATCCTTGTATCTTGATCCTGTCAGCCGGAATGTTTGTCTTGAGTATCGCAAGCACAAGCTTTCTATTATTACTAGCAGCTGGCCTCATTGGACTGGGTTACGGAAATATACAGTCAACCGCACAAGCCGTAGCGATTAAAATGGTTCCTCCTGGACAAATTGGGTTAGCGACATCCACCTATTATATCGGGATGGACGCTGCAAATGGCTTAAGTCCAGCTGTATTAGGAGTGTTTATTCCATTCCTTGGCTTTCAACACATGTACCTGGCACTAGCCTTTTTCGCAATCTTTATGGCTGGATTCTATTATTTTGTATATGGACGGAAAGAATCTATGATCCATTCGAGTGTGGAGAAAGGCGCAACACATTAGGTGCACTCCATTAGGTGACCCATTAGGTGACCACTAGCCTTGCATGAATGTATTTGATTTGAATATATTGAAAAAATTACCATATATTTTTCGCCACAGATAGCAAAAAAGGAAACGAGGTTTTAAAATGACCTTGTTCCCTTTTTTTTACATTTTTATCAGAATCCATTTATTTGTGCTTTTTTTTCTTCTTCTCTGTTTTATCCCTAGCGACATTTCCAAATTCCGGCTTAGATTTTGGTTTAGTTATTGGAACTTTTTGTCTACCCTT
>NZ_JACWFH010000045.1 GCF_019749255.1 Mesobacillus maritimus | reverse complement strand
CTGTGAGAGTAGGACGTTGCCAGGCGGTTTTCAAATACCATTATTCCGCAGTAGCTCAGTTGGTAGAGCATTCGGCTGTTAACCGAACGGTCGTAGGTTCGAGTCCTACCTGCGGAGCCATTTATGGAGAGCTGTCCGAGTGGCCGAAGGAGCACGATTGGAAATCGTGTATACGCTAACCGCGTATCAAGGGTTCAAATCCCTTGCTCTCCGCCATAAAAACTGGCCCCTTGGTCAAGCGGTTAAGACACCGCCCTTTCACGGCGGTAACACGGGTTCGAATCCCGTAGGGGTCACCATAGTTTTTTTCAATAGAGAAAATAACTTTCCATCTTGGAGGATTAGCTCAGCTGGGAGAGCATCTGCCTTACAAGCAGAGGGTCGGCGGTTCGATCCCGTCATCCTCCACCATATTATTGTCGCGGGGTGGAGCAGTCCGGTAGCTCGTCGGGCTCATAACCCGAAGGTCGCAGGTTCAAATCCTGCCCCCGCAATTAAGTTTTTTTCAAGCTTTGCTTGAAAAAAATTCGGTCCGGTAGTTCAGTTGGTTAGAATGCCTGCCTGTCACGCAGGAGGTCGCGGGTTCGAGTCCCGTCCGGACCGCCATTTTTAAATAATGCTCAGTTGCTCAGTCGGTAGGGGAAGTTGCTACCTTCTATGAATAAGCTTCTGCGGCAACTTGTGAGGAAGACCCAAGGTCTTTTGAGTAATGGACTCGCACAAATTATTAAGCGGGTCAATACATTATTATGGCTCAGTAGCTCAGTCGGTAGAGCAATGGACTGAAAATCCATGTGTCGGCGGTTCGATTCCGTCCTGAGCCACCTTTTATGTGTAATTTAAGGTGGAAATTTTGGTTTTGATTTAGCAAAATGGAAGCCTAGGAATAATATTTTTCGGAGGGGTAGCGAAGTGGCTAAACGCGGCGGACTGTAAATCCGCTCCTTCGGGTTCGGCGGTTCGAATCCGTCCCCCTCCACCAATGCTCTTTACGGAGCGTAGCGTAGTAAAATAGCTTTCATATATAATATTTAGGGGTATAGTTTAAAGGTAGAACGAAGGTCTCCAAAACCTTTGGTGTGGGTTCAATTCCTACTACCCCTGCCAAATTATGGCGGTCGTGGCGAAGTGGTTAACGCATCGGATTGTGGCTCCGACACTCGTGGGTTCGATTCCCATCGATCGCCCCATTTTTTTAATTAACATTCTTAATGAGATTGAATAATATAGTAATGGGCTATAGCCAAGCGGTAAGGCAACGGACTTTGACTCCGTCATTCGTAGGTTCGAATCCTGCTAGCCCAGCCATTTTTGCGGAAGTAGTTCAGTGGTAGAATACAACCTTGCCAAGGTTGGGGTCGCGGGTTCGAATCCCGTCTTCCGCTCCAAAACATCTATGGCGGCATAGCCAAGTGGTAAGGCCAAGGTCTGCAAAACCTTTACTCACCGGTTCGAATCCGGTTGCCGCCTCCATAGTAATTTGCCGGTGTGGCGGAATTGGCAGACGCGCACGACTCAAAATCGTGTTCCGTGAGGAGTGTCGGTTCGACCCCGACCACCGGTACTCATACAGTCGAAAAAAAGAGATAGGATCATTCCTATCTCTTTTTTTGGTTAATAGATTCATTCCACTTTCACGTGAACTTTAGAAACTGCATTATATCCATAACCTTTTTGGTTCCAGTAGGGACTATCAGGTTGTACTCGTCCACTAGAATCTACGGCTCTAGACAGGATTGTGTATTCTCCTATATTAGTGAACTCACGAACTAAGGACCAGCGAATCCATGAATAGTCCGAGTCACCACTCCTTGATAAGTTTGCTTTAGTCCAGGTCTGACCGTTGTCAAAACTTACTTGTACCTCTTTTATTTTCCCTCGACCTGTCCAAGCGATTCCTTCCACCTTGTGTGTACCTGAATTCAAAATTGAATAGTTTAAAGGTTGCTGGATGGTGGAATTAACATTTAACGTTGTGACTGGAAATTCCCCTTGATCATTGTTTTCATTTGGATAATACATATAATCATCAGTTTGAAACGGTCCAGAGAACCTGTGGTTAATAATTTCAATCTTCCGTAGCCATTTTACAGAAGCCATAGCATACCAATTAGGGACAATTAGTCTGAAAGGATGACCATGCTTAACAGATAGTGGCTGGTCATTGTATTGAAAGGCAACCAAGGTATCTGGGTGCAATGCTTTTTCTAATGGTAAACTCCTTTTATAAGGCACAATCCCTTCAGTGCCAGGCTTCTTACCAAGGTCGGCACCTTCAAAAACTATCTCTTGTGCTTCCATTGTTAACTCTGTGTCATTCAAAAGATTCCTTAACGGTACCCCTGTCCATTTCCCTTGACTAATGGCACCTGCTTCCCATTGCTCCCCGTAAACCTTAGGAGAGAAATTTGCACGTTTATTTCCAGCGCATTCAAGTGGCACCGTTAATGTTGATGTGGGCATTGCGAGTAATTCTGTTAGATGAATATATCTTTTCTTTGATTGTCCATCTATAACCTGTAGCCAGTAGTTATATTGATTAAGGATAGGATACGGAAAATGATTTCTCCGGTAAAAGTAAGATAATGGAGTTTCCCATTTTTTTATAAAGTGGATTGGGGATTCCTGATTTTCTGGTTGGATAGATCTTGTAGTTAGATTGGGTTTTCCATTATGATTCATCGCTCTCGCCCCCTCCATAACTAACATATTAGCAAAAACTCTCCATAGAACTTTAAAAAAACATTAAGCCTATCATTTAAATTGTAACGAATTTGTCAAAAATAACTGTGTTGCAAATATACCCCTAGTGGTATATTAGTCTTGTGAAATAAAATTTAAAAAACTTTTATTATATAGGAGGAAATATAGATGACTAAGAAAATTGTGATTGTAGGTGGAGTTGCTGGTGGTGCAACGGCTGCAGCTAGACTTAGAAGAATTAGTGAAGACGTTGAAGTAATCATGGTTGAGCGAGGAGAACATATTTCTTTTGCGAACTGTGGGTTACCATACTACATTGGTGAAACAATCAAAGACAGAAGCAAATTATTAGTTCAAACAGTTGAAGGGATGTCAGAGCGCTTCAAGCTTGATATTCGAAATTTGAGTGAAGTTATGAGCATTGATCCTGAATCTAAGAAGGTAATCATTAAAAACCTACAAACGGGAGAAGTTTATGATGAAACCTACGACAAATTATTATTATCACCTGGAGCAAGACCAATTGTACCAGCAATTCCTGGGCTTAATGAAAATAAAACATTGTTTACTCTAAGAAATATTCCTGATACAGATAAAATTAAAGACTATGTCGACCATAATAGCCCTAAAAAAGCAGTGGTTGTCGGTGGGGGATTTATTGGAATTGAGATGGCTGAAAACCTTGTTGACCGAGGGGTAGAAGTAACGATTGTTGAAATGGCGAATCAAATCATGGCCCCAATTGATTACGAAATGGCAAGCATCTTGCATAATCATTTAAAAGAAAAAGGAGTAAAGCTTGTTTTAGAAAATGGAGTTCAAGCTTTCGCTAACGAAGGAAAGAAAGTAATCCTTTCTGATGGAAACGAAATTGATACGGATATGACGATCCTTTCTATAGGTGTTAGACCTGAGAATGAACTTGCTAAATCTGCAGGGTTAGAGCTAGGAGAGCGTGGCGGAATTATTGTAAATGAATATCTTCAGACTTCAAATTCAGATATTTATGCTGTGGGTGATGCGATAGAAGTTGTGGACTATATTAATGGAACAAAGGCAATGATTCCACTAGCAGGACCAGCAAACCGTCAGGGGCGTATTGCAGCAAATAATATGATGGGCAAACAAGAGAAATACCAAGGAACATTAGGTACTTCCATTGCGAAAGTTTTTGATTTAACTGTTGCTGCATCTGGAAGCAATGAGAAAACTCTTAAACGCCTAGGGGTATGCTATGAAGTGGTGCATATTCATCCAAACTCACACGCAGGATATTATCCTGGGGCTGCCCCAATTGCACTAAAGTTAGTATTTGACAAAGAAACAGGTAAAATTTTTGGTGCTCAGGCTGTTGGTGCGGATGGAGCAGATAAGCGAATCGATGTTATTGCCACAGCCATTAAAGGTGGCTTGACCGTTGAGGATTTAACCCATTTAGAATTAGCTTATGCCCCTCCATTTTCATCGGCAAAGGACCCTGTAAACATGGCAGGTTATGTTGCAACGAATATAATGGACGGAGAGTTGGATCATGTCCAGTGGCATGAGATTGATAACATTGTTGAAGAGGGCGGGCTATTAGTGGATGTTCGTGAACCAGTTGAGCGAGAATTCGGATTCATTGAGGGATCGATTAATATTCCATTAAATGATCTAAGGAATCGTTTAGCCGAGCTACCAAAAGACCAGACAATCTATGTAAGCTGTCAGGTTGGGTTACGCGGATATTTGGCCACGCGGATTCTTATGAATCATGGTTATCATGTTAAGAATGTTGATGGAGGATGGAAAACGTACTCTTCTGTTTTTGGAAGCAATATTAATAGAAAGGTAGAAACAAATGATCGTGGAGAAGTTGAAGTAAAAGTGGATACAGAAAAGAATATTAAGGTTAATTCTGTTGTCGATGTTGCAGGTCTAACTTGCCCAATGCCAATAATTAAACTTAAAAAGGGAATGGATTCAATCCGAAGCGGCCAGGTGATTGAACTTCAAGCAACAGATAAAGGTGCGTTAAATGATCTTCCGGCATGGGCTAGAAATGCAGGACACACAATCTTAAATACAGAACAAGACGGACCACTCATTAAATTCTTGGTTCAAAAGAAATAAGTATTCTACTCCACTACTACACTTGTAATAGTGGAGTTTTTTGTGGTAGCTATTAACAAAGTCTTTACGAAACCAGCCTGTTATTAGGAGTTTATCAAACTATGGGTTTCAGTTTAAAAAATACACTCACCTTTATTATGACTAGGTCATCTGTTTATTGAGTAATGGGGTGTTATTACTGGTTTTGGCAAATTAGCATCAATTTAATGACTCTATCGGAAGGCACTCCTTTTCAGGAATCTTATGGAGGAAAAGTGCTTTTACGCTGAATTATGTATGGCTAGCCTACTCTAGAAAATGGAATCTGTTAACATAAAGGTATTTCGACAAAAACCTACATAGGTGGTTGACTTACAAGAAAAAACTGTGTATCATATAAAGAGTCAAAGGGATATAATTTTACTATATTTATCATTTTAAATATGCGGGTGTAGTTTACTGGTAAAACCTCAGCCTTCCAAGCTGATGTAGTGGGTTCGATTCCCATCACCCGCTCCAATACATATATAACGCAGTATTTCGTTTAACTAGAAACGAAGTATTGCGTTTTTTAATTTTTTAAGTAAGAGACAATGATTTTGGTCCTCGTGAAAAGTTCATGAAGCCAGTGTTTACCCTTAGGTTAAACATATTCACTCACCATGAAGAACAAAAAAAGGATGCTATTCGCATCCAATCATCGTGTAGTGGCCCTCTCCTCCATGAATCTGTATAAACATATTCATAAGAGATTCAGTTAATTGGTGACTTTTCTTACTATCCAAGGAGGGACGGTGATAAATAATTTGCAATGCATTTTTGGTATCTTCCGTTACAGAAGTGCGTTCAGAATCAACGAAAGGACTACCAAATGGTCCAGTTTCATCACTAGAAACAATCAAGTTATGTAATGAATTCATTCTCCCGTTTAGGCCAAAATATTCTTCTTTTTCTGCTCCAATTTTCAAATCAATATCCCCGTTAATTTTATCGGTATCATAAATGCCGATTGGGACTTCATACTTGAGCGAGAAGAAGTTGTTCAAATCGATAGCGCTATGTACTGTTTGGAGATAGTTTTGTTTTTTTATCCTTCGATAAAGTGCTTCTGCCGAATGTCTATATCGATTGGGATCTTTGCCAATTTGTTTGAAAATTTGACGCCATTCTTTTATTCCGTCAAAATCAGTAAGGTTTTTATCTTCAAGCTCAAAAAAGATAGACTCCTGAAACAATTGTAGTCTGCCTTTTACCATTTGTGGGGACGCTCCCACTTCAATGTTTCGGTACTGGATAACTCCTGCAGTAAACCCAGGCACCAGCCTACATAACTCACTGGAAACCATAATTTCCAATGTTTCCACCTCCAAAATTCCTTTAAAATAGTTTATCATATTACTTATGCGCTTTAAAAATATACAACTAAAATAGATATTTTCAAATAGAAGGGAGGGTATCCACGTGAATATTCAAGAATTGCAGCAAGAGGTAATTGAATATAGTAAAACAATAGGCATCGATAAAATTGGCTTCACATCGCCTGCGCCTTTTACGGAATTGAAAAATAGACTACTACGTCAACAAGAGCTTCAATACCAATCTGGCTTTGAAGAGCCTGATATTGAGAAACGAGTACGTCCGGATTTAATTTTTGATAAGCCTCAATCTATTATTGCCATTGCTGTCGCGTATCCATCAAAAATGAAGGTAAGAGTGGTCAGCAAAAAAGGTGAGCGAAGAGGGATATTCTGTCGTGCTTCCTGGGGACAGGACTACCATCATATTTTAAGAAAAAAGCTAAAAATGCTAGAAGAATATATTGCTTCAAAAGTACCGGAGGCTAAGTTTAAATCAATGGTTGATACGGGAGAGCTTGTCGATCGCGCTGTTGCTGAACGTGCAGGGATTGGCTGGAGCGGGAAAAATTGTTCAATCATAACCCCTGAGTTTGGCTCGTATGTTTACCTCGGTGAAATGATTACCAATCTTCCTTTTGAACCAGATTCACCGATTGAGGACCAATGTGGTACTTGTACAAAGTGTCTTGATGCATGTCCAACAGGTGCTCTTGTCCAAGGTGGGCAACTGAACAGTCAACGTTGCATTGCATTTTTAACGCAGACGAAGGGGTTTTTACCAGAGGAATTTAGAGAAAAAATTGGGAACCGTCTTTATGGATGTGATTCTTGTCAGACAGCATGTCCAATGAATAAAGGGAAAGACTTTCACTTCCATGAGGAAACAGAACCAGATTCAGAGATTGCCAAACCTTTACTAAAACCGATTCTTCATATTAATAACCGTGACTTTAAAGAGAAATTCGGTCCAGTATCTGGTTCATGGAGAGGGAAAAAACCAATTCAGAGAAATGCTGTCATTGCTCTTGCTCATTACAAAGATGAGAGTGCTGTACCTGATTTAATAAAAGTAATGCAGGAGGATCCTCGACCAGTATTACGTGGGACAGCGGCTTGGTCATTGGCGAAAATAGGTGGTCCAGAGGCAAAAATGGCCTTAGACCACGCCCTAGGGCTTGAAAAAGATGAAGAGGTATTAGCGGAAATCAAGACGGGGCTAAGTAGGATAAGTCAATAACGAATGCAAAAGGGAGGCACCTTCAATTGTGAATTGGAGGTGTTTTTTGTTTTTCAAAGCCCAAACCAACATCTTCCATCCATTTCTATATCTGAAAGCACCATTCTTCTCATACATATGTGATGAAAGGAGAGATGTTTTGTGAGAGAACAACTTCAAAACTTATTAGAACAGCGTGTAAGACAGTATGTTTCCCAAACTAGAAGCGAAATCCATGACTGTCCATTTATAGAGAAGACTAAGGAAAGCTGTGCAAACAGAGGAGCTGACATCCTCCGAACAACCGCGGAAGGGAAAATAACAAAAGAAGGAAAAACCGCTGAAGGAACGGAAGTATTTTATAAAGCCCATTATCAATATTTAATCAAACAAAAGAATGCATTTTTAATTGAAGAACGGATTGAAGAGCGAAAAGCTGAATTTTATAAAGGAATTCTCGTTGAGGATAACGAGATAAATTTAGACTTCTTAGGGTCACCTAAAATTGAAACCAATGAGGTGGAAAGAAATCAAGAAGAGCAGGATGAAATAGAGGGAGATGAACGGAAATCTTTTCGATATGACCGGATGAAGGCTGTCCAATATGCGGAAAGATGGTGGAATGACTATAACCCTGCATTCAAAAGTTTCGATGTGGACTGCACAAACTACATTTCTCAATGCTTACATGCAGGGGGAGCCCCGATGCTAGGGTTTTCTAATCGCTCAAAAGGATGGTGGATGAGGAACAATAATTGGAGCTATAGCTGGACGGTAGCAAATTCGCTCCGTTGGTATTTGCCTAACTCTAAGACGGGGGTAAGAGCAAAGGAAGTAAACAGTCCGAGTCAACTTCTTCCTGGGGATGTCATCTGTTATGATTTTCAGGGAGATGGGCGCGTTGATCACACGACAATTGTGACCGCAAAAGATGCAGAAGGGATGCCGCTTGTGAATGCACATACAACCAATAGCAGAAGGCGGTACTGGGCATACGAGGATTCTACTGCGTACACTCCTAATATAAAGTATAAGTTTTTCACGATTGTGGATGATTACTAAAAAGATTTGTCACTCGTTATTCGCTTTTTTCGAAAGCTGGTTTTTATGGAACATAAGCTTTTACTATAAATTTACATTGGGTAAGCCCATTTATTATGTTGGAAAGCTTTTTCGGAAGTGGGGGTCATCCACCTATTTTATATCCAAAAGGACAAAGTTTCAGAAGGAGCATAGTTGTTAGTGGTATAATAACAACTAGATTTAATGTTGAGGTGAAAATTTTGGCACTACATGTTGTTCTATACCAACCAGAGATTCCGGCTAATACGGGAAACATTGCTCGAACTTGTGCGGCAACAGGAACTGTTTTACATTTAATTCGTCCTTTAGGCTTTTCTTCGGATGACAAGAGGTTAAAACGAGCAGGTTTAGATTATTGGGAGTTTGTAAATATCGTGTATCATGATTCACTTGAGGATTTTTATACAAATACCGGGGGTGGAGAATTTTTCTATTTAACAAAGCATGGATCAAAGCCACATACGGCCTTTGATTATAGTCAACCTGAAAAGGATTACTATTTTATCTTTGGGAAAGAGAAAACAGGTTTACCACAAGAACTGCTAACCCGTAATAAAGATCGTACCTTAAGAGTTCCGATGAATGATACTGTTCAATCCTTAAATTTATCGAATACGGCGGCAATTCTAGTGTATGAAGCCCTTAGACAAAGGGATTATCCAAACCTATATTAAAAACGAGGGCCGACTTCTCAGGTCCTCTTTTGTAAAATCGACTGAGGCTAAACCCTCCAGTCTACATAACCAACAGCAAGTTTCATGAAAGGATGGGATCGTATGAACCAGGTAATTGAAACAATATTAAATCATCGCTCTGTTAGGAACTTTCAGGATAGGCCATTATCCAAGGAACAGATTGAACAGATTGTCATGAGTGCACAGGCAGCGTCAACCTCTAGTTTTATCCAAGCGTATTCTATTATTGGGGTAAAAGATCAAGCTAAAAAGGACAAGCTCGCAGAAGTAGTGGGAAATCAACCATATGTAGCGAATAATGGACATTTCTTCGTTTTTTGTGCTGATTTACATCGTCATGCACTAATTGCAGAGATGGAAAATAAGGATGTCCTTCCGTCTCTTGAAAGCACAGAAAAGTTTATGGTCAGTCTAATTGATGCAGCGCTCGCAGCCCAAAATGCAGCAGTTGCCGCAGAATCTATGGACTTAGGGATCTGCTATATTGGGGGCATTCGTAACCAGCTTGAGGAAGTTCAAAAGATATTGAAAACCCCAGGGCATGTAATTCCACTGTTTGGTATGGCAGTTGGGTATCCCGAAAAAATAAATGATAAAAAACCAAGACTGCCTTTAGAACATGTCTATATGGAGAATGAGTATCAACAAGACCCGACTGTTTTTAAGAAGCAACTAGAAGATTATAATAAAATTATCTCTCAATACTACAAAGACAGAACGGGCGGCAAGCGTGAGGATACTTGGACCGAGCAAATCGGGCAAATGCTTGAGAAAAAATCGAGAATGTATATGAAAGAGTTTGTGCAAAAACAGAAAATGGATTTGCGTTAAAGTCGGTTTTAGGACTATCGCGACAAACTAACGAAAAAGAGCCAATAAAAAAGAAGCTGCAAGAATTTGCGGCTTCTTTTTTCGTGCTTTATTTTTTGGTTACTCCTGGCTTATCTTCATAGCCTGAAGTGAAAATCGCCGCTAGAAAAGCGACTGAAACTCCAAGAATCAAAATTAGATTCATTTATGTAAGCCCCCTTTGTCCGATTTTCCATACCTGTCTTTATTATAGCCTAAAGTCCTCGGACTGTGAAGAAATGGTGATGTTTTTTAGTGAATCTTTAAAAGAGAGAATTACAGGTTGTTGGCATGTTCAATTTCATCCGTGCATAAGGTATATTAATCGTCTCTCGATAATCGTAAGACAGGGAGGTCCTTATGGAGATATTAAGAAAAATTGAGAAGTATCGCGAGGAAGAAGAGAACCTTAGATGGGAAGGGACGTTCAGAGAATATCTGGAGATTGTGAAGGAACAGCCATGGGTAGCTCAATCGGCACATTCAAGAGTTTATAATATGATTAAGGATGCAGGCATTGAGGAAGAAAAGGGAAAGAAAAAGTATAGCTTTTTTAATTCACAATTATTTGGACTAGAAGAGTCCCTAGAACGCCTGGTGGAAGAGTATTTTCATCCAGCGGCAAAAAGGCTAGATGTACGTAAGCGGATTTTGCTCTTGATGGGTCCAGTAAGTGGTGGTAAATCGACATTGGTCACGATGCTTAAAAGAGGGCTTGAGTCTTATTCGCTGACAGACAGAGGTGCAATTTACGCCATAAAAGGATGCCCAATGCATGAGGATCCGCTACACTTGATTCCTCATCACCTCCGTAAAGATTTCTATGATGAATACGGTATACGTATTGAAGGGAATCTTTCCCCGCTCAATATGATGAGGCTTGAACAGGAGTATGGTGGGAGAATTGAGGATGTTCGAGTTGAACGAATCTTCTTCTCAGAAGATAAGCGTACTGGGATCGGAACATTCAGTCCGTCAGATCCAAAATCTCAGGACATTGCTGACTTAACAGGTAGTATTGACTTTTCAACCATTGCCGAATTTGGGTCAGAGTCGGACCCACGGGCCTATCGTTTTGACGGAGAATTGAATAAGGCCAATCGAGGTATGATGGAATTCCAGGAAATGTTGAAATGTGATGAAAAGTTTCTCTGGCATCTACTATCACTAACACAAGAAGGAAATTTCAAGGCTGGTAGATTTGCGTTAATCTCGGCTGATGAATTGATTGTTGCTCATACAAATGAAACGGAATATCGCTCGTTTATTTCAAATAAAAAGAATGAAGCACTGCATTCGCGTATTATCGTAATGCCAATTCCATACAATTTGAAGGTTTCAGAAGAAGAGAAAATTTACGATAAAATGATTCGTGAAAGTGATGTTGGCAATGTTCATATTGCGCCACATACCTTAAAGGTTGCCTCAATGTTTACCATTCTTACTCGGTTAAAGGAGCCAAAAAAAGGAGATATTGACCTTGTTAAGAAAATGCGTCTTTACGATGGCGAAAGTGTCGAAGGCTACAACTCAGCAGATGTTGCCGAGTTAAAGAAGGAATATCAAGATGAGGGTATGAGTGGAATTGATCCACGTTATGTCATTAATCGGATATCTTCCACAATCATTCGAAAGAATATCCAATCAATCAACGCCTTAGATGTTTTGCGGTCTCTTAAAGAAGGGCTTGATCAGCACCCGTCCATTACTCAGGAACAGCGGGAGCGGTACTTAAACTTTATTTCGGTCGCAAGGAAAGAGTATGACGATATTGCCAAGAAAGAAGTTCAAAAGGCCTTTGTCTATTCATATGAAGAGTCCGCTAAAACACTTATGGACAATTATCTGGATAACGTGGAAGCTTATTGTAATAAAGCGAAACTTCGTGATCCGCTTACAGGCGAAGAAATCAATCCAGATGAAAAGCTAATGCGTTCAATTGAAGAGCAGATTGGAATCTCTGAGAATGCCAAAAAAGCATTCCGTGAAGAAATCCTCATTCGCATCTCTGCTTATGCACGCAAAGGAAAGAGATTTGATTATAACTCCCATGATCGCTTAAGAGAAGCCATCCAAAAGAAACTCTTTGCTGATCTAAAGGATGTTGTTAAAATTACAACCTCAACCAAAACACCTGATGAAACGCAGTTGAAGAAGGTGAACGAAGTGGTTGCAAGACTCATAGACGAACATGGCTATAATTCAACTTCAGCAAATGAATTGCTTCGTTATGTGGGTAGTCTTCTAAACCGTTAAAAATCTAGGGGAATCTGCAAATCGCAGATTCCTTTTGTTTCTACTTACAGGGGGTAAAATCAGGCTTGTCCAATCGTAGTAGGAAAAGATAAATTGTCTAAATTATTTGTAAATTATTTTTGTCCCCTGCATATGATAGAGTAATCACAGTTTAAGTTTGAACTTTTTTACCCGAGTTATTGTATGACAGCATAGGAAGATTTGTGATTAAAAAAGAACAGGAGGGGTTCGAAAATGACCGAAGAAAACAACGGCCAGTTTGTAATTTCCCAGGAAGATTGGTCCCTCCACCGCAAAGGCTATGACGATCAGCAACGCCATCAGGAAAAAGTTCAGGAGGCAATTAAGAATAATCTTCCTGATCTGATAACTGAGGAGAGCATCGTGATGTCGAACGGCAGGGAGGTAGTCAAGATTCCAATCCGTTCTCTGGATGAGTATAAGATTCGCTACAATTATGATAAAAATAAACATGTTGGCCAGGGAACTGGGGACAGCAAGGTCGGAGATGTTATCGCCCGTGATGGATCAGGGCAGCCAGCTCCAGGGAAAGGTCAAGGAGCAGGTGACCAGGCTGGAGAAGACTACTATGAAGCAGAAGTATCGATTATGGAACTTGAAGCAGCGTTATTTAAACAATTGGAGCTGCCGAATCTGCAGCGCAAACAAAATCAAGAAGATGTCATTGAAGACATCGAATTTAATGACATTCGTAAGACAGGGTTAATGGGCAATATTGATAAAAAACGAACGATGATGTCTGCATATAAGCGGAATGCAATGACTGGGAAACCATCGTTTCACCCCATTTATAAGGAAGACTTGAAATTCAAAACATGGAACGAAATCATTAAACCAGACTCAAAAGCAGTTGTATTAGCGATGATGGATACAAGTGGTAGTATGGGGCTATGGGAAAAGTATATGGCTCGAAGCTTCTTCTTCTGGATGACGAGGTTCTTACGCTCGAAATATGAAACAGTAGAAATTGAGTTTATTGCGCATCATACCGAGGCTAAAGTAGTTTCAGAGGAGGACTTTTTCTCAAAGGGAGAAAGTGGAGGTACAATTTGTTCATCTGCCTACCGAAAATCTCTGGAGTTAATTGACACAAAATATGATCCTCAGAAATTTAATATTTATCCGTTCCACTTTTCTGACGGAGATAATTTAACCTCAGATAATGCACGATGTGTGAAGTTGGTTGAAGAACTAATGAAAGTATCCAATATGTTCGGATACGGTGAAGTAAATCAGTACAACCGCCACTCGACGTTAATGTCCGCCTATAAAAACATCAGTGATGAGAAATTCCGCCATTTTATCCTCAAGCAAAAAGCCGATGTATTCCATGCGATGAAGAGCTTTTTTAGAAAAGAACAAGATGATAAAATGTATGCATAATAAAAAAACGACAGGCTAATGAGCTTGTCGTTTTTAACTTTCATTTTATTTTCGTATCTATTTGGCTTTCCCGAACTCAGTATCCGCTATTTCCACCTTGGACTGGTTCATAATTTGACCGTCACCTTCGAACCAACGACGAGCGTTATCCACCATCATCAGGTTGATTTGTTCTTCTGTGACACCAGAGGCCCTTAATTCCGGTATGATTTCTTCCAGTACAAAACTCATCGTCCATTTTGGAAACATGAGTCCTGGTGCTTCTTCAGGATACCAATCAATGGTACAGCAGTGGTCTTGCGATAAAAACATACGGTTCGCGTAGCCTTTTTTCGCAAGTTCAATTACAGTACTATTTCGATTCTCAGTCGAACACTCGCTTGTTAAACCGTAACGGTCCATCCCGATAAAGGCCCCATATTCGAGCACCCTCAGGATATATTCCATGTTATCTGTATCACCAGTATGCCCAATTAAAATCCTACTAGGATCGACACCTTCCTCGGTGAGGATATCTAGTTGATTTAAGCCAGTTCCAGTCCCTGGGTGTGAATGAGTCATAATTGGGACGCCTGTTTTCTTATGAGCACGTGCAGCGGCACGAATAACCTTTTCAACATCTGGCGTGATTCCTTGTGAGTCAGTGGCGCATTTTAAGAATCCAGCTTTAATAGAGGTGTTTTGAATGCCAACCTCGATATCTCGGACAAAGAGTTCTGCCATGTAGTCAATGTCACGGTTTTGAAAATGTGGTGGGATATAATGATAGGAGTAGATTCCAGTTGCAGCAATGATTTGCACTCCCGTTTCGCGGGATACTCGCTCTATAAAGCGGATGTCACGACCAAGTTCCATAACAGAAGGGTCACAAATTGTTTTGACTCCAAGCTTTTTAACGGAGTTCACTTGCTCGACAGCTTTAGCAAACTCTTTCTCTTCATCATACAAATGAGGGAACTGAACAAATACAGACTCAGAACGAACTCGCATATGCTCATGAATTAAAGTCAAACCTAGTTCAGAAGAAGAAACTGGTCCTGTTACAGATTGAATCAAAGTCACGGTATAATCCCCTTTCAGTTTTTACTAGATAATTCATAATCCGAAACCAGACGGAATTTTACACTATGTAGGAGGGGTAAAATGTTAACGCTTCCATTTTGCAAAAAAAATCACCCAAGTAGTTAATTCTATCTGTATCGAGAAAGTATTTTGAATTATCTGATAGTAATCTTAACAGCACTCTTCCTTCGATGTCAAATAATATTTGAAACAGCCCACCTATGTGTTTGTACTAATTTTGGTTGAGTAGAAAAAGCAAGAACATCTCCGTCTATATCTCGGAAAGGATTCTTGCTTTTTCTAAGTCTAGCCTTTTACTTTTTGTTCTTCCTGCTCTTGAAGTTTTCTCCAAAGAATCTTTCCGCTTCCTGACATAGGAAGTTCGTTAAGAAATTGAATAATCCTAGGTACCTTATATGCAGCCATATGCTCTTTTGACCAGGCGATAATTTCCTCCTCGGTTGTTCCTCTTCCGCGATCATTTAGGACGATAAACGCTTTAACAGTTTCGCCGCGTCTAGGGTCAGGTGCACCAATCACACAAGCACTTTGAACAGATGGATGTTTATATAAGGTCATTTCTACCTCGGCTGGCCATACTTTGAATCCAGAGGCATTGATCATTCGTTTAACCCGATCAACTAAAAAGAAATAGCCTTCCTCATCATAACGAGCAATGTCACCAGTTCTAAAAAATTCCTTGCCTTCAAACATAACAAAGGCATTTTTCGTTTCCTCAGGACGATTCCAGTATCCTTTGAACACCTGTTCTCCAGTAACAATAATTTCGCCTTCTTCATGTGGCCCCAGTTCTTTTAGGGTAACAGGATCTACAACTCTAGCATCCACATCAAACTGAGGTACTCCTAGGCACTGTAACTTCGGGCGATGAAGAGGATTTTGGTGGATTTGCGACATCGTTTCTGTTAGTCCATAACCTTCGACATAACGAAGTCCTGTTAGCTCATAAAGTTTTTCCCCAACTGCTTCAGGAAGAGGAGCCCCGCCGCCGCCAATCATTTTTAGTGATTCAACTGCATCTTTTGTGAGATTTGGGTTCGCTAAGAAATCCACTACCATGGTCGAGATATTTGTCCATCTGGTGATACGATACTTTTCAATTAATTTTAAGGCAACATCCCGATCCCAGCGTGTCATTACCACCATGGTTGCCCCCAAGTAAATCGGGCCATTCATGTTATGCTGCATTCCAGTAACATGGAAGAGAGGCAGTGTCGAGAGACCAACATCCGCTGGAGAAGAGTGGGCCCATACGATTCCCCCTAAAAGGGTCGCTTGTAAGGTTTTATGTGTATGCATGCAGCCTTTCGGTTTTCCAGTTGTTCCAGAGGTGTACGGTAAGCAACATAAATCATCACTTTTTGCTTGGCTTGGTTCTGGCACTTTGTCTGCTGATAGAGCATCACCCCAATTAATAATTCCAGCCGAGGTAAATGTTTGTTTAGTAGCGGCCACAGAAGGAGGGACTTCATAATCCAACCCTTTTTGTGCATAATCACAATAGGCGGCCACAATCAAATGCTGAAGAGGAGTTTTACCAATACATGGTTCGATTTCAGGAACCAACTCTTGCCCAGCAATCGCTACTTTTGCATCACAATCTGCTAAATAAAAGGCAACTTCCTCTTTTACATTCATAGGATTAATTGGCACAATGACTGCATCTACACGTAATATCGCATAAAAGGCAATAATAAACTGTGGTGAGTTTTGCATATACAATACAACTCGGTCGCCTTTTGAAACTCCAAGCTCCTGTTGTAAGTATCCGGCAAGTTTATTTACTTCTAGGTAAAGTTGCTTATAAGTGATTTCTGTCCCATAAAAAACAATCGCTGTCTTATTTGGGTACCGTTTCATTGTAGTTTCTAAGTTGTCTTGAATAGTAGTTTCAGGTATCGGTAAAGATTTTGATAAACGTTTTGGCCAATACTCAAAATGTCGTGTAAACACTAAAATCACCGCCAGTAATTTTTTTTACCACATAAGATTGGTATCGCTTTCATTAAAATATACCATAAATATAACAGAATATTCAAACAAATAAAAAGAGTGTTTTAAGACTTTAAGAATTTCTCAAAACAAAAAAGTCTCTTATTTAAGATAGGAAGAATATTAACCTAGGAATCTTCTACTCTTTAATATATGGTAATAATAGGTATATTTTTAAAAAAGGAGGATTTCATATGTACCACGCACTAGTGAATGGAGTCGAGCTCCATTATGACCGTTTAGGAAGAGGGGAACCGCTAGTCCTCATTCATGGATTGGGTGAGCGAAAAGAAGGGTGGAAGTTTCAGCATTCCTTTGCCGAACATTTCGATTTAATCATTCCTGATTTACGAGGTTTTGGTAAAAGTAAATGCCTAGAAAGGGAAGAGATTACTATAAACGCATTTGCAAGAGATGTAATCGCGTTATTGGATCATTTAGGGATCAAAGAAGCGCATATATGCGGGTTATCAATGGGAGGAATTATTTCACAAGAAATCTATAAAATCGCTCCGGAAAAAGTAAAATCCTTCATTCTTGCGAGTTCAGTTTCTTATGTCCCTAAATGGCTTGAAAAGGTCATGTTACTCTTGAATGAAAAGAGATATCAAAATATGACACTTGAACAATATATTCCAAAAGCAACATTAAGTTGTTTACATGACCACAGCGAAGAAACGGTTCAAAAAGTCACGCCTCTTTGGTCGCAACACCTTGATGGTTTCTATCATGCATGGAGGGCTTGTCTTCAAATTGATTATCGTGAAACTTTAAAGGAAATTACCGTACCAACGTTGGTGATAGCCTGTCAAAAAGATAAGATTTTGCCAACCTATTGTCAAAAACAAATGCATAAATTAATCCCTAATGCGAGATTGCACATGATAAAAAAGGCTGGTCATGTAGGCAAGGTTGAAAAAGTGGATGAATTCAATCGTGTAGCGTTAAACTTTTTATTGGAGATAAAATCCGCTAAACTTGTTGGGTGAAGAAGATATTCAAACAAAAACGGCAGACAAATGATCTTGTCGTTTTTGTTTATCTGATGGCTCTATATCAATATTTTTTCTTAAACTTACTTCCATTACTTTTAACTGAAGTTTGGACATTAAGTCTAGTTGCTCGGAATGAGTACTATGAGTATCTAAGTTTTTTATAGAAGAAACCTGATCATTTTTGATTTCTACAACAAAATATGATCTTAGAGTTCTTCTTTCAAGTAATTGGTCCTTAGAGATAATACTTTGTTTAGGGGTACGATTGTCAGCTTTATTGTTTGTGTTACTTGATTCATTATGTTTAACTGAATCTGTTTTTTCGTCTGCAGGTTCTTGTGAAAAACCACTGATTAAAAACAAGGTTATTTAAAGTAAACAAATTAAAAGGCTCTTATTGTTCATCTAACTTCCTTTTCTATTACTACTAATTATTTGTAATGAAAAACGTAATAAAGGACATATGGGGGAATAAATGTGGGGTTTCACCAATTTACTATTGCACTAGTACAAATAGGGTGATATATTTATATAGCTTCTTAGTCAGATAGGTTTTAAATTTGTCATTGACTTAATGGATGTAATAGTCTATTATATAGAAGTTGCTTAAGAAACAGCCTACTTCTTTTTTTGAAAAAGATAATTAAAAAAGAAAAAAGATGTTGACTTCACTCTTAGGAACATGGTATTATATAAAAGTTGCTTCTTACAAAAGAGAAGCGCGAAGCAAATTGTTCTTTGAAAACTAAACAAACAAGCGTCAACAAACAATATTTATCATGCTCTTCTATAATAGAAGAACATGAGCCAACGTTT
>NZ_JACWFH010000044.1 GCF_019749255.1 Mesobacillus maritimus | reverse complement strand
AAAAATGTACATGATTACATTGACATTTATACGTTTCCCTCTTCTCCATTCCTATTTGGTCACATTGAACCCTTCATTGTGACCGTTTCCCTCTATTCCTTTGCTGCTTGGTCACATTGAGCCCTTCATTGTGACCGTTTCCCTCTTCTCCATTCCTATATGGTCACATTGAGCTCTTCATTGTGACCGTTTCTCTCTTCTCCCTTCCTATTTGGGCACATTGAGCCCTTCATTGTGACCGTTTCCCTCTTCTCCATTCCTATTTGGTCACATTGAGCTCTTCAGTGTGACCGTTTCTCTCTTCTCCATTCCTATTTGGTCACATTGAGCTGTCTAATGTGACTGTTTTTCATTTTTGACAATCCGTGTTCTTTCCCCCCCATAGGAATAAAGAGTAGTAGAACGTCCCCTATATTTCACGCTACTAGGTACTTAGAATCATATTCTGCAATAATATTAATATCTTGATATATTCGTAAATGAATTAATATCTACCTGTTCTTTTTCTGTAAGACTACTATGTTAAGCTAGTCCACAAGATGAAAGAGCCAATGGGAGGCAAAGAGAATGAAACAAAAAATCGTATCATTAGTTGCAACAGCGGCAATCATCACGGCGGCCGCAACAACTGTACAAGCAGAAGAAGTTACTGTTAAGAAGGGCGACACGCTTTGGGGATTTTCACAAGATTATGGTGTATCAGTGGAATCAATTAAAAAATGGAATAATCTTTCAAGCGATCTAATCTTTCCGGAGGATGTGCTAACTGTTTCTCCTTATATCACCGTTAAGGTAAAGAAGGGTGACACACTTTGGGATATTGCACAAGCAAATAACGTTTGTGTCGAGGATCTAAAGGATTGGAACAACCTAACATCAGATATCATTCATCCTGGTTTGAATGTAAAAGTATATACAGAAAAAGAGACTGTGTCGAAGGAACAACCAAAACGAACAAAGGTCACAGCAACCGTAACAAATAAGGGACAGGCTATCGAGAACACTCAAACTGAGGCTGCAACTCCTGCGCCACAAAAGGAAGAGGGTTCACAAGCTGTCTCAGTTAAAAAAGAGGCTAAACCTGCTGAAGAACCAAAACAAGAAGTAGCTCAAGCTAGCAAGGCTCCTGAGGAAAAAGAAGAAGCAAACAAAGTGATTACCGTAGAAGCAACGGCCTATACAGCAAGTTGCGAAGGCTGTTCAGGGATTACAAGTACTGGAATCAACCTAAAAGAAAACCCAGATGCAAAGGTCATCTCCGTTGACCCATCTGTCATTCCACTTGGTTCAAAAGTACATGTAGAAGGATATGGCACAGCAACTGCAGCTGATACTGGTGGAGCCATCAAAGGCAACAAAATCGATGTATTCATTCCAGATCATGATGACGCTGTGAAATATGGTAGACAACAGGTAAAAGTTGAGATTATTGATTAATAGATCAAAAAAAGGAATCCAAATCTGGATTCCTTTTTTCATTTCTAAATGTATTCTCTTTTGAAGATAAGGGTACTCCCCCTTTACCTCGGTGTCTTACAATTTGGACATACTTCTTCGCTTGAGTCGTGTTGGGTACCGCAATGACGGCAAAATACAATTCCTCCTAGAGTAGAGGGGGCCGCTTGTTTCGGTGCGGCTCCCTCTCCCTTTGCATGAGGTTCTTGTTGGAGGGACCTTTTTAAGTCCCTCATTCTCCCGAACAAAATGATGACGAATACCATTGTGATGAGATTCAACACCACTGAAGCAATTAAGAGCCATAGCATTAGAGTGGATTCTTCAACCATTGGATTATCCTCCTATCGCTTCATTTCCCGCATCTTCTTGTTTCCGCTGGTTACGGAATACGAAATACGCCGCTATCGAGAGGCCTAGTGCACCAATTCCGCCAATGCTCCCGGCGAATAATGGAGTATTGTTATACCAACGAACAATTGGGTTTGTTGATACGAGAAGATCATCTACTTCATTAATCAGTTCATTTCCAGCTGCATCCACAGCCACAACCTTTACCTCTTGCTTCGAGTTAGAGCCTGGCATTGTAAAGGTAAAATTCTCGCCTTCTACTGCATGCTCTACTTTTCCGCCGTTCAAATAGATGGTTGCATCTTCAAGGACAAGATTATCCTTAATGGACACTGTCACCTGTTTATTTTCAACTGGGTACTGCTCGCCACTTTCAATATCAAGCGGTACAATGACTGGCGCTGTCTTATCAATTCCGAAAGAAATTTCCGCTTTCTTCGATTCATCAATCGTTTCGTTGATATTTCCTGCTGCGTCTTCTGAGTAAAGCGCTACAGTATAGCGACCATCGTTGGCAAACAATTCTTTATTGATTACATACTTGTACTGACTCCACTTCCCGGCACCGCCAGATTCAGTGACTGTATAATCAGTTCCTTCAACCAAGTCAGAAGGAGTTCCGTTTTTGGTTACCTTCACGCCAATGGTCTCCGGTTTCAAATTGTCTACGTTAGTCTCAGTTAAAACAATATCTTGCTCTTGTTGAACATACTTTCCATCAATGCCTTTCAATGATTCATCGAACACATACACAGAACCAAAGCGGTTGACAGAGAACATAATGGTTTTGGTTGTTTCATTGCCTGCAAAATCAACAAGTGTTGCGGACAATGTATAAAGGTCATCTACTTCTTTTTCATTTTCGAAGTTGGTAAACGTATAAACCTGGCCATTTTCGGCATTTGCATAGGCACCAGCCAGCGCTACCGGCCCACGATTGGCTCCTGTTAAGCTAATTGAAACAGCCTCTTTATTAAAGTTTTTATCAGAATAAGCGATCACTGGAGCAACGTCGCCGTTATTCGCGGATTGATTCTCAACTCCTGTGATGGTTAGTTCAGGAGCCGTTTGGTCTACATAAAACTCGTCCATCTGATAATCAGCAGCAATATTTCCTGCTTTATCTGTATAGGCAATATCAAAGCTATACAAAGCATCGGCTGAATACTGAATGGTTGCGGTATGAACATCGCCTCGTGAACTCCAAGAACTCACACCTGGGAATGCTACTCCATCGCTTGCAGTACCTGATACCTGAATACGACCTGTTTCAAAATTATGCTCGGTAATCGTAATCGTGGCCGTTCTACTTGCGTTGTAATAGTTTCCATTTGCTCCAGCATTGTTGTTATAGGTGACACTAATTTCAGGCTTGGTTTTATCAAGGGTAAAAGTATCTTGTTTGAATGCTGCCGCTTGATTGGCTGCATCATCTTTATACTTGATATCAAAAGTATAATCGCCATCCGCTGTGTAACGAACAATCGCTGTATGTGTCGTCTTATCTGGGTCATTCTTATTAACCTTGCTTGTCCACCCAAGCAACTTTGGCGTTGCTCCATCTTTATTGGTGATCAAGTATTCAACATCTTTCGGACTAAAGTTTCGCTCCGTCACGACAATTGTTGCTGTCCGATTTTCCTGATAAAAATCATCAAACTCTGGGTCAGATGAATTGTTATCATACGTCACATCAATGGTAGGAGCGGTTTTGTCGATGCTAAACTTTATTTCCTCTTCTGATGTATTTCCAGCACGGTCCGTCATTTTTACTTTTAACACAATATCATTACTGTTATGACGAACCTGGATGGTTTTCTTCATTTCCGTCACAAGGTTTTTATCGGTCTTCGTTTGTTTCCATCCTTGTGTGTCACTACCTGCTTGATAGGTGCGGTCATTATTGATTAGAATCTTGCCTTGTTGGTTTTTACCGGTATCATAAGGAGCAATGACACTCCATTCAATTTCGCTAAGACCTGAATAAGAATCCATCACCGTTAGGTCTACGGTTACGTCTTTATTATATAGCTCAAGGTCTTTACTATCTTTATATGATGTTTCAGCTTTATCAAACTCAATATTTGTTTCTTTCGAATGCTGAGCTTTATCCTCAACAACGGTACCATCAGGTGTTTCAAATGCACCACTGTTGTTGACATGGTCCGTTGCCTTGGCAAATATTTGTCCTTTGAAAGCCTTTGGAACATCGAATGTTACAGTCCCATTCGTCGTAATAGGGACGATCCTGTCAATGGCTGTTTCGGCAATTTCTTGAAGAGAGCCATCCTGTTTGACAGCATAATAAGTTCCTTTGTCATGATCCTTTAAATAGATGGTCATCGATTTGACTCCACTAGTGAACTCGTAATCTACTTTTGGATCTTCGGTAACGACCGTTACACGAGTTGGCTTATTAAAATAATAGCCATATTCAGTAAGCTCCATCTCTTTATTAAGCTTATCAACCTCTGCGGCTTCACTATACTTGCCATTCTTTTCTTTCGTTGCAAACGTAAAATCGGTAATGATTGGTTTGGTTCGGTCGATATAGACGGTTTCTTCTGCAGTGTTCTTATTTCCAGCATTATCAAAAACTTCTAATGAAACCATATAGGAACCATTTTTATTAGCCAATTTCTTATTGGTAGCAATTGGATAAAGAATCGGACGATCCTGCTTTAGTGCTTCCTCAGAATAATCATGAGCAATTTCTTGGTTGTTGATAAAAATGGAATCCGAACCGATTCCAGATTCTGTATCTTCCACAACAGCCTCAAACGTCACATCCCCATTGTATTGATTGCCTCCATTTGAAGAAACAGTTGAATCAGGAACAACCGTAATTTTCGCGTTTGGAGCATTTTTCTCAATCATCACTTCTTGATTTTCTGAAACAATATCAGAGTTGTCTTTGGACACCTCGTAAACTTCTTTATGATTAACCATATCGACAACTTCTACATTAAAAGTTCCTTTAAACTGGTCAACATCCAATGTAAACTTGGCAATACCATTTTCAAGATCTACGTCTTTTGCTTCAATCTGTGGAACACTAGCATCACTAGAGTTCAAGACAATCGACTTAAGACCAGAAACATCATCTACAGCCTTCACGGTCATTTCTACTTTCTTATTAAAGAAAGTTCCAAAGCTTAGATAATTGACGACCTTCGCCCATTTCTCATCATGAATCAGTTCAAACGAAATGGCTTTGCCATCATCATTGACAAGTGTTGGAGCGTTTTTATCGATAAAAATTTTCTTCGTTACCTGAGACTCATTTCCTGCATTATCAAGTACGAATACAGAAAGATTGTAAGAGCCATCTTCGTTTATCTTTTCAATAAAGTCACTCGTATTATAGCTATAGGTTAACGGTTCAACTTGTGCATTCTCTTCCTTAAATAAATCATAGCCACCGTCAACAAGCTCACCATTTATTTCAACTAACACTTTATGAAGACCAGATTCTCCATCCTCAACGTTCACATCAATTGAAACATCCTGATTGTAGTAGCCCTCATATCGATCTTCGCCTTCATTTACCAGGATTTCCACAGCAGGAGCTTGTTTATCAAACATAACTTCACGATTTTTATCTGAAAGGATGTTTGAATTATCACTTGTTACTTCGTAAGGTTCTTTATTGTAGTTATTCACATGATCCGTCAGAACAACTTCAAAGGTTCCTTTAAACTTGTCATCATCAAGATGAAAGACTGCAACACCGCTTGCAATGTCTGATTCCGCTTGATTTAAGGTTGGAACAATCTTCTCACTTACGTTTCCTTTTGAGTCTCTAGCAATCAAGAGGATGTCCTTCATCCCTGAGGCATTATCCACTGCCTTAACAGTCACTTTAATTTCTTCGTTAAAATACGTTCCAAACGTAAAGAAGTTTACTAGCTTTGCACCCCAACTATGCTGAACTTCCTCAAAGACAACCGCATTGCCATTGGTTTGATCAAGTGTTGGCGCATCCTTATCAATCTGGATTTGAACAGTCTGAACGGTTGATTCATTCCCAGCCTTATCCTCTGCCCAAATGCTGTAAATTCCTTGGTAATTTTCATCTACGGTATCAAACGTATACTGTTTCTTTTCAGCATCGTAGGTTGCTTCCAAAGTGGTTTCAGCGGTGGCGTTGTCTTTACTGCCTTTCGTGTAATAGACTTTATCAATTCCTGCTGAATACGTAACATCCTCATATTGCTCAGAAATGTCGTTTGCTTCAAGCGTGACGGTGACGGCGCCATTGTACCAACTAGGTTCAGCTGAAACTGTTTCATTATTCAATTGAATATTGCTAACTTCTGGTTTCTTTTTATCCCATAACAGCATGAGCGGCTCTGTTAAGTGAACAGAAACGACATTTTTCCATCCATTTGTTTTCACTAGGAATTGATGAATCGAGTAAGATTCATTCAGGGAATATCCTTTTTCCCACCCAATAAAATACCTAGAAAAATAGTTTTCATTCAGATTGAGCTTATTAAATGGGTCAACAGGGTTAATTTTTACATGTGTATCCTTTGAATACACTTGAACATGCTTGCCCTTTGCTCCTTCTAAGATAGGATCTTCAATTAGGATTCCACTATCAGGTGTCATCTCAGTAGACAAATAAGTCTCCCAAGAAGCCTCTAATACCGGCGCTTCCTCAAACTCTACGACGATTTCCGTATCCTTTGTGATAGGATTCACGGTATAAGTAATATTTCCAAAGTCATCTTCTTCAAAGGTCGGATCATTCTCGATATCAGAAGAAACTACCTTATCATTTACTTTCAAGGATGCCACACGGTACCCGTCTAAAGGTGTCATACTTACATTCACGGGACTTCCATGATGGACGTTCACATGGCCATCCTCATTATTGAGTGTGACCAACCCATTCCCACTAGGAACAGCTGCCTTAACGTCATAGGTGTTAAGGGTAAAGGTCACGGTTACGGTATAATCCTCTTTGACCTTTTTAAATGGATACTTGAACCCATTAATTCCTTCTGGGTTCTTTACTTTTTCTAGCCTTGAAAAGTCCGTGATGGTTTCTTTATTTTCTCTTCCATCCTCAATCTCCATCCGTTCAACATGATAGCCCTCGTTCGGAAAAACGGTGAAAAAGGAGTCTTGATCATGAAGAACAACGATGCTTCCACCCGCAGAATTTAGGATTTGATCCTGATTGTCTTTTATCACACCGTTCTTATAGCTGTTAAAGGTGATCGTATATTCTTTCACACTAAACTCAACGTGAATTTTTGTATCATTTGAAACAACCATTTTATCTTTAAAGAAACGGTTTTCTTTAATCTCTTTTTCTTTCTTTTCACCATTATTCTCGATGGCTACAGTCTGAATCTCGAAACCATCTTCTGGGATAATTTCAACCTCAACTTCTGTTCCCGCTTCGATCGCAACACCTTTTCCAGCCTCAAGTTCAACTTCATCTCTGTTATTTGGAGGAGAGATTTTGACCTTTCCTGAGCCTGTTTGTACTAGTGAAATAGAATGAATAATTGGGGTGAAAACAACATGAATTTCGGTATCTTTAGAGATTGATAGTGTATCCTGGAACAACTGCTTATCCGAAACGATTTTTTTCTCTTTTTTCCCCTTTGAAATGATTGTGACCGACTCTATTTCATAATACGTTTTAGGAGAAACTTTTACGGTCACCTCATCTCCCTTTTCCACCTTTATAGGTCGCTTATATTCTTTATCATTAATGATGACGTTCCCTGCTCCTGTTTGATGGACAGAAACATAATGGTTCTCAGGCACTGGTGGAGTAGGTTCCTCTGGGGTTGTTGGTTCTTCTGGTTCTTCTGGTTCTGTTGGCTCAACTGGCTCCTCCGGCTCAACTGGTTCCTCCGGGTCTGTGGACCCTGGGTCTTCAGGGTTCTCTGGGGCCGTTCCTTCACCTGGATTCGTTGGTTCCTCTGGTTCTGTTGGCTCAGCTGGCGTTTGGATTGCGTCCACTTTTATTGGAGGATTTTCTGTCGCGATATCGTAAACATAGGAATCCGTCGTTCCTTCCCTTAATCCCTCTAATAAAAAGGACTTTTCGCCAATCGTAAAGGTAAAGTCATTGTTTTCAGCAAACCTAGCTTTCGTTAGTTCATTGAATTCTACCTTTCCATTTGCATCTGTCGTTCCTTCCTCGTAGAAAGGCTTCTCGACAGCGTTATTTTCATTTTCAACCGTAACTTTTTGATTTGCTACAGGTACCCCATCCTCAACGATTTGCAAGGTAAAGACCTCATTTTGTGCAAAAGCTTGAATGAACGCACCAAATGGGATGCTATAGCTAACGAGCAAAATGGCAAGAATCGCTGACAACATTCGCGTAGCTGTCGATTTCCTCTTTGTAAGCATTTCTCATTTTCTCCCCTTAAAACGAAATTAATGAACAGGCTAGTTCGAAAAAGACTTGTCCTTTTTTCTCATATGGCCTCGTCCGTGTGAATGATCTTGATGTCTTTCACCATTGTAAATTCAACGACTGGCTCGTTTATTTTTTCCTTCTCAAATTCTCCTGTAGGATTTAGCACAGTTGTACCATAGTTGTCTGTCAAAACCTCTGTACCCTGGTCGATGAGTACTTCGGTGCCTTGGTTTTGTACATCAAATTCCTCGTCAAAAAGTACATCAGTGCCTTGAGCTTGACCCTCGGCTTCCACGTCAATGAGTACCTCGTTGCCTTCAGCTTGACCCTCGGCTTCCACGTCAATGAGTACTTCGGTGCCTTCAGCTTGACCCTCGGCTTCCACGTCAATGAGTACCTCGGTGCCTTCAGCTTGACCCTCGATTTCCTCTTCTACGAGTACCTCGGTGGCTGGCTCTAAAACCTCTGTACCTTCATCGACTAGTACCTCTGTCCCCCAACCCCCCAGCACTTCTGTTTCATTGCTGGTCAGGACTTCTGTTTCAGATAGCCTGTACTCTTGTCCTGCCATTAGCTGACTTTGTTCCTCTAAGCTGTTTGGCTTTCGAGTCAGCTTCATCGCTGATGGGTCTTGATTCTCGAGCTTTTTCGACTTCGGGTTTAGTGCCCTTCCTGTCAAAACTCGTTCTTCTAGCCTTTGCGACTCTCGGTTTAACGCCATTCCAGTCAAAGCTTGTTCCTCTAGTCTTTGCGACTTCCGATTCAGCGCCATTCCTGTCTGGCCTCGTTCCTCTAGTCTTTGCGACTTCCGATTCAGTGCCATTCCTGTCTGGCCTCGTTCCTCTAGCCTTTGCGACTTCGGTTTTAACGACATTCCTGTCAACCCCCGTCTCCCTGTTCGAGCATTCACCGGCTCCGTTAGGGATCCTCGTTCAAGATTAAATGCACTAGGCTGATGTCGCTTTTGTCCTGACATGGCATTCTGTTCACGGATTTCCTGAATCTGTTTGGCTGCTGTTCGACCAGATAAATCGCCAATAATTGCAAGAATTCTCATCTTAAAAAAGAGAATACAGGTTACGATGAACAGCGCTCCTGCAAGGGAGTATCCTATGATGGATAACGTTAGCCATGTTCTTGCATCCATACGAATCCCCCTAAATCTTTCGATATGCATTATCAACTGCTTTTTGTGTGACTAAAAAGCGATTGATGACATCGGTTTTAATCTGTTCCGTTTTTTCGGCAGTCACGTCCACATTATTGGTATTTTGCTTCACAGCTTCCATCACAGCACGAATATCACTTTCCTCAACGCCGTCTAATTTAAACTTCCTTGCATACGTTTCAATTGAGAACATGGTAAGTTTATAGAGTTCCAGTTTGACCATTTCATTTTCATCTGGATTTTCATCTACTAGCTTAATGAGTGCCTTTATATTCTCCCAATAAGGAAGATACTGCCCTTTATCAGAGGCCTCTTCAATTTGGAGGGTAATCTCCTGATTAAACTTGCCAATATCTCGATAAATGGTCGCCATTTCGTAATAATCACGATCCTCCGAGCCGTAGCGAACTGCATCCTCAAACCATTGAATGGAGCTTTTCATTCTCGTTATTTGATTATCACTATCTCCGGTTTTCCCATAATCATAGTAATACCAATAAGCTTTTCCAACTTCAAAGGCAAGGTCGGCATAATCGGGATTTTCACGAAAATCAATTAAATGAGCATTGATTTTTTTCTTAAACTTTTCTTCTTCCTCAACCGTGAACGCAGCATCGCTTTTAAAAACTGCTATCAAACCAAGATATGCATCGTTGACAGTTGGCTTAATATCAATCGCCTGCAAGTAATAGTCTGTTTTCGTCACATCATTAGCAGCTTTCTCTGCCATCTCAATGTGATGGGTGTAATCATCATTATTGGTTTGAATATTCATCACTTGACCAAGCACTCCCACACCCAAGGATAAAACCGTGGCTCCAGCTACAAGTCCAAAATTCCGCAATTTGGCTTTTTGCTTGAGTCGGTAAAGGTCATCCACTTCTTCATAATGGTGCAGGGCATATAAAAGCTCTGCACACGATTGATAACGGTCTTCCGGATTTAGCTGGGTACATTTCTGAATGATTCGCTCCAATCCTCCTGATAATTGAGGATTCCAATGACGAATTGGATACAACTCATATGGAGGTTCACAAGGGTTTTGTCCCGTCACCAGGTGATAAAGGGTTACACCGAGGCAATACACATCTGTGCGTGGGTCCGTTTGCCCTTTTCCACCAAACTGTTCGGGAGCTGCATAGCCTTTTGTCCCCAAACTCACTGTATCTGCAAGGTTTTGCTCTTTGTATTCTCTGGCAATCCCGAAATCAATAAGCTTTAAATTGCCATCTGGCTTTAACATAACGTTAGCTGGCTTCATATCGCGGTAAATGATCGGAGGAGTACAGGTATGCAAATAATCAAGCACTTCACAGATTTGCTTGGCCCAATCAATCACAAGTTCTTGTGGCTGTGCACCGTATTCTTCAAGAATCTTGCTTAAAGGCTCGCCTTCAATATAGTCCATGATGACGTAAATGAAGTCTTCATATTCGATAATATCCACAATACGCGGCAGGGACGGGTGGTCTAGTTTTTTTATCATATTCGCTTCCGCAATCGCACTTTGGAAGATGATTTCATTGTTTTTATCTCTAGCCTTTTTTTCGATTTCTTTTACTGCCCACTGCTTGTTTAGACGCTTGTCCATCGCAAGGTAAACCTTTGACATTCCACCTTGCCCAATCAGCTTGAGTATTTCATATTTCCCTTCTACAACAGATCCTATTGCAGCCAAACCCAATCCCCATCCTTACACAATTTTCATAAGCAAAACCGATATATTATCGGTTTCCTGTCTTTGCTTATTCAGTTCCACTAGTTCTATCGCTTTTTGCCTCATTGTTCCTTCATCATTTAAAACACTTGGAGAAAAAGCGTTTCTGATTTCTTCTTCTGTAATCATATGACGGAAGCCATCTGTACACAGCATAAATACCTCGCCTGGAACCGGTCTACTGTATAGAAATTGTGGCTCCACCACTTTTGAAGCACCAATGCATTGAAGGAGAACATTTCGTCTTGGATCGAGTTTGGCTTGTTCCCAAGTCATCCTACCTCGCTTAACTTCTCTCCCTACTACCGTCTGATCTTCTGTCATCACCTCAAGCTGCTGGTGAATTCGGTACACTCTCGAATCTCCTACATGCCCAATCAACAGAAATTCTGAACCAATTAAGAGCAACGCAGTCCAAGTCGTGCCAAGTTGAATGTTTTCTTTACGGCCATATTCCGCAATGCGCTGATTTTGTTCTTTGACAATTCGATTCCAGCGATATTGAATATCTTCATAATCCTTGGTGGTAAGCTGTGAGGGAAGTTCCTCTTCAAACCATGCCGAGAAGGCGTTGACCACACTCGCACTAGCCACTTCGCCTTTTGACAGACCGCCCATGCCGTCGCAAAGGACCGCCAACACGACCTTTCCTACCGAGGTATCCGCGATTTTCAAACACAAGCTATCCTGATTACTTGGCTTTTTAATTCCCTTATCTGTATAAGCTGTGGCTAAAACGTCCATTATTAGTACCTTCCTTGCTATTGCTCTTTTCTCACACTAGGTTGCTTTTGAAATTAGAGTATGAAGTTGAGCTTTTTATGAACTGTAAAAGAGTTACCTCTCGAAACGATACCTGCAACTTTCTTATCTTGCTACCAGCTATAGGCCCTTAATAAAGCTTTACGAACACAGCCTATACGTAAAATACAAACTCTTCATTGGCCAGCTTGATTTTAGAGCCGGAGAAAATTTCTACCTGTATTTCTACTGGAATAACCTTGCCATCCACATACGTTTTATTGGTTGAATTATGATCGATAATATAATAACGATGATCTTTTGTGAGAATGTCCGCATGACTGCGGCTGATTGCATTGTTATTGGAAATAAAATAATCACAAAACTTACTTTCCTTGCCGATTCGGAAAGAAGGTTTATCAACGCTGACTTTTTCCTGCGTTTTTTCTCTGATTAAATAAGGATAAGTTGGCTCCTCAAAAGCATCGCCACCAAGAACCGTAGTACCAGAATAATCCTCTGCACCTAATAAAGTTGTTCCACTATATGACTGTGTGCCCGCTCCTGTTTGATTGAGGGCTTTTTCGTCCTTCTCCTTAGGCATTGGGGTTAATGCTGACCCACAGTTGCTACAAAATCTTCCTCCTACACACTCCTGCCCACAGGTTGAACATACCTTCGTTTGTTGAACAGTTGATGCAGGACGTAATGGGTTATAGGCGATGTTTCCAGAAGTACCAGTGGCACCAGTCGTTTTCGGTGCACTAACAGACCGCTCTCCAAAGCTAGTAGATCCCGAGGGAAGATAAGATTTATTCTCCACCTTTTTCCCCAACAGTTCATAAACGAGCTTTTCGAAACTATTAATAGAGAATGGAGTTTGCTCGCGAAAATAGCCTAGGTATCGGCTGACATACTCATGGTCTTCGTGTTTTGTAAACACAACAGAAAACGGTAGTTCCTTGAAAAACTCATGAACAGAATAACTGTTTTGATTGTTAACCATCGGCCAAAAGATGCACTGTATTTTTTTCGTCCTCGGGTCTAGAAAAATGGCTTCCTCATCTAGCATAAGGTTGCTTACATTCATATGATTCTTTTCGCATTCCTTTACAATCGCAACCAGTTGGTCAACAACGCCTAAAAACATTTTTTTACTGACAAGACTAGTAAAATAGGATTTTAACGACATCATCCCTTCGACGGAGCTTTTGATGACAATCCCCTTTTTACCTATTTCCGTTTGAACAGGAATGAGACTATCAATGAAGCCCCTCGCGATTGCATCTAGCTCCCGCTCATTAATCGCTTCAGGCTTGGTCAACTTATTCATCACAACATATTGATTTTCGCTTTGTTCGATTGTTGTTCTTCCCATACCGTTCTCCTACTAACAAAAATTCTAACTTTTTTTGGTATAGCACTTTCATACAGCACTTTTTCTTGCTTCTTTGCCAATTTGGTGCGCTATGAACCTTTCATGCAGCACTTTTTCTTGCTTCTCTGCCGTTTTGGTGCGCTATGAAACCTTCATACAGCACTTTTTCTTGCTTCTCAGCCATTTTGGTGCGCTATGAAACCTTCATACAGCACTTTTTCTTGCTTCTCAGCCGTTTTGGTGCGCTATGAACCTTTCATACAGCACTTTTTCTTGC
>NZ_JACWFH010000043.1 GCF_019749255.1 Mesobacillus maritimus | reverse complement strand
CCCCTGTGAGAGTAGGACGTTGCCAGGCAAAACGAAGAACAACCGATTAAAGGTTGTTCTTTTTTATGTTATTTTTTTAGTATCACTGTTATTTAATCTCGTGTGCAAACATAACGAATAGCCTTCTTGGGTTAAGGAAGCTATTCATAATAAATATGCAAAATCTTAAATCTCTCCTAGGGATAATCGTCCTTCTATTAAATGAACTCTTCTGTTAATCTAAGATACTCATGAATTGCTTCAATAGTTGGTTGAAGGGAGGCATCCCAGAATTTCCTCTCGCCAAGGTCTTGATTGAGATACGTTGCAGCTAATGTTTCAACATTCATTTTTCCTGTGTTCTGCAATAGGGAATCGTATTGTTCTAGGAATGACTCGCCTTGCTCTTTTGCTTGCGCATAAATTCCGTTACTGAATAAATACCCAATGGTATACGGGATATTGTAAAAGGCTAGTTCCGTACTAAAAATTTGAGGAATGGTCATCCAAAGGTAAGGATTATTTTCCGCTAAAGCCTCCCCATAAAATTCCTTGAACATGTTGGCCATAATACCTGAAATGTCTTCTGCAGTGATACTTCCTCGTTTTCTTAGTTCATACAGTTTTTGTTCGAACTCAAACATCCCTGGTACCATGACTTGATATTTCAAGCCATTTAAAATTTTGGTTTCTAATAAAAATAATTTCTCTTCCAAGGTTTGAGCCTGTGCAATGGCAGCATCTAATACCAAATTTTCAGCAAAAGTGGAAGCTGTTTCAGCCATGCTAGTACTCACTTCCTGTGCGAACGCTGGCTCATCCTGCAAGATAAAGTTATGGTAAGCATGGCCAAGTTCATGGGCAATCGTGACAATATCTTGGTAACTTCCGGTATAGGTTAAAAAGATTCGACTTTCTTTTTTTATTGGCATGTAGGCACAAAACCCACCATGCATTTTTCCTTTACGATCCTCCGCTTCAATCCAGCCTTCATGAAACGCTCTTTCAGCAAATTGCCCTAGTTTTTCACTGAATTGATAGAATTGATTGATTACAATCTTTGCGGCTTCGTCATAGGGAATGATTTTACTAGAATGGAAGCTAGGGCTTTCAGTATCATACCAAGCTAACTTATCAATCTTCATCACTTGTGCTTTCCGCTTATAAAAGGTATGTGCAATCTCTCTATTTTCTTTTATACTCGAGAGCATGGCGTGTACACTAGTTTCGTTCACCCGGTTCTGTTCCATCGATTCCTTTAAAACATTGTTCCAACCACGTTGTTTATAAACATCCAATCGGAAACCTATGATTCGATTGAGGATGGAGGCAAAAGAATCTGCTTTTTCGGCTAATCCCTTGACGACTACTTGACCAGTTTTTTGCCGGATGGAGGGGTTACTTGAAAAAGCCGCATAGCTTAGCGCCTGCCCAATCGACATTTCCTCTAATTCCCCGTCCTTCTCAACAGTGAAGCGAAGTTCGCCCATCAGTTGCTCATAATGGTCCTCCCAGCCAATAAATCCATTGACAGAGAGCGCATTGATGATTTTTTCGATTTCAAGAGGCAGTTTGTTCGCCACTCTTTGTTTCCGTTCTTCTAAATAGAACTGAACTTTTTGTATTTCCTTGTGTTGCATTAGCGCATGCCACTGTGAATACGAAAGGTTGGCTAACACTTGATCAACGTCAATCAACAAGGATTCCAAGCCTGCTTTTAGCGTTGAACTCTCCTCGATTAATTTAGATACATCAGGATCGTTAACATTCACGGAATATAAGCAGATTAAGAATTCATCTAGTTCAAAAGCTGCAAGCTTGTATTCTTGTACCTTTATCAAATATTCAACTAAATCGCCCCCATCCTCTAAGCCTTTGTACGTATGTAATTCTTTCTGTAAAACTACTAGTTCATCCTTTAACTGTAAGATAGTCTCTTCTAATTTAGTCGACGCTTTTCCACCTTTATAAAGGGAATCAAGGTCCCAATTCTCGCTTATTTTGGTTTCCATCGTAGTTATACCTCCTAAAAGTATGTATTATAAACAAGTATAGAATAGTTTTAATTTTCAAGCCATTGTAAGGACTTAACCAGAACCCTGGAAAGTGCTTTAAAATTCATCTGAATACATTATGATAAGGAGAGAAGAGGTACAAGTAGCCTAAAAGGTGATTCATCGTCAAGAGCTATCTAAGAATGTAACTAACCTTCATACGTTAGAGAGTTTTAGTAAAGAGGGATAAATGGTTATACTGGTTGGATAGGAGTGGATAATATGCAAAATAAACTACAAAAAATCACAACAAATTTATGGTTTGATCATGAAGCAGAAGAGGCTGCTAAGTTTTACACCTCCATTTTTAACAATTCAAAGATTAATAGGATTACTCGCTATGGGAATGAAAAAGTTATGACTGTTGAATTTGAATTAGAAGGACAAAAATTTGTAGGCTTAAACGGAGGGCCAAAATATAAATTTACCGAAGCCATCTCGTTTATCATCCATTGTGAAACACAGGAAGAGTTGGATGATTATTGGGACAAACTCTCTGAAGGTGGAGATGAAAAAGCCCAAGTTTGTGGATGGTTGAAAGATCAGTTCGGCGTATCTTGGCAAGTGATTCCTGCTACACTTAACGAAATGATGAGTGATGAAGACTCTAGTAAAGCGGAAAGGGTCATGAAGGCACTCCAAAAAATGAAGACGAAAATTGATATGGAGGCTTTAAAACAAGCATATGAAGGATAACCATAATTAAACTGGTTTTTTCAAAGGGTGTATATTAAACTAAATTTTTGGTGGTAAAAAATGAAAGAGTTTTGAAATATCTTTATATCTTAGCATTCCTTCTTTATACATATAGCTTCTATGCTCTCAAGCAGTCTAGAACTAAAACTGGGACAAAATCCTCATCTCAGGAAAACGAAACTCTTTCTGAAAAGGAGATGAAAATGAATGACACAGGAATTTATTGAAGTGGTAAACGGAAGAGAGAACAACCTGAAAAATATTCATGTAGAAATTCCAAAGGGAAAGATTACGATTTTTACAGGGGTATCTGGCTCAGGGAAATCATCCATTGTGTTTGATACGATTGCTCAGGAAGCAGGACGTCAGTTAAATGAGACGTTCAGTAGTTTTGCCCGCCAGTTTCTGCCGAAATACAAGCGACCTGAAGCGGATGAAATGAATAATCTATCTACCGCGATCGTGGTTGATCAGAAACGGCTTGGTGGAAATGCAAGATCGACCCTTGGGACGGCGACAGATATTAACTCTCTGTTGCGACTGCTCTTTTCCCGCTTTGCACAACCACAGATTGGGTATAGTAATGCTTATTCTTTCAATGACCCGATTGGAATGTGCCCACATTGTGAAGGGATAGGGAGAACCATTACCTTAAACCTGGATGCTGCACTAGATAAGGAAAAGTCCTTAAATGAAGGAGCGATTTTACTCCCAGGGTTTGGCCCAGGAACTTGGCAATGGAAAGCATACGCCGAATCTGGGTTCTTCGACAAAGATAAAAAAATCAAAGAGTACACAAAAGAAGAATTTGATAAGCTGGTTTATGCCCAAGAGGAAAAAGTCGTTGTCACTTATCTAGGCGGAGAAATGAATAGCACCTACGAAGGCTTGGCTGTAAAATTCATGCGCCAGAATGTCAATCGTGATAAAGATACATCGAAAGCCGCTGAGAAGAAGCTTAAAGAGTTTACCACAACTGGGACATGCCCGAGCTGCGATGGGACACGCTACAATGAGAAGGTTATGTCTTCTAAAATCAAGGGATACTCCATTTATGACCTGACCGCGATGCAGCTGGATGAGCTCCAGAATGTTCTTCAAACATTCGATGAACTAGGTGCGAAACCGATTGTAGCTGGGATTCTAGAACGTGTTAAAAATCTTTGTGATATTGGCTTGAGTTATTTAACCTTAACAAGGGAGACGCCAACTTTATCAGGAGGTGAGTCGCAAAGGGTTAAGATGGTGAAATACTTATCGAGCAACTTGACGGGATTAATGTACATATTTGATGAACCAAGCACCGGTCTTCATCCCCGCGATGTATACCGGTTAAATGAGTTATTAGTTCGGTTGCGTGATAAAGGGAATACGATACTAGTCGTGGAGCATGACCCAGATGTAATCCAAATTGCTGACCATATCATTGATGTGGGTCCACATGCGGGTGCTAATGGTGGAGAGATTATGTTTAGCGGAAGTTACCAGGGACTATTGTCTTCTGATACCCTCACTGCACAGTATTTAACCAAGAAAATGGAAATCAATTCAAATCCCAGAAAAGTTCATGAGTTTTTGGAAAGTAAAAAAAGTAGCTTGCATAATTTAAAAAATGTCAGCTTACGTGTACCGAAGGGTGTATTTACAGTTATTACTGGCGTAGCAGGTTCTGGTAAAAGTACGCTTGTAAATGAAGTATTTGCGAAAGAGTATCCAGAGGCCATTCGAATGGACCAAAGCCCAGTAAACGGCAACATCCGTTCCAATCCGGCCACTTTTTCAGGAATTATGAATTCGATTCGAAAAGCGTTTGCTGATGCGAACCAAGTGGAAGCTGGGTTATTCAGCTATAACTCTAAAGGAGCCTGTGAAACATGTGGAGGAACAGGCACGATTGAGCTTAATTTATCGTTTATGGATAAAATGGAAATGGAATGTAGCGAATGCAAAGGCAACCGTTACAAAGACGAAGTGCTTCAATTTCTCTATAAGGGAAAAAATATTGTCGACATTATGGAGATGTCTGTCGCGGAGGCGGTGGAGTTTTTTGAAGCTAAAGACGTCCAGAGACAACTGAAAAGCATGGCGACCGTTGGACTTGGATATCTGTCTTTAGGACAACCGCTAAATACCTTATCTGGTGGAGAAAGTCAACGACTGAAACTCGCAAAAGAGCTAAATAAGAAGGGCAATATCTATATTTTAGATGAACCAACAACAGGTTTGCATCTTTCTGATGTCTCGAATATTTTACTTATTATTGAAAAATTAGTAGAAAAGGGCAATACCGTCATGGTCATCGAACACAATCTAGATGTTATTCGAAATAGTGATTGGATTATCGATTTAGGACCAGACGGTGGTACTGGTGGTGGAGAAATCTTATATGAAGGTCCGCCAGCTGGTCTAAAGAATTGTGAGCAATCGGTAACAGCACAGTATATATAATAGAATGAATGCCTGCTCCTAATTCTAGGGGCAGGCATTTTTGTTTTATGCTCCCGCAATTTTTAAAAGAACAGGAGCGGCAGTCTAATTAAAAAAGACGCTTTATAAACAGAGAGAGTGTAGCTTGAAAATGACCGGACACTGAAATTTTTCGATTAAGGTGTGGGTTCGGACAGAGCAAGGCAGAAAAATGAAAATAGAGTCCGAATGAGGTGCGGGTTCGGACAGAGGAAGGTAGAAAAATGAAAGTAGAGTCCGAATGAGGTGTGGGTTCGGACAGAGGAAGGCAGAAAAATGAAAATAGAGTCCGAATGAGGTGTGAGTTCGGACAGAGGAAAGGCAGAAAAATGAAAATAGAGTCCGAATGAGGTGCGGGTTCGGACAGAGCAAGGCAGAAAAATGAAAGTAGAGTCCGAATGAGGTGTGAGTTCGGACAGAGGTAGGTAAAAAAATGAAAATAGAGTCCGAATGAGGTGTGGGTTCGGACAGAGCAAGGCAGAAAAATGAAAATAGAGTCCGAATGAGGTGTGGGTTCGGACAGAGGAAAGTAGAAAAATGAAAGTAGAGTCCGAATGAGGTGTGGGTTCGGACAGGGAAAGGCAGAAAAATGAAATTAAAGTCCGAATAAGGTATGAGGTTCAAACAGAGCGTAGAAAAAACGAGTTTATAAAGGACTTGCTTAAGCTAATTAATTGCACCAACACCCATTTGAACGTATGATCATTTACAGGATTTGTTTGCTAGTAAAAAAGGGTAAGCATAAATGATTGTGTTAGGCGCAAGGTAAAATATGGAGCGATAAGAACGATAGGGTCTATGTAAGAACTATGCACCTAACAAGTTATTACTAACTAGGTTTGCGATAAATAACAGAAAAAAACATAGAAACAAGGTGAAACGTTTGAAAAAATACGGGATTGATCCTTCTAAAGGATTAGAGTTTGGCATTTATACATTGGGCGATCATCTGCCAAATCCGCTAACAGGAGAACGCATTTCAGCAGAACAACGGGTTCATGAACTTATCGAATACGCCAAGCTAGCCGATCAAGCGGGGCTAGATTTTTTTAGTGTAGGCGAGAGTCACCAAGATTATTTTGTTACCCAAGCACATTCTGTAGTTCTATCCGCGATTGCGCAAGCAACCAACAATATAAAAATAGGTAGCTCATCAACGATAATTAGCACGTCCGATCCAGTACGTGTGTATGAAGATTTCTCGACGATTGACTTAATCTCAAAGGGACGTGCTGAAATTATCGCCGGGCGTGCCTCAAGAGTTGGCCTTTTTGAACTCTTAGGCTATGACCTTCGTGATTATGAAGAATTATTTGAAGAAAAGTTTGAGTTGTTGATGAAAATCAATGAAGAAGAAGTGGTGAATTGGAGTGGGGAGTATCGTGCTTCCTTAAGAAATGCTAGAGTGATCCCTCGTCCACAAAAAGGATTTATTCCAATTTGGCGAGCTGTTGGAGGGACTCCAGCTAGTGCGATAAAAGCAGGCTATGCGGGTGCCCCGATGTTCATGGCACACTTAGGTGGTCCGGCTTCTGTTTTCAAACGGACCATCGATGCCTATCGGGAGGCAGCAAAAACGAGAGGGTTTGATCCCGCTGAATTGCCTGTTGCGACAGCTGGTTTCTTTTATGCAGCGGAAACTTCACAGCAGGCTCTTAAAGATATGTATCCACATATTAACGAAGGAATGAAGAAAACAAACGGAGCAGGATTTCCAAAACAGCATTTCGCGCAGGGCATCGATCCTCACAATATTATGAATGTCGGCAGTCCGCAACAAATCATTGAAAAGATACTCTATCAACATGAACTGTTTGGTCATCAGCGCTATATAGCCCAAATTGATTTTGGTGGAGTCCCATTTGAACGGTTAATGAAAAACATCGAGATCATTGGAAACGAAATTTTACCAGCCATTAAAAAATACACCAAAAAGGCGGAGGCATAAACATGAAGATTGTTGCGCTATCAGGCTCAAAGGTGGGCTCAAAAACGAGAACAGCGATGAATTATACTGTTCAAAAAATGTCTGATAAATACCCGGATGTCGAGGTAACCTTACTTGATTTAGCTGACTATGAAATTCAGTTTAGTGACGGTCGAAATTATTTGGAATATGAAGGAGATACTGGGTATGTTACCAAAACGTTAATGGAAGCAGATGCGATTATTATCGGCACCCCGATTTTCCAAGCATCGATTCCCGCAACGTTAAAAAACATTTTTGATCTATTGCCGCAAAATGCGTTTCGCGATAAGGTGGTCAGCATCCTTGTCACTGCAGGCTCTGCCAAACATTATCTGATTGCGGAGCAACAACTGAAACCAATTTTAGCTTACATGAAGGCACAAATTGTTCAAACCTATGTGTTTATTGAGGAAGCTGACTTTTACCGAAAAGAAATTACTAACCACGATGTGCTGTTTCGAATTGAGCGGTTGGTAGAAGATACGATTGTATTAATGGAAACCTTCACAGAAATTCGAGAAAAGAAAGAAGCAGAATATGATTTTTAACCAGGGTGCTGGAATGGAATAGGAAGGTATCACCAACCAATTATTTAGTGACTAACAGCTGTATAAACCAGCATTCAAATCCTTACTTTCTTACAGGAAGTAAGGATTTTTTGTTGAATAATTGTATCATTGAACTTTTATGAAATAGGAGAGGGTAAGATGTCGTTTCTAATGGTTAACAAAGAGTTTAAAACGGTTGGGTTAAAAGGGAGTGGAGAGTTTATTAACTTTGGTAAAGAGGTTCCTTTGCTTGCCAAACAACTAGTAAGCCGATCAAACGAAATCTTACATCCAACCGAAACGGAAATTGCCTTATTTGAGCCTAAAAAAGATGAGGAACATAAAATTGGTCAATATTATGTAGGATTAATCGTGATGGAAAAACCAAGCACAGTACCAACTGGAATGGAGTATTTGGAAACAAATGAAAGGTACATCACTACAAGAGGGAATATATTAAATTTGGGAGAACTTCATTTGAGTCTAGTGAATTGGGCCAATGAACAAGGGTATCAACGGGATTTGGAATCTTATATTATCGAGACCTATCACCCTATGGCAGGAGGAGGTGAAGAAGTACAGATTTTTTTACCCATTCAAGTCTAAAAGGCAAATTAACAATGTGCTTGTTTTGCGTCCACAACCATTTTTCCATTGTTGTTTAGAGTCTATATAAATTAGAAAACAAGGAGGTACATAAATGAACATGGAATTCAATGAAGGTTTTACGATAAAAATGGCTACGGATGACGATAGCACAAAAATTATTACCATGTTAAAACAGGTAGCTCTTTGGCTGAAAGAACATGATATCAACCAGTGGATGTTTCTATTAGAAGGTGGTGATGATGAAGAAATCGAACAAGCCATATCGAATCAGGAAACCTATATGGTCTTGAAAGATCATCATCTAGTGGCAACCTTTACCCTTTTATCTAAACCTAGTGATTGGGATCAGCATATTTGGGGAGACGACGTTTCCGCTAATTCGCTTTACCTACATAGACTAGCAGTGAAACCCACATATATGAAGAAAGGGTTAGGGAGTAGGATTCTGGCTTGGATACAAAACAATGTCAGGGATAAAAACTATCTTAAACTAGATTGTGTAGGAGACAATAAAAAGTTAAATTCCTTTTATAAGAATAATAAATTTGAATTTGTTGGTGTAACAGATGGACACAGCAAATATCAAAAGTGTATAACCACGTCCAATAAATCCTTTAACGAGTGAACAATCATAGTATATTTCATACAAAAAACTCGCCAATTCTGTGGCGAGTTTTGTTTGTTACGATTTGAATGTAAAAACAAATTTACAATGGTTGTCTCCGTCGGTTTTACAAGTGGTTCTTTGTACTTGGTCGGTGCCTACGACCTTTTTAAACATTTCTGTTTCACAGTGACACGCCATCTTGTATTCTTGGGCAACAGAATAAATAGGGCAGTTAAATTCGATCAGTTCAAAAGAGTGCTCATCAATCTGACTGGCACTTGCCATATAGCCTTTTTCATTTTGGATTTGGACGATTTCATTGAGTCTCTCCGGCAGTGATTTGGTTTTAAGTCTAGTAGAATATTCAGTAGTCAGTCGGTCTTCTCTTTTCTTGAAAAGAAGATGGATGGAATCTTCGCCATGAATTTCTTCGATATCTTTAAGGAATTCCAGTGTAATTCCTTCATAGTTTTTGGGGAAGACTTTCTCGCCCTTTTGAGTTAATGAGTATAGTTGAAGTGGACGCCCCATCGGTTGTTTCCTTTCTACCGAGAGGATCAGTCCATCTTTTTCTAAGGTTGCTAGATGCTTTCGCACGGCCATATGTGTAATCTGTAATTGTTCTGTAAAATCATTTACTGACAACGAAACTTCCTTTTTCAGTAAATCTAAAATACGGTCTTTTGTACTGGTTTTGGTAGTAAGCAACAAAAGTCACCTCGATTCTGTCTTCGTCTGTCTGTAAAACTAGCATTGCTATATGTTGTGTGTCCGTATATACGTTCATTAAGTATACTACATTGTATAAAAAGGGGAAAGAAAAGGCATCTCACGCATTCAGCAAAGTGAATAGATAATATTTTCCTGATTCTAGAAGCAAAACAATTGCTTAATCCAATTCTATGAGTTATTGTAAAAATATACTTTTTATACTCTTAAGTATAGAAAGGTAGTAATCTACTGGAGGGAAAATAAATGACTACATATTCATTACCAAAACTAGCATACGATTTTAATGCATTAGAGCCTAATATTGATCAAACAACAATGGAAATCCATTATGGTAAGCATCACCAAACGTATGTAAACAACTTAAACGCTGCCCTTGAAGGAAAAGCAGAACTTCAAGAAAAATCTTTGGAAGAGTTGCTAAGCAATCTTGATGAAGTTCCTGAAGCGATCCGTACAGCCGTTCGAAACAATGGCGGCGGTCACTTAAATCATTCTCTATTCTGGGAAGTAATTGCACCAGCAACAGAAAACAATGCTCCTACTGGAAAACTAGCAGAAGCAATTGAAAAAGCATTTGGAAGCTTTGAAGCTTTTAAACAAGAATTTACAAAAGCAGCAACCACTCGCTTTGGTTCAGGCTGGGCTTGGTTGATTGCAAATGAAGATGGTTCTGTTGAAGTAACAAGCACTGCAAACCAAGACAATCCAATTATGGATGGAAAAGTAGCAGTCCTTGGATTAGACGTTTGGGAGCATGCATATTACCTAAACTATCAAAACAGAAGACCAGATTATATCGCAAGCTTCTTCAATATTATCAACTGGGAAGCTGTTTCAAGTAAGTATGAAAATGCTTTAAGCTAAGTTTATAAAAGTGTAAAAAAAGCCGAAAGGAATGAGAGTTCCTTTCGGCAAAATCCTCGCACAAAGTGGGGATTTTTTTATTATCTATAAACACTATCACATGTATTAGCCTTTGGTTCATAATAACAATGTTGCTTAAATTGTCCTGAAAATGGTTGGTCGTACCAAGTTGGAGGGCAGGGACCATACGGATTAAAGTACCAAAGAGCGAATTTTGATGGATGCTCTCGCCAAAAGTCTAAGGTTTGCTTCGCTAATCGTTTTTCTGCAGTCCTGGCTCTGTTGTAAAAGACATTGCCTTTTTGGACAGCTTCAAAAGAATAATTGCCTCCTTGAACATGGAAAATGACTTGGGAAATGGTTCTTAGGTCCTTGAAATCTAAACAATCTGCTGCAGTACGATTCACAATCACGTTTCCAACCATTAACATTCCCATTTTCCCTTCACCCTCGGCTTCGGCCCTTAGCATTCTCGCCACTAGACTAACGTCAGTATCTGTATACTTTACTCTCCCCATTTACATCACCTCTAAAAGAATTGTATGAGGAAAGCCACCAAACATGTAGGTTTTGGCTAATTAATTCAAAGTGGACGTGCAAAATTACAATGATATCTGAAAAATTTCGCTTGCGTTTATTAAAACCATTTGATAGTATCGTTTCAAAGCTAAAAATGATTATGATAATTAAAGACTGTGTTTGTAAAGACTAAAGCCAATTTATGCGTAAGAACAGCTAGCTATTAGGGTTTCCATCCGTTTCTCAACCATGATTAATCGAGGAACAAAAAAGGATGACAATTTCACTAAGAAAAGCTATTCTCGACAATCAGTTTTAAAATAACATATTGAATAAGCAATGATGGGAAAGCCAGTAATTGTTGTCTCCCTGTTCACAGAGAATCGATGGTTGGTGAAAATCGATACACAGACAACGATGAATTACAGTCCCTGAGCTTTCTTTGCGAAATAGAGTAAAAATAGCAAAGAACGGACGAGCCGTTAATCGTTGAGTGGAAGGAATGTTTCCTTCAATTAGGGTGGTACCGCGTGCAAAAGTTAAACCACGTCCCTGTTTTTTACAGGGATGTGGTTTTTTTTATTTATTTTAGGAGGAGGAAGAATGATGACTAATGTAAAACCAACATTAAATGAGGCCCAACAAATAGAAGTGAAGAGACAGATGGCCATATACACTCAAGGTGTTCAAGAAATCATTCCAACTGTAGAATTAGAAAACAAAATAGCCAAGTCCATATTGGAAAATAAGCCATTAAAAATAAAACTAGGCTTAGACCCCTCTGCTCCAGATGTCCATCTGGGTCATACCGTCGTTTTGAACAAAATGAGGCAATTTCAAGAGAATGGTCATATTATCCAACTAATTATCGGTGATTTTACGGGGAAAATAGGCGATCCAACAGGAAAATCTGTGGCTAGAAAACAATTAACCGATGAAGAAGTAAAGCATAATGCTAAAACCTACTTCGAACAATTTGCGAAAATCATTGATATGGAAAAAGTAGAGTTACACTATAACTCTAAATGGTTATCAAAATTAAATTTTGAAGATGTCATCCAACTAGCAGGCAAAATAACGGTAGCAAGATTGTTAGAAAGAGATGATTTCGAAGATAGAATTTCCCATGGAAAACCTATTTCACTTCATGAATTTTTCTACCCGTTAATGCAGGGATACGATTCAGTCATGTTAGAATGCGATATCGAGCTAGGGGGAACAGATCAGCATTTTAATATTTTAATGGGACGACATTTTCAAGAAAAGTTTGGAAAAGAAAAGCAAGTTGCCTTATTAATGCCTTTATTAGAAGGACTTGATGGGGTTGAAAAAATGTCTAAATCCAAGCATAACTACATTGGAATAGATGAACAACCAGAAGAAATGTACGGGAAAGCCATGTCGATTCCAGATGAGTTAATGGTTAAATACTTTGAATTGATTACCGATTTTACTCCAGACCAAATTCAACAGTTGAAAGAACAGCTAGAGACGGGCACGCTACATCCACGGGACGCGAAAATGTTATTAGGGAAGACGATTGTTCGTATGTACCACGGAGCTGAAGAAGCAGAAAAAGCACAACAGCATTTTATCTCTGTGTTCCAAAAAGGCGCCATGCCGGAAGACATCCCTGTAGTAAAGTGGGAGGGAGCTTCAGAAATTGGCATCATTGAGTTTCTTGTTGGTTTGCAATTGTTTCAGTCAAAAAGTGAAGCAAGAAGAATGATTGAAAACAGAGGCGTAAAACTGAATGGAACGACAGTAGAGGACCCAAAAGGAAAGTGTACATTGACTGAAGGGTTAATCGTTCAAGTGGGGAAACGTAAATTCATCAAGATTACGTTATAAGACACAACTACGGAGCCTCCTTTTTACTATCAAAAGGGGGCCCTTTCTTTTTAAGAAGGATTCCTACTATTACATGGTCAGAACCTGCCTCCTCCATTCCTTTATTTTTCCGTTCATTCAAAGTATGCTAGTAATAATGTAGCAAATGGAGGAGTACAACGATGAAACAGATTTATGCAGATGTGATTCAATTTCGTGGGACACATTATGATTTTGGATTTCACCAGGGAAAATTAATCAAAGATTCAATCCTTGTCCAGAATCGCGAACGACAATGGAAAGTGCGAAAACCGCTTTTTAACATTGATCTTGAAGAGACACAACATGTTTTCAAGAAGCTGGCACCGTTTATTTGGGAGGAATTCTTAGGTCTGCAGGATGCTTTAGAATGGCCGATGGAAAAGGTGTTGTTGGAATTTGGTGGGTACAGGGTGAACATCCTTCCATCAGGTTGTTCGATTTACGTTGGAAATGGGTATATGATACGCAATTATGATTATCACCCAAAAACGTATGATGGGCGTTTCGTAATTTACCAACCAAGTGATGGCGGTTATGCGACTTGTGGTTTTACGCAAAAAATCACCGGACGAAGTGATGGGTTAAACGAAAAAGGCCTCAGCATGGGCTATACATTTATGAATCGGAGACGTCCAGGAAACGGCTTTATCTGTCACATGATTGGCAGACTCATTTTTGAACTTTGTGCGAGTGCCGAAGAAGCAGTAGATCTTCTCAAGGAGATTCCACATCGTGGATCTTTTAGCTATGTTTTATATGATACAAACAGTGCGTTGCCTTCTATTGTGGAAACATCGCCGCGTAGAGTTGAAGTCCGGCAGGGTTTATCTTGCACCAACCATTTTCACCTATTGACCGAGGAAAATCGCCGTGTGCTTGATGATTCGAAAAAAAGAATGCAAGCGATGGAAGATAACCGCATAGATGGATTAAGCGGAGAACAAGCCTTCCGCCTGTTAAACGATACAGATCAAGGCGTGTTCTCAAAACTTTATGGAAGTTGGGCAGGTACGATTCATACCTCCGCCTATTTCCCAAAAGAAATGAGTGCCTGGCTTGCCCTTGGAGGAGACCAAGAACCCACAAAATTCGATTTCTCCCAGTGGTTAAAGGGGGAAGACCTAGGGTTTGACCGGGTCGAGGGACTAGTTGACACAGATATTCCTTTCCTCAATATGGAAAAAGCAGATTGGTATCAAAAATAACCAGTTTCGAAAGATAGCCAAGCCGTTCAAGGCAAATAGCAGTCGGGAAATAAATTCTGTTTATGAGTGGATAAAAGTGGAACTTTTTTTGAAGCGAATCGTAATACATGATAGAAAAGGAGAGGATCGCGCAATGGCTGAACAAGGTTGTCTAAAATGCGGAAGCAAAGATGCAGGACAGAAGGAAGTCGCAATGACCGGGACTGGATTATCAAAAATGTTTGATGTTCAGAACAACCAGTTTATCGTTGTTTATTGTAAAAATTGTGGGTACTCAGAGTTTTATAATAAAAAGTCATCCACCTCATCGAACATTCTTGACTTGTTTTTTAGTTAGCCTGTTTTCATATAGATTTTTGGTAAATCCTACTGCATAAAAGTAAGTTTGTAATGGGGCAGATAGGATAAGGTCTGAGAGGGTACGAATGTATGATGCAAAAGGAATATCGGAATCAAGAAACAGGGTGGTAGAGTCCGAATTGAGGGATCGTTCCAAGGGCCGTATGAGGTATAAAACCCTTTTATTTATCATATAAATGGACAATTAAGGGTTAATGAGGTGAAGTATGTTTCATCATGCTGGCAGTAGATTCATATGGATGATACTCGGAAGCACGGTTTTAGCCACGGTGGTTAGTATTGCCATGTATAAAGCAGGTCTTATCACCCTTCCAATGCAATCAACGGCCGAAAAAGAACAGGAACATAAGAAAGATGGGAAGCGCAGAAGGGTTGGGAAAATTCGACTTTCATAGAACCTTAGCAAGAAAAGGTTGTATAGGATACTCGAAATAGAATAGAGTCCCAGAGAGGGCTCTTTTTTGTGAAAGGCTTACTCTTAAAGGAATGCTGCTATTTCCTTATTTGTCAATATGGAATATTCAGGTAAAATAAAGCTATAAAGAACAACGAAAACGAATAGGGGAAAAGTAGGTGTTACATGGCAGCAATCCTTTCGGTACTCGCTGATTTATTTAGTGCGATTGCTTTTGCAATGATGGGAAAAAAACAAAAAGAACAGGACGAAAAAACCTCTAAATAAATTTACGGATCCGTTTCCTATCACAAACATTAATAATGAAAGTGAAAATGAGTGCCAATTTGTATATGAAATTGACACTCATTTTTTATTGGTTTAAAGCCATGTCTTGAAAATACATAAAAATTTGTATAGTAAAATGCATCACAAATTGTAGGGGTACAATGGCTGTTGTACCCCTACAAATTTACCCTCAATTTGATATCCAAAATGTCATACAAAAATGGTTTTTTTGCACATTATGAATTGGATATATATGTTAAATTGAATTAAAGTTTGTGAAAATATGTACTCACTCTAACGGGGCAGGAATAAGCAATAGTGAAACGATTGTATAAAAATAGAGCAAAAATGACGGATATCATCTTTGCTCTATTTTACCTTGTTATTGGAAGACTCTGTAGTCTTCCTATTTTAAAAATTTTACTTCATACCTCTTTGACTTTTTTACTTTTTAATGAGTCCATAATAAATCTAAAAAAAAGTATGTATATGGATGTAGCAAGAAGGTAAAAAGCGAATGAATTAAGAAAAGTCCATCCACTAAACTTAAAAACATTAAAAAACACAGCTAACCATTCAAAGCCTAGAGCAAAAAGAGACCAAAGGATCACATATGCAGTAATATAAATACCCTTTGGATCAAACTTGTCAAATAAGTACACACATAGTAATGCATAAGGGGAATACATCAAATACGTTATTATGTCTGTTACCTCGTATTTTTCAAGGTCATTAAGGTCATATAAATCCAAGGGTGGCGTTGCAATCAGGTGATCCATAATAATAGCAATAGTTACAGTGAACAAAATCAATAAGATAGAAATTACAAGAGGGTATCTTTTTGGGAGGGACAAAATCAATATGAAACCACAAACAATGGTAAGAATTATAAACCATTCATTTTCGTTAAACTGTTCTGGCAATGGTAACAATTAGCTCATCCCTTTTCTAAGAATTTTTCTAAAGCTAGTAGAGAGATAGCTTATAAGAAGTAAAATGACACCCCACTCTATTATGGAATAAAAAAGATTCCATTTTACAAAATCATATACATTAAGAAGATTGGCTAGATATTCAATCCCTATCAATAGGGGTATTAAAATAAATAGCATAATACAATTTTTCCTGTCTTTTGCCCCTTGGGTTTTATCTATATACCAAATAATAAGTACAGGAATAAGGAAGATCCTGATAAGTGCCATTGTCCAATAACTAGTTGAATGGCTATTAAAATTGATCATCTCCATATTCAATGCGAAGATGGTCATAAAGTTATGGTGAATAATGTTAGTTACCATCCAAATGAAGAATATTTCAAATAGATGAAGTTTCTTTTTGGATACGGCATATGTAAGATTTATTATCACTGTTAATGCAAAAAAAATTGAAAATGCCATAGCTCCTCCACTAAATTGCTTTTTTAAATAGTTTTATCTCTCTATGTTTAAAATATTCCTTCTTCAACTAACGGGTGGCGTGTGTTCAACAAGCTACAAAAAATGGATATTAAAAAACAGCTCAGTAAGTGAACTGAGCTGTTTTAAATTTTATTCGCAAAAACAGATACAAAAGGCAGTACAAATTAGGCTACATTTTCGATTGTATTTTTGGGTTTGCGACAGGAAACGGAACACGTTATAAATAAATAGAGGTTTTTTGTTGTAAGACATGTGGCCAAGGTTATGTTACAGCAAAGTTAAGTGCCTGACCCTGTGTCCATAGCTATTCTATTTCTCTAGGCTTATACAATTTCCCTAGTCCCCAAACCTTTTGAATTTCACCTTCTTGCATATCTGCGGTTGCCTTGGAGATCATATTGATTTTCGCATCAATGTTGTCAATCATATGGCAGAGATGTGCTTCTAAGGTGATGGGTTCTGCAGTGCTTCCCCAGCCATTGCTAAGTGGACCATGGTGGCTGGATATGATATTCATGAGTTCATACACAACGGTGACTTCTTCTATGGAAACGGACCGCTCATGGCGAATACCAACCAGTTTTCGGTCGATCATTTGGTTTACAATTTGGATATGCCCTAAGAATTGTCCGAACAGCGTGTATTCTGGCGCAGTAAAATCCTTGGTCATCTCAATGATTTTCCCCATATCATGCAAAGTTAACGCTGCATACATTTTGCTCCGGTTCACAGCTTCACCATATTGATCACAAATATTCTTGGCAATACGCAAAAGCGACAGAGTATGATAAGCAAGGCCACCTCGAAAATTATGGTGCATTTTCACTGCGGCTACATGATGCATAAACAGCTTTTTATGATCCTCGAATAATTCAGAGGTGATCTGATGTAAAATTGGGATCTTGATTTCGTCGATATATGAGCGAATTTCAGCTTCCATGCTTTCCACGGATTCAGGCGCGGATTCAATATATTCACGCACATCTACCTCCCCGTTTTCAGCTAAACGAAATTCGTTAATGGTCATCTGGACTTGTCCATTATATTCAGAAGCGACTCCAGTCAAATACAGCATCGAACCATTTGAGAAAACCGTTAACAGCTCTTCAACCGTTCTTCCTCCAAACCCATTGTTCCATAGTTTACAGGCAACCATTTTATGTTTTTTGGCAACCGTCACATTCAGGTACGGATCCCCTTTTTTTGTTTTTTCTTGTTTGACCTCTTTTACAAGGCAAAATCCCTCAAAGGAATTCCCTGGTGTTAGTTCTAATAAGCAAGTAACTGCCATTCCGAATACCCCCAATTTTTCTCTCTAATACAGATTATATAATGAAGAGCATCTCTTTTAAACCTTTATAGGACACCCATATGTGGATATTCTTTGATGATAACGTGCACATGCATGTTTATTCGAGTGGATTTAGATTTTCTTATATCGTAAAAACGATCTTCGTAAAAGATTGTCACTCATGAATAAGAAAATCTATCTGGCTGGTACATCATTTACTATAATAAGAATAAAAGGCTTCAACTATTAGGAGTTGATTTCTTGCCAAAGAAAACGGATAAAAGCATCTGGATCCTTTCTGTAATGGTTTTGGTGCTATGTGGTTGTACAAACCTAGCTCCAAATCACTTCAATTTAAATCAACTGACTAGGGTAGATGTTGAAGTGGTTAAATCTGATGGAACCTATGATGAATCTGTTATGATCACCGATGAAGAAAATATGAACAGATTAAAAAAAGTACTTAAGAAAATAGACTGGGAACCTAATCAAGAACCTAAGCTCGCTAGAACAGAAGATGTAAAAGCTACCTTATTTTTTCTGTATGATGAGAACATGCCCGAGAGATTACTTGAATACCAAATTTGGTTTCATCAAGAGGAAGATACAGCCACAATCATCAGCAATAATGAAGAAGAGGGGTATGGAAAGATTGATAAAAAGAATGCACAGATCATTGAAAAGATTTTCCTTCATAAATGAAGGTTATTTCTTTTCAACTGTTTATAAATAGGGTACAATCAAACAAATAATTTATTATGGTTATTTCGTTTATTTTGGTTAAAGCTAGACATCTTAAAGAATATAATGAATAAACTATTTTAGTAGAAGCCCCAGATGTCTCAGGTGGGATAGGCAATAGATAGGGGAGTATTGTTTTATTTGAAGGTGTACGAAAGTGGTCTTCCTTCAATGTACGACTAATTTGAATAGAGTGAGGTGCCCACCATGTATGATGAAATCGATTATATAACAAAAGAAGAATTACTTAGAAATAACTTTCATGGGTTACATAAAGGGAAAGTGTATGAAATTGTTGGGAACGTACATCGCAATACTGTTTTTGCCGAGTCGTTTATTCAAACTTCTTTTTTAATTAGAAAATCAGGTAGCCACAGCATTTTCTTTAAAATTGATGGTTCCCCGAAATACTTTACAGGATTATTTAGTTTATATGCGATCATTCGTGCCGCAAAAAATGTGGCCGACAGGGAAGAGGACCTTCTTGAACTTGGCGTAATTGATGAACCAGAATATCAAGAAATCATCATCGAGCAGTTTCCAGCGATGGAACACAGTACGGGACTAGAGCTCATTCGCACCATAGACGATAGCAGGCTGAAGCTTGCGAAAATGATTAAAGAAGATTTATTAGTTGAAGCGAAAAATTATAACTTAGTAGATAGCATGGATATTTTTCTATAAAACTAATTCAGGTAAAGCTCAATATAAAAACAGAACAAAGACATTCGCACATGTTCACATGACATGTGTGTTTTTTTTGACTAAAAATGGTTGGATAAATATTCATATAGTATTATAATTATGAGAATTATTTGTTTTAGCTCTAGATTAATAGAGTTCGAATGATCAGGTAACCCCTAAGGGTATTCATTTTATGTAAGGAGCCTAAAGAGACATGGAAAGAAAAAACATAGAACTAGTTAAACAGCTACGGCATGGTTTACACCAGCATCCAGAGCTTTCTAATCATGAAGTGTGGACAAAACAACATTTGATGGAATTTCTTCAAACCCATACAACCCTTGAACTAGTTGATAGAGGTGCTTGGTTTTATGCTGTTTATCGTGCAGGGGAGAAGAAGAAGAATCTCGCGTTCCGCGCTGATATGGATGCGCTGCCGATTGACGAAACAATCCATCTTCCCTACGGTTCACAGTTCCCAGGGATTTCACATAAATGTGGCCATGATGGGCATTGTGCGAGTCTTGCTGGTTTTGCCTTGGAGGTTGATCAACAGGGTGCTGAGCATAACATCTTCTTCCTATTTCAGCATGCAGAAGAAACAGGAGATGGCGCAATTCAATGTAGTTCTTTTATAAAAGAAAACAACATCGACGAAATCTTTGCTTACCACAATATGAGCGGAATGCCATTTCAATCTGTTCAAGTCATTGAAGGGACCGCGCATTGTGCCTCAAAGGGGATGAGTATTCACATGGAAGGAACTCCTGCTCATGCAAGTCAACCAGAAACAGGTGTTAACCCAGCCTTTGCAATGGCAAAGATTATCGATAGCATTCCTGAGTTTACTTCTTCAGATAAAAACAAAGGGTTGGTGCTATGCACAGTGATTCAAGTTGATGTCGGCGAACCAGCCTTTGGTGTTGCTGCAAGTAAAGGTCAGTTATTGTTAACAATCCGTGCGCTATACCAAGAAGAATTAGAACAGCTACAGAATAACATTGAAAAATTAGCACTTGAGCAAGCAAAAAAATACGGACTAAAGGTTACCTTTTCTTTTCAGGACGTCTTTCCAGAAACCGTAAACCACAAAGAAAGTATCGATAAGGTTCGAGAGGTATCTCGTAGAAAGGGACTCCATTTGCAGGAAATGACAGAAGCGTTTCGAGCTTCTGAAGACTTTGGTCATTATACAAAACTCACAAAAGGTGCCATGGTTTTCATCGGAAACGGAGAACAGTATCCACCGATCCATACCGTTGAATACGATTTCCGCGATGAACTCATTGAAACCGCCGTCGAGCTTTTTAAAGGAATCGCTAAGGTATAAAGGAAAATTACGGAAATATTTTATACTAAAAGTCCCATCCAATGATGTAAAATGAAGATAATACATCGTTTGGAGGGGATTTATGGAAACTCGGTTGTTTATTTCTATTATTGTACTTATTACTTTAGTAGTATTCTTTATTGTTTATTTATACGATATGTATAAAAAAGGCAAAATCGATGAGAACCCATATTCAGCAATTCTATTGAAAGAACGAACCATTCTTTATTTTTCTTTTTTCCGGTGGAAGAATGTAAAGACCGATCATAGTGCAGACGGTTTGTTTCCATTACATAAGAACTCCACGTACTTTTGGTTGTTTATTGCGCTTATTCATGAACAAATCATTGAAATGTTTGTTTTACATATTTATCTAAAAAAGGTAGACCCTTCGTTCGCAAACTTTTTTTCCATGCTTCACATCTATAGCATTCTTTATATTATGGGTGACTATAATTGGGTTCGAAATACGCCGATTCTCGTCAAGGAGAATACGGTAGAAATGAAAATTGGTGCAAGAAGAGAGTTATCTTTTCATCTTCGTGATGTTTCGTCGATTCAACAGGCTAGATTAAAGCATGATAAAAATGGCAGCATCATTCATGAACAAGATGTTTTCCAGGTTACTGCGTTTCCACGAGTACTCACTAAGTTATTTGGGATATCTGATGAGCTTAAACATGAAATCATTTTTAACAAACCGATCACCTATAAAGGATATTTTGGATTGAAAAAACAAGTTTCGAAGGTGCACATCTATATAGAAGACTCAGTAGACTTCGTTCAGATGCTTGAAATGAAGCTCACAGATTATGAGGAAAAACAACGATTGGTAGTTGAGTAAAAACAGGATAAACGTCCCAAAGTTACAAAAAATTACAGGTACACATAGGTTTCGCCCCATGATATATTGTATTCACACGATACGTGATACACATTCACAACATCGTCGTTCAAAAGGAATGGTTCGTTCCGATGAAAGTCTGGGGAAGTACTCAAGAGGCTGAAGAGGCGCCCCTGCTAAGGGTGTAGGTCGGGCAACCGGCGCGAGGGTTCAAATCCCTCCTTCTCCGCCATTTATATGGGAATGTCCTGGTATCGACAGGAATAGTTTGAGCTTATATTGCGAGTCGTGGGGACCGTCCACGTTAAAACGTCAAAGCCTATAACTGGCAAACAACAAAACAATTTCGCTTTCGCTGCCTAAAAACAGTCGTTTGCGGTTCCGCCCTCCATCGTCCATGTGGTAGGGATTGGGACTCACTATTAGTGGACTACGCCTAACATTCACCGTCTGAGGATGAAGGAAGAGAACAACCAGACTAGCGGCTTCCATGCCAGTCAGTTGGCTAAAGTAGCAGGCAAAATCAAAGAAACTGACTACACTCGTAGACGTATAAGTGGCAATATTTCTGCACATGGGTTCGACTCCCATCATTTCCACCAAAAATGCTGCGTGAGAGGGTGAAAGTCCTTAAGCCAGCACCAGAATGATTCCGTCAGTCCTGCCGTGTGCGTTAGCCTTTTATGTTTTTAACCGTACGATTTACTAGGGATTCCAATATGGTGTGATGGATGCTGGGCCTACTTGGTGAGGAGAGCAGAAATCATAATGCGGAGACCCACCTGCGAGAAAAGCGGGTTGATAAAACATCTTGGGATAACGGCATAAGTGGGATTGCCAAAATGTTTGGGGCCTTAGCTCAGCTGGGAGAGCGCCTGCTTTGCACGCAGGAGGTCAGCGGTTCGATCCCGCTAGGCTCCACCAAAGATTCTATACTGGAGTTGTACCCAAGCGGCTATAAGGGGCTGCATTGGAAATGCAGTAGACGTGCAAGCGTGCGAGGGTTCGAATCCCTCCAACTCCGCCACGTTTATTTTTTTTGTATAAAAGTTGAATGACCTACATATTCTAATTGCTACATTGGGCTATAGCCAAGCGGTAAGGCACCGGACTTTGACTCCGTCATGCGCAGGTTCAAATCCTGCTAGCCCAGTATTCACGCCTAGTAATATTTCTAGAAAGTTTGGTTTTCAATTTTGAAGTATAAAACACAATAATAACAGCTTTTTTTAGCAGTCCAATTAGCAAAAAATTGGACTGCTAATTTTCGTTTTCTATCATTAGGAAATGTTATTAGATCTGTTTTTGTATATTTATTATTGACTTACAGGTTTAGCTTAGGTAAAAAATAAATATCAATCTATTGTATAATTAAATAAAAAAATAAAAATTAGTTGTAATATAGGAGATGTTACAATTTGGATATATTAGGTTTTTTACAATTTTACTAGCAGGCTTCACTGCTGGTGCTGAGTTTACTTCTTGCGCTTAAGTACATCCAGTTATTCGACAATTACCTCAAAAGCACCATATACGTTTTGAACAAGGTTCACTTCTGCTAGGCTTCGTGTTACTTTGTTTCTCAGTTACTAATTGATTAGTTTCAAAATGAATTCACTTTTTATAAAATACTTTATTTATAATAACGAAAGCTTAAGTTGGAGATGGAGGTGTGGTACGCAGCTCTTTTTTAGACTTAAGGAATTGGGGGGGAAGTTACATATGGGGAAGTATGAGGTAAAGCAAATTTATAATCTGTTGGATTTTGATTTGGATAGTTTAGTGAAGCAAAGCAAAGAAGATGGTTTCCGTTTTGTCGAAAGATTAGTAAATGATTATAAGAATGGGCGTAACACTTTTAATCATTCTGGAGAAGGTTTGTTTGGCATGTTTAATGAAGAAGGTTTCCTTGTTGCTATTGGAGGATTAAACAAAGACCCATTTTCAAATGAACAATATATTGGAAGGCTTAGAAGGTTTTATGTAAGTAAAGAGTATAGGAGAAACGGTATTGGAAGCCTTTTGGTAAAAACGATCATCGCCAAGGCAAAAGGATATTATAAAATATTAGTGCTTCATACAGATACCGAACAGGCTGATAAATTTTATACTTCTTTGGGATTTTCAAAGGGCAATCTTTACCCAAATTCAAGTCACTTTATGGAGTTTTAAAGAGAACATATTATTAACGGGTTGATTTAATTGAATAAGGCAATAAAAAAAGGCTCAGTAAACTTTCCTTCTGAGCGTTTTTCAATGCTAACAACCTTGTGATTTCCTTTGTTTTTTTGGATACTAATTCAGATGCGTTTTATCCTTTCTGATTGCCATTGTATACTCAAAAACAGAATCTGGTATTCTTGAATATTATTGACTTAATTATATAGAAGCAGTGACTTTCTCCTCTTATAATAATTCCTTATTCTTTTTGTACGATTTCTTTATGGAAACAAAACTAAAGAAATACCACACCAAGCCACAAGTTAATGGAAGTCCTATTGTTTCAATCCACTCATTTAGATTGTTTGGGATCCCTTCAAACACCAAATAAACCAGCGTGAAAGTACCTACAAATAAACACGTTCCTCTAAACGTTTTCTTGAGTTCTTGCTTGTATGTACCTTCTGTTGCAACATCTGTATATTCCATACCAGAATATATATACCTTAAAAAAACATAACCAAGGAATAGTATGATTGAGATAAAAAGAGCAAATTCCAGATCAATTTGAAAGAAATGTAGGTATCGACTACTAATAAAGAGAGAAACTAAAGAAATTAGGAGAATGATCGACCCTTCTGATAGAAAGTGTAGGACCCTTTTCTCCTTATATTCGTCCTCTGGCAATAAAAAAGATATCCAAGTTCTCATTCTTACTCTACCTCCCAAAATAATTCGTCTAATGTTTTATTCAGTTCTTTTGCAATGGAAACACAAAGCTGAAGACTGGGGTTATATTCTCCCTTCTCAATTAGCCCAATTGTTTGTCTAGTCACTCCTATTCTTTGAGATAATTGTTGTTGAGTGATGCCCATTTTAACTCGTGTGATTTTTACGTTGTTTTTCATACATTCACCTACACTCTGTGCAATATATATCTAACATATGCAATTTATATATTACATTCATTCTGAACGATAAGTCAACTGATAACAATCAAACTATTCATAAAGTTGGGATCATACAGGCTTTATTTACCTATTTATGGTATTATGAGTGGAGTTATCTTCTTCAACAATGGCTTGCAATATCAATGGGGGAAAAAGGTGGAGTATCTAAAACTAAGAAGAAAGAATTACGCTGCTATTATTATGGGTTTACTAATTGGATTTACAATTTCTAAAATTATGGGTGAAACCTCAGGAATCTCAACTGCTATCATCGTAATAGCGATTGGCTTAGCGATAGGGGAAATTTTTGTTTTTAGTAAATGGTTCCGCAATAAGCCACAGATGTGAGCATACATAATGAATCTTTTTGGGATGGTCCTTAATTTCAGACAGCTTAGGGGTTGCTTGAAATATCTTGCTAATAGGACTTATACGGTAAAGGGGGAATAGGTGGAAAATAAACACAGAGATAAATAGAGTTGACAACATACCCTCGTAGGTATATTATTATCCAAGTAGGTAGCCCGAACAGCGCATATGATCTCTCCTTATCATGTACGTATCCTTATCTATAAATCAGTCAACTTGCTTTTGAAAGTAAATAAAAAAAGGTAGACAAGTCTTTTTTTATTTATTATTATACCCATAGGGGTAATGGTAAAATGATTGTTAGGAGGGTTATAAATGAATGTTGCTAGAGTAGTAGACGCTAAAGGCTTGGCTTGCCCAATGCCAATTGTGAAAACAAAGAAGGCCATGAATGAACTTGAATCAGGTCAAGTCTTAGAAATTCATACAACCGATAAAGGTGCAAAGAACGACCTTACAGCTTGGGCTAAATCATCCGGTCATGAATTGTTGGATTATGAAGAGGAAGCAGAAGTATTAAAGTTTAGGATGAAAAAAGGATAATTTTTTTATTTTTCTATATACCTATACAGGTATATGTTTAAAAACATTAGGAGGTCACATCATGACAGAAAAGAAAAAAACAACGATTGTACTATTAAGTGGAGATTATGATAAAGCGATGGCTGCCTATATTATTGCTAATGGTGCAGCGGCTTATGATCATGAAGTCACGATATTTCACACCTTTTGGGGATTAAATGCTTTACGTAAGGATGAGTCTATCCTAGTAAAAAAAGGCTTTATGGAAAAAATGTTTGCGAAAATGATGCCTAGAGGGGCAGATAAAATGGGACTATCTAGAATGAACTTTGCAGGCATTGGTCCAAAGTTAATCAAAAACGTAATGAAGAAACACAATGCAATCCCATTGCCACAATTAATTGAAATGGCTCAAGAACAAGACGTAAAGCTTATCGCTTGTACGATGACCATGGATCTTTTAGGTCTACAAGAGGAAGAACTATTAGACAATATTGAATATGCAGGAGTTGCTGCTTATTTAGCTGAGGCTGAAGATGGGAATGTGAATCTGTTTATTTAATTGTAGACCTATGGAGGAGAGGGACTAAACCTTGGAATATATCAATTATATCGTGATCGCATTTTTCTCACTTTTAATCATTCAAAGGATGTTGCCTACAAGAGGTGTTAGGCATATAACCACATCAGAGTTAAAACAGGAATTAAATGATAAGAATAAGCAATTTGTTGACGTCCGAACACCTGGTGAATATAACGGAAATCACATCAGATCATTTAAAAATATTCCACTTCACCAATTGGCAAATAAAGCAGATCAACTTTCAAAAGATAAAGAAATCGTGGTCATTTGTCAAAGTGGGATGAGAAGCCAAAAAGCAAGTAAGCTGTTGAAAAAAATGGGATTCACAAACGTAACGAATGTAAAAGGCGGTATGAGTAGCTGGTCATAAGAATGGGAGGAATCTGAAATGAAAACAATCACTGCAAAGCAAGTTGAATCCTTCCTTAACGAAGGAAAAGTATTAACTATTATTGATGTTCGAGAAGTGGATGAAGTAACAGCTGGAAAAATCCCAGGAGCATTCAATATCCCATTAGGACTACTTGAATTTCGTATGCATGAATTAGATAAAACAAAAGAATATATCATTGTTTGTCGTTCAGGAGCTAGAAGTGCTCGTGCATCAGAATTCCTTGAATATCAGGGGTTTAACGTCATCAATATGACAGGTGGAATGATGGCCTGGGAAGGAAAAATAGAATAATATTTTTTATCTAAAATAATACCCTGTTAGGTATATAAGTAGGAGGAAAAACGATGGAAAACTTGAAAGCAAACGTCATTTTAGACGCAAAAGGTTTAGCGTGTCCAATGCCAATTGTCAAAACAAAGAAAGCAATGAAGGAGTTAGAAGCTGGTCAGGTTTTGGAGGTCCAAGCAACTGACAAAGGCTCCAAAGCGGATCTTAAGGCATGGGCGGAAAGTACAGGACATCAGTATATAGGGACGTTAGAGGAAGGAGACACATTAAAGCATTATTTAAGAAAGTCCTCTAGCGATGAAACAATTGAAAAAAAACATCCTCACGTTATCAATAATGACGAATTGGTAGCGAAACTTGATTCAGATGAAAATTTGGTTGTACTTGATGTGAGAGAAACAGCAGAATATGCGTTTAACCATATCCCTCATGCGATTTCGATTCCTTTGGAGGAACTAGAGCAACGTTTAGGCGAATTAGAACAAGACCAAGAGATTTATGTTGTTTGCCGGACCGGTAGCCGTAGTGACCTGGCTGCACAAAAGTTAACAGAAAAGGGATTTACAAAAGTTTTGAATGTCGTACCGGGAATGAGTCAATGGTCTGGAGAAACGACGAGTTTTGTTAAATAAGGGTAGGATAGAATCTCTATTACGTGATTAAATAACATTACTTTGAAGAAAATTTTTTTGAAAGATATTATACCGTAGGGGGTAAGTTGATATGGCGATTACGAGAATGAACTCTGCAGAGGTCACCAAAAAGGTATTCAATAAGGAACAATTGTTTATTTTAGATGTTCGTAATGAAAATGATTTTCAGGATTGGAAAATCGAAGGTGAAAACTTTGAATATCTGAACATTCCTTATTTCGAATTATTAGATGGTGTTGAGGGGATTTTAGATAAAATTCCTACTGAAAAGCCTGTTTTAGTGGTCTGTGCGAAAGAAGGATCTTCGATTATGGTAGCTGAAATGCTATCTGATGCAGGAATGGCTGTTTCGTACCTTGAGGGAGGGATGAAAGCTTGGAGCGAACACTTAGAGCCGGTTAAGATTGGGGATTTAAAAGACGGCGGTGAAATTTATCAGTTTGTTCGTATTGGAAAAGGCTGTTTATCTTATATGGTTGTCTCGAACGGTGAGGCTGCGATTATTGATGCTACCCGTATGACACATCTATACCTTGAGTTTGCTGAAAGTATTGGCGCGAAAATCAACCATGTTTTTGATACACATCTACACGCCGATCACATTTCAGGTGGAAGAAAAATTGCAGAAAAAGCGGGTGCCACTTATTGGTTGCCACCAAAGGATGCAACCGAAGTTACGTTTGCTTATGAGCCATTAGTAGACGGAAAAGATGTGGAAATTGGGAAGGTAAACATCAATATCCATGCCTTATATACCCCAGGGCACACGATTGGATCTACCTCGTTTATTGTTGATGGAACATACTTATTATCTGGTGATATCTTGTTTATTGACTCCATTGGTCGACCTGATTTAGCAGGATTGGCACAAGATTGGGTAGGAGATTTAAGAGAAAGTTTATATAAGCGCTACAAAGACTTATCAGAAGACTTAATCGTTTTACCTGCTCACTTTATGATCATTGATGAGTTGAACGAGGATGGCAGCGTTTCTGAAAAATTAGGTGCTTTATATCGTAAAAACCACGGCTTAAAGATTGAAGACGAAAATGAGTTCAGAAAAATGGTAACAGAAAACCTACCACCACAACCAAATGCTTATCAAGAGATTCGCGAAACAAATATGGGGAAAATCAATCCTGATGATGAAAAACAACGAGAAATGGAAATTGGACCAAATCGCTGTGCGGTTCGATAATCACACATACTAGGGGGAGAAAAAATGGAAACAAATAAGGTTTTAGATGCAAAAGGATTAGCTTGTCCTATGCCCATTGTAAAAACGAAGAAGGCAATGAATGAAATCGAAAGTGGTCAGATTTTAGAAATCCATGCAACAGATAAGGGTGCAAAGAATGACCTTACTGCATGGGCAAAATCGGGTGGTCACGAAATCATAAAACACGAAGAAGAGAACGATATTTTGAAGTTTTGGATTAAAAAAGGGTAAAAAAACGGGAACCAGATGAGGTTCCCTTTTCTTAAGGAAGGAGACAGTCTAATGGATATTGGATTTATCGTGACCATATTTTTCATTGGTTTTATCGGTTCTTATCTATCAGGAATGTTAGGAATCGGTGGGTCCATTATTAAATATCCGATGCTATTATATATTCCACCTTTATTTGGTCTAGCAGCGTTCAGTGCCCATGAAGTTTCTGGAATCAGCGCAGTTCAAGTATTTTTTGCGACAATTGGTGGTGTTTGGGCCTATCGCAAAGGTGGTTATTTAAATAAAACGCTAATAGTGTATATGGGAGCAAGCATATTAGTGGGGAGTTTTATCGGCGGTTATGGTTCTAGATTGATGTCAGAGGGTGGGATAAATTTAGTTTATGGAATTTTAGCTTTGATTGCCGCAATCATGATGTTTATTCCTAAAAAAGGAATCGATGAGATTCCTCTTGAGCAGGTGAACTTTAATAAATGGGTCGCAGCTTCACTTGCATTCATTGTTGGGATTGGCTCCGGTATTGTAGGTGCAGCGGGCGCATTCTTATTAGTACCCATCATGCTTGTAGTATTAAAAATTCCAACTCGAATGACCATTGCCTCATCATTAGCGATCACGTTTATTTCTTCAATCGGTGCAACTGTCGGGAAGATCACAACCGGACAAGTAGCATTTTTACCTTCACTGATTATGATCATCGCAAGTTTACTTGCTTCACCACTAGGAGCAATGGCAGGAAAGAAGATGAATACGAAGATTCTCCAAGTTGTATTAGCAAGCTTAATTTTAGCTACAGCTATTAAAATTTGGATCGATATTTTATAAGTTTATAAGGCTAGTAAAAAGGAAAAATACGTAGCCGGTGGGGATTTGTTACGTTTAATATTCATAACAAAGGGCGCTTGGAGCTTCGTTCCAAGCGTCTTTTTAATATCTTAGGAGTTAAACAATTGTTTTAGTAACGGTACTATAAAGCTCAGCTACAAGTTCGTAGTTTTGCATTTTAATAAAATATATTGCATTAATATACACTCGGTGCTATTCTATTTTTATAGATTTATAGATTTATAGAACGTTCAGGAGGATTGAATACATATGGGGATGAATAAGGTAAAAACAGCTGTAGTAGCTGGAGTCTTTACAGCATCAGCATTTTTAACGGTAGGATCTGCTAGTGCCGCACCGAAAAAGTTTGCAGGGGATTTGGCGTATGATCATGTCGTACATTTAACGGAAGAAATTGGACCAAGGGTTGCTGGTTCAAAAAATGAAACAATAGCACGTCAATACATTTTGAATGAATTAGAAAAATTGGATTTGGAAGTTAAGGAGCAAAAATTTAATTATACACGACGTGGTGTAACAAGTTCTTCAGCTAATGCCATCGGAGTGAAAGATAACCCGAAAACAAATAAGCAAATTATCGTTGGAGCTCATTATGACTCTGTAAGTGCTGGAAAAGGCGCCGATGATAATGCCTCTAGTGTTGGTGTTATTCTTGAAACAGCGAAGGCTTTGGATAAGCGTAACCTTCCATATGATATTAAATATGTATTTTTTGGCGCAGAAGAGGAAGGGTTACAAGGCTCGAATTATTATGCGAATAATATGACCGATGAAGAAATTGAGAACACAATCGGAATGATCAATCTCGATAGCCTGCTTGCCGGAGACAATATTTATGTATATGGCGGCGCTGGGGAAGATGGCTGGATTCGTGATTTGGCCTTAAAAATTGCTGATCAGCGGAAAATTCCACTTCAAACGAACCCAGGGATAAATCCTAAATACCCTAAAGGAACTACTGGAGATTGGAGTGACCATGCTCCTTTTAAGGGAAAAGGAATTACGATCGCCTACCTTGAAGCTACAAACTGGGAACTTGGTGATCAAGACGGCTATACCCAAACCGAGAAACATGGGGGCATTTGGCACACAAAAAATGATAACCTCGAATTCTTGGAAAAAGAGTTCCCAGGTAGAACAAAAGAACATTTAAATCAGTTCACCAACATCTTGACACAACTGTTAACAGATATTAAGAAAGAATTATAAGTAGAAAAACCAACCTAAGTATAGGAGCGTTCGTTATTAAGAGGTTGAAAGGAAGCAGTCCAATTAGTATCCAATTGGGCTGCTTGTTTTGTGTGGTTCTCCAAATATATGAGTAGTCCGTGACTAAAAGAATCTTGCACGTTGTGGAAGAAAAAAGTTGTAAATGAATAAAAAAACTCACGAAAGAGTTCATATTACAGCCAGTAAAAGTTCATTTTTCTTAGAAAGTCATTGTGCATAATTTCCAGCTAACCTATATATACTATCCCTACATTGGGCTATAGCCAAGTGGTAAGGCACCGGACTTTGACTCCGTCATTCGCAGGTTCAAATCCTGCTAGCCCAGTATACAGATAAAACAATAATGCTGAACGATGTATTTGTTCAGCCTTTTTTATGCTCGGAATCTGGAGGTTTTCATGGGAATTGATACACAGGATATCCAAACGAAGTTTTACCAAACCTTAACAAAAAAAGCGGATAACCACTTTTTCTCGTATATAGACCATATTGCGCAAAATCTAGCTTATCTCTGTTTATCGGCAGAGGAAGAAGGGATTCCATTTCAGGTGATAAAATGGGATACATTAGGTGCGTTTATTTCTGCTCACCAGGGGAGGGCTTCTGATGATTTACGGGTCATCCTGCAGATGTCTTCAAGTGTGGAACAATTTTTCAATGAGGCGACTCATTCTTGGCTCGTGATGGAAGTGAAAGAAACGATTGCTGAGCTCATCGGATCGAATTGGCAGGAGCTTTATCGTTGGATCAATGAAAAGACTGAGCTGATTGAGGGGGATATACGAAAGTCCTTTAGAGAAGACCCGATTCTCTTTACTTTTGAGCTATTCGAGCATGATGAAATCCACCATATGGTTCATGAAGAGTTAACCGACCTTTTATTGAGTGAAGTTGCCCCGATGAATTTTTTATTTTTATATAAAAAAGGGGTGCGACTTTATGGCAAAAGATAATATTTTGAAAGTGGCGTCCATCATGATGGATGCTTTTTGTTTTGTGTTAGATTGTTATAGGAAAAGAGGAAGTCAGTTTATGCAATCCACTAGATTCATTCGAAAAAGCATAATTAAAATAAAACGAAAATATACTCAGATATTACAGGGCTTTTTTATAGAAACGTGAAGGTTCTTACCCTGCTAGTGTAGAAGCCTTTATGGAGGCGGGAGAACCCTAAAAGCAGAAATGGAAGCAAAGAACCGTCCGCTTGCTTCCTTGGAGGAGTGAAAATTTGTAGGAGGGGTTGTAGCTATGGCGAGGAACCGTCAGTTTGATGCAATGAAAAGCAACTGGGATCTTTTAGCGATGGGTGACTTTTATGAAAAGCTAGCAGCAAAATTAGATTTTACCAATGCCGCTGATTTACAGTACGTTAAGGATAAGGTTCTTGAAGTTGTTGGGGTAGAAAATGCAGAAAAGGTGAGCGACGCTGTTTTACCAGCGATCCTCGTGACGGCTTATTATTATAAAACTGGCAGAGAGACCATCCTCTTAAGCAAGCATGAAAGTAAAAAGATTCTTTGTATGACCGAAGAATATGTCGATGTAAAGGAATTAGCATCAACGAAAGGCTGTGTGTATTTAAAAATAGCGGATGGCTTGCTAACGGCGACAGATCGATCAGGTAAAATACTAGAAGTAGAGGGCATCTATTTATTAAACACGAAATCAGATTGGCAGAATGCTTTGCTCGTCTATTCTGTTGTCAGGGACCATAACAAATATGGATTTCATTATTTATCGTTTCCATACGGCGATGAGGGAAATTTGTATGATTACTACAAAGAATTTTCTGACGCGATTGGCCTTGAAGATAACGCCTTCCAATCTCGGGAAATATTAGGATTTGCCCTGAATGCCATTCAATATTTAAAAGCAAAGGGTTCCATCTAATAAGACATTTTTTTAAACGTAAACATAACCATGAGGGAATGGAACTTCATATATTAAGGATCAGAGGAGAAGAGGACTGACAAACGTGCAGTCCTTTTCTCCTTTAATTTGGAATAGAGGTAACTACACAATATAAAAATAAGAATGTAAAGGAAATGATTGCTGAAAAGGTGAATCCAAACTTCAAAATAAGTTGATATGGAAAAATATTGATTCCCTCCACGAAATCTAGGTAGTTGTTTGTCATGATTCAGTAGGTTTTTACTATTAATAATGTTAAAATGGAGGACGTGATGATACTCCATTGTTTGGCATGTGTTGTTTAGGATAGAACAGGAACATTATTTCTGAACTTTTTTCGGTTGTTTTTGTTTACCTTATTGTTGATTAATGGAATAGGATAGACGTTATTATTTTTACAGAAATACATATTGTGTGGAGGAAGACATAGTGAATTTTCAACTAAACACTGATTTTAAAATGTTTGCCTTGAATTCGAATCCGAAGCTCGCTGCAGAAATGGCCAAGCTTATGGGATGTGAGCTAGGAAAATCTTCTGTTTCTCAGTTCAGCGATGGCGAGATTCAGATTCATATTGAAGAAAGCGTGCGAGGAACAGAGGTCTTTATCATTCAATCGACCTCTTCGCCAGTTAATGAGAATATTTTGGAACTTCTCATCATGATTGATGCCTTGAAGAGAGCTTCTGCTGGAAGAATCAATGTCGTGATCCCTTATTATGGGTATGGTAGACAAGATCGTAAAGCACGTTCACGCGAACCGATCACTGCCAAATTAGTTGCCGACCTTTTAGAAGTTGCTGGTGCCAATCGAGTTGTGACGATGGACCTTCATACTGCGTCCATACAAGGATTCTTTGAAATCCCTGTTGAACATCTTATTGGTGTTCCAATCTTGGCACAGTACTTTATGGACAAACAATTAGAAGACCCTGTAGTGGTTGCGCCACATAGTGGAAGTATCGGAAGAGCAAGGAAGTTGGCAAACCTTTTGGATGCACCGCTTGCGCTAATTGATCGTAGGAAAAATACCGAAAACAACGAGATCACGGTCGATGTTCTTGGGAATGTAGTCGGAAAGAATGCCATCATCATTGACGATTTAATTGATACAGGTGAAACAATCACTCTAGCTGCGAAAGCGGTGGCTGCTAATGGAGCAAAAGCTATTTATGCTGGCTGCACACACGGAGTCTTCACAGGAGACGCCATCTATAAAATTGAAGCGTCGCCGATTAAAGAATTAGTGGTGACGAATACCATCCAGTTACCTAAGGAAAAAGAGAGCCGAAAAGTAACCACGATCTCCGTTGCACCACTATTAGTAGAAGCGATTGACCGTATTCACAACGAAAAAGCGGTTAGCCCATTATTTGAATAAGGTATTTGTCATTCATTAAATCCGTTGTTCCTGACCAAATCGTTTATCGATTTGGTCTTTTTTTGGTACCCAAATACGTTGATTCAACTTTGAGAGAAGGACAAAAAAGCTATTCTTTATAAAACGGAATATTCTACCTTCATGCTTTTTATGTGTTACTATAGGAATATACGTTCGGGTTTTGGGAGGGAGATAATGGTAAGATGTTAAAGAATAAAGAAGACGTAATCAAGCTAATCAAAAGCGATGATAACATGATGGAGATTATAAAGGTTGCCAGTACATTGCATTTACCTGATTGGTGGATATGTGCAGGATTTGTACGGTCAAAAATTTGGGACACATTGCACGGGTTTAGTGAGAGAACAGAGGCCGCAGATGTTGATGTTATCTATTTTGATACCACAAACATTGATGAAGGTTTTGAAAAGGAATTAGAGAATAAGTTGAAAGACATCATGCCTACTGTCCCTTGGTCTGTTAAAAATGAAGCAAGGATGCACGTCATTAATCATCTTCCTCCTTATGCTTCTTCGGAAGATGGTATTTCAAAGTTCCCAGAAACTGCAACGGCTCTTGGAGTCAAGCTAGACAAGGATCAAAATTTAGTTCTAACTGCTCCTTGTGGAGTAGAGGATGTCATTCATTTAGAACTGAAACCAACTCCCCATTTTATCGAATCAGAAGAACTGGCTGCCATTTACGAGGAGCGGATGATAAAAAAGAATTGGAAGGCGATTTGGCCGAAACTTAAAGTCCACCATATAAAAAACAACTGATTAGGAACAAGCCGTTTCATTTAATAAAATGAGATGGCTTTAATTATACCTCACAGTGATAGTGTCAGAATTCTCGTAAGCACTGAGCAACAAGAAGCGAAGCCAATAATGCTACTAGCCATTAGTCTCCATCCATTGAATCGTGCAATTCAATTTTATTAGGTCTTTTTTTAACTTATTAGAAGAATCATATTGATGTTGGAACAATAATACTGTATATTACATAGTATAAAACATATACTGTACGACACACAGTCTATATAGAAAAGAGGTGGATGTATGAGTTCTTTGTTGAATTCATTAACGACAGAGCTTAGGAGGGGAACATTAACGCTCGCGGTATTAAGTCAATTGCGCAAACCGCAGTATGGTTACTCACTCGTTCAACTGTTAGAGCAGGCAGGCATTCATATTGATCAAAGCACACTATATCCATTGCTCCGCCGTTTAGAAAAACAGGAGTTAGTGACAAGTAGCTGGGATACATCTGAGAGTCGACCGCGAAAGTACTATGTATTAAGTGATTTTGGGGTAGAAACATTTTTACAGTTAAAAAAGGAATGGATGGAAAATTCCAATCAACTGTTAGCGTTATTAAAAGGGGATGAAGAGGATGAGGATGGATTTAATTGAAACTTATATTCAAGAAGTCACGCGCCGGCTTCCTGAGAAAAACCGTGAAGATATTGCCCTTGAATTGAGGTCTACCATTGAGGATATGTTACCCGATGATTATCAAGAGGAGGATGTAAAAGCGGCTTTAGAGCAACTTGGGAATCCAGCTAAATTGGCCTACGGGTACATGGACCGACCGATGCATCTAATTGGTCCACGTTATTTTGATATCTATGTTTCGTTACTGAAAATGATTTTACCGATTGCTGTTACGATTTCACTGATCGCGACCATTGCTACATTTATTACTGGATACGATGGAGAAGAAGCCGTCATGAACATCGTATTTGAGATAATCGGTTTTGGAATTTCAAGCATCATTGAAGTGGGAATTCAAACATTCTTCTGGCTGACCATTGTGTTTGCAATACTCGAACGGGTGGATCATTCAAAAGGAGCCGAACCGATAACACAAGGGTTGCAAAAATGGTCAGCAGATGATTTGAAAAATATCACGTATGTCCCTAAGAAAAGAGCCATCACAAAGGTGGAAGTCTTCGGTGGGCTATTTTGGACGGCCATTTGGGGAACTGTATATTTTTACGCAGATCACCTATTTGGAGTCTATGAAGGGGGAAGCTCAGAACTAAACTTTGTTACCCCCGCAGTTAACCAGGATGTATTGCTCCAATACTGGCCATTCATTCTTGCCATCATCGCTTTAGAAGTTGGCTTATCTATCTATAAACTAATTAAAAAGCAATGGACGAAAGGGTTGGCCATCTACAACACTGTTCTACAGGTAATCGTTTCCGTGGTTTTTGTATGGATCGTAACCAATCCAAATCTATTTAAAAATGAATTTACGGTTTATATGACCAATCTATTTTCCATAACAGAAGTGCAATTGGAAACATGGATCATTGCCGGTAGCATAATAATCTTCATTGTTTCAGCAGTTATTAGTATCATCGATGGAATCCGAAAGGCAAGAGCGAGTTAAATCTTATTGTAAGTCTCTTTTCTTAACCAGTTTCAAAAAAGAATCTAATCATGCGAAAGGAACTTGCAAACTAGTTCTTTGTTCTTACGCTAAATATGCTTCTGGATTTAGCAACATTCTTTTATCGAAACAGACATCAATAAAAAACGAGCATATCCCGAACTAGGGATCGTGCTCGTTTTTTTGTTCTACAACGACCAGGAGTATATCCATTTACACCTTATACTAATCCTTTACCTTTTTGGTTAACGTGATGAAATAGGACAACTTTTGTAATAACTCATTATATTCATCGGTAGCTTTAGTTTGTTTAGCTGCTTGGCCTAGAGTTCTCCAGATGCTTTCAATAATCAGGATACGAGGTTTTTCCATCTTTAATTCGGCTATCAGGAATTCAAACAGTTCAGTCTCTTCCATTGTTCTTTCTTGTTGGAGTAGTTTTTTTAGCAGATTCACTACCTGCTCCGTTAATTGTTGCACTGTTTCTAACTCATCTTCCTCATCAAAGGGAATCAAATGAATAGGAAATAAAACATCCTTCTTCTGGTACTGTTCGCGAATGATCGGTTTTAATTGCCTTAATGCGAATTGAACCGCCTTCTTATCTGGGAAATCTAGAGACGCCATTTTTCCAACTTGCAAAGTATGTTGTAAGATTCCGAGAAAGATAACCGCTTGATCAAGTGCGATTTCCTTTATTTCTCCCCCATAAATGTCGATCAGACGTCTCGAAACCCAATGGACTTCACTCATATGCATGTTCACCATAAAGGTCCCTAACTCCCGATCTGTCATGAACGAAGTCGTTAAAAATAGGGCCAGGATATTATACTCTTTGTCTGTAGCGAGTCTTATCGAAATTTGGTCAGCAAACACTTCCTCATCATCGATTCTATTTCCAATCAAAAGTTCATTCCGTTTTTGGTCACTCTCTTGTTTAACAAGTTCAAGAATGGCAATAAGGCATTCGTTTTTGGATTTAAAATACTTATAGAAAGTTCCTTTAGCGATTTTTGCCTCATCTAAAATGTCCTGAATCGAGGTTTGACCAAAGCCTTTTTCAAGAAAAAGCTTGTGTGCTACATCAATAATTTGTTTCTGTTTTTTGTTCATATTTCCTCCAACTAGAACGTCTGTCTACCTTTATTTTAAAGTGAAAAAGCTTTCAAATCAAATGAAGTTAAAAAAAGAAATAAATTCATTGCATTTTTTAGACCATGAGTATATTATTGAAAAGGTATTTTATGCTTATATAGAAAGTAGGAATGATATAGATGGTAGAAACACATCAAAATAAACCCCCATATGGCATGATTGCCATCCTGTTTATTGGTGCTTTTGTAGCAATTCTTAATGAAACTTTATTAAATGTTGCATTGCCTTCGATTATGAATGAATTTGAAGTCAGTGCTACATCTGTCCAATGGTTAACAAATGGGTACATGCTCATTAATGGGATATTAATTCCAGCAAGTGCCTTTTTTATTCAACGATTCAAAAATAAAAGCCTATTTATAACCGCGATGACTTTATTTACAATCGGAACGTTACTAGCAAGCCTCGCACCGATATTTGAGGTTCTTTTGGTGGCTCGCTTAATTCAAGCAGCTGGCTCTGCTGTGATGATGCCGTTGTTAATGAATGTCATGTTAACCGCTTTTCCTATTGAAAAAAGAGGTTCAGCAATGGGAATCTTCGGTTTAGTTATGGTTGTGGCACCAGCACTAGGACCAACATTATCTGGTTGGATTGTGGAACATTATGGCTGGAGAATGCTCTTTAACATTGTTTTACCACTTTCGGTTTTGACCTTGGTTCTCGCTTTCTTCAAGTTGAAAAATGTCACACCGCAACGTGATATCAAACTAGATTTCTTATCTCTCGTATTATCAAGTTTCGCTTTTGGCGGACTTCTTTACGGATTTAGTTCTGCAGGAGAAAAGGGTTGGGACAGTCCTGTAGTATACGGAACAATCATTGTCGGAGCGGTTTCATTGGTTGTGTTGATCTTAAGACAACTACGCATGGATGACCCGATGCTTGAGTTTCGTATTTTTAAATATCCGATGTTTGCTTTATCATCTGCGATCTCAATTGTTATTTCAATCGCGATGTTTTCAGGGATGATTCTGATTCCAATCTATATCCAAACAATACGCGGGATTTCCCCGTTTGAATCTGGATTGCTTATGCTTCCAGGTGCGCTTGTAATGGGATTGATGTCTCCAATTACAGGTAAACTTTTTGACAAATACGGAGCAAGGGTAATGGCCATCATTGGCTTAGTGATTGTTGTTGTAACAAACTATTACTTCACCCAGCTTGATATGGACACAACCTATGCATCGATTATGATTTTATTCTCGATTAGAAGTTTTGGGATGTCGATGACGATGATGCCTGTAATGACAAATGGATTAAATCAATTGCCGATGAAAGATAACCCACATGGGACCGCGCTTAATAATACATTGCAACAAGTATCTGGGGCGATTGGCTCAGCGTTATTGATTACAGTGATGAATAATCGTACGCAGTCAAAAGCTGAGGAATTAGCTGCAGATGCAATGGCGAATGTTGAACCAGCTACTGCTGCTGGACTCTCCGAACAAGCCATGGCCGAGATGCAAACACAAATTATGAATCAGGCAATGTTGAATGGAATCAATTTCTCCTTCCTCGTCTCTACCTTTATTATCGTCATCGCATTGGTGCTTGCTTTCTTCATCAAACGAGTGGTACCTGCGAAAGAAACAGTGGAAGTTAAGGCAGAAACCGTTTAACATATATTAAAAGGGCAATCTGAATTTATCAGGTTGCCCTTTTTTATATCATTCTGTATTCTCTTCGATAGCTGCTACCGCTTCCAGTTCGACCAATTGGTTTTTATATCCTAACACCGTTACCCCAGACAAGGTGCTAGGTACATCATGCTCACCAAATTCTTCTCGAATGGCTTCCCACGCCGTAACTAAATCATCTTGAGAAGTAGATGCTACTAAAACCCTTGTATAGACAACATCTTCCAATGAGGCATTACATTCCTTCAGAGCCACTTTTAAATTCTCTATACAAAGTTTTGCTTGAAGCCTGTAATCACCGATATGAGGTACGATTCCTTCTGTAGTAAGAGGGCAAGAACCAGCTAAGAAAAGGAGATTCATCCCCGCAGGCACTTTACTTGCATATGCATAATCAACACTAGCTAAGTTTTTAGAATAAATAAGAGATATTTTCTTTTTCATTTTGGTCTCCTCTTGAAATTTATTGGAGTCTACACTTCACCTTAGGTTCATCATGAAGTTACTATGATCATTATACTAATGTTCGTTCTTTGATAGGGATCTGAGTTATAAAAATATCGGAAAAATAAAAAAACCCCCATAACGGGGGAGTATCTTACCAACTCGCCTTTTTGATTCCAGGAAGTTGCCCTTTATAAGCAAGTTCACGGAAACAAATACGGCAAAGCTTAAATTTTCGTAAAACGGAATGCGGACGACCACATCGCTCACAACGTGTATACTCTTGAACCTTATATTTCTGTGAACGTTTTTGTTTGGCGATAAGACTTTTCTTAGCCATTGTATTGCCTCCCTATTTAAAATATCAATGCTTTTTGGATAGGGGAGTTAAACTATTATATTGAAATTTGAACCAATTGTACATAGGTGTTTATTGGGAAAAGGGAGAAAGGCAATGAGTAATTGAATTGTCTTTTAGGCAACATAATAGTTGAGACTCAAGTCTTTTGCCTAATTGGATGACTGTAAAAGAGAATAGAAAAAAGCTGGAGGTTGCTATGCCTGAATTTGTATTAATCGCTGGTCGAGCAGTAATCGCGTTTTTAGCGTTATTTGTTCTAGCGCGAATTTTGGGGAAAAAGCAAATTTCGCAACTTACTTTCTTTGACTATGTGGTTGGGATTGTCATTGGGGATATGGCGTCCACGATGGCGATTGATACGTCAATGAAAATGGTGAATGGCTTTACTGGATTAATCGTATTTACCTTGTTATCACTGATTATTGCCTACGGAGCCATTAAGTCATTTAAGTTTAGAGATTTAGTTGAAAGTAGCCCAAGCATCCTTATTAAAAATGGAAAAGTTATGGAAAAGAGTCTGTTTAAGCATAAAATGACCTACGATGATTTATTGAATGGGTTAAGAGAAAAAGATGCTTTTAAGCTCTCTGAAGTTGAAATGGCAATATTAGAAACCAATGGACAGATAAGTGTCCTGAAAAAACCAGAATACCAATCCCTTACTCCTAAGGATCTCGGCTTAAGTGTAGAAGAGGATCATGCGCCTTCGCTCATTATCATTGACGGAACCCTTTTAAAGAAACGGTTAAACTACCTTGGCTATACGGAAGAATGGCTTCGAGATGAAATGAAGAAACAAGGTGCGAACAACGTGAAAGATGTCTTTATGGCACAAATTGATTCAAGTGGAAATGTATATGTGGATTTATTTAATGATCAGGATAAAGTTCAACAAGATAAGGAAAAGCCGAATCTCGCAACTAAATTAAGAAGGGTACAAGCAGATCTTGAGTGGATGGCGATGCAAACGAAAGATACCATTGCAAAGCAAATGTACTTTAACCAATCAATCGAATTAGAAGGTGTAATAAAAAAGATCAACCCATATCTTCAGGAATAAAAGTCTAAAACAGGATATATGTCAATGAATTAAAGCCTCCCTCCAAGAAAGACCTCACACCCCTATTTCTAAGGGGTAAGAGTCATTCCTCGGGAGGTTTGTTATATTAAAAAGTCTGTTTTGGTAAAGTTTGTTGGGAAAACCCTAAAGTCGATTTTAGTGTATAAACACTAGTTAAAGATAGTGGATTTTCAATAATGCAACAAGATCGGAGAAAAGATCATAAAAAAACGCCAAATCAATGGCGTTATATAAAGCTTATTCTCGATTATGTTTTCCTCTATTTTCATTGTTTTCTTCATCTGTTAGGTTATTAATCGCGTTAGTGGTGGCATCCACCGCACTCATTGCTGCATTTTCAGTTGTTTCTAGTGCACTGTGAATGGTGTGGAAAGCAGCTCCAGCAGTATTTTTAATTCCCTGAGAAATACTTTCATTGTCTTTTTGGTTGTTTTTCTTTTGATTATTAGACAAAATCTTCACCTCCTAAACATAGATAGCATGTGCGATTCTTGATGTTTTATTCGATGTAGATGCTCAAACAAATGGAATGGTACATACAAATTATTATCCAAACAACTATTTTCTATTAAGGAGAAACGTGGGATTTTTGGGAGTGAATTTTGGTTTCTCGCTGATAGTGGTTTTTTCGGTATTAGGCTGAATTAGATGATGGTTTCAAGGTAAACTATTTTCCGTAAGACCTTTTGTACAATTCTAAGGGGGTTGATGGAATGCATACCACACAGCATGGAATCCAACAAATTAGTCAAGCACGCCAAATTGCCCAACAACTCATCCAACAAACACAACAAGGAAATCAACAATATCGGATGATGTTACAACAAGAACAACAAAACATTCAAATGTTAGAACAAATCCTTCAGCGTGAAAAACAAGCTGTACGCTCAATCGAACAGAGTTTGCAAAATCACCATTTAGCAATACAACGTTGCCAAGAAGTCGTGAATGTTTGCAACCAAATGCAACAAGAGTTAACCAGCAACGTCGGTTCTTTTGGCCATCAGGGAAACCAGCCTTTCATGAATCAGAGTCAAGGGCAGTTCCAACCTCAATCCCATTTTACAAGTCAAACGTTCCATCAATAATGGAAGTTCCTTTAGTTTACGCATTTTTTAGATACACAAGGAGGTGTTTAAACGATGGCTAAGAAAGGAATTCGAAATGGTAGCGTTGAGCAAGTAAATAAAGACCATGAAACCGAAACGGCTTTTAAAGCAGATCGTACGAAAAATCGTCAAGAGAAGAATCGAAACTAGAAGTGATAAGGAGCCTTATGGCTCCTTTATTTGTGGTGAGTTAACATCTTTTTAGCGTAAAACTGCTTGTTGTCAAACAGTTCTATGACCGAGGTGAGTTTATTTTTATCACGGATAATGTTGAAGAAAATGGTCGATACTGAAAGTGTTTGTAAGACTAATGACCAGAAAGGGGTTTTATTATGCCAGCAGGAGCTTCTGAAACAAGTACGCTAAAATTAGGCGATCAAGCACCTGATTTTACCTTAGAAGCCCACGGTAATCGCAAGGTTTCATTAAGTGAATACCGCGGTAGCAAGAATGTTTTTTTATGTTTTTATCCCTTAGATTGGACTCCAGTCTGAGGCGCGCAAATGCCTTCTTACGAGGATGATCTTCCTCGTTTTGAAGACTTCGATACCCAGGTCTTGGGTATCAGCGTTGATAGTGCTCACAGTCACGATGCATGGGCGAAATCCATTGGTGGAATATCCTATCCGCTTTGCTCTGATTTTTACCCGCATGGGGAAGTATCTGAAAAATACGGTGTACTAAGGAAAAATCCAGATGAACCAGCCTATGGAGCATCGGAACGTGCGCTTTTCCTTATTGATAAGGAAGGGATTATCCGATACATTGATGTTCATCCACTAGGTGAGCAACCAGATAATGAAGAATTATTCGATGTGTTACGAAAACTTTAACTCATAATCAAAAATACTGAAAGTAAGAGGGAGGTTGTGTATGGAACTATCAAGAAAAGCAATCCCATATACACCTGTTACACGACCATTGCATGAAACCACCATCATGATTGTTTCAACATCGGGTGTACATCTTAAAGATCAAGAACCGTACAATACCGACCCAGCAGAAGGGGATGCGACCTTCCGTATTATCCCAGGCGATGTGGATGCAAAAGACTTAACGGTGACACATGCGGCACCAAAGGACCATTATAATACCGATTATCCGAAAGAAGACATCAATTGTGTGTTTCCGATTGATCGGTTACGAGAAATGGTTGATGACGGTGACCTTGGTGGGGTAGCTGAAAAGCATGTAACCATGATGGGTTATTCCATGAGGTTAAATAAAATCAACAAAGAAACAATTCCAGCTTTAGTTAAAGAGGTTGTTCGCTCCAAGGCTGACGCCGTCCTCTTAACAGCTGGCTGACCACTTTGTCATCGCACTGTAGTTACAGTGCAGCGTGGAATTGAAGCACAAGGAATCCCGACGACTTTGATTACGCTTGATGTTGAGCAATCAAGTCTAATGAGACCGCCTCGTGCCATCCATCCAGTCGGTTTTGAATTTGGCCATTCCTTAGGAAAGCCACATGACAAACAAACACAAATGAAAGTTCTGTACGCCGCTCTTGAGGAATTAACCAAAAGGCAAGAGCCAGGAAACATTCACGATTCAAACTTTCCTAGCTATTAAATGGAAGGGACGAGCGTTTTCGCTTTGTCCCTTTTTGGTTGTTTTCCTATTTATGAATCCACGTAATAACTCCTAGAAAAGAGCGTCTTTTGGTCTTATTTATGAGTATCTCATCATTTTCAAGAATCAATTTGTATGTATGGTGAAAATGAAGAGGTAAGGTGAAATTACATAGATTAAAAGTATCGAAGGAATCTATCTCCTAAAACGACATGATGTTTATAATAACCACGAACATCTCCTCCAAAAAAAGTATAAACACTAATATTGTCTTAATTTATACTATTTTTCGAATAGAAAAAGGGTGTTTTTCCTAACTATAATAGAGGTAGGTTGGACATAAAGGAGGAAGTAAAGTGACATTTCAATATCACGTAGCAAAACATGGTTCAGATTCTGCACAAGGAACAGAACAAAATCCATTCCTAACCATCAATAAAGCCGCTTCTGTTGCTGTAGCAGGAGATACGATTATTGTCCATGAGGGAGTATACCGCGAATGGGTCAAACCAAAGAATGCAGGGTTAAGTGAATATAGAAGAATAACCTATCAAGCTGCCGAAGGTGAGAAGGTTGTAATAAAAGGTTCCGAACGAATTCAAGAATGGGAGCAAGTGGAAGGAACTGTTTGGAAAGTTCAAATACCAAATGAGTTCTTCGGTGAGTATAACCCATACATAGAAGAAATTTTTGGGGATTGGGTTGTGTATAACCCGGGAAGACATCTAGGAGATGTTTATCTTAATGGCATGTCCTTTTATGAGGCTGAGAATCTAGAACAATTACAAAACCCAGAAGTAAAAACAGAAGTACTAGACCACTGGACAGAAACGATTGTTCCGGTCAAAAATCAAGAGCAAACGAAATATTTGTGGTTTGCTGAAGTGGATGGAAAGCATACAACTATTTATGCAAATTTTCATGAATCGAATCCAAATGAGGAATTTGTTGAAATCAATGTGCGTAAAGCTTGTTTTTACCCAGAACAAACTGGCATCAATTATATTACCGTTAAAGGGTTTGAGATGTGCCAAGCGGCCACCCCTTGGACTCCGCCAACAGCTGACCAACCTGGATTAATCGGCCCTCATTGGAGTAAAGGTTGGATTATTGAGGATAATATTATCCATGACTCTAAATGTAGTGCGATTAGTATTGGGAAAGAGGCTTCAACAGGTGATAATTATCGTACCAAAAGAAAAGATAAGCCAGGCTACCAATATCAGTTAGAATCCGTTTTTCTAGCTAAACAAGCTGGTTGGAGTAAGGAAAAAATAGGTTCCCATATTATTAGAAACAATACCATCTATGATTGTGGTCAAAATGGTGTGGTCGGTCATCTAGGTTGTGTGTTTAGCGAGATTCATAATAATCATATTTATAATATCGGCATTAAGCGCGAGTTCTATGGACATGAGATTGGTGGAATCAAGTTACACGCTGCGATTGATGTACAAATACACAACAACCGAATCCATGACTGCTCACTAGGGACATGGTTAGATTGGCAAACTCAGGGAACAAGAGTCAGCAGAAATCTATATTACCGAAATAGTCGTGATTTATTTGTGGAAGTGAGCAGTGGTCCTTATCTTGTGGATCACAATATTTTAACGGCAGACTACGCTCTAGATAATCATGCGCAAGGTGGAGCGTATGTGAATAATTTAATTCGTGGCAAAATGGAACATCGGAAAATGCTCGATCGTGCAACCCCATATCATTTCCCGCATAGTACGGAGGTTGCTGGTTTTGCAGTTACGTATGGTGGTGACGACCGCTTCATTAATAATATTTTCGTAGGTGATGAGGGCTTAGAAAAGGTTGGGACGTCTCATTTTAATGGATATACCACATCACTCGAAGAATACATTGCAACCGTAAATGAGGGTGGGGGCGACCACCATGAATTTAATAAAGTAGAGCAGCCGGTTTATATTAATCATAACGCCTACCTAAATGGTTCAGAAGCATTTGAAAGAGAGAATGCGAAGCTTGAATCAACTAAGTTTAATCCGAATTTGGAGATTGTAGAAGAAGGAAATGAAGTTTATCTTTCTATTGAGCTCCCTGAAGATATTGAAACATTCCTAGGAGAGGTTCAATCTACGAATACCTTGGAAAGAGTGCGAATTGTAGATGCAGAGTTTGTAAATCCCGATGGAAGTGAAGTTATTCTAAATACCGACCTTCTTGGTAACCAAAGGGAAGAAAAGAGTGTAATCGGACCAATCGCAAATTTAAAAGCAGGAAAAAACTATCTTAAGATTTGGGGATAACAGGTTCTTATCTAGAGAAGGCGATGCTTACTAAAGCATCGCTTTTCTGGCATTTGTATTTGGATTGTTTACTAAATAAATAAAATTTAATTGTACAGATTTAGTAGGGAGGCTTGCAAATAGATGCTAATTGTTTGTTTTGGTATGGTGCTGACTCATACAATTTGTAATAAATTTCTATTGATGAATCAATAGGATTAATGGTATTCTAATATAGCTGTTTCGGACAGCTGCTCATTACAAACACTTTATTAATAAAAGTATTGACGAATGAGTTAATGTGTTTTATAGTAAGTATCCGCTGTTTAAAACAGCAACCACTCATTGGAATAAGTTATCTTGAAATAATATTTTACTTGATTTATTGAGTTGGCTATGATATATTAATAAACGTCACTTCTGAGTGACCGTGAAAACATTGTTCTTTGAAAACTAAACAAACAAGCGTCAACAAACAATAAATTATCATGTTTCTTCTATTAATATAGAAATACATGAGCCAACGTTTTATTTTATGAGCTAATCACTCTACATTTTATTGGAGAGTTTGATCCTGGCTCAGGACGAACGCTGGCGGCGTGCCTAATACATGCAAGTCGAGCGAATCTGAGGGAGCTTGCTCCCAAAGATTAGCGGCGGACGGGTGAGTAACACGTGGGCAACCTGCCTGTAAGACTGGGATAACTCCGGGAAACCGGGGCTAATACCGGATAATTCATTTCCTCTCATGAGGGAATGCTGAAAGACGGCATCTCG
>NZ_JACWFH010000042.1:797-1007 GCF_019749255.1 Mesobacillus maritimus | reverse complement strand
CGCTTGTTTGTTTAGTTTTCAAAGAACAATCTCTACTGACCCAGTCAGCTATAAGATAATAACATTTATTACTGATAGTGTCAAATAAAAATATTGGTGGAGCCTAGCGGGATCGAACCGCTGACCTCCTGCGTGCAAAGCAGGCGCTCTCCCAGCTGAGCTAAGGCCCCATTATAGATGGTCGGGAAGACAGGATTCGAACCTGCGACC
>NZ_JACWFH010000042.1:0-631 GCF_019749255.1 Mesobacillus maritimus | reverse complement strand
GTTGTATTCTACCACTGAACTACTTCCGCAATAAAGTTAATTTAGTACGAAAAATGGTGCGGGTGAAGGGAGTCGAACCCCCACGCCTCGCGGCGCTAGATCCTAAGTCTAGTGCGTCTGCCAATTCCGCCACACCCGCATATTATTGATTATTTCCGCTAGCGCGAAAAAGATGGAAAGTTATTTTCACTAGCGTGAAAAAACTTTGGTGAGCCATGAAGGACTCGAACCTTCGACCCTCTGATTAAAAGTCAGATGCTCTACCAACTGAGCTAATGGCTCTCAAGACTAGTAAGATAATTTTTACTAAAATTAAAAAGTGGTGCCGGCCAGAGGACTTGAACCCCCAACCTACTGATTACAAGTCAGTTGCTCTACCAATTGAGCTAGGCCGGCATATTAAAGTTATACTTTTTTAAAAAATGGTGGAGGATGACGGGATCGAACCGCCGACCCTCTGCTTGTAAGGCAGATGCTCTCCCAGCTGAGCTAATCCTCCATTATTATAAGCCTGGCAACGTCCTACTCTCACAGGGGGAAACCCCCAACTACCATCGGCGCTGAGAAGCTTAACTTCCGTGTTCGGCATGGGAACGGGTGTGACCTTCTCGCTATCGCCACCAGACTATTT
>NZ_JACWFH010000041.1 GCF_019749255.1 Mesobacillus maritimus | reverse complement strand
CCCCTGTGAGAGTAGGACGTTGCCAGGCAAAATGAAAGAACAGCTGATAATCGGCTGTTCTTTTTGATTTGTGGTAAAACAATAAACGGTGTTTTCCAACTGTACATAAACGAACGTGTGTATGTTTTTCTGATACTAAGTTCTGATACGTGTGAACACAGCTTCATCAGACTGATGAAGCTGCTATATTTAATATGGATTATGGGAACTCTCCGCTTCATAATGATGATGATGATGAAGCCGAAATAAAAGAAGGAACTTGGGAGAAACCAGCTACATAAGGTAGATGAAGCCGAAATAGAGAAGGAATCTGAAGAAACCCGCTTCATAAGGTAGATGAAGCCGAAATAGAAGAAGGAATCTGGAAGAAACCCTCTTCATAAGGTAGATGAAGCCGAAATAGAAGAAGGAATCTGGAAGAAACCCGCTTCATAAGGTAGATGAAGCCGAAATAGAAGAAGGAATCCGGAAGAAACCCGCTTCATAAGGTAGATGAAGCCGAAATAGAAGAAGGAATCTGGAAGAAACCCGCTTCATAAGGTAGATGAAGCCGAAATAGAAGAAGGAATCTGGAAGAAACCTGCTTCATAAGGTAGATGAAGCCGAAATTAAAGAAGAAACTTGGGGGAAACCTTCTTCATGTGGTCGATGAAGTCGATATCTAAGAAGGAACTCGGCAAAAACCCTTATCATAAGGTTGATGAACCCTATATACAGAAATGATACCTATGGAACTAGGCTTCATATAGAGGCCGAATCAAAGCCTATTCATAATACGTCCATTGATGAACTCCAATTACAGTATAATGTTTCCTAAGTATTTCTCCAATCCGCTTTTTAGAATCTATTACTTTACACCACTCATGAATGACATTGGTTGTGATTTTTTCGGAGGGAAAAAGAACTTGAAACTCATTCACTGTTCTAATTACAGCAGTTGGAACAGCTTCCTGGTAGGAACAATCCCTACATATACACTTTTTCCGGTTGATTGAAATTGAAAAAGAACTACATTTTAAACAGGTGATACCCTTCCTAAGCTGGTTAAAATTATATGGGGGCAATATTTCGAATGGGTTTTTAGTTTGATGTAGTGAGAGTAAAGTTTGGGCTAGTTTTTTGTGACCATTATCTAATGTAGAAGGTGTTTTATTTAAATTTGTAATAAAACGATTTAACTGGGTGGGGAAAATAATGGGCTTGTCCTTTGGAGCCTGGTATAAGGTGAACTCGTTGTTGATAAAGATTACCGAGGGTTCAATAATGTAGTATTGTTTGCAAAGTTGAAGAAATTGGCGGAATAGAGTCACACTTCTTTTTAATTGGTCAATAGGGTTTTTATATTCCCTGCCGGTTTTCATGGAATAAAATTTGTCCGATTCATAGTAACAATCACCGGTGAAGTTCTTTATATCCAGTAGATAAATGCCTCCCTGTGAAATAATCAGGGAATCTATTTGGAAATAAGAATTATTTATTTCAAGAAGGAGATCATTGATAATATATCTCTGTTCTTTAAGATTTTCTACTAGTTGATCGAATTTTACCTCGCCTTCATAGCCTTTTTCAAGATGTAAATAGTATGACTTGTCCTTTTCAGTTAGCTCAATCCGCTTGTTTAAAAATCTGAATGCCAATAGATAGTCTGATTCCTTTCGTGCTTTCAATATCATTAGATACTCCCTTTCTGCAATAAAAGTGGGGGAATTAAAAATCTTTCAAAATGGAGGAAAGTTTGATGGGTGAATATATTCAATCATAAAAATTATATTTTGGGGAATTCATATGATAAGACAGATTATTTGTGTCAATATTTAATTTTGATCAGGTTGTTGTGTCAAAAGTGATCACATAAAGGAATAAAATCCTTGTGAAGATTGGTGAAACAATCTTCACAAGGATTTTTGACTCTGCATAGGCTTTTTGCTTTTTATCATGTTGCTGTTAGGTTCAAGATTCAAGTCAGATTCCGGAAAGGATTTTAGGGATAGCTGGCCTAATAAATTCCTCCGGCGGAATCTTACTATTTCTTCTCCATTCCAAAGAAGCACCGTACATTCCCCAACTTAATACTACAGCCGTAAGTTTATGAGTTTCGTCTTCTTCTCTTTTATTTTGCTTTAATAATAGTTTGTAAAAAATAATTTCAAGTTGGTCACGGATAATCCTGGCAATAGTATCTTCGTACCCACGATGACAACGAGTGGATAAGGATACTTGAAAGTTTGTAATAGCTTGGAAGATATGAATCATGCATTCTTCGTTTAGTTTATTATCCTCGAGAATTTTCCAATCAATATTAATCGATAATACTTCAGACAATACCTTTTCAAGCAAGTCATAGATATCTTTAAAATGATAATAGGTGGCACGGTTAATCAAGGCTTCTGTTGTAATATCTTTAATAGTAATATCTTTGAATTCTTTCTTACTTGAAAGTTCAATAAACGAATCCATAATTAATTTGCGGGTACGTACAACTCGGGGATCTGTGTTTGCTTGGGTCATACCGATTTTCTCTCCTCCTTTTTCAACGATTTCTTGTATGTGTTGGATAAACGACAAATCCATTGAATTATTGGTATAGATTATTTTCATTATTTACTAGAATGACAATATAAAGCAAATGAGTTGCTTCAATAAATTAAATACAAAGAATAGGGGAGAAATGAGTTGAAAAACAACAATATGATATGCGATTTAAAAACAGGTGTCTGTGGAGAGGTCGAGGGTGATGAGATGCAGTTCATGGATTTTAATCAACCAAAGAGAACAGTTGAACTTTACTATGTAACAGATCCAATTTGCTCACATTGTTGGGCGCTTGAACCTGTTCTTCGTCGGTTTATTGAGCAGTATGGCGACTACTTTCACTTCCATACGGTGATGGGAGGGTTATTGGAAAAATGGGGAGACGTACCAGTTGATCCGGCAAATGGAATCTCAGGGCCGGCGGACGTTGCAGGTCACTGGAGGGAGGTAGGAGAATATTCTCGAATGCCAATTGATGGGTCCCTCATGGTAGAGAATCCAGTTCAATCTTCGTACCCACCATCTCGTGTATTTAAAGTCATTCAAAAGCATCATGGTGATGAAAAGGCATTTGAATATTTACGTCGTGCCAGGGAGTCGCTTTTTGCATTTAATCATAATATTGCCGAGAAGTCCGTTATGATTGAAATCGTCAATAAACTTGGACTTAATGGAGAAGCCATCGTGACTGAAGCAGAAAGCTCAAACGGACAGCAATTGTTAAATGAAGATTTTGCTCTTGCCAGAGATCTTGGTGCTAGAGGTTTTCCAACGATTATAATGGTTAATGAAGAGAAAAAAGGAATTAAAATTGTAGGTGGACGCCCGTTTGAATCCTATGTGGATGGTTTAAAGCAAGTTCTAAATGTGGAAGAATTACAACCAAAACAACCACCATCTCTTTCTAGCTTACTAGAAAAGGAAAAACTTTTATTTTCTAAAGAAATAGAAGTGATGTATGGGATTGAGCAATCAGATATGGCGCTCTTTATTGAACAAGAACTTTCAGCTACTAGTTATCAAGCAAAGGAACTTTTAGAGGAAACCTATTATATTGTAACAGAATAAGTCACCATTTAAAAATCCCCTTCGATTTTAAGAAGGGGATTTCCTACATGTATTAAACTGATTTCCGGTCTTCGAATGGAAAATCATCTTCTAGGCGACGTCTTCCAAGTAAGCCGAAAAAGTTTTCAATTTCGCGTTCAGCACTTTCTAGCGAATCAGAACCGTGAATCACATTTTCTTCTTTGCTATTGGCAAAATCACCACGGATGGTTCCAGGCAAAGCTTCGGATGGACTTGTCTTGCCAATCATAAGTCGGGATACTTCAATGATATTTTCGCCTTCCCACACCATGGCAAAAACAGGACCAGATGTAATGAAATCAACTAATTCACCGAAAAATGGCTTATCTTGATGCTCCATATAATGATACTCGGCCTTAGAGCGATCCATGGTCATAAGCTCTGCATTTAATAAGCTAAACCCTTTTTGTTCAAAGCGCTTCATAATTTCTCCTGTTAGCCCTCTTTTCACTCCGTCAGGCTTAACCATGATAAACGTGCGTTGTCGTGTCATACGATCACCTCTATAAGTAAGTTTTATCAGAACCTCAACCTGTTCTGCATACCATCATTATAGGGAAAAATGAGAAATTTCAAACATCATTTCTACTTATATCGGACATGGGGACAGCGGTGTAGCAGCAAATTTCTTTTATATAGGTCAAAATCACTTATAAACTTACTTATTTTTACAACACCAACTATAGACATAGGTATAATTAACCTAATATTTAAAAATTAAAAAGGTTCTAATTATTCATTAAGTTCTATCACTTTTACACTATAATAATGTTTATTAAAAGTTTAGGGGGTCGAAGTAAATGAAGAAAAAGGTGATTGCACCTGTAGTTTTATCATCAGCGCTATTGTTTGGGGCTGTCCCAATGAGTAGTGTGTTTGCAAATTCTGACAGTACTGTTAGTAGTGTACAAGCACAAAAGGTATGGAACGAGAAGGCAAATGTCCCTGTTTTCGTTAAAGAAAAGCATGCCGCGAAATTCTCAGCTAGTACCTCTAGTAACGCATTAAACTATCTTAAGCAAAATGAAAAGAAAACTGGGTTGAAAAATGCGGATAAAAACCTGAAGGTAAAAGAAGTGTTAAAAGATGAATTGGGTATGACTCATGTTCGCTTTAATCAATCCGTAAATGGCGTTCCTGTAGAAGGATCCGAAGTGGTTGTTCACTTTAATGGAGAAAATGAAGTCCAATCTGTAAATGGAAGGGTTAATCAGACGCTAGTTGATGAGTCAGTGAATACTTCTCCTTCTGTTACAGCTGAGGAAGCGCTAGAGATCGCAAAGAAATCAGTCAACGCTCCTGATGAACTTACATATGAACCAACTTCTGAGCTTGTGGTACTTCCATTCGAAGGAGAAAACCATACCGCTTATAAAACCAATGTAAACTTCATGGGAGATGCACCTGGAAACTGGTATGTGTTTGTGGATGCAAATAATGGAAAAGTGATTGATAAGTATAATGCTATTATGCATGCGGATGAAATCAAAACACAAAAGGGAGTTGGCTTAGGAGTACACGGAGCTCATAGAGAACTCCATATTTCAAAGGTGAAACAACCAAATTCTGGCACGCAGTTTGCATTAGCGGATTATTCTCATGAAAACTTAGAGGGGATTTTTACCTTCGATTCGAAAAATGATGGAACTACGAGCAATGATACCCTTTATACTGGGAACTCAGCATCTTTTAAAAGCGACTATGATCGAGCTGCTGTAGATGCACACTATAATTCTGAAAAAGTATATGATTATTACTTAAATGAGCACGGCCGTAATTCCCTTGATGACGAAGGGATGGCGATTGTTTCTTATGTTCACTATGGACAGAATTATAATAACGCCTTTTGGAATGGCGCTTGGATGACATACGGGGATGGAGACGGTGAATTCATGACTTCACTATCAGCGGGACTTGACGTGGCTGCTCACGAAATGACTCATGGAGTTATCTCAAAGACAGCTAATTTGGTTTACCGCGGTCAACCTGGTGCTCTAAATGAATCCATCGCTGATATCTTCGGTGCTCTTGTGGATGATAGCGATTGGGAAATCGGTGAAGACATCATGGCACCAGCTGCAAAAGAAGATGGTTTAACAAGACTACGTAGCATGAGTGATCCTAACAGTGTAAAAGTAACCAATGAACAAAGAGCGGCGTATGCGACAGATGAGCGAAAAGTGTATCCAGACCATATGGATGAATTTTATAACATGCCTAATAGTGTCGATAACGGTGGAGTTCATATCAACTCTTCAATCACAAACCACGCTGCATACTTGATTGGGAAAGAAATCGGCCGAGAAGCATTAGGAAAGATTTTCTACCGTGCTTTAACTGTTTACTTAACACCAACATCTAACTTTAGTGATGCACGTGTAGCGGTTGTTCAGTCTGCAACAGACCTTTACGGTGAAGACAGTGCAGAAACAGCTGCAGTAAATGCTGGATTTGACGCAGTAGGAATCTATTAAATAGAATAATACTTTCGATTTAAACTGCACCCTGGTTGGTGGACATAGTTCCTAACACTGGTGGTGCAGTTTTTTATTAGGTTTGAATAGTATCTAGGAAGAAATTCTTCGCTGCCTTATGACACTTTCGACAAAATCTGACTAAAAATGAATCGTTCAATGTGCATTCATGACTTGTTTAAGCTATAATAAAGAACATTATGACCACCTTTCATCCTACTAGAGAGGTTTTTTTTATGATTAAATTACATCAATTGAGTAAAAAGTACGAAAAGTTCGAAGCCATTCAATCTGTTTCACTAACAGTCAATAAAGGCGAAATCCATGGCATTATCGGAGCTAGTGGGGCTGGGAAATCAACTTTGTTGCGGCTAATGAATTTGTTGGAAATGCCAGATGCGGGTGAAGTCGAAGTGGATGGTCAAACCCTAACAAAATTAAAAAGTAGAGAACTTCGACAAGCGCGTAAATCAATTGGAATGATTTTTCAGCATTTTAATTTAGTGGCGAATAAAACGGTATACGAAAATGTGTTGGTTTCGCTAGAATTATCGAATGTTCTTAGAAAAGAACGACCAGGTCGAGTAATGGAGTGTCTTCGATTTGTTGGGTTGGAGAGTTTGATGGAAAAATATCCAGCACAGTTAAGTGGTGGACAAAAGCAGCGTGTGGCAATCGCAAGAGCATTAGCCAATAAACCAAAAGTATTGTTATGTGATGAACCTACATCTTCTCTTGACCCTAATACAACAGCAGAAGTTTTAGGTGTGTTAGAAAATGTAAATAAAAGCTTAGGTGTGACCATTGTGATTGTTAGTCATGAAATGGACGTGATTAAGAGTATATGTACGAAGGTTACTGTGATGGCGAATGGAAAAGTGTTTGAAACGTTAGCCACGACGCCACAAGGAATTCAAACAATAGACAATCACCCACAATACTTTGTAGATCAACTCAAAAAGGATAAGATGGACCATGCCTGAGATCTTAGTTCAATATCAAGCTGAAATTGTTCGGTCAATTGGTGAAACCTTTGTTATGGTTGGGGTTTCAATCTTAGCTGCCATTTTAGTGGGGCTTCCAGTCGGTACTTTGCTGTTCCTTTGTCGAAAGGGAAGTGTTCTTGAGAACCGGTTTATTTTTTCAACTTTGAATTTATTGGTCAATATTATCCGATCTTTTCCGTTTTTATTATTAGTGGTCTTTCTAATCCCATTTACAAGGATCATTATTGGGACTGCCATTGGGACGGCAGCTGCGACCGTTCCATTAGCGATTATTGCCATTGCCCATTATTCGCGACTAGTGGAGCAATCGTTATTGGATGTACCAAAAGGCGTGATAGAAGCTGCCATTTCCATGGGTGCTACTGTTAGGCAAGTCATTTTCAAATTTCTTTATGTGGAGGCACGTTCTGGACTTGTTCTCGGATTAACGACTTCGATTATTAGTTTTATTTCTTATTCGACGATAATGGGAGTTGTCGGGGGCGGTGGGATTGGAGACTTCGCAATTCGATACGGCTATCAACAATTTAAAACAGAATTAATGATGTATATGATTATCATTATGGTCATTTTTGTACAGCTGATCCAGTTTACAGGTACGACTATAGCAAGAAGGATAGATAAAAGGTAAGCAATAGCAACAGGAGGGACAACACATGAAAAAGATATTTATCTTAGGTATGATGATGGCAATCTTACTATTAGCTGGTTGCGGTCAGGAAAAAGAAGACAACAAAAGTGAAGCAGGTAAAGAGCAAGATAAGGAAAAAGTAACGTTGAAAGTAGCTTCCTTAATTCCACCAATGACGGAAATTCTTGAACTTGTAGAACCAACATTAGCGGAGGAAGGCATTGAACTTGAAATGGTTGTATTAGGCGATAATGTCCAGCCAAACACTGCCCTAGCCAATAAGGAAGTTGATGCAAACTTCTTCCAGCATGTTCCTTATATGGAGGAATTTAATCGCTCGAATGATGCTGAGTTAGTACCAATCAAACCGATTTATTTTGCGAATTATGGTGTATATTCTAAAAAGTATCAGTCAATGGATGAGTTGGCCGAAGGATCGGTTGTCGCGATTGCCAATGATCTTTCTAATATTGATCGTTCGTTGGCCTTGTTAGCTCAGCATGAAGTGATTACGTTAAAAGAAAAGACGGGTACCTATTATACGCAAGCAGATATTGTGGAAAACCCAAAAAATTTAACATTTGAAGAAGTAGATTTGTTGATGCTTGCAAGAATGTATGATGATGCGGATGCCGTCGTCATGACACCTGCTTATGCCGCACCACTTGGGTTGACACCGAAAAGTGATGCTCTCCTCACTGAAGGGACCGATAATGACTTTGCGATCACGCTAATTGCGCGTAAAGACAATGCGGACTCAGAACCCATCCAAAAACTTGCTGAGGCAATGACAAGTCAAGAAGTAAGCGAATTTTTAGAAGAAAACTATGATGAAACGGCTATTCCAGCATTTTAATTTTAAGGGTGACAGGCACCATCCAGAAAATGGATGGTGCCTGTCACCTTTATTGATTGGTACTATTGATCAGGAATTTCCATATACATAGACTAAAAGCACAATGGGAGTAGACGTCCTTGAGAAAACAAAGACCATTGTACCGGTGGGTTGTATTTGGGTTAGTCTTGTTTACCTACCTATTCATGTCGGCTCAGCGAACGGCTCCGGGTTTGATTACAAATGAAATTATGCGGGACTTTCAGGTTACCGCCTCAACGATTGGATTACTAGCCAGTATCCAATTTTTTGTTTACACCGGTTTGCAAATTCCAATGGGAATCTTGGCTGATCGGTTTGGTCCTAACTTTTTCCTCATAATCGGTGCCATTCTTACCGGTGTGGGGACCATCATTTACAGCCTTGGTACGCATGAATTTGTTTTGTTTTTTGCCAGAATTCTAACCGGGATAGGGGATGCGACCATCTGGGTTAATATGGTGTTAATTTTGGGTCTTTGGTTTAATGCGAAGGAATTTACGAAGTTAATTGGAGTCGCGGCCATGACGGGAAGCCTTGGTTTTCTTTTAGCAACCGTCCCCTTTTCTGCTTTAATTGACTTTGTTGGGTGGCGACCGGCGTTTCTATTAACAGGAGTATTATTATGTGTATGTGGAATTCTTCTCTATTTTGTTTTAGTAAAAATCCCTAACCATTCAATGATTGAAAAAAAGGAAATAAAGCGTGAAAAGACGATGGTCCTACTAAGGAGGATTATATCAAACCGGCAAGCATGGGCGTTGTTTCTTTGTCATTTTGGGCTGGTCGGAACGTATGTAGGGTTTATTGGCTCATGGGCTGTTCCTTATGGGATGAGTATGTACGGGATGACGCGTTCAGATGCGAGTCAGCTTGTGTTAATTGGCTTAGTAGGGGCGCTCATCGGTGCTCCCTTATCAGGTTTTATTTCCAGCCGGTTAGGAATGATTAAACGACCTTATATCATGGTTCATTTTGTGATTGTATTTTGCTGGTCGACTTTTCTATTCACAAATGCGAATCCGTCCATTCACTTTCTAATCATCCTGTTCTTTGTGATTGGGCTCATGTATGGTGCCAATGCCTTAACCTTTGCGACCGTGCGTCAATCTTTTCCATTGAATGAATCTGGCATTGCTTCGGGGTTTGCCAATACAGGTGGATTTCTAAGCGCGGTCTTATTGCCAGTGATTTTCGGAGTGGTATTAGATCATTCTCATGGATACTATTACGGGTTCATCACTCCTGTTGTATTCTCGATGATAGGGTTGATTGGGGTATTAATGATTAAGGAAAAGCGGCAGGAAGAAGATAAAACAAAGATTCATAAGAGCATAAATTGAGTTATTGAATGTGAAATGTTTTTAGTGTAATAGAATCCCTTGTTACAACCAATTCATGTTGAACCTTCTACCTAGGAAGGTTTTTTTATTATTAATTCTCGGTGAGAACCATGATAGCTCTATTTTGACCGTCTTTTAATCTAGTACCGCTTGGTGGGAGGAAAGAAAAAGGTTGCCAAGGTAATTAATGTTGTGATATTCTGTGTGTGTAATCGGTTACACACATACAGAGGTGAGAGAGTGGCAACCATTAAAGATGTAGCAAAAAAAGCGGGGGTATCAGTTGCGACGGTGTCTCGAGCAATCAATGGCAAAGGATATGTTCATGAGGATACCCGAAAGCAAATTGATGAAGCAATCCGCGAATTGAATTATAAACCAAATGAAGTGGCTCGGTCACTCTTTAATAAAAAGTCCCGTTTAATTGGTCTGATTTTACCTGATATACGCAACCCCTTCTTCCCAGAATTAGCACGGGGAGTGGAGGATGAGATGCAGGAACACGGTTTCAGGTTAATTATCGGAAACGCAGACGAAAAACTAGAAAAAGAACTCGATTATATTGAGACGTTTAAACAAAATAATGTAATCGGTCTCATATCTGCTTCAACAAATGAAGTATTGTCTCACTACGATAATCTCTCGTTTCCGCTCGTGTTGCTCGACAGAACTTCGGTTGAACACCCATCGGTCTATGCGAACGGCTTGGACGGGGGAAGATTGGCAGCGAAGGAATTGGTGAGTCGAGGATGCAAGCGGATTAGTGTCCTAAAAGGACCGGTTGAAACTCAGACGGCTCGAGATCGTTTTAAAGGGGCGGTTGATGAACTTTATACCGCAAATGTACATTTTGATGTGATGACAACTTCGTTTGCTTTTCAAGAAGCGGAATATTGGGCGAAGGAGCTTTTCTCGAAATATCCTGATACAGATGGGGTCATCGCTAGCAATGATGTCGTGGCAGCTGCTGTGCTCCATGAGGCACACCGTCTAGGAAAACAGATTCCCGAAGATCTGCAAATCATCGGCTATGATGATATCCCATTCAGTCAATTTTTATATCCGCCTTTATCAACGATAAGGCAACCGGCTTATGACATGGGAAGAGAAGCCGCAAAATTATTAATAAAATTAATGGATGGAAAAAAGGTGGAGAACAAAAACATTCTGCTACCTGTTCAATTCATTGAGAGACAAACCACTAGAAAGGTAGAGAGAGATGACTAAAATTGTTGTAGTTGGTAGTTCTTCTATGGACTTAGTTGTAACGGCCCATAAACGGCCTGAAAAGGGAGAAACCATTCTTGGACAATCATTTAAAACCGTACCAGGTGGGAAGGGGGCCAACCAAGCGGTTGCGGCCTCAAGACTTGGCGCTGAAGTGCACATGATTGGCTGTGTCGGCGAGGATGAGTTTGGGAAGATCATTCTAGATAATTTTAAAAAGAATGGTGTTCATACGAACTATGTGAAACCGGTTACACATATAGAGACCGGAACAGCTCACATTACCCTAGCGGAAGGTGACAATAGCATCATCGTAGTCGAAGGAGCAAATCAATGTGTCACACCTGATTATATTGACAATGCTCTTGAAGTCATCTTGTCGGCGGATATGGTGCTCATCCAACAGGAAACTCCTGAAGAAACGGTTGAATATGTGGTTCAAATTTGTCATGAAAAAGGAATACCATTATTATTGAATCCTGCACCGGCAAGACCTGTCAGTCAAGCTGTGATTGAAATGGCAACGTATCTTACGCCGAATGAAACAGAAGCCGGAGTCTTGTTCGCGGGTGAAGAACCTAAAGAGGCAATGAAAAAGTATCCTAATAAGGTGTTTATTACGGAGGGGAAAAAAGGTGTTCGTTTCCATGATGGAGAGAAAGAGGTACTTGTTCCTTCTTATCCGGTCGAGGCTGTAGATACTACTGGAGCTGGTGACACCTTTAATGCGGCCTTTGCGGTTGCTCTTTCGGAAGGGAAAGGCCTGCAAGATAGTCTTGCTTTTGCAAACCGAGCGGCATCTCTTTCAGTAACGAAATTTGGGGCTCAAGGTGGAATGCCAACGAGAGCCGAAGTGGAAGGGAGCTTGTAGGATGAAAAAGCATGGCATCTTAAACAGTGCAATTTCCAAGGTTCTCGCAGACCTTGGACATACGGATTATATCGTGATTGCGGACGCTGGGTTACCTATTCCGCAAGGCGTTCTTAAGATTGATTTAGCGTTAAAAGCAGGGACTCCTTCTTTTCAAGAAGTGGTTGATGCGATAGCGGATGACATGGTGATTGAAAAAGTGGGAATTGCATCTGAAATTCATGGTGCAAATGTCGAGGCAGCTACTTATATATCTGAAAAATTTTCAGAGATTGATAGATTGGAAGTTTCGCATGAGGAATTGAAAAGGTTGACCGGACAGGCGAAAGCGGTAATCCGCACCGGCGAAGTCACACCTTATGCAAACTGTATTCTTTATTCGGGCGTATTTTTTTAATTAGAAGCCGAGGTGAACAACATGCATATTACCATGCTGGGAATTTATAAAGCGTTTGGAACAAACCAAGTGCTAACAGGTGTGGATTTTGAGTTAAAAGAAGGCGAAGTTCATGCATTAATGGGCGAGAATGGGGCAGGAAAGTCGACGATGATGAATGTACTGACAGGCCTTCATTCTCTTGATAAAGGAAAAATCAGTGTTGATGGAAAAGAGACGTATTTTAAAAACCCAAAGGAAGCGGAGCAAGCGGGGATTACGTTTATTCATCAGGAGCTAAATATTTGGCCGGAAATGACCGTCCTCGATAATATGTTCATTGGCAAAGAGCCAAAAAACGCGATCGGTTTAGTCGATTCAGCCAAAATGAAAAGGCTTGCACTTGAGCAATTTAATAGATTAGATGTTTCGCTTCCATTAGACAAGGAAGCTGGCAGTTGTTCGGTTGGGGAACAGCAAATGATTGAAATCGCCAAGGCACTAATGACTAAAGCGAAAGTCATTATCATGGATGAACCAACAGCAGCTTTGACGGAACGAGAAATCCAAAAACTGTTTGAAGTGATTGCTTCGTTAAAAAAAGAAGGCGTTTCCATCGTATACATTTCCCATCGAATGGAAGAAATCTTTGCAATTTGTGACCGGATTACGGTGATGCGTGATGGGAAAACGGTGGACACAAAGCCAATCCCGGAAACGAATTTCGAAGAGGTCGTGAAGAAAATGGTGGGTCGCGAATTGACAGATCGTTTCCCGAAACGGAATTCCCAGATAGGCGAAACCGTGCTTGAAGTGAAGAATTTAACAGGGAAAGCTTTCAGGGATGTTAGTTTTTCCATCTCTTCTGGAGAAATTGTTGGTGTTTCCGGTTTAATGGGGGCAGGAAGAACGGAAATCATGCGCGGCATCTTTGGGTTAGATTCGCTTGAAAGTGGCGAAGTGATTTTAAATGGGAAGAAAGTGACTATTAAAAATGCCAGCCAAGCAGTCAATCTGGGGATTGGTTTTATCACAGAGGACCGCAAAGATGAGGGGTTAGTGCTGGACTTTTCGATAAAAGACAACATTGCGTTGCCGTCGCTAAGCAGCTTTGCTCCAAAAGGACTTATAAAGGAGAAAGACGAAACAAATTTCGTTGAAATGCTGATTAAACGACTTACCGTAAAAACGGAGTCAGCTGAAACAAGAGTCGGTGATTTGTCAGGAGGAAATCAGCAAAAGGTTGTTATTGCGAAATGGATTGGCATCAGCCCGAAAGTATTGATTTTAGATGAACCGACTAGAGGGGTTGATGTCGGTGCCAAGCGTGAGATTTACCAACTGATGAATGAACTGACTGATAGAGGAGTGGCCATTATCATGGTTTCTTCAGAATTACCTGAAGTATTAGGGATGAGCGACCGAATTTTGGTTGTTCACGAAGGGAAAATCACAGGTGAGCTACCAAAAGAAACTGCAACACAGGAAAACATTATGACACTAGCAACAGGGGGCCAGTGAGATGAAAGCAAACAATGAAGTTATACAAAATAACAAGGGGAACTTCCTTCAATCCTTTACACAAAAACTTGGTCCTTTCCTTGGGCTTTTAATCTTAGTCGTTTTTGTTTCGGTTATGAACCCAAGCTTTTTAGAACCACTTAATATCTTGAACTTATTGCGCCAGGTTTCAATCAATGCCTTAATAGCCTTCGGAATGACGTTCGTTATTTTAACTGGCGGAATTGACTTATCCGTAGGGGCGATTCTCGCATTGTCAAGTGCGTTAACAGCGGGAATGATTGTTTCAGGCTTTGACCCAATGCTTGCGATTTTAATTGGAGCTCTATTAGGGGCAATCTTTGGAGCAGTGAATGGTCTTCTCATCACAAAAGGAAAAATGGCACCGTTTATCGCAACGTTAGCAACAATGACATTGTTTAGAGGCCTTACCCTTGTTTATACAGAAGGAAATCCAATCACAGGATTAGGCGAAAATATTCTATTCCAATTATTGGTCGAGGCTACTTCCTTGGCATTCCAGTTCCAGCAGTAACGATGATCGTAACGTTTGTTGTACTATACATCCTTCTTCATAAAACACCATTTGGTCGCAAAACGTATGCAATTGGTGGAAATGAAAAAGCGGCGTTAATTTCCGGTATTAAAGTACCACGCGTAAAGGTTTTGATCTACAGCTTGTCAGGTTTTCTAGCTGCCTTAGCGGGAGCGATTTTAACATCTCGCCTAAATTCAGCGCAACCGACAGCGGGGGAATCATATGAATTGGATGCGATTGCAGCAGTCGTTTTAGGTGGGACAAGCCTTTCAGGAGGGAAAGGAAGAATCTTTGGAACGATGATTGGGGTATTGATCATCGGTGTCCTCAATAATGGTTTGAACCTTCTTGGCGTATCGTCTTTCTATCAACAGGTTGTCAAAGGAATCGTTATCATTATTGCGGTATTACTAGACCGTAAGAAATCAGCCTAGGAGGAGACATAATGAGAAAATTACTGGCTTTATTTTTAATCTTATCACTTGCCGTTTTATCCGCTTGCTCGATGGAACCGCCTGCCTGGGCGAAGCCAGATCAAGGGGATAAAAAAATCGAGGATTTAAAAATTGGTCTGTCGGTTTCGACTCTGAATAACCCGTTCTTCGTTTCGTTAAAAGATGGCGTGGTGAAAGAGGCGGAAGCGAAGGGAATTGAAGTGAAAGTTGTTGATGCTCAAGATGATTCAGCAAAGCAAATCAACGACGTGGAAGATTTAATTCAGCAAGGTGTCGACGTGTTGTTGATCAACCCAACGGATTCTGCGGCCATCTCTACGGCGGTTCAGTCGGCGAACAGCATTGGCATCCCAGTGATTACGCTTGACCGTTCTGCTGATAAAGGGGAAGTAGAAGCATTGGTTGCGTCCGATAATGTAAAGGGCGGCGAAATGGCAGCTGAATATATCGTGGAACAGCTTGGCGAAGGTGCGTTAGTTGCCGAGTTGGAAGGAGTTCCTGGCGCATCTGCAACACGTGAGCGAGGGACAGGTTTCCATAACATTGCCGATGAAAAGTTAGAAATCGTTGCGAAACAAGCAGCCGATTTTGACCGAACAAAAGGGTTAAATGTGATGGAAAACATCATTCAAGCAAACCCAGATATCAAAGCGGTGTTCGCTCATAATGACGAAATGGCACTGGGTGCGATTGAAGCCATTAGTAGTTCAGGTAGAGACATCATGGTGATTGGATTTGACGGAAATGACGATGCTCTAAAAGCGATTGAAGCTGGTCAACTTGAGGCAACCGTAGCACAGCAGCCTGACTTGATTGGACAGTTAGCTGTTCAAGCTGGTCTAGATGTAGTACAAGGGAAAAAGGTAGAAAAGAATATCCCAGCACCGTTGAAGCTAGTAACAATAAATGAATAAAACCTTTTAAAACGAATAAGGGAGACCTTATTCGTTTTTTTGATGAAAGCTTGCTCCCAGAGGGCCTGCTATACCCGATTATGGGAGCAAAGTTGAAAGCCAGTAGGTAGGATCTTTGTACTGCAAGTCATTTTGGTAGTGTGTGAAGGTTGGTCGCAAGGTCATGATAAAAACGATACAGGTCCTTTAATCCAAGATTGTCAGCGCTGCCGATTCCGATGAAATCAAAATGGTCCCAACCATTATGAACAGGAACCCAATTCCAAATTCCTTTTTGTGGGTAGCCATCATACCGCTTATGAGGATGCCCAAATGGATATTGAGCTGATGTGACACTGACAATTCCATCATTCGGCCACCATGTCTCGTCAATAACAGGTTCTGGGCTATTCCTTTTATACGAGCCAATAAATATACTAGAGCGTCTCATTAAAGGATTCATCGATAGCCTAGGAATCGAACGACCTGTATAGGGGTCTTTGTAGGTTGCTTTCCCAGTATAGGAAAAGTAATAAACGTCAGGATGCGTTTTCACCCATTCGTTGATTTCTGCTGCACCCCATGTGGTCAAGTCATGAGAACTGATATCCTTACTATCCCAAACGGAGCTCTTGTAGACTCGTTCTATATACGTTAAGAACGATTCTCCAAGCTTACGCCTTAGCCCCCAATGGTCAAGCTTATAATCATAGACTAGTGTTTCGGTATTTGCTCCGATTAGACTTGCGGCTCTAAGAATCATTTCTTGCATGAGCGGGGCAAGGCGTTCCTCATCCGCGAATGTGGATCCATTATGAGGCGTCCCAATTGTTGAGACACTATGAACCCACTCTTTTCCGCCTTCGAATAAGGGAGAAAGACCATCTTCTGGATGCTCACGGTGGTGTTCTCTTTCGGCTTTAGAACCATTTTTAAGCAGTTCAACAAGCGTTCTTGCCGTTTGACCGCCCATACTATGGCCAATCAGATGAATTTTATGCTTTGCATCCCATTGTCTGAAAATCCCAGCATAGGTACGACCATAGCGTTCGTGGCCATATTTTTTTGCGTGAGCAGCACCATAGTCCACTGTTCCACCTTTAATGTAATAAAAAAGCTCAACAGCTCGGTCATAATTGCTTGAAACAGGACCAACGGTGGCGGTATAGGTGATGTGCCCAGTTTCATTCAGATTTCGTTCAACATCTTTAATGCCACCCCAATAGTTAATACCTGCCATCTCTTCTCTTCCCCAACCAGTTAATCCATGAACGAGCACAAGGGGATAGTCATTTCCAGTACTTGTTCCGCTTTCTTCCCTAATCGAAGCAAAAGGCAGTGTACATAAACAAGGAATTGGTAAAGCGTTTGCAAAATTTGAAGATAAACGTTGTGCCAAGCCAAAAACCCCCTTATTCTATTAATTGACTCCAAAGATTTTACTTTCGCTATTTAGTCATTGAATACCTGCTAGAAATAGCTTTTTCAGAAGTGAGAACGTCGCTCAAGGACAAAAACTAGTGAAAGAGCAAAAAATGTCTATGAGAAGCATGCTCAAGGACAAAATCTAGTGAAAGAGCAAAAAAATGTCTATGAGAAGCGGTCTCAAGGACAAAATCTAGTAAAAGAGCAAAAAAATGTCTATGAGAAGCGTGCTCAAGGACAAAATCTAGTGAAAGAGCAAAAAAATGTCTATGAGAAGCTTGTTCAAGGACAAAATCTAGTGAAAGAGCAAAAAAATGTCTATGCAGCGTGCTCAAGGACAAAATCTAGTGAAAGAGCAAAAAAATGTCTATG
>NZ_JACWFH010000040.1 GCF_019749255.1 Mesobacillus maritimus | reverse complement strand
TTCAAATCAAATACATTCATGCAAGGCTAGTGAAAGGTGCCAGGCACCTTCCAGATAATTGGATGGTGCCTGTCACCTCATTTAGTCACCTCATTTAGACCAAATGTTATGGGGGAAAAACGATGAATGTATACGTAGACAACCATGTAAAAAGAGAAGAATTTATGAATGTATGGGGCGACATTGCCAAAGAGAGAAAGTATCAGGTAACGGATCTTAATGAAAATGCTGAAGCGTTTATTTTAAAGTCTAAAGATGGGACAAGCGTTGGGACCATTGAATTTGTTCCGTGTGGGGAAAAACGATTAGATCTGGACGATCTCGTTGATATTTCCAATGAAACACGGATTTTGAATGATCTGCAGCATTCATACCAGGTACGAAAAATGGGTGTGAAAAGAGAGTTTGCAACGAAAACGATTTTACTCGATTTGCTAAAACTAGCGGCCATGCATGCGAAGAATAATCAAGTTCGCTATTATGTAAGTTTTTTAGAGAAACATCATTATCATAAATTAACGGAAAAGTTTAAATTTCGGATTGAAAAAGTTGGCGAGGACGTCAAGATGGGCAAAAAGACTTTCGTGCCGGCATTCATTGATGTGGAGGATGCCATTACCAACACACAAGGATATCCAATTTACATAAAATCGGTTGCCTATTTGGTGCAAGGCACTAAAAAAGTAAAAGCGTTTTTTGCTTAGGGTCGAGTTTAAATCATTTTCCAATTGATGATAGCAAGATACAAGCGGGCGTTTCCCACTCGAGGGAAGCGCCCGTCTTTCGTTTAGAAGGAATTCAACAGGATTTTCTTTTAATAAAAAACGCTATGGGAATCGCCCTCTCGTTCTTGATGGTAGCAACATAAATTACAGTAGCCTGTCTTAGACGAAGGGAGGATGAGGGGGAGATGGATAGACGCAGAAGAAGAAAAACCAGAGGCCTTTGTTTGCCTGGGTATCGATACTGAGGGCCAGGTTGTAGTGGGCCGGGGGCTCCAGTAAATGAGGTAGATGCATGTTGTATGATGCATGATCGTTGTTATCAAAGGTATGGTCCGTGTAGGAGATGTGATGAAATTTTTCTCGATTGCTTGCAATCAAAAATCAATCCATACAGTAGAACCGGCAGACATGCCAGGTTGTTTTACAATTTCATGAGATTCCGCAATAGTTTACGTCTTGATTGAAATGGTTTCATTTCATCTCGTACTTCCCTATATCTTGATGTTTACACCGCACAGTGAATTCGCTGTGTGGTTTTTGTTTGTAAGGAACTCAACTGCTTTATTGTGGTTCTGTGAGAGACCTTATTAACATGATGTAGCATGTCATAAAACATTTACTAATTCATAAAAACCACTCTGTAAGCTCTATATGAACATGTGCGGGGGATTTTACTAGGGGAGAGTAAAGTATAATAGAAACAGAGGCAATCGTGCAAACAGTGTTAGGCATTGTTCGTACTGCCAAAATGATCAAAGTTACGAAAAAATACAGTAGATTTTTAATACCGGTATTATATAATGTTTAGTAGGAGGTGAGAGAGTCGTGAATGAGGAAAAAATTGAAAGCATGCTATCACAGTTAATTAAGATGGTAGGTAACATTCATACTGAACAGGTAGAAATGAAGCAGGAACTGAAAGAAATGAAACAAGAACAGAAAGGAATGAAACAAGAACAGCAGGAAATGAAGCGAGACCAAAAAAATATGCAAGAACAGCTTAAAGAATTAGAGAGAAAGGCAGAAGAACGGCATAAAGAAGTATTAGAACGTTTTACCGCAATTGAAAAAGATCAAGACTTTATTTGGGCAAAAACAGCAAGGAATGAAAGAGAAATCGCTCAAATTAAAGGACGATTAAGTTAACTTCTTACCTCTTCAATCATTTACTTCAAAGTTGATATCTTCATAATTACAGGTGCCAGGCACAATCCAGAAATTAGGAAAATCCTGTCATTAGTAGCTCCATCGGAAGCCCCGAAGGAATGAAAAAAAGACTGGAGACTCATATTAACGGGTTCGGATTCAGGGTGCAATAAAGCAAATCACATTAGTTTTAAAGCGTGAATTTACAACCGAATTCACGTTTATATTTTTGTTGTTATATCAATGCTTTTAAATTATTTTGTTAAATTTCACAAGCAATTCGCATAAAGTTTCTTTATTGTACAATACTTGTTGACAGTGAGAACATACGTGTAAAAACAGGTGCGAAATTACTTGTGAATTGGGTTAACAGATAAGTCTTTTACTATGAAAGATATAATTTATTTTAGACAACGCAAACCGATATTGATATAGCAAGGGGATAACTATTCCCCTCCATCATCGCTGTCTCCTTCATCAAAACCGTCATTACCTTCATCGTTATCATCGAAAAAGCCATTTATCATATCCATTATGCTTTGCTTCTTATTCTCTTCATTTAAATGGTGAGCATTCATAAAACTCTCTAACGTAATTACTTGTATAGCCTGTTGTTTATATCTTGAAATTAAGTAAAGACCAATAATTATTACAATAATGACTAGAACTACGATAGACAGAATGACAATCTTATCCAAAAATATCCCCCTTACTTGTCCTTTTATAATAAATATGTTATTCCTGTTTTTAAATTACAAATCGTAACGAAAATGAAAAAACCGGTGTTGACGTTTGACGTTAAATCAATAGCGGTTTTTTATGTGATTGAAATTGCACTAAATTGCACAAGAGTTACAAGATGCTTTTTAACTTGTTTGCACCTCAAAACGAAACCCGTTAGACTCACATCTCTGTGACTTTTGTAGTTGTGCGTTGTTAAAAACTTGCTAGTTGATTGACATAAATGCTAAACCAAACAACCGTAATCCACTGAAGTATGTAGGGAGGAAGGTTGTTTTTAACCTTAATTTTTCAGAGCATATAACCACGAATATACAGAACAATGAAGGCTATAGTGTAAGCGTAGGATACCCATACGCTAACAAATCTTCTCTTTTGCCATTCTTATCGCCATTTCTCCAGTAAATTTATATTTTTTGAATTTTCTACTTGATAGGACTTGCTCTATGCTATTAAAATTGGATAAAGGAAACATTTTGGCTTGGGGTAAATTTTTGGTCTTGTGATTTCATTGCTGTTCACTGCTTGTAACACAGAAAAAGGGATTCCTGTCTTGGTGCTGCATTACTTGTTAATAGCACTGGTTTCAATTACTACATTTGTATTTATTTACGTGGTAGGAGCCAGTATGGTGGTAGCCATGTTGATAACACCTGCTGTAACAGCTTCCCTTTGGACCGATAAGCCACTTACACCTAATTGAGGTGAGTGCATACTTTGGTGTTCTTTCTGCAATTACCGGCTTTTATTTTGCCGTTTGGCTTGATATGTGATTATTGGAACAATAGCGCTTGCAACCGGGGTTTACTTTCTCATCAGCGATCTCCTTTCCCCTCGCCATGGCCAATTGTCCCACAATCTTAGGCCGTCCACACCTAATCAGTGCTAGAGCAGATTGCTTTTTAAATTTTGAAAGGAGGGAGGATAAATTGAGTCTAAGTCCTAGAATCAAAAAGAAAATCCTTCAATATTCATTGATTTCTAAAGCAGTGGGGATTATTGATGAAGATGAATATAACCAAATCTTAAGAAACTTAGCTAGTGAAGAACAACATTTTTTCGAGAAGGAATAGATCGGAGGTGTTTTTTGTAGTCTCTTCTGTTGGAGTGGGGGAGGTTAACTTGATTATACGTGATCCCGATTGATCTCCGCTTTTCAAGTTCCTTCTATAACTAAAGCAGTCAGTTTATTTTTGTTGGGTTCGGATCGTCTCGGCAAAATAAGTGCATCTATTATAAGTAGCTGGGCGTTCAAGAGGGGCAGGTCCCAAAACTCAATTAGCCAGAATAAGAGCTAATCTGGTTCCGTGAACCTGTCCTTTCGACTCTAGCAACCAACTACTTTTCTCATTGCCTTTAAAAACTCGTGTGGTTTTTCTAGCATAGGGGTGTGCTTTGCTTCTTTTATTAGGATTAATTCTTTATCAGGTGCACTGATTTTGTTGAAATAGTCTACACCCAATACGGAAGGCACTTGCCAATCATCTTCACCTAAAATGTAATAAACGGGAATTTGATAGGTAAGGGGGTAGTGATACAAACTATAAGGAAACATTTCCTCAAAAAGACTAGGAAGTAAATGGGCACAAACCTTCTTTGTATGTAAATCGTCCGGATGAAATAAGGGACTTTGTTTGATTGCTTCTACATTCTTTTGAGGATTGATGCTAATCATCCCAATCTTCTTTTGCAGTTGACGCACGACGCCCATTTTACTTAGAAACTCTTCCGCTCTTTCTCCTGGGTAGGCACCCATTTTCTCTAAAATGTTGATCGCTTCTTGATCATCGATTTCTTTTAGTCTACGGATGGTTTCATGATAGGTAACAACCTCATTCTCAATTGGGGCGACAACTTGGCCAACTCCAATATAAAAAGCCAAATGTTCAGGATGTTGATTAGCATAGATGGAACCAATGATGGTTCCCCATGAATGTGCAAAAATCCCAATTTTGTCTTTGTTGTATTTCTTCTTTAAATAGAGAATGATTTCATCAATATCCCTTAACAGGTTCGCAAAGGTGGGAACACTCGTAGGGTTCTTTAAAGCTGTTTTTCCGGCACCGCGCTGATCCCAATACACCATCGTAAAATGAGAATCCCAGCTTTTGAGCAAATAGGCTTTATTCGAAAAAGCATTGCCAGGTCCGCCATGTAAATGAAGAATAACCTGATTCTCTGCAAAATCTCCCGTATGATAGAGAAATTGTTTAATACCATTTATGTCTACATACTCCGCTACATCCACAAACTTGCCTGTTGCAGCATGTGAATTGTTCGTAGTTCGTTTTTCACTTACAGGATTAAGACCTTTCATTTATATATCCCCGTTTTCTTTAAATTCGCAACTTTCACTATTATACCACAAAGGGTGACAGGCACCTTCCAGATAAATGGAAGGTGCCTAGAGTAGTAATTTGATAAAAATTTCATAAAAAAGGCCACCATTTTCATAGTAATATGGAAGTCACAGAACTTCCAATTACCAATCCCTCACCACAAGGAGATGAAAATGATGGCTTATTCAATATTGAAACACATTTAAGGAAGAAACGGAAGTAGATGGGCACAATTTGTTGTTAGAAAAACAGGGTTAGAGAATAAGTTGATGGTGACAATTGACGCTGTCACCCTTTTTCTAGTCTTCTATTTCTATGACTTCTCCAGTTGTGGCGTCGAGTTTGATGTCTATGTCGGAGTCATTCTTTTCAAATTCAATGGTATAAGTTTGTTTATTATCGTCCGCTTCAAGCTCCCAACCTGTTGGGGTAAATCCTTCTACTTCAGCCTTCGAAGATGCGGTTTCAATTGCTTTTGCTGGGTCGATAATCGTTGAAAAATCTTAGGATTCATCTTTATCTCTATCTTTTTCAACTTCACGTTCTTTGATTTCTTTTGTACTTGCATCAATTTCCATTTCATATTCTTTTGATGAATCGAACCCATCGAAATCATAATGTAGTCGACCAGAGTCGTTATCGAAATCAATCGATTCAACTTTAGCATCTGGATGGGCTTCTTGGAACACTTTTACCGCTTCTTCCATCGAAACAGCTGGGTTGGTGATGTCAGTTTGGTTGGATGTATTTTGTGTATCCTCGTTGCTAGAATCGTTCGTCACAGTGGAGTCATTGTTTGTGTTGGATGCGTTGTTTTCACTGGTAGGACTTGCTTGATTCGTTGTACCTGCGTTTTCTTCTGTTGTATCTGTCCCACATGCAGCTAATAAAAGCAGCGTGCAGCCTGTTACTAATAATCTTTTAAACATATCTGTTCTCTCCTTCTCAATCAATTGAATGAAATCTATTAGTATTTAATCTACACTTTCATCATAAGGAATAAACATTAGAAAATGATGAGAAACAGATGAGATTTACATAAATTTAATAAATGGTGACAGGCACCTTCCAGATAAATGGAAGGTGCCTGTCACCATTTTTCGCAAAAATAAAAAAGGGTTAAAATTAGACCCTTTTTATGTTGGAGAAGGTGAAGCTAATTCTGTTGTCTGTAGATGATAGAATGCATCTTCAAAAGGTTACCCTTGTTTAACAAAGACATCATATCCATCATTTTTCGCTTTTCTTTCTAAGGCTCTGGCATTGTCTAAGTTAGAAAACGCGCCAATTTGAACGACATAAAAGGACCCATCCTGTTTTACAAAAGAATCGTAACCATCGCTTTTGGCTTTATTCGCTAGGCTATCAGCATTGGCCTTTTGAGAGAAGGCACCAATTTGTACAAAGTATAGGCTTCCAGGAGGAGGATTACTTGTCTTTTTTTTTAGTCCAAAAAACCTTGCTAAACCATTCACATGACCAGTCGCAACAGCATCTAAGAAGTCAGAGCGTTTAAGCAAATCGGAATCTGACTTGTTCGTGATAAACAAGTTCTCCGTTAAAATGGCATCCATTGAAGTCTCTCTAAGAACATGAAAGTCTGACCGTTTCTTTCCTCGATCTCTTACACCAAAACGGTTCAATTGCTTCATGATTTCCTCATGAACAGCATTTTGTACATTCACCGTTCTTTGTCCAACATTCGGGTAAATGAAACTTTCAAATCCTCCTGCACTCGAACTTCCGGCAGCATTGATATGAACACTTACATAAACATCTGCTCCCCACGAGTTGGCATTGGTTGTCCTTTGAGCTAAAGACACAGATTGGTCAGAAGTTCTACTCATCCTTACTTGAACATTCTCATATTCGTTTAACTTAGTGCGAATCCTGTTAGCGATATTCAAAGTTAGGTTTTTCTCTTGTAAGCCATTCCCCACAGCACCACTGTCATTCCCACCATGACCAGCATCAATAAATATTTTAACCATGAACACACTCCTTTCCTTCGTTATAGTATTAAAATATGTTCCTACTATAGCTTGTGCAACAACTTGAACGTAAAAAAAAGAATATGATGAACTTACCTAGGGTGACAGGCACCTTCCATAAAAATGGAAGGTGCCTGTCACCCTCGTTTTCGAAAAATCTAGAAAAAATAAATATTTTACTAATATAGTATTTTGATGATAAAATTTGATTAGTTTTAGTGCTGAATCTTAACTTAAGAGCGGGGGACCCAACGAAAGATGCGGATTGTTCCGCTATTTGGTGAATTCTTCTTACTAGAAGGGGCTTAATGTTTCCAATAGTCCTAACCTGAAAGCTAACCTCGTAAGCAATGGAAAGGAAACAGTATGATAGAAGAGAACTTAATTCGGCAATAGCCGATTTTTTGTCGTATCAAAATGTTTCCCATACCTAAATAATTTTATAAAAGGTGGGGTTAATGAGTGAAAAGGTTTAAATTTACTTTAGCAAGTCAAATTTTTATCGGTCTTGTTTTAGGTATCATCGTCGGTGGAGTCTTCTATGGGAGTGAAACGGCACAAAGTGTCCTACAGCCTTTTGGTGATCTGTTCCTCCGTCTAATTAAATTGATTGTCGTACCGATTGTTCTTTCTAGTATTATTGTTGCGATTGCTGGCGTTGGTGATTTGAAGTCTGTAGGGAAGTTAGGTGCAAAATCTCTAACCTATTTTATCGGAATGACATTGGTAGCCATCGCGATCGGACTGGTATCTGCAAATATCATTCAGCCTGGTGCGGGATTAAATATGGATACACTTGAGAAAAGCGATATTTCAGGCTATGTCGATACCTCAGAGCAACAAGAAGGAAAGTCAATTGCCGATACCATCCTTCATATTGTTCCTACAAACCCATTCCAAGCAATGGTTGAAGGAGATATGTTAGCGATTATTTTCTTCGCTGTTCTATTTGGTCTAGGAGTGGCAGCGATTGGAGAAAAAGGAAAACCAGTCTTACGTTTCTTCGAGGGCACGGCCAACGCGATGTTCTATGTAACAAATTTAATCATGAAATATGCGCCAATCGGTGTGTTTGCCTTAATTGGTGTAACCATTTCTAAATATGGTTTTACCTCATTGATTCCATTAGGAAAACTGGCGCTTACAGTTTATGGAACGATGATTTTCTTTGTCATTGTGGTTTTAGGCTTAATGGCAAAATTGATCGGTTACAATATTTTTACCTTACTCAAGGTAATTCAAGAAGAATTAATTTTAGCATTCTCGACTTCAAGTTCTGAGACGGTTCTTCCGAGAATTATGGATAAAATGGAGCAGGTTGGTGCTCCAAAACACATTTCAACTTTTGTTATTCCAACCGGTTATTCATTTAATTTAGATGGTTCTGTCTTATACCAAGCGATTGCTTCCTTATTTGTTGCACAAATGTTTGGGATTGACTTGAGCATTGGCCAACAAATTACGCTCATGTTAGTGTTGATGGTCACATCTAAAGGGATGGCCGGAGTACCTGGTGTATCCTTTGTAGTTCTTTTAGCAACATTCAGTACAATTGGGTTACCAGCTGAAGGATTAGCATTTATCGCCGGAATCGACCGAATTCTTGATATGGGCCGTACCGCGGTCAATGTAGTAGGGAACTCAATGGCAGCACTTGTCGTTGCTAAATGGGAAGGTCAATTCAACCCAACTACTGAAGAAGATGAAAACATCCAACAAGCATCCTAGACTGGAGCTTATCTAACTGTTTAATAGACTTCGTCATATAAGTGATAGAAACGGTTTACTCTAGTAAACTTCTACAAAATGAGGCTGTCCCAAGAGCCTGGCACCGGTTATACTGTAACCATGGTGTGCCGGGCTCATATGGGACAGCCTTATTTTTATAGTAAAAATGGCTTGGTGCCGCAAAGCCTCATAGGGTATACAAAACTATTTTAAGGAGTTTTTCAATGGGGCATATAATGGATTTAAGGAAAATAGTTGGTAGTCGCCCTCTTGTAATGACAGGAGCGTGTGTGATTCTATTAGATCAGAACAATAGACTGTTATTACAATTAAGAAAAGATAATGGTTGTTGGGGTTTGGCTGGAGGCTCTCTCGAACCTGGGGAGACATTAGAAGAAGTGGCCAAGAGGGAATTGTTTGAAGAAACAGGTTTGATTGCGAATCACCTAACATTGTTTCATGTTTTTTCGGGAGAAGATTTTTATTATCAATACCCTCACGGTGATGAGGTTTACAATGTCATTGCTACATATATTTGCACCGATTATCACGGAGAACTGACAATCGATAACGAAGAAGTGCTCGATTTACGCTTTTTCGATGTTCAGCAAATGCCTCCGAATATTAGTCCTCCTGACCTATTAGTAATAAAAGAATTTATGAATAATAGTTTTACAATTGAAGGACCGTGTACGCTTATTACAAAGAGAGATATAAAGGGTGATAAAAGTGAAAAATGAAAAATCAACGAAAAAGGCGTTATATGTTACAACAAATATCATCCTTATATTGGTCATATTAGGTGCACTTACGTTCTTTTTCGATGCCAATGGTTCAAACGATCACATCGGATGGCTCATGTTACTAGCTTTTTGGGCGATAAGAAGTTTATATGGTTTTATCTGTAGCTTACAAGAAGGCAATAAGAAGGTAGCGATAGTTGATTTCGTATTATTTACTGTAGCGATTTATTTTTTGTTTACTCGAAGTATGGAGTATCTTCTATAAATCCATTTTTGGGCTCCAGTGGTTCATCAGGCAATAATGCAAATGAAACTAAACTAATTTACAAAAGGTGATGCTTTAAAGAAGGGGGTAACCGCATATGTAGAAACATGTGCCAAGCGGTACCGCACCCCCATTTAATAGTACATTCAAGAGTGAGAATGTACTTACATACTCGTATAGTGTTGATTTGTGTGGATTACTGTTCGTGAGGGGGACGTAAGCCTCTGAATATATGATTCTTTTTGTCATCGAGGACGAATCCCGTTGTCTTTTCGTACCGATACCCCTACATTTACCTGATGATTTTTCTTTCTAGTTGAGGTATTTTATGGTGGTATGGTCTCAGTCTGGGAAATTGGAGTATAGCAAAAAAGGATTTTTAGAGGGATTGGGCGAGGTTTTATGTCTCCTTATTCGGTGTTATAAGAAAAGAGGGCTTATACGGAAGCAGAGTCCGTCATTAAACTGCGAGATATTATGAAGGATTTGTGAATTTATAGGGGGGGGTAAATTATATTACCCTCAGGTGGAATAAAATAAAAGGATGCAACATTATATTCCCCCTGAGAGACGTTATATTCCCTAAAATAACCTGGATATTCCCTCAAGGAGAATATCGAACTTAATTAATTCCCCTTAGAGGGAATAAACGGACAGGATATTCCCCTAGAGGGAATAACATCACACTATCAGCTCCGCAAACTACCTGAACCAATCATCACCACTCATTAAAATTAAAGCGTGGTAGTCTGTTGTTTGAAAAAGACCAGTTTAGATCGCTGGGAAGGAGATAGTCACTGTCGTTCCTTGCCCCTTAGCGGATTGAAAGTCCATTTTTCCGTTGTATTTTTCTACAATATTAAAACTAATCATCATTCCTAAGCCTGTTCCTTTGCTTTTTAAGGAATAAAAAGGGGTTCCCAGTGAGGCTACTTCTGTCTCGGTCATCCCTTGTCCTTGATCCACCACTTTTATGATGACCTCATCTTTCTCTCTCCGTGCGGATACAAAAACGGAATCTCCTTCATTGGAAGCCTCAATGGCATTTTTTATGATATTGATCAGTAATTGTTTAAACTCGATGGTGTTTGCGGAGATAGAACAATCTTCGGTTACAGTTAATTCGATTGTATTATCATGCAAATGGCCATAAGAATGAAGCAAGTCTGTCACACTCTGAAGAACCTGCTTTACATTCACTGTTTCTGGTGCTTTCTCATTTTCGGGTTTCGCGATTGATAGAAATTGAGAAATGACCTGTTCAGCGGTATTTAATTCGCCAATCATTAACGTAAAATGCCCTTTTCGGTCAGGGGAAAAGGAGCTGTCTTGTTCAAATAACTGTAGAAACCCTTTCACAACGGTCAAAGGATTTCTAATTTCATGCGCAACAGCGGCTGCAAGTTGGCCTGTTATTTTCAAATTCCCGGACTGTTGGATTTGTTCATAATAGACTTGCTGTTTTTTGATACGGCCGTTCGTTAAAAAAAAGATAAAATAGATAATAATTTGGCTTGCAATAAAATTAATCAAATTTCCTACTATATCTTTCTCTATGTATGAGAATTGCGGTCCTTGATCAACCAAGGCAATATATCCGAAAAAGCACATAATCAATAGACAATTTAGGAACAAGGAAAAATAAAAAATCTTTTTATCAAAAAAGAGTATGGAAAGTGCTGGAATAAAACATAGGAAAATAAAATTGGACCAAGTGTCCGGATATAAAAAGAAAAGCGTATAAAAGTAAACAGCTGCAGCGATGGTAATGGTAACTCTAAGCCCAAAGGTATCCTTCTTTGGATAAATCCAAAAACATACAGACAGAATGATTACCATTAGAACGTGTGAGAGATACCCACCATCAAATTCACTCATACGCGGGTTATTCATCACCAAGCCCATAATCATGATGGCAATAACGATTGCTACGACAATATAATATATTTTTTTATTTAATGTATTTATGATCTCCTTCATAAAATCCCCCTTATTGGGTGCAAAGCACCATCCAACTCTGTCAGTTCTCTCCTAGAAGAAGGGACGATTCTTGTAGCAACAATGCCTGCACTTCTATCCATTCTAGTGTAAATGATGAGATTAAAGGAATCAAAGTAAATTATTACTTACGGTGACTACTTACGGTGACAGGCACCTTCCAAAAAATGTAATCAAAGTCGATTTATTATAATGAAAAGTATATTTTAACATAAAACTATGATTCTATAAGGTGTTGTTTGGGCGGGGATACTTTTAGTGGATGGTCCATAGATTACGATTAAGTCTCGGTTAGCGGGATTTCTTGTGAACGGCTGCCCATTGGTTAATAGGATTTGCGTGTATGGAGATAGATTTAATTTTAACTGTCCGTCTCTACTCACTAGCTGAGTATTAAAAAAATCGACTTTTACATTTTGGGTAGGCTGTTCTTTTACCATAATAAGTGCTCGATATTGTGGAGGATAAATAAGAGGAACGGGTGCATCGCCGTCATAGTATCCAGTTACTGTGTCTCCGACTGACACGATTACATGGTCTACAAAGTACGTGTTGGGTGTAACGACGAAATTGACCACAGACCCCATTCCGTTTTCTACAGTAATAAATTTATAGCATCCTTCGCCGTTTTGCCCGATGTTAAAATCATCAATCATCGTGACGGTCCCTTGAAAAGAATAAAAGTTTGTCATTTTGCTATCCCTCCATTATTGACAAGCTATCTAGCATAAATTAAAAATGATATCTTGTGTACACCATATGTAGGTAAAAACCTATTTGACTATGTGAATGCCTAGAAAGAATCATATATACATGTTTGCTGTGTTACTGATTTTTACTAAAAATCTACTACTATAGGCAAAGACACATTTCCAACAGAACAAGTTGCTAGGATAATGCCTAGAGAATAGGATGATGAGAACTTATTAAAGTTAGGAGTGTTTCTTATGTTTCCAAGTTATCCGTATAATCAAACTCCATATCATTGGGAATCATATTTATCTTCAACCCCATATCAAGAGAACTTCGAATTTAGCCCAGACTTCGATGAAAGACAATTAGGCCAATTGCTACCTCAGATCGGGGGACTACTGCCAGGATTTCAACCTCCGTTTGGGCCACCTGGTCAAGGCCAAGCAGGAGGACCACCAACATCCCCACCGCCATCATTTGTTCCTACACAAACACAACAAATCGGAACTTTTGCTGTGGATCCGGGCAGCATTAGAGGATGTTTATTCAGATTTACGTACCTATGGCTAAGAGGCTTTGAACAATTTTGGTTTTTCCCAATCTTTGTTGGGCGAAACTCTGTCGCCGGGTGGCGTTGGACTGGGTTTAGATGGGTTTATTCTGGTATTAGCTTACGGCAAATTCAATCATTTTCTTGTTTTTAACGATGTTGCGGGTGACGTTGCGGGTGACAGGCACCTTCCAGATAATTGGAAGGTGCCTGTCACCCAAAAGAAGGAATTGATGGCTATTTTATAGAAATAAAAGTAAAAAGGGGGCGGGAAAAATCATGATTAAATTAGTATTAATGAATTCCGATGAATACCAAGACTATATTTCTTCGGCGATTAAAGGGTATGCGGAAGAAAAAGTGTTGTCCGGTAATTGGAGCCAGGAAGAGTCAATTAGTAAAGCGGAAGAGGAATATGCAAGGCTTTTGCCAAAAGGGGAGAAGACAGAGAATAATTTCTTATACAGTATTGTAAAGGATGACAAATCCGTTGGCGTTATATGGCTTGCGCGGTTATCTGATGAAAAGGGATATATTTATGATATTAATCTATTCGAAAAATACCGAGGATATGGATATGGCAAGGAAGCGATGAAGGAAATCGAAAAAGTAGGACAGGAACTTGGAATGAAAAAAATAGGTCTTCACGTTTTTGGTCATAACAAAGTAGCGAGAGGATTATATGATAAACTAGGTTATCAGACTACAAATGTTTTGATGGAAAAAGAAATATAATACATACCCCACTAGCCTTGCATGAATGTATTTGATTTGA
>NZ_JACWFH010000004.1:1583-3019 GCF_019749255.1 Mesobacillus maritimus | reverse complement strand
CGACTTCAACTGCTGGCCCTCCAGCGCTTGTCGAGGCTGATCAGTCGCCTCCGCTTTTCGTTTTGGTTAAGTCCTCGATCGATTAGTATCAGTCAGCTCCACACGTCACCGCGCTTCCACCTCTGACCTATCAACCTGATCATCTTTCAGGGATCTTACTAGCTTGACGCTATGGGAAATCTCATCTTGAGGGGGGCTTCATGCTTAGATGCTTTCAGCACTTATCCCGTCCGCACATAGCTACCCAGCGATGCCTTTGGCAAGACAACTGGTACACCAGCGGTGCGTCCATCCCGGTCCTCTCGTACTAAGGACAGCTCCTCTCAAATTTCCTGCGCCCACGACGGATAGGGACCGAACTGTCTCACGACGTTCTGAACCCAGCTCGCGTACCGCTTTAATGGGCGAACAGCCCAACCCTTGGGACCGACTACAGCCCCAGGATGCGATGAGCCGACATCGAGGTGCCAAACCTCCCCGTCGATGTGGACTCTTGGGGGAGATAAGCCTGTTATCCCCGGGGTAGCTTTTATCCGTTGAGCGATGGCCCTTCCATGCGGAACCACCGGATCACTAAGCCCGACTTTCGTCCCTGCTCGACTTGTAGGTCTCGCAGTCAAGCTCCCTTGTGCCTTTACACTCTGCGAATGATTTCCAACCATTCTGAGGGAACCTTTGGGCGCCTCCGTTACATTTTAGGAGGCGACCGCCCCAGTCAAACTGCCCACCTGACACTGTCTCCCACCCCGATTAGGGGTGCGGGTTAGAATTTCAATACAGCCAGGGTAGTATCCCACCGACGCCTCCACCGAAGCTGGCGCTCCGGCTTCCAAGGCTCCTACCTATCCTGTACAAGCTGTACCAAAATTCAATATCAGGCTGCAGTAAAGCTCCACGGGGTCTTTCCGTCCTGTCGCGGGTAACCTGCATCTTCACAGGTACTATAATTTCACCGAGTCTCTCGTTGAGACAGTGCCCAGATCGTTACGCCTTTCGTGCGGGTCGGAACTTACCCGACAAGGAATTTCGCTACCTTAGGACCGTTATAGTTACGGCCGCCGTTTACTGGGGCTTCGATTCAAAGCTTCGCGTGAGCTAACCTCTCCTCTTAACCTTCCAGCACCGGGCAGGCGTCAGCCCCTATACTTCGCCTTGCGGCTTCGCAGAGACCTGTGTTTTTGCTAAACAGTCGCCTGGGCCTATTCACTGCGGCTCATCTAGGCTTTAACACCCAAATGAGCACCCCTTCTCCCGAAGTTACGGGGTCATTTTGCCGAGTTCCTTAACGAGAGTTCTCTCGCTCACCTTAGGATTCTCTCCTCGCCTACCTGTGTCGGTTTGCGGTACGGGCACCTTTTATCTCGCTAGAGGCTTTTCTTGGCAGTGTGGAATCAGGAACTTCGGTACTATATTTCCCTCGCTATCACAGCTCAGCC
>NZ_JACWFH010000004.1:783-981 GCF_019749255.1 Mesobacillus maritimus | reverse complement strand
GTGAGGCTAGCCCTAAAGCTATTTCGGAGAGAACCAGCTATCTCCAAGTTCGATTGGAATTTCTCCGCTACCCACACCTCATCCCCGCACTTTTCAACGTGCGTGGGTTCGGGCCTCCAGTAGGTGTTACCCTACCTTCACCCTGGACATGGGTAGATCACCTGGTTTCGGGTCTACAACCACATACTTATTCGCCCT
>NZ_JACWFH010000004.1:0-684 GCF_019749255.1 Mesobacillus maritimus | reverse complement strand
GGGCTCTAACTACTTGTAGGCACACGGTTTCAGGATCTCTTTCACTCCCCTTCCGGGGTGCTTTTCACCTTTCCCTCACGGTACTGGTTCACTATCGGTCACTAGGGAGTATTTAGCCTTGGGAGATGGTCCTCCCAGCTTCCGACGGGATTTCACGTGTCCCGCCGTACTCAGGATCCACTCAGGAGGGAACGAAGTTTCAACTACAGGGTTTTTACCTTCTTTGACGGGCCTTTCCAGACCACTTCATCTACCCCGTTCCTTTGTAACTCCATGTTGAGTGTCCTACAACCCCAGAAGGCAAGCCTTCTGGTTTGGGCTAATCCCGTTTCGCTCGCCGCTACTCAGGGAATCGCATTTGCTTTCTCTTCCTCCGGGTACTTAGATGTTTCAGTTCCCCGGGTCTGCCTTCAATACCCTATGTATTCAGGTAAAGATACTGTTCCATTACGAACAGTGGGTTTCCCCATTCGGAAATCTCCGGATCAAAGCTTACTTACAGCTCCCCGAAGCATATCGGTGTTAGTCCCGTCCTTCATCGGCTCCTAGTGCCAAGGCATCCACCGTGCGCCCTTTCTAACTTAACCTATAAGACAATAAAGTCTTTGGTTTCTCTTTTTAATAAAAGAGAGAAAAAAGCGATACAAATGTGTGTTTTACTTTTGCCTTCTTACTTACGATTAT
>NZ_JACWFH010000039.1 GCF_019749255.1 Mesobacillus maritimus | reverse complement strand
GTTTCCCGGAGTTATCCCAGTCTTACAGGCAGGTTGCCCACGTGTTACTCACCCGTCCGCCGCTAATCTTTGGGAGCAAGCTCCCTCAGATTCGCTCGACTTGCATGTATTAGGCACGCCGCCAGCGTTCGTCCTGAGCCAGGATCAAACTCTCCAATAAAGAGTATGAGTTAAGCTCATAATAAAAACGTTGGCTCATATTTCCCTAATTCATATTTCCCTAATTAATAGAAGAAACATGAAAATTTATTGTTTGTTGACGCTTGTTTGTTTAGTTTTCAAAGAACAATTACTTTAGCGTCGCTCAGAAGCGACATTTATTAATATATCATGTTCAACTCATTAAATCAAGTATAATATTATTTTAATATAATTGATTAAATAAGTGGCTGCCGTTTTCAACAGCGGATATTTAATATACATCACAATAATCGACTCGTCAATACTTTATTAGAAAAGTATTATTAAAGAGTTAACAATTGTTGCTGTCTGAAGCAGCTAAATAAGAATACCACCATTCCCCATAACAAACAATAGAAATTTTTTACATACAGAGTTAATCAAGTATAAAGATTCTTTGGGACAATGAGCCTGTCCCTCCGTCCCACTTGCTAGATTTATAGGCTCACGGTAGAATTAATTCTTGTGAAAATCATAGTGTGTCTTTCATATATATAGTAAGTCTTTTAGGAGGTTTAACATGAACGTTATTGAAGTTCAGAATTTGCGCAAAGAGTTTAAGTCGTACTCTAGTCGTTCAGGCCTAAGCGGGGCTTTTCGTGATTTGTTTACGAGAAATTATAAAGTGTTGCCGGCGGTTGATGATATTTCCTTAACCATTAAACAAGGAGAAATGGTTGGCTATATTGGCGAAAATGGTGCAGGGAAGTCAACAACGATTAAAATGCTAACAGGCATTCTTACGCCAACATCCGGTTCGATTGTTGTGAATGGAATGAATCCTCATAAACAACGAGAGGAGTTTGTGCGTACGATTGGCGTCGTATTCGGTCAGCGCTCACAATTATGGTGGGACATCGCTGTACAAGAGTCTTTCCGATTATTAAAAAAGGTTTACCGCGTTTCAGATAAAGACTATAACCAGCATATGGGTCATGTGATTGAAACATTGGAAATTGGTCCTTTATTGGATAAGCCTGTTCGGAAACTATCCCTTGGACAACGGATGCGGTGTGAATTGGCTGCTGCTTTGATCCACAATCCTCCTCTACTTTTTTTAGACGAGCCAACGATTGGATTGGACGTACTAGTAAAGTTAAAGATTCGGAAGTTTTTAAAGGAAATTAATGAGCAATATAAAACAACTATTCTCTTAACGACACATGATTTAACCGATATTGAGGCGCTCTGTGAACGAGTAGTTCTATTAGATGAAGGAAAAATCATCTATGACGGCAAGCTGAATGAGCTTCAAGGCCATGCTGTTGAAGGCAAACAAGTGGAATTTGAATTTTTAGCAGAAGTCCAAAGAAACCAGCTTCCTTACTTAGCAAATGTTCAATGGGAGCAAAAAGATGCGACCACATGGCTTGCTTATGTAAATGGCGACGAACGCCTTGTCTCTCAATTAATTAGCGATGTTGTAAAAAAGAACCCGATAAAAAATGTCCGCATCAATGAAGTATCAACCGAAGAGATTGTTCGTAAAATTTACGAAGAAGGTTTGGCCCTCGCATGAGTATGTATCTTGAAATGATTCGGGTTCGGTTTTTAATGATGCTCGCTTATCGGACCAATTATTATAGTGGGATTTTAATCTACAGCATCAATATTGGTGCCTACTATTTTTTATGGTCAGCGATTTATGGAGAGAACTCTGAGATTCAAGGTCTGTCCGTCCTACAAATGACCACCTATGTGGCGGTAGCATGGATGGCAAGAGCGTTTTATTTTAACAATATTGACCGCGAAATTGCAGCTGAAATCAAGGACGGAAAAGTCGCCATCGAAATGATTCGCCCTTATAACTATTTAGGAATGAAAACGATGCAGGCGCTTGGAGAAGGACTTTTCCGCTTACTCTTTTTCTCTGTCCCAGGGATGATTATTGTTGCCTTAATGTTTCCGATTAGCTTTTCGGCTAGTTTCATGACGTGGCTGTTTTTCCTGGTGTCGTTGGTATTTAGTTTTATCGTGAATACACAAATCAATTTACTTACTGGAATTATGTCTTTCTTCTTATTTAATAACACTGGGTTAATTCGCGCAAAACGGGTTGTCATCGATTTATTTTCCGGACTTTTGCTCCCAATCTCATTTTTCCCAATATGGGCGCAATCGGTCATGTCGTATTTACCGTTTCAAGCCATCAGTTATATTCCTAGCATGATTTTTACTGAAGGCTTTGTTGGGCAGGAGATTTATCATGCCGTACTGTTACAGGCAGCATGGGCATTCATCTTATTGATTCCAATTCAGCTGTTATGGTCTCTAGCAAAAAAACAATTAATTGTCCAAGGAGGCTAAACGAGTGTTTTACGTTTCGATGTTTTTTCAATACGCCTCTCAATATTTAAAAACAAGATTGACGTATCGCGTGGATACCGTCGTTGAAATTTTTTCTGATATATTGTCACAAGCTGTGAACTTGATTTTCATTTTAGTGGTTTTTGGTCACACATCATTATTGAGTGGGTGGAACCGCGAAGAGATTATTTTCATTTATGGATTCTTCCTTGTTCCCTATGCGCTATTTTCGGCATTTTTCAACATCTGGGATTTTAATGAACGTTATATTGTCAAAGGGGAAATGGACCGTGTTCTAACTCGACCTGTTCATAGTCTTTTCCAAATTATTATGGAACGAATGGAGTTGGAGTCGTTATTCGGGGTTATTACCGGGTTAGCGATTATGGGCTATGCTGGGACAGAACTAGGACTAACCTACGCATGGTACGATCTATTGGTCTTTCTTTTGATGATTTTTGGCGGGATGTTTATTTATGCTGGAATTTTTATTAGCATTGCCACCATCGGATTTTGGTCTGACAGTCGTACCGATATTATGCCGATGATGTATAATATCGGGAACTACGGCCGCTATCCGATAAATATTTATCATAAAGTCATTCGTTTTGTGTTAACGTGGATCTTGCCGTTTGCCTTTGTTGGCGTCTACCCAGCTGCTTACTTTTTAAATAGAGAAGAATGGTACGGGTATGCCTTTCTAACACCTGTTATGGGCATCCTTTTCTTCAGTATTTCCGTTTTTCTTTGGAATACGGGAGTAAAGAAATACCGCGGGGCTGGGAACTAAGATTAATACGACCATCCTAGTTTACACATACGAAAGCCCCGTAGATAGTCGCTTTTTCTCCTACGGGGCTTTCGTTTTATAAAAATTCTCTACGACCTAGACTCCTTTATGTAGCACAAGATGTAACTTTACGCTTGGGAAGTAATAGGATGTTTCACGTACGACGGGAATTGACTACTCCCATTTGTTTTTACAAATAACACTTCGTCTCCTTTAAACATATCCTTTTGAATCTGAATTCCCTCATAACCAGGAGTAAAGTGAAAAACTATTTTGTTAGAATCTTTGTTTGTGATCTTCGAAAGAATATCCTGTATGTTCACTTCTTTTTTACTCACTATATCAAAAATGTCTACTTGATTGCCTTCCTGCTCGAAAATAACGATCGCATCTTCCTTTTCTAAGTAGTAAAGATGTTCCCCAAAAACATTGATACAATGATACATGAATAGTCCTTGAGTATTCTGAGTCCCAAATACGTTCGAAACGGCTATTCTTTCGGAAGCGAATTGGTAGATAAAATTTAGGTCATCAATCTTGGTGGTATCTAGTTTTGTAATCCCTGTAGTATCTAATGGTCTAGAACGGTAGTTCATTGAAAACTGGTATTCATCAACAGATTTAAAACCGAACTTAGGGTAGAAATCCAACACCGTTTTATTCGCAAATAAATACATAAAATCATACTTCTGAGCGTACTCTTCTAAAACTAGGTTCATCAAAGAAGCTGAAAGCCCTAGATTTCTATAATCAGGGTGTGTCATCACTGTTCCAATTTGGATCGCTCTTTTTATCTTTCCGTCTATAACAAAATCCAATAGATTCACAGAGACATTGGCAATCACCTTATCCTCTACCACATAAGAAAAAGGAATATACCGGTTATTCCAATATCCTTTTTGATACCAATCTTCGAATTGAATACCAAAAACCAAAGTAGCAAGTTCATTAAAGCTTTTCCTTAACGTTTCATTCTTTTTGTAATCCTTATAAAAAATAAATTCTGCCATTGTTTAACCCTCTTTAGCTTCCAACGTTACCTCTATTTTACTATACTATCTATCTTTAAAACGATTTTTTTAGTAAGCAAATGCAATAAAAACATGGTTCAACTGATCATATTTATCAGCTTAAACGATCGAATAGAAGATGAAATGCAAAAAAAAGAGACCAATACCTCTATGGTCCATTAAAAATTCTTCTGTTCATATCTCACAGTAGACTTTGTTTATAAGCGTTGAAAATCATCTTTAACTGTTAACCAAGTCGTGACTTCACTAATAGACTTTCTATTTCCAGAAGGCATTTCTTTTTTTGGATAGCCAAAATAAAGAAATCCAAGTACTTCGCCTTTATCTGTTAATCCAAACAGTTTTTTCATTAAAGGATCATAGGTCGGTTTGCCCGTTCGCCAAAATCCTCCCAATCCTAACGCATGCGCGGCAAGCAACATGTTTTGAATGGCTGCATATACCGCTCCATACTCTTCTTGAATAATCACTTTTTCAGATTGTACATTGGGCTCCACAGCTACAGTTATAATGACTGGGGCCCGAAAAGGCTTTTCAAGAATTTTCTCCCGCTTTTTTATGTTAGCCTCACTATTGGGATCATCCATCGTTTTTTCAGCAATTTTGACCAGCACTTCTCCCAACGCCATTCTGCTGTTCCCTTCTAAAACAAAAAACTTCCACGGCTCAGTTCTAAAATGACTAGGAGCCCATGTGCCTGCCTCTAAGATTTCTTCAATCAGTTCTTTCGGAACAGTCTCATTCCGAACTAGCCCATTACTTCTTCTTGTTTTTATTGCTTCAAACACATCCATCCACAATCCCTCCAAACACTATTACATATATTTTATGAGTATCCACCCTTATTTAAATGAACTATATTCTATGAAACGTTCTTCTAAAATATGAGTGATAAACAAAGGAGGACTGCTAACGCAGTCCCCCTAATCAATTTATATATTTATACGAACTGCTATGATTCGTTTCCAGTTTTCCTTATGAGTAAACAGCTAACTCCGTTTCAATTTGTTTTCTAATCTTTTCAAGACACTCCTCTGTCGTCTTAGCAAAAACCCGTTTTCCGTTCACCATTGCATACGGACTCTTCGCACACATTCCACAAAAGGATAAGCAGCTGTTTTCGATCACCGCTACTTCAGGATACTCCGCTTCCAGAATCGATTCTAAATCGATTTGGGTAATCAAGCTACCATCGCATATCTCAACCACTATAATCCCCATTTTTCTTGTCCTTTCTATTACTCAGTTTCACCAAAAGTTTTTCATTATAGTAAAAGCATTAAATAGCTTTGCATTTTATTCTACAACTCTCATTTTTATACTTTATAGTATAAAAACAGATGAACCCATTACACCATAGCCTGCTCACAAAATCAAATTTTTTGTTTTCCATTAAAGATATCCAGCGAGCTTTAACGTCTACTTACCAACCATTTGATCTATCGACTTTTCTTGCTAGATTACACTCTTATGCGGTCCCCCCTATGGTGAATATCAGGTTTAAAAATCAATATTATGTAGCGGATCATTTTAATTCCTAATTCATCCACTTATAAAACGGGACCTCAATCCCGACGAGATAGTGAATGAGTCCAAACAAAAATCCCGAATCCAATCGGATTCAGGATTTTTCATCTTCTAATCATGATCTTAGAACCAAGAAGCTCCAATGATGATGAGTAGAATGAATAGTACGACAATTAGCGCAAAGCCTCCACCATATCCGTATCCGCCGCCGTAGCCACATCCACCATATCCATATCCAAACATACCTATCGCCTCCTATTAAGATAAAGTTATTCCTCATTAAAAATTAGTAGCCAAGGTAAGAAGCTCCTACAATAATAAGGAGGATGAACAATACTACAATCAAGGCAAAGCCTCCTCCTGCGTATCCACCACTCATGAACAACACCTCCTTATTCATTTGTTATTACTATATGTGGGTTTGTTTATTTCGAAATGGCAAATGCCCATTTTCTAGGAAAAATGGGCTCATGCAGAAAGCCATCTGGGGGACAGCTTTGTATGAAAGGAGGGTCCTTCATGTAAAAAAAAAAGGAACAGTTATTGAATCTTATGAAAGCGTCAGAGCGAATGTTTAGGCGGTTGGCCAGCTAGTAGGGTTTTTTACTGATTTGACGCATAAAAGCATGTTAGAGCGTTTCCGTTTCCAATCTAAAACCTTCAAGAACAACATCTTCCTCCACTTCAAGCAAGAGGCAGCGTTTTCCTTGAAAGTTAATGTATTTTAAGTTTCTTAATTCTTTTGGATTAATGGTGACATCCGCTATTTTTGTGCTGATTTTGATTTTCTTTGGTACTAAGCTACTGGCCTTGAATTCATGTGTTTCGTCCGCAATGATTTCTTTTAAAGCATGTTCTACTTTCGCACTGTCCACATTTTCAACTCCACTTACATCAAGAATTCGCTCAATGTCGCGATAGTCTAATTTCGGAGCTTCACTTTCTTCACTTTCTTCATTTTCCAGTACGATTTTATCAATTTCTTCATAAACATTGGAGATGGTTCGAGAGTCTACTTCGTCACCAATGACATTTCTTAAGACCAATTCAAAAATGTCTTTATCTTCCTCAGCCGTAATGACTTCTTCACAGTTAAGAACTTGTTCAATAAATTGTTCATTTGGTTGATTATTTTTTCCTGCGCAATAAAGGATATGGTTTACATCTGCCGCATTATCATTAAAAGCTGGGAACAAAAAACCTGACATCGGTGCAGCTAAATTAATGATAGGATCAAACACATTGTTCGGTTTGAATGCTTTCTCGATATAATCAAATAGCAAGGCCTTTTTGGGTTGATCGGTTTTATTTAAGCTACAGAGGATAAATTCGTTTGAGTAAACCTCATCATCCCCACCTGCTTCTGATTCTAAGTCACGCTTCTTCGTATGCTTCCGATATTCTCCACGAATGAACGTTACCACTGTATCAAACTCATAGACAGAATGCGCAAACATTTTCGCCACAATATCGAGCATGTACTCCTTCCAGTCTTCTGTGGTATCGGAATGCAAACCCTCATAAAGGATGGTTTGGGTACTGTCTTCCACATCCCGGATAAATTTGAGCTCAAATAATTTTGAGTCAAGATTTCCAGTCAAAACCTTTTTAAAGTTGGCTAAAAACAATTCCTGTGCTTCTTGGTCTAGCAGTTGAAAAGGTTGACTCATGTGATGATAAATCTCACCTGTTTCTTTTTGAACATACACATTAAAGATCTCACGGATATTCATCTTTGGATTGTTTAATTTAAATTCCTTACGGATATTACCAATGTCGTTCTTATTCATTTGGTTTAAGCTCCCATTCCTGATTATACGGTTCAAAACTACCTGATAAGAGACTCCCCTCTTATCCTCAATTTTTCAATAAACAATGAATCCACCAACTCGTTAACTATATCAAACTAATTTTCAAAAATTCAAGCTATAATATTCACGAAGCCAACAAAAAGAAGACTTCAAAAAGGAAGTCTTCTTTTACCTATACACATGATTAATGTACACGTATTTTTTCATCAATATCTTCATCAAAGTGTACTCTTGTATGCTTAGATTCAATCCGTTCAAATTCTTCTAATTCTTCACTTATCCTCTCTCCGAACCACCAGTTTTTGAATTCAAGAAACAACTCTGTAAGCATCTTGATTCCCCCATTTATTGGTTAGTGGATAACTTATAATCTTATTATACTGGTGAAAGAGCGTAGGTGGAAGCGCTTACAAAATAGGCGGAATAGCAAAATTAGCTTGAAAAGTAAGAATTTTCCCGTTTAATATACACACTAATTTTCTTTATTTTTACAACTTTCTGTATTTTAAAGGAAAGCCTTTCCATTATCTCGAATAAGAATAAATAGCCTCTTTGTACTAGGCTGAAAGATTGAAATTTAGAGAGGAGAATGAGAATGTCTAATCTAATTGTTGAAAGTACTTATGGAAAACTACGTGGAGAACAGCTTAATGGGGTTTGCACGTGGAAAGGAATTCCTTTTGCGAAACCTCCAGTAGGACCTCTTCGTTTTCGTGCTCCTGAGTTACCTGATTCCTGGGATGGGATTCGTGATGCTACCTCTTTTTCACCTGTTGCCCAACAAACTCAAAGAGAAATCATGGAGTTTTTCGGAAACGACGTCTCAAATGTAAGTGAGGATTGTCTTTATTTAAATGTATGGTCACCAGCAGCTGACGATAAAAAGCGACCAGTCATGGTTTGGATTCACGGCGGAGCATTTCTAACTGGATCTGGTTCTAGCCACTGGTATGATGGTGCCTCCTTTTCTGAGCAAGGGGATGTCGTTGTTGTAACGATCAATTACCGACTTGGCGTATTTGGATTTCTTCACCTTGGAGAAATTGCTGGAGAGGATTATGCAACTTCAGGAAATTGCGGCATTCTCGATCAGGTAGCTGCTTTACAATGGGTACAAGAAAATATCTCAAAATTTGGTGGTGACCCGAACAACGTAACGATATTTGGCGAATCAGCTGGAGCGATGAGCATTGGGGTATTGCTTGGATTCCCATCGGCAGAAGGTCTATACCAAAAAGCGATTCTTCAAAGTGGTGCGGCAGCCAACGCACACCCTGTTGAAACTGCTACAAAAGTGGCAGGTCATGTTTTAGCAGCATTACAAATAGATGCAGCCAATATTTCCAAATTAGAGGAAATACCACCGGAAAAACTTCTCCAAGCTGCTGATCTGCTTCCTTCAATGAGCCTTGGCCCAGTGGTGGATGGCGTTAGTCTTCCGAAACCTCCTGAACAAGCAATTGCAGAGGGGTCTGCAAAGGATGTGACGGTACTTATCGGGACAAACAAAGATGAATTCAATATCTTTACAGCTTTTGATCCAGAGTGGAAGAACACCAATGGCGATGAGGAAAACGTTAAAGCTTTATTCGAGAAAACATTTGGGCCACTCTTGCCTGTGATTTCAGCACATTTCGCTGGAGGCGAACCTCTCTCCCAGGAACTTTTCAACAAGCTTGTAACGATTACTGTATTCAGTCACCCTGCACAAAAGCTAGCAGAGCTGCAAACAAACCATGGTGCTCCTGTTTGGATGTACCGATTTGATTGGGAAACACCTGTCTTTAATGGGGCCCTTAAAGCGACGCACGCTTTAGAGATTCCATTTGTATGGAACACACTTGAAACTGAAGGGACAGAAAACTTTACTGGCACTTCACCTGAGCGACAAATTGTTGCGGATCAAATGCATCAAGCTTGGATTAACTTTGCGCGAAATGGGAATCCAAATACAGATGAACTTCCAGAGTGGCCATCTTATGACACCAATCAACGCTCAACCATGATTTTCAATGTAGAAAGTAAGGTTGTAAATGATCCGAACAAAGAAGATCGTGTGAAATGGGAGCAAATCAGCATGGTAATGAAGTCCTAAATGATCTCTCCCACTTTTCAAAAAGGAGAGTAGTCAATAGACAGCATACTCGCTAACGATAGCAACACCACTTTATAGTTGCAATGAACTAAAACAAGCACATGTGTCTATCTCTACATGTGCTTGTTTTAGATGGTGATCGTCTATGATTTCTGATGAATCGTTAAGAAATCGTGATCTGTTCAGTTGTCATCTTAGCTAAACGCTTAATAACATCCCCACGACTAATGATGCCCACTACACGACCTGCTCCATTTACCACAGGAAGCTTTTTAAATCGATGCTTTGATAGCAAACTTAAAGCGCATTCTAACGTATCATCAGGTGATAATGTTTTAAGATGCTTCTTTACCATAATTTCGCTAATTTGTGTATTCATTCTTTGTTTAATCACCTTCTCGATTGGTTCTATGTCTCCGATGTATGCCATGCTATAAGTAAAATAGAACTTCTCTTGTAAGGAAAGAAAGCGTACAATATCTCCATCGGTCACAATGCCTACTAAATTTCCCATTTTATCAACGACTGGTACTCCGCCAATTTCATTTTTTTCAAAAATACCTAATACCTCTTTCACACTTGTAGAAGGTGTAACAGTATATACATCGTAAATCATGAAATCGCGCACCTGCATATTGAGCCCCCCTCATTTATTCGACAATCTAGTGGTTTCTATGACACCTAATTGTAGATTATTGGTTGACGTAATTCGGTTTGACACCGCTTTCAAAAACAGCCAATAAAAAGGATCCGTTCTCCCTTAGCTTTCTATGATAAGAGTGATACTCTTATTTTAAATCTCCTTTACACAAGATTACAATCCTATACATTTTACACATGGCTCTTTTCTCAAATTCGACTGTAGGATTATAGCAATCATTTTTACAAAACAGCTTTTACTATTTATGGACGTTGGAAAAACGCTAGTTTCGTAAAGTTATTGTTTTTGTAACATATGATAAAGGAACCTCAAATGCGCGAAATTTTTTCATAACAACCTTTTTCATAAACGAACAATTGTGTTTATCCGTTCCTGCTCTTCAGCCTTATCCAAGTATTCAAAAAATCCAATTGAATTTCCTCAAGGGTCTGTGAAAGTTCCCCATTTAAACTATCTGCTGTGGTTTTTCACAGGCATAATGTCATTTGCTAACCTACCGTTGAATAAAAAAAGTACTAATGGTCCGTTCCAAATACGGCCATTAGTACTTTCCATTAGTCAATATAGTTGTCTACAAAATCCCATACTGTATTCCAATACGTAACAGGGTCTACTTTTTCAGCATCCCCATGTCCAGCTCCAGGAATAATAAGTTTCTCTTTCTCAACAGGTGCTGCGTCATACACTTCATCTAGCATTTCAAATGGAACAAAGGTGTCACTGTCACCATGAATGAACAAAGTCGGAGTTTCGCTTTTGGCCACCTGGTCAACTGCGCTTGCTTCATACAAGTCATATCCGGCGCGGATATTCGTTAACGTATTGGCAGCATTGATGACTGGAAATTCAGGTAATCCGAAGAGATCATCTAATTGATAGACAAATACATCGCTGACTGAAGCATACCCACAATCTTCTACAATCACTTTTACGTTATCAGGTAAGTCTTCTTCTCCAGACGTCATCATGACCGTCGCCCCGCCCATGGAAATTCCAAACAAAGCAATTTCTGCTTCTGGGTCTGTCTTTAGGATTTCATCAATCCACAAAAGCATATCTTTGCGATCATCCCAGCCCATCCCAATATAATCCCCTTCACTCTCACCATGACCACGAAGGTCTGGTGCCAGGACATGATAGCCTTTTTCGTGAAAGTTTCGGATGTATCTTGTCATATGGGCCGCCTGACTTGTATAACCATGAACGACAATCGCCCATTTATGTTCAGAAGGATCCTGATCATAATAGTAAGCATTCAATTTAAGTTGATGCTTATCCTTTGATACAACATTTAGTTGCGATGGTTCGTGCTCTTTTTTAAAAGCCTCATCTGCTAGCTCTGCTTCCTCAGCAACCGCAGCAGAAACAGCCTCACTTTCTTCTAAATGGGGGTTTCCTTCTAAAAATTCTTTCTCGCGGTCTGCATTTAAAGCATAGTTATAAAAATAGTTTCCGACTAGCATATACGCAACCGCGAGGAGGACCACAACGGACCCGAGTATTATTCCTGTTTTTTTCATATTCTCTCTCCTGTTGTTTGAATCTAGCTTTCCCTAATCTATCAAACACCTAATCTCTGTTAAAATAGTACATGACAATTGAACTAGGTGCAAATAAATAATCCTAGATTGACTCTCGCTCCCCATATGATCCATCATAACGAGTTACAATTATCAGCACTTTCCTTTTATAAAGATAATCATGATTTTGTGCTGCTCTTAAATTCCTTTACCAGTTCTCTAACACCCTTATAAAGAATTGAAGCATCGATGCCCCCCAAAAGGAATTTAAAGCCCATTTCTAGGTGTTGTTCCATTCCTCCTGACCAGCTCATGATCCCCGGAATCACATAATGCCTTTGACAAGCCTCAACCACCTTCAAGCATTGCTTGTGAACTTCAGGATGTGTTAACTGTCCAGAAAGGCCCATCGATGTGCTTAAATCAAGTGGCCCTACAAAAGCAATATCGATTCCTGGAACAGAAAGGATTTCTTCAATATTATCAACTGCCTGTTTATGTTCAATCTGAACAATGACTAGGACCTCATCATTCGCATGTTTAAAGTAGTTTTCGTACTCGTCCGCCCCAGCGCCAAACAAAATGGCTCGTCCCGCACCCATGCCCCGGACACCCATTGGAGGATATTTACACAACTTTACAGCTGCTTCTGCTTCTTCTTTTGTATTCACCATTGGAATCATAATCCCAGCAGCACCAGTATCTAAGCCTCGTTTAATAAGCGACGGCTCGTTCCCAGCAACTCTAAGGAAGGGCACAGTTGAGGTTCCCCTAATGATAGAAACCATTCGTCCCGCTGTTTCAAGATCCATTGATCCATGTTCCCCATCAATCATGATGCAATCGGCACCAGCATGTGCGATTATTTCGGCTGTATCAAGACCATTCGTCATAATAAAAGTTCCAAAAACATTTTCATTCTTCGCTAATTTTTTCTTTATTGTGTTCTCCATAACTTCTAATCTCCTTAAATGAACATGATATTATTTGGAATTCCCATAGTTTCCTTGAATTTTGAGGGTATTCTATGTAGAAAAGAACATGGTGGGAGTATCTTCTATTATAAAACGATAACACTGTCGAAATTTGTTAGAAAATGGATTTTTTAAAAAAGACGAGCTAGATTAATGCATAGTCTATCGTATGAACATGTCTGTTGCTTTCCGCGGTGTGCCGGAGAGCCTCTTCAAGGCTGAAATTGAATTTAATTCTAAGTTTTAGTACCAAATGCATTCTTCAATCTAATTGATAAAAATATTGATTTTATCCTTATTCTTGATAAGGAAGAGTTGAGCAAGCATTGCAGACTCTATGCTATCCCCCTTTAAGGGGCTGAGGAATATTAGTAGACAAGCACTCTTTACTGTTGACTGTCAAAAAAAGTTTGCCACACACCTCGCGAGGTTAGAAAAAATTCTTGTAGTTCATTAGGTCGATTCGCACCCTGGTGATTGGAGCGGAGGGCACTCGACTCCTGCGGGATGAAGAGGTCACTGGAGACCCCACAGGCGCATAAAGCGCCGAGGAGGCTCCAGGAGCTCCCCGCGGAAAGCGAGTGCCAGGAGCGGAAATCAACAGGCCACTTACCTGTATTATCAATTAATAATGAATCCTTACTATCAAAAAAAATTGCCGAGAAAGACACCTTTTCTCGACAATCTGTCATCTAAGCCAGCTAGGTTTGTTTATTTCATAATAATCTAGCATTATTCAGAAACACATGTATGTTTTATTTTCTCAAAGCACTAAATTTTTCTCACAGCAAATTAGAATGGCCGCCTCATTGATTCAGAAGATAATCAAAAGCTTCTAAGGTTGTACTATAACTAATACGAATTCTTTCTAATTCATATGGAGACGAATCTGCTGTTGCAATTCCTGCATTCGTTGTTACGGCATAGTCAAAGTAGCTCTTTGTTTCCTCTACGACCTGTTCATTGTAGTGTCCTGAGGGGTAGGCAAGCGCTGTTACCCTCTTACCCGTTAGCTTTTCTAATCTTTCCTTATTCCCACCCAATTCTGATTGAAAGTCAGTAATCGTTGTTAAAGATGGATGGTGTTCGGTGTGTGCTTGAAACGAGATGATCCCAGAGTCACTCATTTCCCTTATTTCTTCTGTTGATAGACCAGTCTTTTTATCGATTTTATTCCCAATCATAAAGATTGTTGCTTTTGCTTGGTATGAGGCATCATTTAACTTATTTAAAATGTAATACGCATTCAGATTGTTTTTATAGCCGTCATCTAGAGTTATTAACACTGGTTTTTCAATTTCATCAATCTCTTTAATCTCATCAAAGGTAATGGGAGTGAATCCTTCTGTTTTCAAATATTGCATTTGAATTTCAAAGTTTTCTGGGGTGACATAAAGCTCTTGAGACCCGTTCCCTTGGTACTCATCAATAGCATGGTACATGAGAATCGGGAGACGATATTCTCCGGTTCCCTTTGTTGAAGGAGTTATGGTTATGTTTGACAATTGTGATGGTGTTGCTCCACTTAAGGCTTGTCCTGGCTCTGATAAGTACGACGAATCAACGTACCCTGTATAGGTCTGGTAGTTCACTTTGTACCAAGATCCAGCTTCTGAGAGAACGGTAACTTCTTCTCCTTTTGGAATCGTAAACAAAAGAGGTTCTTGAGAAGAGGGTCCTTCTCTCAAATTGAGGTTTTCATCCGTTTGAAATGTTTTGGATACGTGTCCTACGCGTTCATCTTGATTATTACTAGAAGTGAAACTTTCTTCCGTCGAAAGCTTCTCCTCCTTAGGTACTTTTGACACTTGTTTCGCTTCTGGATCATCCTCGGTATCTAACGCCCTCGCCTCGTTGGATGAGCATCCCGCAGTAAATATAATCAGTATGAATAAAAATGAAATCATCCAATTTCTTTTGCTCAATTCTTTATGCACTTCCTTAGAAATTTAAGACTTGAAGATGCTACTAAACTATACTTCTTATCTGATAGTTTCATAGATTTTTTTGCCCCTACTCGTCCCATTGATAAATCATACAACATTCGCTAAAATCTTTAAATAACTTTCGACACGAACCGAAAATGAACAAGCGAAAATTGGGATATCCTATAGATGGGAGGGCATACATATGATTTTTTATCATGGTACTATTCGTAAATTTAATCATTTTCATAAAGATTATCTCGCTCAACCTCTACATAAAGACGACATTAATACCATTGGATTTTGGTTCACTTCTGACATCCAATCAGCAAAGCCTTACGCCGTCGGCATTGAGACCGTGATTGAAAAATCACAAACTGAGTATTGGGAAGATGGCGAGCCTAAAATGGTGCAAATTGACAAGCCTGTTACTGGATATGTTTATAAAGTCTTTATTGACGAACCGACTCTGAAGAAATATGAAGCATATATGGGGCAGAACTCCTATGAGTTATTTTTGGAAGACCGGGATGTGTTTTGTGATTACTTAGGATCACAGAAAAGGAAGCGAACTTGGAGAGATAAGGCAATATTGTTGAATAAGGACGAAGCGAATTATAAATTCCGCCAGCACCTACTTAATCAAGGTTACGATGGTTTGGTGATACAAAACCGAGAGCAACATCCTAATGGTTCTGACTTATATTGTATTTTTTCTGGCGATTCCCTCCAGATAGCGGATGTATGGTCGCTTGATGAATTAGATTACCAAAGCTAGTGCAGAATGACTCGCTTTAAGTGTTTTGAGGGATTTTGTGTGAACGATGTGTTTCGAAATATCCACCTTTATAAACATGAAAAAAGGGAAGATTGTTCAAGTTTTTGAACTCCCTCCCCTTTAATACCGCCTGTTATTCAAACTCTTCGGTAGTCGTTTCCTGTTGTGTGGAACTCTCACTTTCTGCCGTTGATTCCGTAGTAATCTCGGTTTCAATGCTCACTTCATCCACGTTTTCCAACACCCGCTTTGCCATTAATTTGTATCCGGTAGTATTGGGGTGAAAATAATCATCGGCTAATAGCTCAATGGTGCGCTGACTAAACAAGTCTGCAACCGGAATATAATTGACATTCTCATATTCCTCAGTAACTAACCTACCTGCTTCATTCCACCTATTCATAATTAAAGCCAATTCCTCTATATCCTCAAAATAGAGTTCAAAAGGATTATAAAATCCAATTAAATAAATTTGTGTGTCTGGATTTATTTCATTAATTTTATCAAAGATGGCTTTTAACCGCTCTATATAATCGAGTCTTTCCTCTTCGAAAAGCTCTAACTTTAGATTGGTAAAATTACTTTTGACCACCTTCATAATATCATTCGCACCAATCGTAATGAACACAAGGTCGGCCTTGCTGATGGAAGCAACTATCTCTTCTTTCTCCAGCCGTTTTAGTAATTGGTCCGTTCGGTTACCTTTCTTACCATAGTTTTCTATTTTTATATTTAAGTTGTTGTCTTCAAATGTATTGTTTAAGATGCCAACATAGCCGCCACTCTCTGTTTCATCTCCTACACCTTGGGTAAGCGAATCACCAATTGCAACAATCTTCAAATCTTTTTTGAAAAGATTGATTGTGCCCTCCACGGCTTCTCTTATCTTTTCTTTGATTTCTTCTGTTATCGTTCGTTTACTGTTTTCATCAGAAGATTTTAGTTTACCTTCCTCTCCACTTGTAGAATCATCTGACATCAGCCTTTGTTCTTCCTTTTGATTCAAGCTAGGAGCATTTTCGATGTGCTGTAACCACACCGAGTCATAAGTTTCAACACTTACTTGCTCAGTTTGAGTCGAATGAAAAAATAGATATACAAAAAGGCCCAGTAATAGCAGACTAGCTATGATTATTATTTTTTTCTGTCTACGCATGTTGAAAAAACACCTACCAGTATTGAAAAATCAGCATTCTATTCACCTATTAGTCTACCTAAAGCACCTCGAAGTTGAATAGTCTATCTATTTTAGCATGGATGACAGCCTACCGTAAGCCATCAAAATATAGAAAGTCAAACTAACAACTTTTCCACCTTTACATGATTAATACCCTGATATATACAATTTATGCCAAAATATTTCCGTAAGTTACAAGCCTACGAATCTTAATTGATTAAAAAACCTTATTGCATAAATTCGGTTCCTTCTTTAGGAAACAAATTAACTCAAGAAAAAAAACACTAAGCAGAAAGCCGCTTTGTGGCTGTCGTTTCAATGGAAATAAATTATTTTAAGTCCCACTCTTCTTTCCAATAACTATCAGGAGATTGAAGCATACCGAGTCCTAACTGAATGGCTACAAGGATTAGGATACAGGAAGGGACGAGAAAGATGACGCTGCGCCATAAAATCTCCGTTGTCCTGCTTTTCATTGATGTTTTTTCGACCTCTTTCACCCATGTTTTCCATGTTTGGATATATTTCCATAAGAGAACAAGAGCGATTGTGAGTGGTATAAGCATAAGGAGAAGGTTGTCGAGATAACGGATAAACAGTACAATATTAGGATTCCAGCCTAGTTTTTCAAACATTTTGTATCCGTTCCCGAGAACCGCTATATAGGCAATTGCTAGTATAAAAAAAAGGAAAGGGAAAATCCTCCAACATAACCCTCCAAATATTTCCTTCCTAGATCGATTTTTATTTTTCTTTCCGTTTGTTATTTTTTTCCCCATTTTATTTCCTCTCTACAGCCATTATTTATTTCATTATTACGAAAACAATCTTTTATTCATGACCATTATATTATAAATTAGATATTACTAGACTTACATGAAGGATTTTATCTTGTACAGGACAGGAGGGACTTTATGACAAAGAAGTTGGTCATGGACCATCTACACCGCTCGGTTGAATACTCCTATCCACCTAAACGAATTGTTTCATTAGCTCCTGGCGTCACCGATACGCTTTATTCGTTGGGGTTGGAAATGGAAATGGTGGGTAGGACACGATATTGCATCCATCCTAAAAACAAGGTGGACCTAGCAATGATTGTTGGTGGAACGAAAGACATCCACCTTGATAAAATTAGAGCGTTGAAACCAGATTTAATTTTCGCTGAGAAAGAGGAAAACACGAAGGAGATTGTTGAACTTCTTGAAAAAGAGTTTCCAGTCTTTGTCGCGGAAGTTGACTCTGTTCAAACTGCTTTCAAAATGATTAAGGACTTAGGTGAGGTAACCAATCGGAAACTTGAAGCTAACCATTTGCTTCGCACGATTCAATTAGGATTCAAAGGCCTCCCAAGTTTTCAAGAAAAAAGAGTGGCTTATGTCATATGGAGGAAACCTTATATGGTTGCAGGAAACAATACCTATATCAGTTCTCTGTTAACCCTATTAGGCTTTGAAAATGCGTTTAGCATGTATGAAGGAAGATACCCTATTGTCACGGAGGAAGATTTTCAACATGCGAAACTGGATTATCTATTTTTAGCAACCGAGCCTTTTCCTTTTAAAGAAAAGCACATAACCGAAATGTCTGCGTTTTTGCCAGAAGTGAAAACAGTTATCCTTGACGGGGAGATGTTTTGGTATGGACCGAGAATGATAGAAGCCGCGACCTATTTTAATAAAATTTTTGAATGATGTATCATACCAATGAATGCCACTGAACATAAAAAAGCAAACTCGACTACCTCTAAGCTGAGTTTGCTTTTGATATACTTTTAGTTTCTCGGATCAACATAATCAGGATAATCGGAAATAATTGCATCGACTCCCATTTCAAACAGGAAGTCTGCTGCTTCTTGACTGCGGACGGTCCATGATCCGATTTGCATCCCATTTGCATGAACTTGATTTACCAATTCCTTCGTTACAATCCCATAGCTAGGATTAAACCAATCTGCATACGTTGAAAACTCTTGTAAAGCTTCCGGTGTTGTATGCGCAGTGTTAGAAGTTAATACACCAATTGGAACAGTCGGAAGCAACTTATTCATTTTTTTCATGGATTCAAAATTAAACGATTGAATAATAATTTTTTCATTTTTTGGTTTATCAAGATTCCGCTTTTTTATTGACTCTGCCACTTGTTCTTCCACCCCAGGGTAAAGCTCTGGGGCTTTTAACTCAATTAAAATTCCCACCTTCCCACGGTAACGATCCAAAATCTCTTCAAATGTAGGGATTAGCTCGCCTGTAAATTCCTTCCCTTTCCAACTCCCGGCATCAAGATTTCTCAACTGTTCAAACGTTAAATCTCCTACTTTTCCTGTTCCATCTGTTGTGCGATTGACCGTTGTATCATGAATTACTACTAACTCCCCATCTTTGCTCCGTTGCACATCGATTTCAATGTAGTCTGCTTTCATCTGTACAGCTAGGTCAAAAGCGGCAATTGTATTTTCTGGGGCATACGCGGTTGCCCCACGATGGGCAACATTATCCACCTGTTTTCTTTCCCCCACCGTTGGTTCTTGCGCAAACGCTCCATTGAACGGACTAAATAACAAAGAAAACACTACCCCTGTTCCTAATAATAATTTTTTGTTCATTTCTACCATCTCCTATCAGAATATGTATTCAAACTCTATTCTAGTAAAGAGATGTTGAATGGGAATGTAGCTAGTTTTATAGCTTCGTAAAGATTGTGTGAACAAAATTCCCCCTTTGTTCTTACGAAACTTTACAATTAAAGCGGAAAATCAATTAATCAGGTACACTCTCCTACTCCTTTTTTGCTATAAATCGCTTTTAACTGATGCTATGGATAGCAAAAAAGAAAAGGACGATGCCAAAGCAAAAGTCCTTTTCCTCGGGGCAAGGCGTGCATCCTTACACTTGTACTAGATTTCTTTTGACGTTAGTGGGAGAAATAATTTAACACCTCTTCGATTAAACGGCAGGAACTTCATATCTGCAATTAGATGGCTTGCATATGCTGCAACGGCCACCTTGTACACACCTTCTATCCCAATCGATTGCTCAAATAAATGAGCAATGACCCCAAACAGGATCAATCCTAAAAGGGAATGAGTATAACTTCGATGTGGAACAAACGATGCAATCATGATAAAAACGCCTAATAAAAGAAGCCAAGGTTCTTGCAATGAGATTCCACCAATCAGAACGCCAACTCCTGTAACGGTCAGCATCCGCCTTTGGGTAATCTTAGTTGAAATAAACAAAATCGCGATTCCGACTGCTATCCCTACCCATTTTTCTTTTCCTGAACCTTCTATGTAACTATAAATCATCATCAGGAAGCCAATTAATTGAGCAATATATTGAATCATTTTATGAGAGAAAGTAATTCGATTGGTTAGCTTCCCATCAATATCAATATCTGGCATTAACCCTGACACTGCTCCTACTCCTACGAATAATAATGTTGTGGTCGGATCGGTTTGATAGCTATTCGCCGCAACAAAACCAACTCCTGCTCCAATCAACATATGCGCTGTTCCATTCATGTTCGTCAACCCCTACCCATAAACTTTCGACTACTTCAGAAACTTATTCTATAATACTTTTTGTGATAATGAAATAGTTTCTAAGAATGTTTGTTCTGTTTTTCTTGTAAAACAAGTCAGAGGAGCGCCAAAAACAGAACAAAAAAAAAACCAGCAATAGCTGGCATTTGTTTAACTATTCATTTCTGTGTGGAACATGTAGACACTCATCAAATCGTACTAGCCACTGTCTTTGGTAGACTATCTTCGAGAATATGTTGATGTTGAAAAACAACTATAGAATCACAATTGGCGTATAACCTATCTCCTTTATAAAAGGGACCAATCCTTCGATATTCATCAGCGCTCAGTTCTGCTTCAATTAAGGTATCATTGTCGAGTCGTTTTATCTCAATACGCACAGACGCCCCAACACTATGCACATGAAACACCTCAACTGGAAGACTATTATCCGAAGCGATTGTACTTAAATGAACTTCGTGCGGTCTTAAATACCCCACATAGTTGTCGGAAAGATGGCACCCATCCTTAACAGTACCCAATGCTTCGCCCCTGAATTCATTCACCCTTCCTAAAAAGCTATAAACAAAAGCGTTTTTAGGACGATCATACACCTGTTGTGGGGTACCAATTTGTTCAACCTTTCCTTGATTCATCACCACAATGGTATCCGCCATTTCTAGTGCTTCTTCTTGATCATGCGTAACAAAGATTGTGGTAATATTCATTTTTTGATGAAGTTCCCTTAACCAGATCCTGAGCTCCTGCCTTACTTTTGCATCTAATGCACCAAATGGTTCATCCAGTAATAGCACTTCCGGATCTACTGCAAGGGCTCTTGCTAAGGCAATTCTTTGCCGTTGTCCTCCGGATAGCTGGGAAGGGTACCGATTGGCGACTTCTTTAAGTTGTACAAGCTCTAAAAGTTCATAGACCTTTTTCTTTATTTCTTGTTTAGAAGGCCTAAATTTGCGGGGGCGGACTTTTAGCCCGAAGGCAATATTTTCAAAAATCGTCATATGTTTAAACAAGGCGTAATGCTGAAAAACAAAGCCAACTTTTCGTTCTTTTACATTTTTATTTGTATAATCCAAGTCATTAAACAAAATCTGACCAGAATTCGGAAGCTCCAATCCTGCTATCAATCGTAAAAGCGTGGTCTTTCCAGAACCCGATGGTCCTAACAAGGCAACGAAATCCCCTGTAGGAATAGTAAGATTGATCTGATCCACAGCTTGAAACGAATGAAATTTTTTTGACACACCGTTTATCGAAATCCCCATTATTTCAACCTCCTTGATTGTTCCAATTTCCTCTTGGTTCACCTAAGCTACTCAGATCTCAATTTCTCCGACCGCCATTCCACAAAACTTTTAATAACCAGGGTTACAAGCGCAAGCAATGCCAGCAACGACGCAACTGCAAAAGCGGCGGTGAAATTGTATTCGTTGTACAAAATTTCAACATGTAGCGGAAGGGTATTCGTTAACCCTCTGATGTGACCGGAAACGACCGAAACCGCTCCAAATTCCCCCATTGCTCGGGCGTTACAAAGGATCATTCCATATAATAAGCCCCATTTGATATTGGGAAGTGTCACCCGGAAAAACATTTGCCAACCATTTGCTCCTAACGTTAATGCTGCCTCTTCTTCATCTGTGCCTTGCTCCTGCATGATTGGAATTAACTCGCGGACAACAAATGGAAAGGTAATAAACACCGTCGCTAAAACAATTCCCGGAATACCAAAAATCACTTTTATATTATTCGCTTCTAAAAAGGGGCCCAATAAACCTTGGGATCCAAATAAAAGCACAAACACAAGACCAGCAATCACCGGTGAAACCGCAAATGGAATATCAATTAACGTAATTAAAATGTTTTTCCCTTTAAACTCAAATTTTGCAATCGCCCATGCGGCAAGAACACCAAACACCGTATTCAAAGGGACTGCTATTGCAGCTGTTATCAACGTTAACTTAATCGCGGAGAGTGCATCTGGTTCTGTAAGGGCAAGAAGGTACAGTTCGAATCCCTTACTAGTGGCTTCAGAAAAGACAACAATTAAAGGCAGAAAAATAAACAATCCTAAAAAGGTTAGTGCGACTCCAATTAACATCCATTTTCTTAAAAGGTGAGAACGTCTTCCCTCTCTACTTTTTTCATTACGTTCTTCATATTTTTTTGCTGACATACTAATCAAACTCCCTTAACGGCTCGATGTTTCTTTGCTTGTTTCCATTGCCAAAAATTAATGAGGAATAATAGAAGAAAGGAGATGAGCAGCATGACGGTTGCAATGGCCGCCGCTCCAGCATAATCGAATTGCTCTAATTTTGTAATAATGAGCAAGGGGACGATTTCCGTTTTCATCGGCATATTTCCTGAGATAAAAACTACAGACCCATACTCTCCAAGTGCTCGGGCAAACGCCAGGGCAAAACCCGTTAATAACGCAGGGGTAATCGCTGGGAGGATAATTTTCATAAAGATTTGAAAAGAATTCGCACCTAAAGTGGATGCCGCTTCTTCATATTGGGCATCAAAATCCTGTAAGACCGGCTGCACAGATCGAACCACAAATGGCAGTCCAATAAAAATTAGCGCAATGGTGATTCCCAGCTGAGAAAATGCAATTTTTATTCCTAGTGGTTCAAAAAATTGTCCAATCCACCCATTTGGGGCATAAATCGCTGTTAGCGCAATCCCTGCTACAGCAGTTGGCAGTGCAAACGGGAGGTCAACAAGCGCGTCAACTACGCGCTTGCCCCAAAAATGATACCTCACCAGCACCCAAGCAATCAGTGTTCCAAAAACGGTATTTACCAAGGCAGCAATCAAGGACGATGAAAATGTCACTTTAAATGAAGCTATAACCCTTTCATCACTCACAGTTTGCCAAAAGTCTGACAGACTAAGCGTTGATGCTTTTAAAAAAAGAACGGAGATGGGAATTAAAACAATCAAGCTTAGATAAACCATTGTGAATCCCATCGAAATGCCAAAGCCTGGCAAAAGGTGGCGTTTAGATGTGTTCCGCATGCTATGTCTTCCTTCCTTATGGTTTATAAATTTGGTCAAAGACTCCCCCGTCATCAAAATGAGTCTTTTGAGCCTCTTTCCAGCCACCAAATTGGTCATCAATACTCATTAATTCGATGCTTGGAAATTGATCGGCATATTTTTCTGCTACTTTTTGTGACCGTGGTCTGTAATAATTTTTCGCTGCGATTTCCTGCCCTTCATCTGTATATAAATAGTCTAAATACGCCTTTGCCACTTCAGAGGTACCACGCTTATCCGTTACTTTATCGACAACCGTAACCGGAGGCTCTGCCAGAATACTAATCGATGGCACAACGATTTCAAATTTGTCTTTGCCAAGCTCATTGATCGCTAAGAACGCTTCGTTTTCCCAAGCAATCAAGACATCTCCAATTCCTCTTTCTACAAAGGTTGTCGTAGACCCACGTGCTCCGGAATCAAGAACCGGGACATTTTTAAACAGCTTCGTAACAAATTCCTGCGCTTTTTGTTCATCTCCGTTATTTTGTTTTAACGCATAGCCCCAAGCAGCAAGATAATTCCATCTTGCTCCCCCAGAGGTTTTTGGGTTTGGTGTGATGACCTCAACTCCTGAATTAACCAAGTCATCCCAGTCTTTAATTTCTTTTGGATTCCCTTTCCTAACGAGAAAGACAATCGTTGAAGTATACGGCGAACTATTGTCTTCTAGTTCCTGTTGCCAATTCTCGGACAGTTTTCCCGCTTGGGCAATCGCATCAATATCATAAGCTAGCGCTAATGTGACGACATCGGCTTCGAGTCCATCAATAACGGAGCGTGATTGTTTTCCTGAACCACCATGTGACTGCTTAATATTCACTTTCTGTCCTGTTTTTTCTTCCCAGTCTGCTGCGAATCTTTTGTTAAACTCTTCATATAACTCCCTTGTCGGGTCATACGAAACATTCAATAACTCAATCTCTTTGGTCTTGTTCGCTTTTTCATTTTGCTTGGCCGTTTCGCTAGAGCAGCCCACTACTCCGAATAAAAAGATCATTACCAATAAACTTATCCATCCCTTTTTCATCTTGCTCTCTCCCTTTGTTCTCATTTTTCTGGGCTTTTTACCAAAATAAAAAGCCCCTATAGCAAAATCCTGTACATGAACTGTACATTTTACTAAAGGAGCCTTCGGCGGTCCGATCGGCCAATATTCATCTTTTAATACCTTCGCTTCAATTGCTGCGTTTTTGTCTGTGATTGTAACGGCAAACGGTGTTTTTCCAATTTATCGATTTGGGTGATTTGTGAATCATGGACGGTAATCTGCACCGTTCCAAATTCTAAACTCTCTAGTAAGCTTTTAATCTTTTCCAATATTTGTTGATCAATACGACCTTTTAATGACATCTAACTCATCTCCTTTTATAAATGGTAGTCGATTCTCAAGTAAATCTTCAAGTGTCGTACGCTCGAGTACAAAGGCAATCGTATCTCTGACCAAAGACCAAAGAGGTTTTAACTGACACCCCTCCTCCAAAGGACATGGTTCATATTTTGTAATTGAAGCACAAGCCATTGGGGATAAAGGTCCTTCTAAGTCGCGAATCACTTCCCCGATGTTGACTTCATCTGTTGCCTTTTCAAGAAAATACCCTCCTTTAACTCCCCTTTTGCTAGAAACATAGCCTAGTTTTTTTAATTGAAGCAGTATCTGTTCCAAATAATGGACCGTTACTAGCGTCTTGTCGGAAATTTCTTGGATTGATAGCACATTCCCATGATGTTGCCCTAATACTAGCAAAGCTCGCAGTGCATATTCCCCTTTACTGGATACCTTCATATTATCCCTACTTTCAATTGTTGAGTATTTCAGTCAACATTCGCCGATACCACTAAACCTAGGTTTAATTAACCCTATATAGGTCATCCCCCACTTTTTTTGTTTTATCCTATGTAGTTGGATAAAAAAGGGTACATTCATAACACAAAAAAGCAATTATCTGTATTTTTCAGATAATTGCCCTTCAGTTTGTCTGATCAGGACTATATTCAGTTTAAAACCAACTAATCACATAGGAATTATTAAATTTATTATAATCCACTTTCAAACAGTCTGCAATATATTGTTTTAAATATTTTGATATTAGATTTATATTTTTTTCGCGTATTTAAAACATAGAAAAAAAGCCAGTAACCACATTATTATTTAATTGTGGTTACTGACATTTCTTTAGAGAGCCCCTTTGATTTGTCGATAATAATAAAAGCGAACAATAAAATAATAGAAAATTTGAATCACAAAAAATACACTAAGAACGATGACCGATTCTTTAACTAGATTGTATTCAAACATATGGGATAAAGCCGTTAAGGCTACCGCACCATGAATCAGTGCCACAAGAATTGGCGCAAAGAAAAGAATCGCGGTTTGTCGGCTTAATACCTTTTTCATTTCGTTTTCGCTTAGTCCCATTTTGCTAATCGATTTAAACTTTTGTTTATCCTCTTCTACATCCATGTACAAACGAAAATAGAGGAAGCTTCCAGCCGAAACGAAAAACACAATGCCTATGAATAGTCCGACAAATAGGATTGGGGCATACATTTGGTTCGTTTCGTACAATCGATAGTCAACAGAAGTAAATTCATGCCTTGGCAGCTCCTTGCTTAACTTTTCTCCAGCGGCAAACACATTCTGTTCACCACTTGTGGCTTGCCATGCATAATAACTTGTTTCATCTACAGGAGCAGGCAATTGTTGATAATCCTTATCTGAAACCAGGTAATAAGAAGCCGTAGCCGGTAGTGCACGTGAATAGATGACTTCATCCTTTTTTGGTACCAACGTTTTTCCTGAATTCAGTTGAATAGAATCTTTCAATAACTCTTCGGTTTGATTAAAGGGAACGCCGTCAAATTCAACGACCACCGTTTTCCCTTCTGGAATGCTTACCCCTTCTTCACCTATTAAAGCTGCAAAACGGTTGAAATCTGATTCTTTGGCAATAACAACCCAAGCGCCTTCAATTTCATAATAATTGAACATCATTTGCTCTTGATTAGCTTTAATGTTTTCTTCCTTTAATACCTCATTGATTAATGCCACATCTTGTTCTTCATTGTCGTAGGCATAATAAGTAAATGAATTCGGATTGGTAATTTTCGTACCAGCAGTCAGATACGTTTGGAATCCGTATAGCGTCCCTATCGCACTAAATGCCACAGTTGACACCATCGCCACTAAGAAGAACGTTCGAGCATTGTCTTTCATCCGAAACGATAAATCCGAGAACAAGATCATATTCGTTTTAAACCAGAAAACATTCTCATTATTCTTCAACTTCCGAATCACATAAACGCTTAATTGTGTAAATAGCAAATAGGTCCCAATGCTAACAACAATAATAACCGGCAGCATAACAGCTAAAACTTCCATGCCCTTTGCCATTAATGCCACCACATACCCAGCCACAAGCAAGACCACTGCTATAAGAGTTAAAAATAGATTCGCCTTTGGTTCCCCTTTGGATTTCTTATTTCCTTTTATTAGCTCAATTAGCTTTTTGCTTCGTAACACATACGAAACAAATAACGAAATAAAGAAAAATAGAATCATAAAAGAAACAAACGTTAACAAAATCGCTAGGATTGGAAAATAGAAGTTAAGCTCACCACTAAGAACGAGCACATTTTCGGCAAGCATTAAGATTCCCTTCGCGAACACCAAGCCAATCCCAATTCCAAAGATAGTTGCAAAAAATCCTATCACCATGTTTTCAAGAAACACCATCGTCCGAATTTGTTTCATCGACATCCCTTGAATCATCAATAACCCAAATTCCTTTTTCCGTGACTGTAAAAAGGAACTCATCGAATAGAGAACAAAGAAAAAAGAAAACACATAAATAATCCCTGCCGATATATACATCCCTTGGGCAACGCTCATATTCATTTCATCCCCACTCAAGGCTGGGTGAAATGCAAAAATACTAAAAGCAAAAAAGACCATCACCGTAAACATACTACTTAGAAAGTAGGCGGCATACAACCTTTTATTGCGCGTAACATTATTAAACGCGAATTGGCGAAAGGTCATGTGCATCCCCTCCCATTAGCGATAATGTATCAATGATTTTCTGAAAAAACGCCTGGCGATTATCGCCTCGATGAATCTCGGAATATAGCTTCCCATCGCGAATGAACACAACCCGATTACAGTAACTAGCCGCTTGCGCATCATGTGTGACTAACATCATCGTTGTCTTCTCAGTTTTGTTGATATTTTCCAACATAGTCATCACATCTTTTGAAGCCTTAGAATCTAGGTTCCCCGTAGGTTCATCTGCTAAAAGCAGCGTAGGTTGATGGATCATCGCTCTTGCGACTGCCGCACGTTGCGCTTGCCCGCCCGATATTTCATACGTACGTTTGTTCATAATCTCTTTAATTCCGATTTTTTCAGCAATACTATGTGCTTTTTCTTTCATGTCCTTCACTTTTGCTCCGTCAAGGGTAAGTGGCAGAACCATATTCTCTTCAACTGTTAGTGTGTGTAGTAAGTTGAATTCTTGGAATACAAATCCTAATTCCCGGCGGCGGAACTTTGCTAAGTCATCTTTTTTCAATTTATGAGGGTTCTGGCCATTAATTAATACTTCCCCAGTGGTTGGTTCATCAATGGTGGCAATTAAGTTCAACAACGTAGTCTTTCCACTTCCAGATGGTCCCATAATTCCGACAAATTCGCCTGTTTCAATCTTTAAATCGATATCTGTTAAAGCCCGATAGGCCATTTTGCCTTCGTAGATTTTACTCACTTGTTTCACATTCAGCATCACAAGATCTCCCTTCATTCGTAAACATCTGATTTGGATCTGTGATTAGTATACTTCTAGTCATAAAAGGTAAACTATCGATTCAGCTTTCACTTTCCTTACACTGTTGTAAGGTTTTGGGCTTCTGAGAAAATAATTCGAAACACAGACCCTTTTCCAACCTGAGATTCTAGTTCAATACGGTGCCCTAGACGATCCCCAACCTCTTTGGTTAAATAAAGGCCCATTCCAGTCGACTCCCTGAAAGCTCGTCCATTTTCTCCTGTAAAAAAAGCATCAAAAATTCGCCTTTGATCGCTTAATGGGATTCCGACACCAAAGTCTTTTACCTCTAGGATTGCTTCCCCCGATTTTTCATAAATCGCAATATAGATTTGACTACTTTTCCCTGCAGAATATTTCACAGCGTTGTGGATCAGTTGAGAAAGCATGAAAAACAGCCATTTTTCATCCGTTTCGACTGTGATATCTTCTCTTTCTATTTTTAGCTTCGGATACACTTGATTACGTATGTAAAATCGCTTATTTTCTTTATTCACTTCATGAACGATATTCGAAAGCAACACAGGTTTAAACTGAAAGTCCTTTTCAATCGACCTCAGACGCGCCATATAAAGAATTGTATTTAACCCCGTTTTCATTCGCTCTGTCTCTTCCCGAATATTAGATGAATCGGGCTCGTCCAAGGTTTGAGCAGTGAGTTCAATGACGGACAGCGGTGTTTTCATTTGATGCACCCATTGATCCATAAACTTTAAATGCTCTCCCTGTTGATGCTCTAAATTTTTCAACTGATTTTGGTAAAATTTATATTGTTCTTTGAGTAACTGGTCAAGGGCTTCTGACACAGGAGCTTGATCTGTTTGTTGAAAAGAATCATCTAATGATGCGAGCGGGGTACTAAGCCTCTGATAAAACTTCCGATGACGATAATAATGATAAAACAGATAGCAACTTAAAAAGAAAAAGCCTAAAAAGGCCGTATAAAGTGTAATTTTCATGTTTGGATATCCGTCCAACCATAGGATGAGCAGCATCGTGACCCATTGTACTGTCTGAACCCCTATTAACAGAGCATGTTCTTTTAAAAAAAGCTTCATTCCTCTCCCACCTTTTTCCACGACACATGTAGGCGATACCCAACGCCTCTAACGGTTTCAACGGCATCTTTAATATCGAGTTCTTGAAACTTTTTTCTTACTCGTGTAATGTTCACGTTCAATGTATTTTCATCTATGTACGTTTGTTCATCCCATAATTTTTCTAATAAATCCTCACGACCAGCAACACGCGGATAACGCTCCATTAAGGTCTCGATAAGATCGGCTTCCTTTTTTGATAAAGAAATGTTTTTTGAACCAAAGGACAGTTCCAATCGTTCAGGATAGAGCTTGAGACCTTCTCTTTCAATTACACGTTCTTCCGCTTGTTTCGCATATTCTCCATAGGCTCGACGAAGCTGGCTACGAATTTTTGCCATGACCACTTCAATGTGAAACGGTTTTGTAATAAAATCGTCCCCACCGTTTTCCAAGGCCATCACCTGGTCCATTTCCCCAACCCTTGCCGAGATAAAAATAACGGGACAGATGGATTCTTTGCGAATCTGCCGACACCAATAGTAGCCATCATAACTTGGTAAGTTGACATCAAGCAACACAAGGTCCGGTTTATGGATATGAAACGCCTCTATGACATGATCAAAATTTGTCACTTTATAAACATGATATCCGTATTTTTCAATATATGAGTGTAAATGTTCCGCAATTTTGTGGTCATCTTCCACAATCATGATTGTTTGCATATTTCCATTCCCCATTTCGTAAATATTATGGCACAAGAAGCAGATTTCCACAAAATAAACAAGGTCTAAAAGCAAGTCTTTATCATGTAGATAAAGGTGGATATGTCTAGACCTTTTTGATTGAAACCTTTCTTAAGTACGATTCGTATTAGATAAAAAGTGACGAACAATTTGTGAATGATAACCTTTCAAGGAGTGGGTGTGTATGAAAGAATGGTGGAACAAAATGAAGGGAAAACGAAGAATGAGAAGAAATGGTCGCGACACTTACACGTTTACGGATTTTATTTTTGATTTGCTCTTTTATATCCCTGAATTAATTTTATTGCCGTTTAGAATGATTTACTGGTTTGTAAGAGGCATAGGAAAAGTGCTGGACAGCATATTTGATATTATTTAAGACTTAGTCCCTACTAAACACGTTGAAGAATTATCAAACAAAGAGACACAAGAGGAGCATGGCCTGCGCCCTCTCGCTGATTTGATGACAAGCTTTCATGATGTAGCAACTTTTTCCATTTCAAATTAGTTCAGGATCTTATCGAATACTTGTGAGGAATCACGAATAGCAACACCTTTTGTACCCAAATATTTTAAAGACTTTTCTCGCTTTGAGTCACTGACACTTGCTACTGCATCTCCTACTACTGTTACAGTGAACTTCCTCCGAATTGAGTCGAGTGCAGTCGCCGCTACACAACCTTCTGCAAACAAGCCAACAATAACGATATTCTTAACTTCTTTAGCTTTTAAATATGAAACAAGTTCCGAATTGCTGAATGCATTCGATTTGTTTTTTGCAAAATAATGATTATTCACCCTTACTAATCTCTCATCTAGTTCAGCCCCTTCACTGCCTTTTAATGCCGATTTTTTTGTTAAAAAATTTGCAATAACTTGTTTAGGTTCAAATTCATTCCCTACATACACCACAGGGATTCCTATACTATCAGCTTGCGCAATCATCCTATTAACTTTTTCTAACATCGGTTCAATCTGATGTTTTGCCACAGGCATCCGAGCGTTATCACTAATAAACCCTTTTTGAATATCAAGTACGAGTATCGCTACATCCATTTACTATTCCTCCTCCTTGCTCCAGTCACACTTATCTAGAAATTCTTTCCCAATCTGTTTCACTAATTACATAATATATTCTTAAGAATCGAAGAATATCCTCCTCATTCCCTCTAAACGTGTTTGGTGAATTTTTGTGAACTGAAATCCATCAAAATTGCCTTAAGATCGAGATTCTTGTTTAGTAAATATCGATAAAAAAAACCCTACAAGATTAATCACCTTGTAGGGTTCTATGTTAATTTTCTTCTACTTCTTTACGATTCTTCTTAAATAGTTTTGACAATACCTCGTAAACGATTGGAACAATAATTAACGTTAGTAACGTTGAGCTAGTTAATCCACCGATTACCGTAATGCCTAGTCCTTTGGAGATCAAGCCGCCTCCGCCGTTTCCGATTGCTAATGGAATTAATGCACCAATGGTTGCAATAGCTGTCATTAAAATCGGACGAAGACGTGTTGCTCCTGCTTCTAGAATAGCTTCACGCATGCTCAATCCATCGCGTTCCATATGAATGATTCGGTCAACAAGGACAATTGCGTTTGTAACGACAATCCCGATTAACATCAAGAGACCCATCATAACCGATACGGATATCGTTTCACCGGCAATTAATAGACCCACGAATGAACCAATCACCGCAAATGGTAACGAGAATAATATCGCAAATGGTGCAAGTCCTTCACCAAATGTCACAACTAAGATAAAGTACACGATGGCAATGGCAGCAATCATCGCAATCCCAAGCTGTGTAAAGGTTTCGTTCATATCCGCTGCAACCCCAGCGACACCCACTCTTACTCCTTTAGGAAGGTCAAGCTCTTCAATAGCCTCATCGACTTCTGATGTCGCTTTAGAGATATCCTCCCCAATGATCTTACCAGAAACCGTAGCATGGTACTCCCCTTCACTACGCGCAAGGGTGTTTAATGTTGTTCCTTTTTTAACGGTAACAAGCTCAGAAAGTGCCATTGTCTGCCCTGTTGCCGTTGGAACTGGTGTTTCTAGGAGCTCATCAATGGTTTTTGGTTTTGCAGTTTGTTCTTGTTGAACAATGACGTCCAATGTGTCTCCATCTTTTTCAATGGTTGTCAACACATCTTGTGTTGGTGATGAGCTTAACATCATGACGATTTGCCCTGTTGTTAACCCATATTGTAATAATTCATCTTGTTCTACATTAAAGACATACTCTACGTAAGCATCTTCTGCACTTGAAGAAATATCTTCAAGGCCGTCATTTTCGGTCATAACACCTTCTATCATTTTCACTGCTTCGTTTAACTTATCTAAATCTTCACTGTAGAAGGTATAGCTAACCTCATCTGTTGCCATTGACATCGATGAGAAGTTCTGGCTCTTCCATTCACCTGATTGACCAATATTGAACACATAGTCTTCTACCTCTTCACGAGCTTCTGGGAAATCTTCCATTTCAGAATCAAAGATGAGGTAAAGTAAAGCACCGTTAGAACCTCCGCCCATCATCGCTGCCATTGGATCTCCACTTTCTGTTACAGAAAGCTGAACGATGTCAATATCCTTACGTTTTAGTAACTCCTCTTCGACAACCGTAACATTTTCTAACGTTTCATCCTTTAACTCTCCGGTTCCAGGCGTATACGTTAAATACATAACTTTTTCTTCTTCACTACCCAAGAAACTAAAGCCAATTAACGGAGTAAGCCCTACGCTTCCGACTAGCAATACTACTGCTAACAGAGAGGTAATCACTTTATGATTTAATGTCCACTTAAGAATCTTTTTATAACCATTCGCTAGTTTGCCTTGTTCTTTATGGCTACTTTCCGTTTTTTCGCTGTACAATTTCTTTTTAAATAAGAAATGAGACAATGCCGGAACGATGGTAATCGCTACAAGCAATGAAGCACCAAGAGCAAAGGTCATGGTCAAAGCAAATGGCATAAATAATTCTCCAACCATCCCGCCAACGAAAATGAGTGGCGCAAACACCGCAACCGTTACTAAGGTTGAAGATAAAATTGGTTTAAACATTTCAATGGTCGCTTCACGAACTAATGCGCGCCCAGTAAGCTTTTCTTCTTTTAAATGTAAACGTCGATATATATTTTCGACAACAACAATGGAATCATCGATTACCCGCCCAATTGCAACGGTAATCGCACCAAGTGTCATGATATTTAATGTGATATCTAACCAGTTTAATAGCAATAAAGCCATAAAAATAGAAACTGGGATTGAAACAATTGAAATAATAGTAGATTTAAAGTCACGAAGGAACAATAGAATAATTAAAACAGCGATTAAGCCACCAAATACGGCTTTTTCAACCATTGTATTAACAGACTCTTCGATTGGCTCCCCTTGGTCGAGTGAAATATCAACGACAAGTCCGTCAATTTTCGCTTCTTCTTCTTCAACTAATTCTTTCACCGCATTAACAACATCAACGGTGTTCTCTTGCTGACCTTTTACGATTTGAATCGCAATTGCGTCTTTCCCATTTGTCCTTGAAACAGACTTTACTTTTCCTACTGCTTCAATTTGAGCGATCTCACTAAGTTTTACAAATGGAACTGGGCTAGCTTCTGATGGGGTGACAGGAATGAGCATGTCTTTTAGCTCATCAATTGTCATGAACTTCCCGTCAACTGCAACAGCTTGCTCGCCTTCTTCAAACTCATAAAGCCCCAGGGATACGGCCATGTTACTTCCCTGTATCATTTGCTCGACCGTTTCTTTCGTAACACCAAGCTCGGTCATTTTCGCTTCGTTATACGTGAAGTCTACTTCTTCAAGATGCTGTCCGGTGATGGTTGCAGACGCAACCCCATCGATCTTTTCAATTTTCGGTAATAAAAGTTCATTCACTGTAGAAGTAAGTTCCACAATGTCTTCCGTTTCACTACTTACACTCAAAGCCACAACTGGCATCATGTTCATGCTGATGGCTGTAATAATCGGTTCTTGGGCATCCTCTGGCAATGTTACATTATCCAGAGCGGATTCTAGCTCACGTTTTTTCTCATCCATGTCAACGCCATATTCATATTCTACTTGAATACTAGACATATTGGATGATGAGTTAGAAAAAACAGCTTTCACATCTTCAAGACCTTCTACTGCTTTTTCAATCGGGATGGATACTTCATCCATTACTTTCTCTGGTGTGGCTCCAGGATAAACATCCATGACCATTAAGTAAGGAATTGAAATATCGGGAATTGTTTCTGTTTTCATTTGTGTTGCTGAGTAAACTCCTGATACAGTTATAATGATTGTTAACAACCAAACTGCTAATTTATTTTTCAGGACAAAATTAACTAAACCTTTCACAATGACACCTACCTTAATTGACTAATATGACTCAGATATTTATACTAATGACTAGGCGGTCATTTGTCAAACGTTTTAACCTAGGAGAGATTAAGAAAATGGTAAAAAAACAATTAATCATGGAAAAATCCCTGGAGCTCTTTGCGGAACAAGGTTTTGAAGCAACCTCCGTTCAACAAATCACGAAGCGTTGTGGCATATCAAAAGGAGCTTTTTACTTGTCCTTTAAGTCGAAAGAAGAACTGATTTTAGCCTTAATTGACCAGTTTATGGAGCAATTTTTATCCAATATTGACTACACGGTCAGAAATGCTAAAAATAATGAGAATCTTCTATATGACTTCTACTATATAAGCTTTGCATCGTTTAATAAATATTCGAATTTCGCAAAGATTTTCATGAAAGAACAAGCCCATTCGGTTAATAATGAAATGTTCACGAAATTACATTATTATTATCAATTACACGAGAAAGCCATCCTCGCTATGGTTGAGAAATTATATGGTGATGAGGTAAATGAGATTAAATATGATCTGGTGTATTGCATAAAAAGTTTTATGAGAACATACACAGAATTACTTTTATTTTCAAACACGCTTCCAGACTTGGAAACGTTGGCTCAATCCCTTGCTGAGAAGACGAATATATTAGCTAAACACATGACAATTCCCTATGTCACCCATGGGTTTGTTCCTTTGTTCACTCACCCACAGAATGAAGAAGGAACAAAGGAAGAAATCATCCGATTTATTGACCAAAGTCTCGAAGAAGTAGAAGAATCAATCGAGAAAGAATCTTTAGTTTTACTAAAAGAAGAACTGCTCACCCCAACCTTAAGCCAAGCACTTATAAAAGGTTTAATTGAAAATATCCGTAATCATCCACAATGTATATGGACGGCCTACTTACTGCGGAACTATTACAATTTCTAACCTAGGTGAAAAGAAAAACACACACCTTCCATTTTTCATATGAAAGGTGTGACTTTTTCAGCTATCCATGAACGCATATTATGTTCACCTGCTTTATAAAGAATTGCCATTATGCCGTTGCTAATCTAGATAGGTATACATATATTTTACCGTAATGGTAAATTAGTTTTGGACCTCTTTGGAACGGGAAAGAACTGACTGTTAGATCATAAAGGTGGTATCTAAATGAAAAAGAATTTTCATATGGTGATAGTAGGTGGGGATGTCCGACAAATTGAAGTGGCAAAAATCATTCGTGAAAAAGGTGCAAAGGTTTCGTTGGTTGGTTTCACTCAAGTATCAGATGACAGCTTCGAGATGATAAAATGTGGCTTTCAAGAGATTGATTATTCTCAAGTTGATGCCATCCTTGTCCCGGTTTCTGGGCTTGACCATGATGGGAAGGTCGAAGCCCGTTATTCCGATGAAGAGATTTCACTCACGAAGAAACATCTTGAAAACACACCTGACCACTGTGTCATTTATACCGGGGTAAAGACCCCCTACTTAACAAAATTAATGGAGACCACAGGAAGAAAAGTTGTCCCCATGTTTGCAAGAGATGATATGGCCATTCTTAATTCCATCCCAACAGCAGAAGGGACGTTAAAGATAGCCATTGAACATACAGACTTCATGATTCACGGATCAAAGGTCATGGTCCTTGGCTATGGCAGAGTAGGAAAAACGATTGCTCGTCTTTTCGCTGCTGTTGGAGCTAAAGTACTTGTCGGAGCAAGGAAAGAAGCCGATTTAGCCCGTATCATTGAAGTTGGCCTTACTCCCTTCCAGCTTAAAGACCTCAGAGATGAAGTGAATCATGTAGATATCTGTATTAATACCATTCCTCATATGGTGCTCACACCAGAAGTCCTTGATAAAATGAATCGTGACTCCCTTATCATCGATGTCGCATCTAAGCCTGGCGGGACCGATTTTGAGTATGCAAAAGAAAAAGGGATAAAGGCCTTATTGGAATTAGGAATCCCTGGAAAAGTGGCACCAAAGTCAGCAGGAGCAATTATTGCAAAGGTGCTTATTGATTTATTGGAGACAGAATTCAGCTAGCAGGTTACTATTTTTTCGCTAGCTATTGGCTTGGCGAACTACGTTTGGTTGCACAAATAGAGCTTAGGAGTTTCCTAAGCTCTTTGTTGTTTTATCCATAATATGAATGGGGACTTTACATTTTTTGAATCATTTCCACTCTATTACCGAATGGGTCTCTGAACTCAAAACGTTCAAACCCTGGTATTGGTATTCCGTCAATGATTACAATATTGTTTTGTGCTAACACTTTTCTCCAGTATGATAAATCTTCAACCCGATATGCTAAGTGGGCTTTTGTAGTTAATCGATCAAACCCATCTTCCGTACCTATATGGACGTCGCAATCCCCGACTTCTACCCAAAATCCTCCACGCCCCTTGAGTGATTCAGGCTTTTCTTTCTCAGGTAATCCAAGAACTCCGCAATAAAAACTTTTCCCTTCTACCTCAGCACCTTTTGGAATTGTGATCTGAGCGTGATGTAAACCTAGAATCATTTAAATCTTACTCCTTTCCATCCTTATTATTCAATTAAAGACTAACTAGCTAAAAACCTCTTTAAGCCTTCACAATTTTCTCAAAAAGAGTTCACAAATTCGCAATAGAATCATGGATTGAAAATTTGTGTTTTTCTATATAATAAGAGTATGGAAGCGGTTACTTTATCGTTGGATAAAATAAAAATCCTAATTAAGGGGTGTTGAACAATGGAATACAAGGAAGTAAGAGATTTCTTAGAAGAAATGAAACAGAACTTAGAAAATAAAGTCCAGGACAAAAACCTTTCACCAGAGGAAAGGGAAGAAATTAAAAAGTCGATTGTTAACTATGACTATATCATTGAATTAACCGATATGAATCATTATGAACGTGGTTCTATTAATCAGTAAAAAAACAAAAAAAGCTGTAGCAACTGAATGCCTAGATCATCCATCAAGGACCGCTTATAAATCTCTAGGCGTTCTGTTATTTTCTTGTTTTTAGGAACGTTCATGAAGATTGAATTCATGGATGTTATGATTCTTTAACCCTTCCCATTAGGACAGTATTATAATAATTTCCATCTGAAAGGAACTTGTCCTTCTTTAAAACTCCTTCTTTTTCAAAACCATATTTTTTATAAAGCATGATAGCTTTTTCATTCGTTTCAAGCACATTTAAGGTAATTTTTTTCACCTTGTTTGCATCAGCCCATTTTATCGATTCTTTTAACAAGTTGGAACCTATTCCATAGCCCCAGAAATCCTTTAGCACACAGACCCCAAATTCTACTTTATGAGAGAACCTTTTCAACTGACTCCCCTGACACCTTGAAAAGCCCACAATCCTTCCGTTTGCTTCACAAACTAAAAAAAGATTAAAGGAACTTGCTGTGTCCTCTTTGATTAATTGTTTAAAACCTGCTTCATCTATGTATGCTTCCCCTTGTTCTCTATCCATGTTTTCTGTTTCTCCATCTATTTGCAAACGTACTTCAGACAAGTCTTTTGCATCAGCTTCTTTTGCTGACCTTATCCTATAACTTAAATGGCGAAATTGAAACTCCGTGGGATTTATTCTTATGACAACTACCTCCTTTATTAAATTGAGAGTAATAGAATGGTTGCTTTATTCTACCCGAAATTGCATAACAACCATACAATTAACCTCGTTCTATCATTTAATCTTATTGAGAATAATCTATTGCTTCACTTATTTCGCTCATAAAAGGTTATTTCCCTTCTATCTTTTTGTCATGAATACCCATCATTCTCCATAAAAAATAATAAGAAGCTTTAGATGGAGGGTTTATTATGGGACGGAAATATCACTTGGATCCTGGTTATGTGACCATTCCAGAGGCAGCAAACATCGTAAAAGGAATGCTAGGCATTACCAACGAAGATGACCACACTCACTACAAAAAAATTTTAAGAGGCGCTAAGAAAAAATGGTTTGGTGGAAAAATGCACGGCAAACGCATGTTTCAAGTTCGTCGCGTCGACATCATTCTATATGGCGAAGAGCTTTTAGAGGCTGAAAAGTTTAATCTCTTTACCTTCGATCTTGCAGCCCACCAGAATCAGGGATTGCACGACCATGGCCAAGCTTAAAAAGAGGGATCATTTTATTGCTTTATATAATTGCATTAAAATGATCCCAATGTTTTAACCTGTTGCCCACTCTTACCTCAATAATCAGCTAGTCGACACTTCTTTCAACCAGCGTTTTATTTTCCACAACACTTCTTATACTTTTTCCCACTTCCGCAAGGGCATGGATCATTTCGCCCTACTTTGGTTTCGTTATGTACTGGCACACTCTGCAGCATCTTCCCTTGCTCACTTCCACTCCGAAAGTCCAACTCCCGCTCCATAGCTACTTTTCTCCACTCCTCAAGGTCAGGGTGTTCTAACCCCAAGATAGCAAAGTAGCTATAGACTGCTTGTTCGATATCCACAAGACCCGAGAAATACTCTTTCTCCATATGTTCACGGATTTCCGGTAAAGCCTGTTCCGAAAATTGGTGGCATAATGCCTCAATAAGGAGATCCTGACTGTCCTCTTCTTCCACCTGATGATAGGCTTCTCGTAACGCTTCAACAGCTAAGTCGGATTTAATATTTTCAACAACTGAAGCAGCAAAGATGATGGATTCGTCCTTTAATAAATATGGTTTAACCTCTTTTACTACCTCATCTGATTGAAAACGAATTAAAGCAACCGAGACTTCATCTAATAAGACATCGTCATCCCGGTCCAATAGACAGGCTAATGTTGGGATAAACTGCTCCAATTTTAATCTACCAATCATATAAACGTTCAAGATTCCGTCAAAAGAAAACGAAGGTTCTTTTAATTCAGCTTGGATAACTGCTTCAATCTCACGTTCTGTTACCCAACCCTTTGTAACCATCCATGCTGCCACTTGTTTAGCTTTTACGAATGCATCATGTTGGAATTCAACTGCACGGTCTAGTGTATTTACTAGTTTCTGGTACTCTGCATACACCATTTCTTTTGTTCCATTAGCCAACAACTCATACAAAGCCCATTTATCAGCATTCATGTAGTTTTCAAGGTCGGGCTTATATTTTAGGGCCAGCTTCGGTTCAATTTGGTTAAGCAAGTCTATGGCTAAATGTGTTTTAGACTTGTCCATCCCTGGGATAGAATGAATCAAAATCTGTATCGCTTCTTCATTGAGAGGATGGTTAGCTATGTAAACCAAAATGGATAATTGCTTTTCCTTGTTATGAAAAGCTTCTTTTACTAATGCATTTACATTTTCCTCAGACAAATAAGGAAAATCATGTATGGCATGAAGAACCACTTCCTGGATTAACACATCGTCGCTTATTAAATGTGGCTTAATTCTTTCGATAAAATTCATTTAGACAATTCCCTTCACTAGGTATTACGTGAATCACTTTCTACATTGTACTTCAGTTTAATAGTAGGTGAAAGTTTTGCTTCCTTTATTTCAATTTCAAAGCTCCTAAGTAAGTATAGGAAAATAACCTGCAGCAGAAGCTAAGTAAAATATAACCAAAAAGGAGAATGTTTATGTCTAAAGTTCTAACCATCCTGTCCTTTTTAACAATGCTAAACATAAACTTTCTATTTCCCTTTTCACTGACTGAACCTATTAAAGGAATCTATTTAACCTCAAAGTCAGTAAGCACCACAGATAAATTTAACGAACTTACTTCCTTGGTCGATAACACAGGACTAAATACGATGGTCATTGATGTAAAAGATGATGAAGGAAAGATTACCTATGATTCTGAATTACCTCTCGTCAATGAAATTCAAAGTGACAAAAATGCCCCTATAAAAGATTTAGCATCTGTCGTACAAACCCTCAAGGAAAAAAACATCTATACCATCGCAAGAATTGTGGTATTTAAGGACCCTTATCTGGCAAAGAAAAAATCAGAGTGGGCGATAAAGAGCAAAAACCGCACACTATGGAAAGATAAAAGTGGAATCATGTGGGTGGACCCTCATCGTCAGGAAGTATGGGATTATTCAATCTCCATTGCTCAAGAAGTCAGCAAGTTCGGTTTTGATGAAGTTCAATGGGATTATGTTCGCTTCCCAGACTACAAAAACATTGATAAAGAAGTAAGCTTTGCTTCTTCGCCTTTTCCAACAAAAGAAGCAGCCATTGGAGGATTTTTACAGTATGCTTACTCAAAAGTGAAAACACCTAACCTAACGATTTCTGCCGATGTGTTTGGGTTGACGACTTCCGTAAAAGACGATATGGGAATTGGGCAAAAATGGGAAACGATGACTCAACATGTTGATGTTATCTCGCCAATGATGTATCCGTCACACTATGCCAAGGGAACCTATGGAATTGCCAATCCGGAAGCAAGTCCTTATCAACTAATCAAGAAGGGACTACAAGATGCGATTGCTAAGAACCATGAAGTTCAATCCCAGGGAAAACCCGTTGCTAAAATTAGGCCTTGGTATCAAGACTTTGATATGAGAATTCCTTACAGAATAAAAGAAGTACAAGACCAGATTCGTGCTGGAAACGAACTTGGAATTACCGAGTATCTATTATGGAATGCAGGAAATACCTACACATTTTCACGGAATGCTAGTAAAAGGTAAGGACATCCCTTCTGCTAACCAACTTTATGGTGCCTAACTCAGCTTATCGGAGTGGAAATAAAATCCCTACCTTTAACAGAGACCAAACAAAAAGAAGGAAAACCTAGGTGAAAATTTTAGGGTTCCTTCTTTTACAATGCTTTTTCTTTTTCAAGTAACCTAATGATTTCTTTGTTTTGTTCAATTTGTTTTTCACTATTTTTCTTAAGCTGATAAATCCATATTAAAAGAAGAACAAATGAAACAGGTACTGCAATTGTAAACAGCAAAGAGATTAAGCCTAATGCACTTGGTGCTACCATGAAATTCCCTCCCTTACCAAAACTTTTTCATAAAAAAACCTTGCTCATCGTAAAGAATACCGACCATTTTTTTGAAACACTTCAAAGGAGGCGACAGTTTATCCTGTATATTCCAAACCGAGCATAGGCGAATTAAAAGAGCAAAAAGAACAAGAAGACAGGATAAATAGGTTTCACTGATTCCGTACTTAATAAGGCGGACCTGAATGTTCAGCAGATATGCCTCTTATCCCCAGATGCTACTCATCATCCTCTAAATCTTCTTGTTGCTTTTGTCTTAATCGATAAACATAATGGCACGGGATATAACCGCAAATAAATATGATCGCACCTATTAATCCCCCATCACCATATCCAAAATTCGGAGTAATGGAAGTAAGGTAGGCGACTACTAAAGCAATCAAAATTAAAACCACTACACTGATCATCAAAGATTTTTTAGGATCTTTCATCTTTGTTTCGTGTTCAACGCTAACACTCATCGTCATGTACGCATAAACAACTGATGTTAACATAAAAACTAGCCAAAGTGGATTTTGTCGCATCCCCTCAACACCGCCTTGAGCTAGCTCATACCCGAGAATACCTAAGATCCCGATGGTTTGTACGATGTAGGTTATTTTTATATTTTGTAAGTTTCTTAGAACCAGTCGCTCATCACTAATTTTTTTCATTCGAACTCCTCCTTCTCCACCCAAAATAAGTCATCCAATTTTCCATGCACAGCATAACAAATCTGTAAGCACAGCTTCAACGAAGGATTATATTTTCCTTTTTCAATCAAACTAACAGTCTGCCTTGTAATCCCTACTTCATCAGCAAGCTGTTGCTGAGTTAAATCTGCTTTTATCCGTGCCACCTTTACATTATTTTTCATTCCATACCCTCCACTTAAAATGTAACATATACATTCCATAATGTAAAATATAAATTACATCAAAATTCTCATTCTACAAGAAAAAGCAGGAGAACCATTTCCCCTGCTCCCCCTTACTTTTTTACACTATGAAGCATGTCTGGAAAATTCGTAAACATTCCAGTAACACCCCAATTAATGAGCTGTTGCATTCTTCCTTTTTCATTAACAGTGTAAGGGTATAGTTCCAGCCCGTTTCCGACTACCTTTTGAACATATTCCTGTGTTAAGTATTGATGGTTAAGTCCAATCCCTTTGGCATATTCCCTAATGTTTGCAATTTCCTCATCCGTTATCATCGCATTTGACTTATAAGACAATAATTGAACAAGGGGAATGGATGGATCTAATTTCTTCATTTTCTTTAAACTTTTAGGACTAAAGGATTCAACTATTAGTGTATCCTTATCAATCTTATATTCATTAACAAGACGCAATAATGTTATTTCCATCCCTGGATAAACCTCTGGTGATTTGGTTTCAATGTAATAGCGCTTATTTTTTCCAAAGGTTTGAAAAACCTCCCAGAGCGTCGGAACTTTTACCCCTCTATATTCCGGATTTGCAAATTGAGGATACTGCTCATTAAACCAACTCCCCGCATCGAGTTTCTTCATTTCAGCAAGCGTCATCTCATTCACTAAGCCGGTCCCATTTGTCGTGCGATCAACACTATCATCATGCATGGCAATTAACTGACCATCTTTCGTCATTTGCAAATCTACTTCAATATAGTCCCCATGCATGTTCTCCCCCATTTGATAGGAAACAAGGGTATGTTCTGGAGCATGTCCAGAAGCACCACGATGCGGAATATTCACAATATCCTTTGCAAAGGCCACCTCTCCCTCAACAACAAATAGACATATCCCCAACACGAGAATCCCTACTACTTGCACCCACTTTGCTATCAATTCCGTCACTCCAATCGTAAAATCATTTCCTACGATTTCAGGATAGCTAGAGAAGGGTAAAGCCTGTTTACAATCAGTAAACAGGCTTTACCCTTCATAAATATGTTCATTATATCCCAAACTACAAAAGAACATGCAGGAGATTAGTTACAAGACGGTCCTTCTGTTAAGGTCTGTATCCGTAAGAAAATGAAAACATAAAACTAAAAAAAACAAATAGGGTAATTGCCGGTATAATACTCACTAAAACAAGAATTTTAGCCAACTTGGTTCGTGCCCGAAGAAACCACTTAATATAAATGAAAACAAGAATCCCAACCAACGGCCAGAATAGATACCCCGTTATCGTGCTCACCCATCCTGAATTTTGATCCCAATATGCTTCTGGAACAGGAAGGACGTCCTCGTATTCCTTATCAATCGTATTCTTAACTGTGATGAATCGATAAGCAACGACCAAATAATAACCAACAATAATGCCTTTGACCCACCAATAGAGATATTTATTAAAAAGCACAATCATAAAAATAATTGCCAAAGTGACGAAAAAACCTGTATACTGTTGCATTCGAGATTTCCCCCTTATAGTAAAAAAGACGGCGATGGTTATAAGCCTTTATCTACCTTTTTCTCTTTTCAAAAATCCCCATCAACAAAGCTATGAGTCCACCTAAGAAAAAAATCGGGAACAAGATGAGCATTAACCCCATTGCTGCAAATCCATCGCCAACACTTACTCCATACCAAATCCCAATTAACCACGAGAAAAATGGAGCTACAGCTATCATAAACGTAATTCCCCAAACGATTTTTTTCCTTTTGACTGATTTCCCCACGCTTTGTTGAAACCCGATTGCCACACCTACTATTAAAATGAAAAGTGCTACTCCAATCGCCACATTAACATCCCCTTTCGGAGGCAAGGGACATTCCCTTACATTCACCTCCTTTATAGAAGCATAAGGTACGTCCCTTTACTCACTAGTTTCATTGTTTGGTAGCTGAATTTCTTTTACATCTGTTCCATCCATATTCATTACATAAAGATGATAAGCTGAATCTCGTTTTGCAAACTGTTTGTCGACCATAAAATAAATCTGGTTCCGACGAATGACAGGATTAGCGGTATATTCCTTTAGGTTTGTCAGCTGTTCTTCCTGTTTTGTCTCTAAATTGTATTTATACAATTCATATTGAAAGGTATCACCAGAATCAACATTCCCTATGGATTGGAAAACAATTTCTTTGTTATTTGGAACCATCGTAAAATCAAAAATATCGACTTCTCGATTAGGGTCGCTAACAACCATTCGTTTACTTGGTTCTTCCAAAGGAATCTCAAAAATCCGCTGATGAACCTCAAAGCTTTCCTCTGGAGTGGTATCTGCAACTTCATCCATTGTGACAAACACGGATTTATTATCTGGTGCAATCTGAAGAGAATGCATCGAGTATTCTTTCATTTCTGTATGCTGTAAATGTTTGTCATCCCCAAAGCGATACTCATGAACATCGAAATCATGGGGGCGCTTACTGGCAATTGGTGAATAATTCTGGAATACTCCTGCCATTAAATAGAACAAGGATTCCTCATTATCCGAAAACTCGATTTCCGTAATCGCAGAAGCAAATGAGAATAGCTCTTGGTTATCCTTCGTTTCAAGATTAACTTGATAAACAGTGCTTTTCAGTGTCTCTTCTAAATCTTTATTCGTAGAAATATAGGTAATTGTTGATCCATCTGCTGAAAAAGTTGGATCCAATATATATTTGTCATTTTCCAATTCTACTGCTTTTTCAACACCCGATTGTTCAGGATGATATACCCGAATCTCTGGTTTTCCGTCTGAATAGTAAACGTAAGCGATGGTTCCCTCATCACTTACATCGTAAAATCCCGTTAACCCATTCAGTTTCTCATCCTCACTTTTATTAAAAAACATACCTACAACCGATAAAATAATCGTAACAAAGACGAGGAATCCTACTATCCAAATAATATTTTTCTTTTTCATTAATAATCTCCTAACGGTAAAAAACTACCAGTAAGATAGAAAGATTGATTACTATAGATACGAAGGCTAAAAAATAGGCCATTCGTTTATGCTTTTGAATAAACTTCATTTGTCCATAATACAGACAGATCCATACACATAACGGCAAACTCGTGAGAATCATGGAGGGATGAAACCCACCAAACAGCATCAATCCTGCGCCAATAAAAAATAGAAAAAAGCCAATTGTCACCATTCCTAGTATAAAATTTAACTGATGAAGTCTTTTAGACTCTTTCCCTAACACCTTTTGGGATTTGCTCTCATAAATCGTTGTTTGATAAACCAGGACAAGGGATAACAGAATGATCACCCAGTTCGCAATAGCTATTGCTAATTGAGCTGGATGTTCCAGTGCTGAAACTATGCTATACCCAAAAAGGCTTGTGAAAATATGGATGATGAATAGCGTATTTAGCCATCGCCTTCGATTTAATAGAGGAATTTGGTTTAATGCAATTAGGAAAAAGGTCGTACTCACCACCATTGACACAAGGAGCCATCCAATATATGCATTTCCATCATGAAATAAGGACAATAAATAGAGACTGATTGTGTAAAGGATACAGCCAATTGACAGGGTTAAGATTAATTCCTTTCGAAATGGATAGATCGATTGCTGGATTTGTCCTCCAATATCTTCTTCTATCCCAAAAAGCTCCATCGCTTTCAGTTCAGCCTCGTTTTCACTCATTCCTTGGCTCATCAGTTCTTCTCTCGACAGCTCGAGGTGAACCATCAATTCTTCGAATAAGTCATCTTTTTCATCATTCGTACAATCTGTTTGTGAGACAATCTTTTCAACATAAGCTTCAAACTTAGATTTCACCTAATCCCTCCGAACTCCTTTTAACCAAGTTCTGAATTAACGAGAAATTCTTTTGCTTTCTTTCAAGCTCCTCTATCCCTAAATCCGTAATTTTATAGTATTTACGCCTTCCATTTGCTGTTTCACTCCAATAGGAACTCACCCACATTTTCTTTTCAATTCGTTTTAAAGCCGGGTATAAGGTCCCTTCGCTCATTTCATAACTACCATCGCTTAATTGTTTTAGCATTTTGGTAATTTCATACCCATACAAATCACGTTGGGCCAACAAAGACAACAACAGCAAATCAATACTGCCTTTCATCATTTCCTTATCCATTCAGAAGCACCTCGTTTGATATTTATAATCCATCCATAACCGATGGAATAACAGTCCCATCCGTTGTTTGTACTTTTAAAGGCTCCTTGATCTCATCTAACCCAATCATGATATAAGGAATCTCGTCCTTATTTTCCGATTCAATCATTTTCACCGTAATCTCTGTTGAACCCCACTTACTAACCTTTTCTACTTCGATGTCTTTTCCCCTATATTCTTTCCCTAAAATAAGCGTTACCTGTTTCATCCCTTCAGAAATGGTGGATATACGGTAATGACTCTGTAGCTCCTCTTCCTCATTCTGTTCTTTAGAAGGAGCTGCTCCTTCTTCAATAATCCAATATCCTTCATCGAAATACATGTTAAGACCAATCGTCCCAAAAAGGATGAGAGGCAATAGAACTAGCCCCAACCTATCGAAAATGTTCAACGGTTTTTTCTTCACTTTGCCTAGAAATGGTAAGACCATTACGCCTCCAAGGCCAGCAAGGAAGATTCCTACTGCTAAAATCCCATATGCCATCCCCTCAAACCCACCAATCATGAACATCCCGTATATGGTAACCAACACAGCTGCTAAAACCGTTATGATTGGAGCCAAATAATACTTGCCACTTCTTTTCAATAAAATAAGTGTAAATAAAAGGATGATAACCCCGAAAAAGAATCCCACTGAAACAATCATAGTTAAACTCCTCTCCTCCCAACACTTAAAATTGTAATACGATGTACCTCGTAATACAAGGTTAAAGTCAAAAAATAGAGAAAGAAATTTCTTGCTATTCTTCCTTTTATCATTACTATCGCCTTTTAGTTTATTAATTTCAAGGAGTGCATCACATATTCAATAATAACCATTCGTTTCATGTTTTCTGTGTTTGATTCTTTATTAGAAAATGATCACTAAAAATCACTCTTGGACATCATTATGTTTTTTTAGGATCTTATGATGACAGATAAGTTGGAGGAGATGACGGACGGATCGTTAGTGTTGTTATAGCTCTTCAAGCTCACTCTGAGCACACCCGAGAATATTATATTTTATGCATGCTGTCCAAACCACCTCCCTACTCCCTATAAGGATAAAAAGTACGAATGCTTTTGCCATCAGGGCTCAAATACATTTCAAGCTTATATGGCGTGCCATTAAATGAAATATAATGAGGGGCATCTTCCGGAAACAAAGCTCGGATTGTCCCCAATGCCAAAATACCTTCCGGACTAGTGCCAATAAAAAATCCACATCGACTTTTTGATATTTTTACAAAATGCTTTTTCTCCATATCAAAGGCTTTCAAACGGTAACCAGCTGTTATGATATACGGGGTACCAGGTTCTCGTGTATATGGTAAGTTATCTTTCATTTCGATTTGGTCGATATGAAGGTGATTTAGCTTACCATTTTCTTCTAGCCAATATTTGTACCAAAAATGATGACCTAATAGCAATTTCCTTTTTTGTTCACCAACAAATACATGCTCAAAGCCGGAAATGTCTCTCCCACTTTCCAAATCAAACTTTCGGAACCACAATTGCTGTAAATAGGTAAACCATTGCAGATCATTAAATGTTTTATTCAACTTTTCCTCAACGAATCTCCTTGCTAATTGAATAGGTGGAGATTGAATGATGGTTGTTAAAAATTCTTTTACTTCGCTAAATTCTTTCCTCGTTTCTTTTTCTCGACTATACTGGTTCAATGTATAATTATCGAACAGTTTTTCGACCAGTTGATAGCTCCGTCTCTTCCCTTCTGGAATATGCACGTCCTTCAGAACCCGATGCTCTGGTGACCGAATGTCATGATCCACTACAACGTACCCTTTGGAACTATCCCTAGTTTCTTCAGGTAAAATGGGGATAACTCCGTTGCTTTGCATATCCACCTCCCATACTTTTTGATATATGTCCAAATCAGCTCCCTCCTTTTTCATGTCATGGTATTTAAGAAACAACATTTATGAGTTATGTTTTAAGAGCGTCTATCTAACAAACCAGACTTTATTCTATTCTTTGCAAAAGGTCATTTTTTAATAAATTCCACATTCTAGGGAACCTTTACCAAGTATCAGTATCATCATGAATTCAATTTTAAATGTTGTCAATTTTATTAATCCTAAGTATATTTTCTGCAATGAAAACAGTATTAGATAAAGAAGAAGTAGATGATGGTTTGTTAACCTATTCATTTCGTCAATTTAGGGTATATCATGAATTATGAAGCGGGTTACTTCCAGATTCCTTCTTCTATTTCGGCTTCATCGACCTTATGAAGCGGGTTTTTGCCAAGTTTCTTCTTCGATTTCGGCTTCATCATTTTTATGAAGTGGAAAGTTCCCATAATCCATACTAAATATAGCAGTTTCATCAGTCTGATGAAACTGAGCCCTCACGCATCAGCACTTAGCATCAGAAAACATACCCACGTTCGGTTATCTACAGTTAGAAAATACCGATTATTGTTATTACCACAAACCAAAAAGAACAGCCGATAATCAGCTGTTCTTTCATTTTGCCTGGCAACGTCCTACTCTCACAGGGG
>NZ_JACWFH010000038.1 GCF_019749255.1 Mesobacillus maritimus | reverse complement strand
GATTAGCTCATAAAATAAAACGTTGGCTCATGTTCTTCTATTATAGAAGTCATGATAAATATTGTTTGTTGACGCTTGTTTGTTTAGTTTTCAAAGAACAATTTTGGAGCGAGTGAAGGGAATCGAACCCTCATCATCAGCTTGGAAGGCTGAGGTTTTACCACTAAACTACACCCGCATATATGATTAAAAAATAAACGATGGTCGGGAAGACAGGATTCGAACCTGCGACCCCTTGGTCCCAAACCAAGTGCTCTACCAAGCTGAGCTACTTCCCGTTTCGAGATTGATCAAAATTTAAATGGCGCGCCCGAGAGGAGTCGAACCCCTAACCTTTTGATCCGTAGTCAAACGCTCTATCCAATTGAGCTACGGGCGCATTTGCGAGAAGCAACTTTTATATAATACCATAGGCACTAGTTAAAGTCAAGCACTTTTTTTGGTGCGGCCGAGAGGACTTGAACCTCCACGGGGTTGCCCCCACTAGGCCCTCAACCTAGCGCGTCTGCCATTCCGCCACGACCGCATTATCAAAAGAGGACGTCTTACAAAACGATGGTGCGGGTGAAGGGAGTCGAACCCCCACGCCTCGCGGCGCTAGATCCTAAGTCTAGTGCGTCTGCCAATTCCGCCACACCCGCAAAATATTATTATTTCTATAAAAAAATGGTGAGCCATGAAGGACTCGAACCTTCGACCCTCTGATTAAAAGTCAGATGCTCTACCAACTGAGCTAATGGCTCTTTATATGGCTGGGCTAGCAGGATTCGAACCTACGAATGACGGAGTCAAAGTCCGTTGCCTTACCGCTTGGCTATAGCCCAAAACTATTATAAAAATGGCGGTCCGGACGGGACTCGAACCCGCGACCTCCTGCGTGACAGGCAGGCATTCTAACCAACTGAACTACCGGACCATTTTTTTAAGGTACACACCTTTAAACGAATATAGGATAATGATTGGTGACCCCTACGGGATTCGAACCCGTGTTACCGCCGTGAAAGGGCGGTGTCTTAACCGCTTGACCAAGGGGCCTTTATTTATATGGCGGAGAAGGAGGGATTTGAACCCTCGCGCCGGTTGCCCGACCTACACCCTTAGCAGGGGCGCCTCTTCAGCCACTTGAGTACTTCCCCGAATATGGCTCCGCAGGTAGGATTCGAACCTACGACCGTTCGGTTAACAGCCGAATGCTCTACCACTGAGCTACTGCGGAATACTAACTTATCATTATCTGCTAAGCAGATAATCTAGACAACTTCTGTTGTCGACTCTTCATATTATAATGACCTGAATTCCATATGTCAACAATCAATTTTAACAAAGTAGACAAGGAACTCAATCAGATTTCCTATTTTGCCATGTCTCTACCTGTTTGTCAACTCTTTTACGAATTTTAATTTCCCTCGGCATTTTCCACAAACATATTTCTCGGTATTTATCGACCTTTTCCGGTGATAAACCAACTGACAATTAGTACAGCGATAGATGATCGTTTTTTGCAACCGTTTCTGTTCCTTTCGCTCTGGTAGCATCGAACAAAATCTAGGTGCTTTCACTTTAGTAAGCAATTCACGAAAATCACGGTCACGATGTTGATACCCTTTCCCTTCAATATGTAGGTGGTAATGGCAAAGCTCGTGTTTTATAATTCCTACCAACTCCTCTTCACCAAGTTGATCCAAATATTTTTTATTAATTTCGATGTTGTGACTTTGGAGTAGGTACCGTCCTCCAGTAGTCCTTAATCTTGAATTGAACATAGCGGTATGCTGAAAATGCTTCCCAAATTCATAAAGGGAGATCTTTTCAACTAAATACTGCAGATCCTTATCATCCATAGGAAATCACCTTTCAATATTGTGAACATGACAACCTATTATAGCATATATTAAGATACCATTAACCATCCTGGAGGGATGTTTATGCCTGTTTGGTTTCAGAATCAAATGATGAGGGCTTTCCATCAGAAAGATCGCTATCAAATCAAATTGCTTAACCAATGTTGGTTCTTTTATAGGGAAAAACAAGGTCTATAGAACGTAGATGAATCACATGTTTAAGGTACACCTCAAGCAGCCTCTACACTTTCGATATGTTTATGCAAAAAAAAGGAAGTCTGCCACGAATAGCAGACTTCCTTTTTATTGACCTGGTGGTAACATGGTTAGTGCTACACGTCCCTTTTTCATGTCGACACTGTCAACCCATACATTCACAACATCGCCAACTGACACAACATCTAAAGGATGCTTCACAAACTTTGTGCTAAGTTTTGAGATATGCACGAGTCCATCTTGTTTAACCCCAATATCCACAAAAGCACCGAAATCAACCACATTTCGAACCGTACCCTGCAATTCCATTCCAGGCTTTAGATCCTCTAATTTAAGAACATCCTTTTTAAGCAATGGTGCCGGTAAATCGTCTCGTGGGTCTCTCGCGGGTCTCACTAGAGCGTCGATGATATCCTTCAACGTAAGCTCGCCAATCCCCAATTCCTCAGCTGTTTTCTCTATATCCATTTTTGATAGCTTGTCCTTTAGCTCCGAAGTTCCAAGGTCCGCTGTTTTAAAACCTAAACTAGTAAGCAATTGCTTTACTTCTCCATAACTTTCAGGGTGAATGGCTGTTCGATCGAGTGGTTCCTTGCCATCGATAACCCGGAGGAACCCAATTGCCTGTTCATAAGTTTTCGCTCCGAGGCGAGGAATTTTCTTTAATTGTGTCCTGCTCGTAAACTTTCCTTCTTCTTCCCGCTTCTTTACAATATTATTGGCAACCGTTTTCGATAACCCTGACACATATTGAAGCAGAGATGAAGAGGCTGTATTCACATTAACTCCAACCTGGTTAACTGCAGTTTCAACTACAAAGGTCAATGATTCGGATAACTTCTTTTGACTTACGTCATGTTGATACTGACCAACGCCTACTGACTGAGGATCAATTTTCACCAATTCTGCAAGTGGATCCTGAAGACGTCGTGCAATGGAAACCGCACTTCTTTCTTCAACTTGCAAATCAGGGAATTCCTCACGCGCTAAGTCTGAAGCAGAATACACACTCGCTCCCGCCTCATTTACAATTAGGTAGAATATTTCTCGATCAAATTCTTTGAGGATATCGGAAACGAACTGTTCTGTTTCACGTGATGCTGTACCATTCCCAATCGCCACCATCTCAACTTGGAAATCCTTAAGAATTTGGACAAACTTGCGCTTTGCTTCATCTACTCTTGCGGCAGACAGATGTGGGTAGATGACATCAATCTTCAACACTTTCCCCGTTTCATCCACCAGCGCCAATTTACACCCGGTACGATACGCGGGATCAACTCCAAGAACCATTTTCCCTTTTAACGGAGGTTGAAGCAGGAGCTTCCGAAGATTCTCAGAAAAGATATGAATCGCCTGTTCCTCCGCTTTTTCTGTCAGTTCATTTCTAATTTCTCTTTCAATCGAAGGCTGTATTAATCGTTTATACGCATCACTTATTGCCTCCCCAACTGTAGCAACAGTTAAGGATTTTGGATTTTGAATCCACTTGCGATTTAGATAGTTTATCACTGAATCCGTTTCCATCTTTATCGCGACACGAAGGATTCCTTCCTTCTCACCACGGTTCAAGGCAAGAATACGATGCGGAACTATTTTGCTAATAGGCTCTGCGTATTCATAATACATTTCATAAACGTTCTTTTCGTCTTTCTCTTTGTCTTTTACCTCCGATTCAACATGGCCTCGTTTTGAGGTCTCTGTTCGGATCCATTTACGACTGCTTGCATCATCCGAAATCATTTCAGCAATAATGTCTTGAGCACCAGACACCGCATCTTCAACGGTCGTAACTCCCTTTTCATCCGAAAGGTATTTACCAGCTTCTACTTCCAGACTGCCTTGTACAGGAAAAGTTAATATCCATTCCGCTAGTGGCTCCAAGCCCTTTTCTTTTGCAACAGTGGCTTTCGTCCTACGCTTTTGCTTATACGGACGATATAGGTCCTCCACCTCTTGTAGTTTAACTGATTTTTCAATCCCAGCTTTTAACTCCGTTGTTAATTTGCCCTGCTCTTCAATCAGGCGAATAACTTCCTCTTTACGCTGTTCTAAGTGTTGTATGTATTGCCATCTTTCAATGACATTTCGTATTTGAACTTCGTCTAATGCTCCAGTCTGCTCTTTACGGTAACGGGCGATGAACGGAACAGTGTTGCCCTCATCGATCATAGAAATGACATTTTTAACTTGCTTTGGATTAAGGGATTGCTCATTGGCAATCAACTTTATATATTGCTCTTGTTTATCGATTGTTTCATTCAAAAGTGACCATCCTCCAGTACTAGTATAGGACCTCCTCATTTAGCCCTATTCAACAATAACTACTATATAGTTTACCAAAGTTAAGCTATGATATCTAAATGAAATAGAAAAGTAGACCTCTCGGTTAGTCTATTGCAGGACGAACGCTCTAACTGAGGAAGTGAGATTTTCCCAGGTAAGTTACTCTAACAAACAGAAAAAGAAGCTTACTAATCAAGCAAGCTTCCCAAAATAAACGTCGCATCATCGTTCCCATCAACATGATTTTGTTTTATTTCATCTGCAATTGCTTTGGTTGAACGATATCCCCCTAAGAGGGATTTTGCACCGTGTATTTCAAAGCCATCAGAATAAATGAGGAACTTTGATTCCGGCTCATAAGCAAAGCGCTGTGTATGAAATGCTTGTGGTTTTCCAGAAAGATAGCCTGTAACCGGCAGAGGATACGTGAGTTTTCCTTGAGGAGAATATAGATAAAAACGAATATTTCCAACACCACTATAGACAAACTCTTTTCGATTGAAATAGACTTTCAGGATCGATACAGCCGCACCTCTTTTTTGATATAATACCTGATTGCATCGTGACATAAGGCTATCCAGGTTTTCATGATGATATTCCTCGACCACTGATATAACAGCAGAAGAGGCTTCATGTGCGTATGTCCCACTTCCTAACCCATCTGCCACTACACAGATAAAGTATTCATCCGTTGCTTTATAAAAGTAACTATCTCCACATTCTTTGTTTCCTGCTTTTGTTGTCTGATGGACAAACAACTCGAGTCTATTGCTAAAATTTTCAATCATGTAGGACACTCCGGGTTTTTATTCTCAGTATTTATTGCTTCTTGAAGCTTCTTTATAGCGCGACGTTGTATACGCGAAACATGCATCTGTGAAATACCAAGTTTTTCACCAGCTTCTTTTTGACTCATATTTTCTAGATACGTATATTGTATGACTTGTTTTTCCCGGTCCGATAGAACATGTAGAACCTTTTCAAGCACTAGTCTCTGGTTGATTTTCTCATAGCCAACATCAATATTCCCGACAATATCTAATAGCGTCACAGTCCCTCCATCAGAGTCTGCCTCAATCGAGTGGTCAACAGAAAGCGCCTGATAACTTTTTCCCATTTCCATAGCCTCTAAAACCTCTTCTTCAGAAACCTCTAGGGCTTTTGCGATTTCCTCCACTTTTGGAGATCGTTGCAGCTCGGTTGTTAACCGCTCGACTGTTCCTTTAATTTTAGGTCCAAGCTCTTTAATCCTTCGAGGAACATGAACGTCCCATGTCTTATCTCTTAAAAAGCGTTTGATTTCACCGATAATGGTTGGAACGGCAAAGGCTTCAAAACTTTTTCCAAATGACTCATCATATCTTCGAATTGCCCCGAGAAGACCAATCATCCCTACCTGGAAGATATCTTCGTGAAATGAGCGCCCCTTAGAGTATTTTTTGGCAATAGCTTCTACCAAGGCCTTATACTGGAGGACTAATTCATTTAGGGCATGTTCATCCTCATTTTTTTGATAAGAATGAATTAATTCAGTTGTATTAGAATTTGGGTTTTGATTAGGTTGAGATTGTTTTTGCATCAGTCTCCACCCGCTCTCCTTCTCGGTACTTGGTCATGAAGACCGTTACACCCTCTTTATGATGAATTCTCACTTCATCCATCAAAGTTTCGATTAGGTAGAGCCCCAAGCCTCCTTCTCGGAGGAATTCAACAGATTCATTTTGATCATAGGGACCAATACTTTTGCGAGCAGAATGAAAATCAAAGCTTTGACCACTATCTGCTACCATGACCTCAAGACGATCCTTATAAAGACCAAAGCCAATCACAACTTCGCCTTTTTCACTTTTTTTATAAGCATGTTGTACCGCGTTTGTACAAGCTTCACTTGTTGCAATCTTCAAATCCTCTATTTCATCATAGGAAAAACCCATACGACTAGCGATACCAGATAAGGTCAGCCTGATGACACCCACAAATTCCGGTTTTGCAGGGATTTTCATTTCGACATAGTCATAAGGCCTATTCATTTTACTTCACCCTCTATTTGACTGTTCACATCAATAATATCGGAAAGTCCTGTTATCTCAAAAAGTCTTTGTAGACGCCCAGAAAGTCCATTAATTTTAAATTGTCCATTATTGGCTTTAACGTTTTTAAACACGCCAACAAATACTCCAAGTCCCGTACTATCCATATAAGAAACACCAGATAAGTTTATTTCCATGTTGACTCCGTTCTTTTCTGAGAGCGGAAATAAGCGTTCACGTAACTGGGGAGCAGTATATGCGTCAATCTCCCCTTCAACAGATATCTCCAGTAAAATATCGGTCTCTTTAATATTTATAGATAAATTCATATTAGACCCACCTTTTTACATTCATGCTGTTAATCATTTACCCTTTGGTAATAGGCGTTAAACCTTCCTTTTTAGGATGATTAGAGTAAAATCATCCCTCAGTTGAAAGTGCTGAAGCTTTTCTAAGTCTTTAAAGACCTTATTTACAATGTCTTGAGCACTTAAATGAATGTATTTGTAAATATAGTCAATTAATATTTCTCTCTCAATAAAACCATCATCCGTTCTGCATTCTGTGACACCATCAGATAAAAGAATGATCATATCTCCAGGGTGAACCTCTTTATGATAATTACTATATTTGGTTCTCTTTTCAACCCCCAGAAGAAGACCTTTTGCGCTCAGTTCAGTGAATTCCTTCTTTGCTGCATCATAGTAAAAACCTGGCTCATGTCCTGCGGATGCATATGATAATAGATTGTTTTCTGGATTAAACATCCCGTAAAACATCGTAATAAACATACTTGGATCAACATTTTGTTCCACAATTCGATTAAGATTTTCTAAGATACTGCCTGGTCCCATTCTGTTCTCAGGCAAACTATCCATCGCATATTTTATCATTGACATACATAACGCAGCAGGAATTCCCTTCCCAATGACATCTGCAATTGCCACACTTATACAGTTATTCTCATCCTGAACAAAATGAAAGTAGTCTCCATTCATATGTTTTGCCGGAACACTAATTGCCCCGATATCGAGCCCATCCACTTCTGGAATCTTTGTGCCAAGCAGTGTCTGTTGGACATTGGCGGCGATTTCCATCTCTGATCTTAGTTCCTCTTGTTTATGGCGGAGACTTTGGTGTTCGCGATAAGCTAAACCATAACCAATCATCACTTCAAGGAGGATATCAAATGAATACAATACATTCTCTGGGAGATCAGGCTGCATCTGCATTAATAAACTTTTGTGGAGGCTGACAATTTCTTCAGGGGAGATTTTATGCTCAATCGATTTCCGACTAAACTTTTGACCTGCATAGAGGGCCTGCTCCGACTGATCTTTAATATAGTTCTCAAGAAGTTCTCGATACTTTGGTTCCATTACATCCCGAAAATCCATGAAACCCCCTCCTAACGAAGCCACTTGGTTGCCTTTATCTTTGTTCCATCTCCAGGAATGGATTCAATTTCGAATTGGTCCATCAATCGTTTGACTCCAGGCAATCCTGCTCCTAGCCCACCTGATGTCGAGTAACCATCTTCCATAACTTGGCGTATATCACTAATTCCAGGACCACTATCAATCGCACTGATTTTGACACCAGGTTTTCCACCATCAAATAACTTATCAATGCAGATTTGTCCTTTCCCTGCGTATAAATAGATATTTCTTGCTAATTCACTAATTGCGGTTGTAATTCTTGCTTGGTCAACAGTTCCAAATCCAAGCTCTTTCGCAACATTGCGGCCAAGCTGCCTAGCAGCCACAATGTCCCATTCATTAATGATCGTTACACAGGATTGGATACTCATTCATTACTCCCCCAATTCCTGTTGTAATTTCTCCAACCCTTTTTCTAAATCAATAGCCGTTAGGACATTATTAAGCCCAATCCCCAGTTCAATTAAAGTGATGGCAACTGCAGGCTGAATCCCTGTAATGACTACTTTGGCTCCCATTAGGTTGGACATATCAATTACATCACCTAGTACCTTTGCAATAAAGGAATCAATAAAATCAATTGAGGTTAGGTCAATCACAACCCCGCTAACACTTGTTTCGTGGATTTTTTGGAGAAGATCTTCTTGAAATTGAAGGGCGGTTTGATCATCTAATTCCCACTGAATCGATACCAAGAGACAGTTGTACAATTTTAGAATGGGTATTCTCACTTTAGACCCTCCATGTTAACAATTTTTCGGTTTGTTATTTCTAGTGCTGCTTCTATCCCTTTTTGGAGAGAATTTTTTGTTGTAAACTGCGTTAAATCAATGCCTAGACTTACAATTGTTTGGGCAATTTCCGGACGAATTCCACAGAGCATACATTTTGCTCCAACTAGTCTCACAGCTTCTGCTGCTTGAATGATGTGGTGGGCAACCATTGTATCTACTACAGGTACACCTGTTATATCAATTAAAACAACCTCAGAGCGATGCTTTACTGCTCCTTTTAATAGGTTCTCCATAATTTGTTTAGCTCGTTCTGTATCAATCGTGCCTACTAAGGGCATAACCGTAATTCTCTCAAACACTGGAATAAGCGGCGCGGATAGTTCCTGAAGAGCAATCTTCTGCAAGGAAACGGTCTTTTCCCATGTAGTCGCATAGATCCCAATGATTTCGATATTCATAGACGTCATCCATTCATCAAATTCACGGAACAGACTCCTTTGATTTTCAATCGTCATCACGCCACTTTGTTCCATTCTTTTAAATACGATTACTCCAAATGTATGCAGCCCACTTGACACAAATGTTAATGGCCAGCCAAGGCGAACAACTTTCTCAGCAAACTCCTTTAATCTTGTATGATAATCACCTTTATCGCCTTTTAAATTTGTAATAATTAAGTCGGCAAATTCACGGCTTGTACTGTTAAAAACTTGGTCGGACACAACTCTAACGACCCTGTCATCATTTTCATCTTTGGTGGTTCTTATCCATTCTTCGAGAATATCTATTTTATGGGCCTCAATAAATGTAAAAATCAACTTATTCATTTCTCATCCCCCCACAGATGCTTACAAGTTTTTCATTTACCCGATTTTCTATGATCTAAAACATTTAAATTAATATACAATTGAAAATTGTCACTATTATATACCAATCTATAGGTATCAGGATGGAACGTCAAATACTTTTTCTTTTATAACTATGCCTTCAAACCTATCCTGTAAAAATAACCAAATAAAAAAACGCCCTTATTCAGAGCGTTTTTAATAGAATATATTAGAATTCGATAAGGCCTAAACTTACCTGAAGTGCTTCATCCACTTTCTCCATCATTTCATCATCGAGATGGGTAATCTTATCGGTTAAGCGTTGTTTGTCAATTGTACGGATTTGTTCTAATAGTAGGACCGAATCACGTTCAAAGCCGTAACGTTTCGCATCAATTTCAACATGCGTCGGCAGCTTCGCTTTTTGGATTTGAGCGGTTATGGCTGCAACTATTACTGTGGGACTAAACCGATTCCCGATGTCGTTTTGAATGACAAGTACCGGGCGGACGCCGCCTTGCTCTGAACCAACAACTGGGGATAGGTCCGCAAAATATACGTCACCACGTTTCACAATCAACGGATTATCCTCCGCTTACTAAACGTTCGACAGTGTGTTCTGCCTCGTACTCTGCCTGGAATGCTTCAGAGGCAATCGTCAGGTTGATCTTGGCCATTTCCATATATCCACGTCTCATGGATTCACGAATTTGTCTCTTTTTCCTGTCGCGCAGGTACATCTTTGTTGCTTGATAAATGAATTCACTTCGGTTTACGTTTTCCTGTTTAGCAAAGCCATCTAATTCCATTAATAGGTTTTGCGGTAACCTTACCAGGATTTCAGTTGTTGCGCTGGATTCAGACACAAACATACACCTCCACCATCATCACTACATACCGTTTCACGTTTTTTTATTTTTCTTTACCATTTTTAATCTTAACATTAATTTAGCCAGATGCAAAGATGCATTGGCAATTCTATTGTATTATCCGCCAAGAAAATAATATTTTATGCACAGATTCCTTGATTTGTTATTTTTAGGAAATCTCTACATAGGGATACAGGCCATTATGCACCATAGTGCATGCCATGGAATTTAGACAGCTTTTGTTCAAGTGGAACCCGCAAAGAGTCTTGTGCCTTTCGCTCCGCTCCACTCTTGTATAGAACGAATATGGTCTTTTAACCTAGGGTTTTAGGAAGCAAAGGGTTTTTCATATCGATAATTTGCCCATCTCTTTTATATATCCGTGGAACTCTTGAAGCAATCAGGCATGGTACCTCATAATTAATTGTCTCTAATGTATCGGCAATCTCATCGATTGGAATAATCGATCCCTGCTGTTCCCCTATTAAGGTTATCACAGTCCCTACAGGTACTTCGTAAGGAAGTTTAACCATCAATTGATCCATACAGATTCGACCGACAATGGGCGATCTGACCCCGTTAACCAGTACTTCTTGCCCTTGTAATTTTCGAATCCACCCATCGGCATAACCAATCGGAATGGTCCCTATCCACTCTTCTTCAGCGGTTTCATAGGTTCCACCATAACTAATTTTTTCACCTTTATTTACTCTTTTCACTTGAGTAAGCTTGGAATGTAGCGAAAATGCTTCTTTTAACTGAAAAGGCAACTCAGGTTTTATTTCTTGTGAAGGCGAAAGTCCATACATAATGATGCCTAGTCTGACAGCGTTAAAGTGCGCTTCTCCATAGCGAAGCGCAGCAGCACTATTGCTACTGTGAATACATGCCGGTCTCGTGTGAAGACTAGCAACCATCTCCTTAAACCGCCCTAGTTGTTCATGAAAGTAGGAATCTGTTAATTCATCGGCTGTTGCAAAGTGAGTGAAGATGCCATCAAACAACAATCGTGAATCTGAGGCAATACTCTTTTCAACCATTGATAACTCTTCAATACTTCTAACTCCTATACGACCCATTCCTGTATCCACCTTAACATGTAGGGAAAGGGTTGCATTTGAATCAAGATATTCTTTAGCCTGTTCAAGCCATTCAGGTTCAAAAACAGTTAATGTGATATTTTCAGCGGAAGCGATGTTTACATCCTCCGGCCGACTTGCTCCCAGTACGAGAATTGGAGCAGTAATTCCTTTGCCTCTAAGAGAGAGTGCTTCATCCATAAAAGCTACAGCGAGCATCGTAGCTCCTGCCTCTAGAGCAGCTTGGGCTACCTGGTAATCTCCATGTCCGTAAGCATTTGCTTTAACCACTCCGATTATTGCTACCTCTTCAGGGAGCCTTTTTCTAACTTCAGAAACATTTGCTACGATACAATCGAGATTTACCTCTACCCAAGTATCTCGGTAAAAAAAAGCTTGTTCAATCACGAAAATACACTTCCTTATTATTCGTCCGATTGCTTATCTGTAATATTATCGAACCAGGAAGTAGGAATGTCAAATGCATACTCCAACATTTTGTCCAAAGAGAAAAATTTTTAGCAGTGTTTCACGTAAACAATGTAGCTATTATCATTTATTCTCTAACTGCCTCAATTGATTCTTACTTTATCATCAAAAAAACAGGCCCATTATATGAGCCTGTTATTAGTAGATTATTTAATCACATCACCTTGAACGGACTTTGCTACCATGACCATTTCCTCTGGAGTCAAATCAGAAGATGCTAGCATATACTCCACACCTAGGTGAGTCCAGCGAATTGTGTTGTCTGACTGCGCCCCGATTGTAAACCCTAGATCAACCGGATTTCCATCCATTGAAACTGGATTTGCACCGTCACTCATCACTCCTGCTTTTTCTTGAACGAGTGTATAGGATTTTTCACCATCAAAGGTTAGAACAACCCGCTTTCCATTTTCAGTATTCATTTCTCGCTCATCAGACAACTTCACGCCTGGAATTTCCGCTAAAGGATACTTTACTGTGAACTGATTATCTTCCCCGTCAGCCATAACAGGAACTTCTAATTGGGAAGCGGTCATATTTTTCTTCATATCAAAAGCATCATCATCAAAACTTGCATCGAATTCAACATCGGAGAATTCAACTGTAACAAGGGCATTTCTGTCCGTATCCATGACTTTCACACTTGCTGGGGTCAAATCTTTCTTATTCAATTTAATTTCTTGGATTGGCAGCATCTGATTGTTTTGATAACGGGTTTTCGTTTCAAAGACATAATGTTTTTCTGTTTCCGTATACTTTGCTTCTTTATCCTCAAGAATGTCATTTACTAAGGATTCATATAAATAAGCTTGACTGCTATTTTGCGGCCAACTACTTTGGAAGCGGAAACTCTTATTTAACGCTGGAGTTAAGACAAATACTCCCTCATCATTTCGTAGGATCATCTGACTTTGATCTTTTTCAGCATTTTTTAGGTTTACCCGATAATAGGATGGGTCTTTATGCCAAATTTCAACTTCATACACTTGTGGATCTGTCCCCATTTGGAGGGTCATCTTTGCATTCGCCTTGTAGCTCTTCAACTCTGATAAATTCTTATCAAGGTCCTTAACCACTGTTTCCTGTGATTTAGCACCACATGCAGCTAAAACGAATAAAACCATCACTCCAGCGAGAAACAGCCAAAACTTTTTCTTCATTCCTTCAACCCCTTTTTAGTCTGATTTCAACGTGGAAAGGGAAAGAAAAGACAGTCTACAGCCATATTCCCGCCGCTAAGGTCTTTCTCCCCTGTTGCACTATGAATATATGAGACAACCTTAGGGTTTATGACCAAGCTTTCTGAAAGCCTGTATTATTTTTTAGGCTCTTTTCTAAAACTTTATTGCATTTTTTAGAGCAATGTCCGCTGATCTGAGGTCTTTCTGAGCTACAAAAGAAATAGCGTGTGCAAACGAATTAAAAATCCAATAATCAGCCGTTCTTACATAAAATAGATAATAGTTTTTTTCAACCCACTTATCTAAAATTTTCAATGATTACCTGAGCAGCAGCGTACTCACGGGTATGGGTGATGGAAAGGTGAACTCCATCGACAAATGGTTTAACCACGAAAGGCTTGCCGTGCTTATCTGATTGAATTTCAATATCTAAAAACGATAATTCCTTGCCAATCCCTGTACCATTCGCTTTCGAAAAAGCCTCTTTGGCTGCAAACCGACCGGCAAGGTACTCAATCTTCCTTCTATGTTTTAGTCCTAAAAAAATCTCCTTCTCATGCTGCGTTAAAATCCGCTCTGGAAATCGCTTCTGTTTTTCTAGTAATGCTTCAATCCGGCTTAGTTCAACAACATCCAGACCAATTCCTGCAATCATAACTTCAGCCACCTTCTAATAAATTGATAAAGTCACTAGCCTGTACATGTGAGCTAGCCACTCTAAAGTAGACAATAAACCAACATGCAACTTATACTTCTTCTATAGGTAATTATAAAAACAAACGTCCAAGGTTTCCCATAAGATAAGAATTTATAGGAGGTATTTTATGTTCGTCCGAACCGAGAGCTTTCGAGAGTTTATTCGTTTCTATCCCCTCATCACTTTGATTCTCATCATTCATCTGCTTGTACACCTAGCAACAACGCTGCCACTTTTACCAAGCAGAGAGATTTTCACTTTATTAGCTGGAGTTAATTTATACATCATAGAAGGGGAATTCTGGAGAATCCTCACTCCTATCTTTGTCCATTCCGGCTTTGCACATCTACTTTTCAACAGTTTTTCCTTGGTTCTTTTCGGACCTGCTTTAGAGAGAATCCTAGGTAAAGCTAAATTTCTATTGGTCTATTTATTGACAGGAATTGCCGCCAATGTAGCAACCCTTTTACTGGAACCACCGACATATACCCATGTAGGGTCTAGTGGCGCTATTTTTGGTTTATTTGGTTTTTACCTTGCAATCAGTATGTTTAGAAAAGATTTACTTTCAAAAGAAAACTCGCAAATTATTATCACCATTGCAGTTATTGGGGTCATCATGACATTTTTCCAATCAAACATCAATATTACCGCACACATTTTCGGGTTAATTGCTGGCTTCTTTACAGGACGGGTGCTCTTACTTAAACAGTAAGTGAAATTCGGAAGCTCTTATCTGTATCTGAAACTAGCTAAGGACCCTTATAAAAAGCGCCGAGAACGGCGCTTTTTTTTGAATCTATTTTTAATGATGAGCATCTCGAGAATACCATTGATAAATGTTTATCACATCTTTGTCTTCTAGGTCTTTCACTCGTCCGCCCGAACCACTATGTCCGGATTTCACCACAGCCTCAATGGTAGCAAGCCGCTTTTTATTTTGATAAAAACTTTTCCGAGCTGTCAGGGACTGAATTTTTTCTTTTCTCATAAGGACTGTATTCTTCACAAACGTCCGGTACCTTAAGACTAGAAAATCTTTATCTATCGCCCATCCTGCATCTTTATACTTTAAAGCTGACCAGATGAGTGATGCTAGGATAAATAACAAAGAAACATAGCCCCAAGGTTTAAAAAAGTAACTAATAACTACGGCTACAGGGATGACAATCACAACACCCCTTCCTAGGTAACGAGTAAGAGCACGAGGCGGGAGTGTATGGAAATTAGATTTAAACGGATATTCCTCTAAAAAGGGCTCAAGAGTTTTCGCGATATCCTGTTTTTTTATAAGGGGGAGCACCAGTACTTTCGAACCTTCTTCATTTAACGCTGAACCACCCGCACTTTCTATATATACTGATCCCCTACCAAAGGGTTGCCTCAGCACATTCTCACTTATACGGATAGCCTGAATTCGTTTCAACGGAATGGTCATTTGTCGCTTTTCTAATAACCCTCTTGTAATGATAAGATCTTGGTCCACTTTTTTTAACGTGAAGTTTGCATATTTAACCATCGTTCCAAGAACAGAAATCACCCACGCCAGCAAGAATCCAAGAAAAACGACAATGCTTACGAAAATGACTCCATTTGCGATGAAATGTTCTACTTCTTTATAGACCTTTTCATAAGGGATGATCTCCTCAAATTGAAAAAAGAAAGCAACGATTGCCGAGATCACTACGCCAACACCACCGGAAGTTGAAGCAAGCAGCAGTAAGTCACCAAAGGAGAGTCGATAAATAATCGATTCCTGAATCGGAACGGCTTCCTCTTCGAATTCATCTCTTCGCTTGGAATTCTTTACTGATACTAAGAAATCATGGATTTGACTTGCTTCTTCTTTCCTTATTGCTGTTAAAACTGCTTCTGCATTCTCTGTTTTTGACCCCCCCGCAGTTTCCACCTTCACTTTCACAAGACCAAAAGGCCGCTGTAGAATTCCTTCTGTTATGTCTAAGCTCTGAATCCGCTCAAAAGGGATATAGCGTTTTTTACGGACAAAGAGTCCGTGCTCAATCCTTAACTCCCCTTCTTCCACTCGATACGTAAAGCGATACCATGATAAAATCCCTGTCAGGAGGACAAGTACAAGACCCACACCGACGGCAATGAAGTAGAAAACATTTTCATTGCCTCTACTTCCAACGACAGTAAAGAACAGAATGGGGACAATTAATTCTTTTAACTGTCGGAGCATATTTATCATTGCGGCAATCGGATGCAATCTTTTCGGGTCAGACATCTTCATCCGCCACCCTTGCCAACCGCGAGATTGATCGTCGTAACTCTTCTGCTTCGTCCATTTCAAGAGCAGGAATTTCATGAACGGTCGCAGCCGTTGAAATCATCACCGTGGAGAGCTGATATTTCCGCAATAACGGCCCTTGTTGAGTATCAACATGTTGGACCCTTACCATTGGAATAAGCGTTCTTTTCATGATAAAAACACCGCGCTGAATTTCAATTTCCTGCTCTCTTACTTCATATCGCCAACGTTTCCAGCGTAACTTTGGAAAGAAAAAAGTGAATAGATAACTAAAAATTAGAATGAGGATAATCAAGGCTATAATCATCCAGACTGGCCAGTCGAAAAGAACACCTAACGTGACAAGGGCACCCCCTACTATCCAACTAAACAAAGAAGTAATAACGCCAGTAATTCTCCATACCACCAACGCTCGTTTTGAAATTCTTGTTTGCGGCTCAGGAACCATAAACACATTCCTCCTGATTTCCCATTTTGTATGTTTCTATTAGTATACATGTAATCGGGAGAAATGGGGATAAAGAGGAATATCCTTGATGCTAACTGGTCTGCTAGCTTAGGGTTAAGTCCTCAATACATGTCTTGTGGTCTTATCTATCGACGGAATGTGCACGTACCTACTTCCCCTTACTGTAACTATACACCCGCTTCCATTTCACCCGCTTATCCGAAAACTAGCTTGATCGATCATGTCGATTTCTGGCCTTTTTTTTAGATCTTCAGCAAGTTTGAACAAGGCCTCATCCTTTCGTTTTGCCTCAATCATACAGTGAATTTCGGGGACAGTCCCCTGTACCTTCTGTAAAAAGGTCATAAACATGTCAGGATCGATATGGTCGGCATGAGCACGGAAATCCTTCTCAGATCTTGGGCTAGAGATATGCATTTTGATTGGAAGCTCCGAGTGGTTCCACGTTCCAACCACACGCTCCCAATTCTTTTCCCAATCTTCTTCATTCTCAAAATTAGCAAGATGATGATGGTAATCAAACACAAGAGGAATACCCAACTTCTCACATAGATACAACGTATCATGAATGGTAAAAGTAGTATCGTCATTCTCTAACATAATCAAATCTTGAAGATGGTGAGGGAGAAGTCCCCAGTTGTGGATGAATTGTTCTAGCGCTTTCTCCTTATCATCATACGCACCACCCACATGGAGAACACAGCGATGCTGCGGATTGATCTCCATTCCCTTTAAAAGGGCTTCATGCATGGCAAGTGTTTTAATTGAATTATTTAATGTATCCTTACTTGTTGTATTTAAAAGAACAAAATGATCTGGATGAAAATCAATTCTCATGGAATTTGTATTTATATACTCCGCTAAGTTCTTTAATGGCTCTTTTAAAGCTTTCATATACTTCCAGTCCGTTAGTTCTGGGTGATTGGCAAGCGGAACTAATTGCGAACTTAACCGAAAGAATGAAATATCATTTGCAGTATTATGCTTCAATAAACGTAAACAGTTTTCTAAGTTGGATATTGCAATTCGTTCTAGTTTCCGTATGGCAGCTTCACGATCACTTATGCTTTGAAACTGTTTAAAAGTCATGGTTTGTGAGGGTGAACAATTTTGAAGCTCAACACTCATTGCTACATACCCAAGTCTCACGATTGTCATGATAATTTTCACCTCGAAGATTTTTCACAAGCTTACTAAGCTTCGCTATTTCGTAGTATGCCTTTAACACAACAGAATCATTAGAAAGACCTATACTCCCTGTTTAAGCAGCAGGATTGATCCACCAGCATCCTTTAGATATCATAGAACGCAAAAAAAAGAGAGCATTGAATGCTCTCTTTGCGCTATTATCTTGATGAACGAGTAGGCTTGCCACCTGTTCTTTTCGTCGCTGTACGCGGTTTATAGTTCTTGTTGCGGTTATAATCGGAACTTCTTCTGCGATCCTGCGGCTTTTTGTCTCTTCCACGGTTTGGCAGAGGCTTTTCTTCCGTTAGTTTTACTGGTGTTGTATCAGGCTCTTTGGTTAACATCTTGAGTACGGATGCAACCACAGTAGTCGCATCATGTTCACGGAGTAATTCCTCCGCAGTCTGACGGTAAAATTGCAGATTATTGGATTCAATCGTCTGAACAATTTTATCAAGAACCGCTTTTTGTTGACCTTCAAGTGCTTGGTCAAGGGTTGGAGCTTGCATACGTTCCATGCGTTTCTTCGTTGTTCTCTCAACAACTGACAGATAGGATTTTTCCCTTTGTGTTACAAATGTCAAGGCCATCCCTTGCTTACCAGCTCGGCCTGTTCGTCCAATACGGTGAACATAGCTTTCTGGATCTTGTGGAATGTCAAAGTTGTAAACATGTGTAACACCAGAAATGTCCAATCCACGCGCTGCAACGTCTGTAGCGACAAGAACATCGATTGAACCTTCTTTAAACTTACGAAGGACAGACATTCTTTTGGCTTGAGATAGGTCGCCATGAATTCCTTCAGCTGTATAGCCACGAAGATTCAAAGCCTCAGCAAGCTCATCTACCCGGCGCTTTGTACGCCCAAAAACAATTGCAAGCTCTGGTGATTGAATATCCAGCAATCTTGTTAACACATCAAACTTATTCTTTTCCTGAACTTCAACGTAATATTGTTCAATCAATGGAACCGTCATTTCACGTGCTTTTACACGAATAACTTCAGGGTTTTTCATAAACCGTTCAGCAATTTTACGGATTGGACCAGGCATTGTTGCTGAGAACAATAAAGTTTGGCGCTCTTCAGGAACGCTAGCAAGGATGCTTTCGATATCTTCAATGAAGCCCATATTCAGCATTTCATCTGCTTCATCTAAAATGACCGTTTGGACATTCTCAAGATTAATGGTTTTTCTATTAATATGGTCAAGTAGTCGACCTGGAGTACCAACAATAATATGCGGGCCCTTCTTTAGAGCACGGATTTGACGGTTAATATCCTGCCCGCCATAAATTGCAAGAACGCCAAGACGTTTACCAGCACCAATTTTATAAAGCTCTTCAGAAACCTGTACAGCCAATTCACGAGTAGGGGCAATAATAATCCCTTGAATTTGACGACGCTCCTTCTCAATTTTATCAATGAGAGGAACACCAAATGCAGCTGTTTTCCCCGTACCAGTTTGTGCCTGACCAATTAAATCCTTATTTTGCAGACTCATTGGAATTGTTTCGGCCTGGATTGGTGTTGCTTCTTCAAAACCCATGTTTTTTAGTGACTTTAGTGTAGCTGGACTTATGCCCAATTCTTCAAACAATGTCAAATTTGTTCATTCTCCTTTTTTCTTGTTCAAATGATATATTTTTTAAGTGGCTGTTTAAGTTTATCTCAACTATTGCCTTATCTGGTAAATTCGTACACCTAGGTGGAGGATTTGGTGTAGTTCACTGCGAGAGTCCAAATGAGGCTGGTCGTCAGGAGTATCGCTCGGCTAGGAGCAAAAAAATACTCTCCATACGATTGAGCCTGCCATTTTACAGGATTTTCTTACGTAGACACTTGATGTTAATCTTACCACCTGATGGAAGTGAATGCAATCAATGCGTCCTTTAATATTGACAGACTTACTCTTCGCTATAACGATAAACCTTTAAGCATGAACTACTGCTCCCCCTGCATCTAGATGGGATTTGTTCAAGTATTTTAAGTTCAATACCCTTAGTTATTATTGGAATAAACAGCCATAAAACCCATTATTCTTTTATTTATTTTCTAATAAAAATCAACCAACTGCAATCTAAAGGCATCCATTGCTTTTATAATTGTTCCCTATTTTCGTTCATTTCACACACGAAAATAAGCCTCTGTCAAACAAGGACAGAGACTTGGTTCTTATTTCTGTTGCAAGAAAGTTACCACTTCTTCAAGCTTCATTCCACGCGAAGCTTTGACCAATACCAGTGTAGAATTTGGTCGCACCAACTGCTTAATTTTATTTGAAATCATTTCTTTATCCTCATATGAAAAAACTCGATCTTCGCCTAGAACTTCCTTAGCCCCTTCCGCCATGTAAGCCCCTAATTTTCCATATGTGAAAACATAATCAATCTTGTCTGCATCTAGGGAGGAACCAATTTGATAATGGTACTTTTCTTCAAGTGGGCCGAGCTCTAACATATCCCCTAACACAAGTATTTTTCTCTCATACCCATCGAGATTAGAAATAAGCTCTATTGCAGCCTTCATCGATGTAGGGCTCGCATTATAAGCGTCGTTGATAATATTGATTCCGGCTGCTCCTTCTACGAGTTCCATCCTCATATTGGTCAATTTCAGGCTTGCGAAGCCTCCATTCATTTTTTCATAAGAAACGCCAAAAAACTCGGCAGCCAGCATTGATGCTAAAGCATTTAAGACATTATGGGTTCCAAGAACCGGTAAATGAAAAGAAACGCCACTTCGATTCGTCGTAAACGTGTTGCCAGCTGAAGTTTGTGTAATTTCCACAGGGTAAAGGTCATTCTGAGTGGATCTTCCAAACGTTCGCAACTGACCGTTTCCGTCATAAGATGACAGTCGCTCTTGTAGCAATGGTTCATCACCGTGGTATACGATTAACCCCTCATTTTGAAGACCCAGAATGATTTCAAGCTTTGCGTCCGCAATGGCTTCTCTTGAACCCAGGTCAAGGAGGTGAGATTCTCCAATATTTGTGATGATGACTGCATCTGGCTGAGCTAGCTTGGACAAAAATTCAATTTCCCCTCTGCTACTCATGCCCATTTCTAATATGGCCATTTCGGTCTCTTCTTTTAAACGCAAAATAGTCAACGGTAGACCTATATGGTTATTGAAATTCCCTTCTGTTTTTTGGACTTGAAATTCTTGTCCAAGAAGGCTCGCAACCATGTCCTTGGTGGTTGTTTTTCCGTTACTTCCAGTGATTCCAAGAACTTTTACATTTAATTGTTGACGATAATTTCTGGCAAGCTCCTGTAATGCGATTAATGTGTCTTCCACAATCAAGATTGGGAGATGAGTGGGAGGGTTCGGCACATCCTTTTGCCATAGAGCAGCTGCTGCTCCCTTATTAATTGCGTCCTCAACAAACCGGTGACCGTCGACATTTTCCCCCTTAAATGGGATAAACAGATTCCCTTCTTCAATTTTACGGGTATCAATTGTCACACCTTCTACCGAGACATCTTTTATTGCGGATCCTTCAGTTTCGTGCTTAATCATGGCCGCAATTTCAGCTAGTGATTTTTGAATCACAAAATCTTCCTCCTAAAAAACTAATTTTAACTGCATGCACAAATGGAACACGGTTGAGGATTGCCGCTTCCTTACCGTGTTCTCTCATGGTTAAAATGTATATTTAATCTTTTGTTTTTTTTCGTGTCGGTCAATCGCTAACTGCACTAGTCTTTCAATAAGCTGTGGGTATTCAACACCGGTATGTTTCCACATCAGTGGAAACATACTGAATGGGGTAAATCCAGGCATTGTATTTACTTCATTAATCAAAAATTCTCCTTTAGCCGTAAGGAAGAAGTCTGCTCGCACTAAACCGGAACAGTCTAAAGCTTTATAAGCCTTTTTGGCTAATTCCTGAAGTTCTATATACTGAGCTTCCGAAATCTCAGCTGGAATAATGAGGCCTGTATCCCCATCTTCATACTTAGCCTTATAATCATAAAACGCCTTTTTCGGAACAATTTCCCCTGGAACCGAGCATTCTGCCTCATCATTGCCAAGTACGCCAATTTCAATTTCTCTCGCTGTAACCCCTTGTTCGACAATAATTTTACGGTCAAATTGGAAGGCCTCCTTAAAGGCTTCTTCAAGTTCGGAGCGATTCGTACACTTTGAAATTCCTACACTTGATCCAAGGTTTGCTGGCTTCACAAAGCAAGGGTACCCAATGTTTGTTTCAACCTGCTGGTAGGATACTTCTTGTTGTTTTTCCCATTCACTACGAATGAATGATACATAGTCAACTTGATTCAAGCCAGCTTGTGCAAATATATTCTTCATGATTACTTTATCCATGCCTGCAGCTGAAGCCAGAACACCGTTGCCGACATATGGAAGGTTAAGCAGCTCGAGCATCCCCTGAACTGTCCCATCCTCACCATTTGGACCGTGCAATAAAGGGAAGATGACATCTAGTCTTTCCTCTTCTGAGTTTGAGTTTAGGATAGCTGGACTAGATCCAGCTGTCCCTAAAGAAAGGGCAGAGCTTGAAAATTCTAATGCTGCAACATTTTCCGCTGGGCTATTTAGCTGTGGTCCCTTAATCCACTGTCCATCTTCCGAAATATAGATTGGATGTATTTCAAATTTTTCATAATCAATTGCTTTTGTAACAGCAAGTGCTGTCTGCATAGATACCTTATGTTCTGCTGATTTGCCACCGTAAAGCAAACCGATTTTAATCTTCATAACTCGAACCTCCAGTTTTTCAATCACTTTTTCTATTTTACCACTATCTCAATTAAGATAGGGATACATTCTTATTACAATTATCTATACCTATACTCGTTATTCTTCCCCTATTATCGTATGAACCATCAAGCTTGATTTACAACCAATGTTTTAGAATATCGTAGCGGCTCTTCCATCCACTAATTGAACATATCTTTATAAAACAATGGCTAATTTCCGTTAAAACGTTGTTAAAAACCTAAAGCTGAATTTATCTAAGAAGCACTAGTTAATCGGTGAATTTCATCTTGGCTTAGAATAATGATTAAGTACAAAGTTTTTGAGAAGCGAGCATAAAAATAACGCTTAGACATTTGCCTAAGCGTTACTTTTGCTAACAATTATAACAGTTTGTTTTTACTCTTTCCCCAGGCTTTAAGCTAAGCTCCATTCTTTTATCTTTTTATCGAAGACGAGTTTGCCATCAGGTGGATTGATTCCTGCCTGGACATACTCATCAAACATATCATCCATATTAGTAAAATCCCCAATAACCCAAAGAGGAATTTCTAGGCGATTGCGATTTTGCTCGACCTTTTTTATCGAGAAAACGGCCCCTTCTTTAAATACACTAGTTAAGGATTTTAACACCTCTTTGCCAACGGGTGGATACTCTCGCTTTCTCCGAAAACTAAGAAGATTTTTTTCCGTTCTGCCCCCCGTAACTTTCCCTGAAATTACCTGACTAAGCATCCGATAAAAATCATTCATATTGCGGTAATATACCTTGCTAAACCAGCCATCATCATGTGACATATAAGCAAATCTGTTTCCTAGTTGGTTATAAAACGGAAGCTTTAAATGATGTTTCGTATGGCCTAGATATAAGACTTCGGCAATTTCTTGGGCGGAGAGAACGTTCAGTCCTTCTATTTCTTCGAAGTCCATCCAACAAAAATCACCATACCCTGCAATATTTTCCTCCATTAACTTTTCAAGATCGTCCTCCGAAACATAATTAAGCAATGTATGAATATTAAAATCCGCTTCATCAAATTGATGCTTCAGAAGTAGAATGTAATTTAATGAATCAGACAAAGAGCGAGCAAATTCAAAGAACTCAATCCCTGAAGATAAAACGTATTGATCCCTGTCGTTTAAATGAATATATAAAAGTTCATGGTTATTCGGATGATTTCTCTTCAAAAGTTATCCCCCTAGCCTTTCTTCATAACATTCTCAAGCTTATGTTGACCCAAACCCCTGTTGATATTGTTGGCAGAATAAAAATCCTTATTTTTAAATTACAGATAAACCTATATAGAATTTTAGTATGGTGTTACTTGTTATACATAGTAGGAGCGCCCTTTGTCTATAAAAGGCGCTCTATAGTATCAAATTATGTATGTAATGCTTACGAAAAGTTATTTATAAAAAACATAACAAGAAAAATGAGGAAGGCGTAAAAGGTGAGATGTAAAAGAACGGTAGCTATAAATTCCTTTAATTTTTCAAGTGCAATGGTATTGTTTCTTTTCACACGCGCCCTCATAATATCCCCCTTAAGAAGTTTTATCCAAACCAACCAGTATTTTCTTTTTATTATCATAACATATCTAACTGGGTTTGTATTAGAGCTGAAGCGGAAAAGAGCGAACATTTGCAAAAAAACTTAGCAAGGAAGAAGAAGGATGGGAAAAATGTTCCTTCCCTATTCTAGTTCATGAAATATGCTATTCCTATTCCCCTTCATTATTTCTTTTACCTCTCCTACTGACATGACAGAAAACTGTCATATTTCCAGGGAAATTGGCCGTTTATGTCTATTAGCTTATTTTGCTCCTTCACTTCTCTCTAGGCTAGCTAATATAAAAAGCTTCCAAAAGGTCATAGTATGTTTAATCTAACATAGATAATAAAAGCTTCAATTTGAATTAAATCAAAATGAAGCTTTATCGTAAAAGTTATTCACCGTTCTCATAAACAGATCCAGCTCTAAACTGATCTTCTTTCCTTGTTTCTGCATACAGCTTTCTTGCCGGAACTGCAATAGAAACTCCTTCGTTTTCTAGGATTTTCATGATTTCAAAGTTAATCTCTTCTTTTATCCGTAAGAATTCTCCCCATACAGTTGTCTTGGTAAAGAAGTAGAGGAATATTTCGTACCCATTTTCACTATATTTATCAAAGGTGGTAAAGATTGTTTCAGGATCAATTTCCTCATGTTGAGTAACTAGATACTTTAGTTGCTTTACGACATCCTCCAGCTTTCCCCTCGGTGTGTCATAAGAAACTCTTAAATTAAAACTAATTTGCCGCTTCCCCATTTTACTCCAGTTTGTAATGTTTTCATTGGCCAAGGTTGAATTCGGGACCGTTACAAGTGCCTGCGCAAAGGTTCGCACTTTTGTGCTACGAAAACTGATATCCTCCACCGTTCCCTCCACACTTGGAGTCATAATCCAATCCCCAATTGAGAAAGGTCTTTCTGAGATAATTACAACCCCTCCAACCAAGTTACCAAGGGCATCTTTAGCTGCTAGTGAAATGGCAAGACCGCCAATTCCTAGGCCAGCGACAAAACCGCTGATATTGTATCCAAACTCTTGAGCAATAATGCTGAAACAAATTGCGACAATAATCACTTTTAGGGCTTTGGATAAGAATGGAATGAGAATTTCATCAATTTCCATACTGTATTTATTGTTTAGATTCTTAAAAAATATCGAGGATGAAGAAGATAAATTCACCAACCCCCATCCTATTAAAAAGATTAGTGAGGATCTAATCAGACTAAGATAAAGTGGATTGTTTTCATTAAAATATGGAAGATACTCTGCCGAGAGAGAAACACCTAAAATTAAAAACACCCATTGTAATGGCTTTTCGAAAGCTAGCATCACTTGTGAAAAGAAATCGCTAGGCGCTTTCTTCACCACCCAAAGTAAAAACTTAAAAACATACCTTGAAAAAATCTTTCTGAAAATCATAAATAAAATAAAGATACCCATTGATATTGCTATATTTTCTAATACTTCATAAGAAACCCATGTCCCTAATATGAACATCCATTCCCCCCCTATCAAAATTTTATTGATACTATCCTACTCACAAAAAATTCATTAATAAAGGACAAAATAACAGGTTTGATTTACCATGTCTAAATGGATTTTTTGTTGAAAATTGTTGATTTATTTACAACAGTTTTATGCTACGATTAACTTTACTGATGGAGGTGTGAAATGGCAAATAGTAAACAAAGATTGAGCATGACTGTAGGGTTAATTGTAGTTGCTTTGTTTGTGCAACTTCTTTCAATAAATGCATTCTGGGCTGAGATTCTCCTTTCCTCGCTTGTTCTCTCCTTATGTATTCCTTCTATATTAGAATACCGTAAGATGAAAATTTTATCGGAAAAGAATCAACGATTAACCACTCACAACCAAGAACAACAAACAAAGATTGATCATTTAACAGAAAACAATTTGTCTCTACAAGGTCGTTTATCTGAATATAAAACCCTTTTAGAGGACCTAGACTCTATTGCCTTTACCTTCGATTTAAAAAGTGATAGATGGTCAATTTATACTGGGGACAATAGGAAAACAGATCAGAATAATATACACGAAGGGTTGTACTTGATTGAAAAGAATGTCCACCCCGAAGATAGAATGTTTTTTATAAAAAAGACTAGCCAATGGGTTTCTGGGGAAATTAAGACCTTTGAGTATCGGACGTTACAGGCAAATGGAGAAGTGCATTGGAAAGAATTACGACCAAATTCAATCGTAAATATTCTTGATGAAGTTGAAAGAATATCTGGCATGATCATTGATATAACTGATAGAAAAAAACATGAAGAAAAGCTAGCTCAAATGGCCTTTTACGATCATCTAACACAATTGCCAAACCGATTAATGCTAAAAAACCATTTAAAAAAGGTCTTATCTCGTGCTAAACGTAAAAATCATGATTTTGCGATCATGTTTATTGATTTAGATGGATTTAAAAATGTCAATGACACGCTTGGACACGATGTAGGAGATGCGCTACTGAAAGATGTAGCGATTCGCTTAAACTCTACTGTCCGAGAAGAAGATTTGGTATCTAGAATCGGTGGGGATGAGTTTATCATTGTCTTTGAGGAGACTTGTAGGGAAGAATTAGAGACGATTTCATCTCGAATGATTGATAGTATCGGAAACCCCTATTTCCTTGCTGATAAGGAGGCCCATGTCACACCTAGTATTGGAATTGCCCTTTTTCCTGAGCATGGAGATGAGATTGATTCGTTAATCGATCATGCGGACAAGGCCATGTATGCTGCCAAAAACAATGGAAAGAGCACCTATCAATTTTACAGTCATGATCTGCAGTATGAAGAAGAATCTCACAGAGAATCTCTAATCGATAAGTTTAGAAAAATATTTCTAAAATAAAAAGGCATAAGAGGGTTTATTCCCTCCTATGCCTTTTATCATTCTACCCGTTATTCCTTTAAGCCCATTTCTTGTTCAACAACCGCGACGATACGGTTAACATATTCTCTGCACTGATCCTCTGTCGGCGCTTCAGCCATTACTCTAACTAGAGGTTCTGTACCAGACGGACGAACGAGGATACGACCATTTCCGTTCATTTCTTCCTCTACCTGCTTGATTACTTCGCTTACCTTCTCATTATCTGTCACGTGATGTTTATCAACTACTCGAACATTCACTAGGACCTGAGGAAACTTTTTCATTTCAGCCGCAAGTTCAGATAATCTTTTTTCAGTCGATTTCATAATATTAACTAACTGCAGGCCTGTGAGTAGCCCATCCCCAGTAGTATTATAATCAAGGAAGATAATATGTCCTGATTGTTCTCCACCGAGATTATAGCCATTTCGCTTCATTTCTTCGACTACATATCGATCTCCAACCGCTGTAGGGATACTCTTTATTCCTTTTGATTCTAGCGCTTTATAAAAGCCCAAGTTGCTCATTACTGTTGAAACCACCGTATTTTGCTTCAAACGACTTTTTTCATTTAAATACTTTGCGCAGATATACATAATTTGATCCCCATCAACTACTTGTCCATTTTCGTCAATAGCAATGAGTCGGTCTCCATCTCCGTCGAATGCTAGTCCAACATCCGCTCCCTTTTCTTTCACATACGCAGCAAGTACCTCAGGATGAGTAGATCCTACTCCATCATTAATGTTGAGACCATTAGGAGATGCTCCCATTGTCGAAATATCTGCATCTAAATCAGCGAATAAATGCATAGCTAATGATGATGTAGCACCATGAGCGCAGTCTAAAGCTACATGGATACCAGAGAAATCCTCATCAACCGTTTGCTTTAAATATTGTAAGTATTTTTGTCCACCTTCAAAGTAATCATTTACTTGTCCTAAGTTGGCTCCAACAGGACGTGGCAGCTGATCCTCTTCAAGGTCCATTAATCCTTCGATTTCTAGTTCTTGTTCGTCAGAAAGCTTGTAGCCATCCGGTCCAAAAAACTTAATTCCATTATCTGCAACTGGATTATGAGAAGCAGAAATCATCACCCCTGCTTGGGCACCTAAAGCTTTCGTAAGATAAGAGACTCCAGGGGTAGAAATAACCCCAAGACGCATAACTTCCGCGCCAATAGATAAGAGACCCGCTACTAATGCTCCCTCAAGCATATGCCCAGAAATTCGTGTATCACGACCAATTAATACTTTTGGTCTATCCTTGTCCTTGGTTAAGACATATCCACCAAATCTACCTAGTTTAAAAGCTAACTCAGGAGTTAGTTCACTATTTGCCACTCCGCGTACTCCATCAGTACCGAAATATTTTCCCATTCTATCAATCGCTCCTTATTTAACGGCTAGTACTTACAAGCCAGCCTTCTTCTCTATATCATTTGTATCCTAAGAAATAGAATTAGTCTTTTATGTTTCTTTTTTAGTAATAGAGATATTAGCCTTTTGTGATGCTAATTTCCAACTAATCTCATCTGGTGCTGAAACCTGGATATCCACACTATGCTCTCCTTCGACAAGACCCGATATATCGATTAGTAATTCGAAATTAGTAGGCTCCAGGGACTCTACCAATTCAGTTTGTCCACTAGCCTGTACGCTAGTCCGGCCATTTACCGGATCGATGAATTCTATCTCTAAATCCTCAGCCTGTCCCGAAACATTAATTGGGACATCAGAGATTGTTACCTCTTCCTGCTTTTTCACCTTAACCGTCAGCTTAGCCGTCTGAGGGGAAACTTCCACTACCCCATTTGAGATAATAATTGGGAGGGTTACCTCAGAGTCTTCGGTAATATTGCTAACATCAACCTCAACCCTGACTTTCTTCACCTCTGCTAATATATCAGGGCTTGCTGTAATTGTAGCTTCCTCGACATCGGAAGTGATTGAATCAATAGTCACTCCTTCGGGTGGGGTTCCTTTAGGAATAATATCGATTGGAACCTTTTTACTTGACCGTTCCACAGGAATTGTAACCTCAACCACTCTAGGGTCAACAATTACATCAAGCTTATTCATGTCCTTGTCCAATACGAGGACTTCAGCCCCCTTAGAGATGGTTTCTCGAGTTTTCTCCCCAATATTGACATTTGCTTTAACATAGTTAATTCTATCAACTACATCTTTCGCTCCTGTTATCTTTACTTTTGCAGGCTTTATGCTGGCAGCCCCTGATATAAATCCATCGGCAATCATGGTTGAATTAAACTCAGCATCTACCGGATAATCCTTTGTTACACGCTCTTGAATTGAAACGGTGATGTTCGAAGGATCAATCGTTACGGTCAGCCGTTCAGAAATATCGCGAATATTAATTTGAATTTGATGTTCTCCCATTTCAAGCTCAGTTAAATCTACATACACTTCGAAATCCCTTAATGCTTTAGCTTGTTGTACGATATTCCTAGGCCCTTGTATCGTTACATCCACGGTTTCTGGTATCCCTGTAACAACCAAATTTTCCGAGTCATAGTAACTTTTAACTGGTACATCAGAAATCAATTCCGTATTTTCATTAGAAGGGACATTTATATTCCCCGGTTTATCCGGGTCTGTTTTTGGTACGGATGAAAACAATAAAAAGGCTAAAAGAAGAGCAACACCCCTTAGGAACCACGGGTTATCTAACCATTTATCCATTCTTCTTCACCCTCCAATTCCACCGGGTTGAAGTTGTACCATTGATCTTCGTAGATGACATTAATTCGTTTTGTAATAGCTCGGTTAACTGCTCCATACTTACATCCCGATATAACTCAGCATTTTTAGTAAGAGAAATATTTCCTGTCTCCTCTGAGACAATGACGGTTACACTATCTGTCACCTCACTGATTCCGAGTGCCGCCCGGTGCCGAGTACCCAGCTCCTTAGAGATAAATGGACTTTCGGATAAGGGTAAATAACAAGCAGCCGCAGCGACATGACCCTTTTGAATAACGACAGCTCCATCATGAAGTGGGGTATTAGGAATAAAGATATTGATCAGCAATTCAGAAGAAATCTTTGAATCAAGCTGAATTCCAGTCTCAATATAATCCCCCATTCCGGTTTCACGTTCAATCGAAATAAGGGCCCCTATCCTTCGTTTAGCCATATAGTCTGTTGCTTTAATGATGGACTCCACCATTTTCTCTTCATTCTCTTCCTCGGTAGCAGCAGACCTTGAAAACAGACGACCTCTTCCCAATTGTTCAAGTGCCCGCCTAAATTCAGGCTGAAAGATAATAATGATAGCGAGAAAACCCCAGGTAATCGCTTGTTCCATGATCCATCCAAGTGTATTTAACCCAAACACATCACTGGTAAATTTAATGATTAGGATGACAAAGATCCCTTTTAATAATTGTACTGCTTTTGTTCCTCGTATATATCCCATCGCCTTATATATGACAAACCAAACAAGGAGTATGTCAACAATATTGGCCAGATATTTTACTAAATCATAATCAGCAAATGACATTGCCTTTCCTCCAAAAGTTTAGTTAGAACACGATGTACAGTTCAATGGATGTATCCAGCTTATTTTTAACTTTATTATTATATCACATTAGATGGTGTTTTTATGAATACTCTCGTAAAGCCATTAGAAAAGCGGAAGCGCCCTGTATAGCAGCGTATGGCCTGGGACCCTCCAACTGAGATAAAGCAAACACGAAGCGCTTAAAAAAACGCTTTGATGTCGACTTATCGTAGAGCGGAGAGAGAAGGACATTAGCCGCTAGGGCGCTGAGTTAGACATTTCTCTAAGTTAACACTATTATACTTCTTTAGCTTTTAAAAAGAGAGCCACTCAATACTGGAGTGACTGTTCTTGTTCATCATCTAAGTTTAATGTTTTTGTAACTGTTGTTTTTATATGATACCAAATCCATTCAAATAGTGCATCTACTTCCCTAATTTCCCCGGTAACATGCCCTGCGGAAGCCAAGTACTTCTCGCCGTTAATAACCGTTACATCCCCTTGAACTTCACCCTCAATTTGCACCTTACCATTTCGAACAACGATGTCACCTGTAACAACTTCCCCTTCAGGAACAATTACCGTATTATTTTCAACAACTAAATTCGGTTGCTTTGAAAATGAAAATTGCTCGTCTTGGTTCCAACTCGTAAAAAGACTCCCAGCCATAAGCACGATAAACAGCGATGCGGCGGCGAGCAAAGGATGATGTTTCAACCAACGACTCACTTCTATCCTTTTATCCTCCTTTGGGAGGTTCGCCATAATACCCGAGGTAAAATCATCTGGCGCTTTAATATGTGCAGTACTTTGAACAAAGGCAATCGCCTTTTTTAATTCTTTAAAATGTTGTTCACAACTAGGACAGGTCCGCAAGTGTTCCCTAAGTTCCTGTTCATTTTCATTAGATATATCTTCATCTAGAAATTCATGCATATATGCAATATATTTTTCTGGACAACTCACTTTCCTTCACCTCAGCTTTATAGATTTTTTAATCGTTTCCTAAGGTTTTCCCGTCCCCTGTGCATTCGGGTTTTTACAGTTCCTAATGGCAAATCCAAAATCTCACTAATTTCATTTAAAGAGAGCTCTTCGATGTATTTTAAGACTATGACTGCTCTATACTTTTCAGGTAGATTCGATATTTCCTTTTGGACCACTTCCTGAAGCTCCATGCGGGCTAATTGATCTTCAGGCATGTCTGTATCCGAAGCTATTTGAGAATACATGGTCAATCCTTCTGTTCCTGGTACCTCAGCATCAAGAAAGTAATCAGGTTTTTTCTTTCGAATGCGGTCAATACATAAATTTGTCGCAATCCGATAAATCCATGACGAGAACTTCTTACTTTGATTAAATCCGTGTATATTTATATATGCACGAATAAATGCCTCTTGTGCAACATCTTCTGCTTCATGACGGTTCCCGAGCATCCTGTAGCAGAGTTGAAAAATTTTATCTTTGTATAGTTCAACAATTTCCCCATAGGCATTTTGGTCACCTTTTAAAACTTGTTTAATCCGCGAATTAACGATTGTTTCCATTCTAAACCTCCGCTCTACTACCTGCGGCTATCCTAAATACGTACTGATAGCTAAAAAGGTTTCACTTTTAGAAACCTCAATATTAAACATTCTAACAAATTTTTCAAACTTTTGTTTAAAAAGACTGGAAAAGGATATAAAAATAATAGACCAGCGAAAAGTGGTGACGAGATATGAACCTTCCAATATTAAAGAGGGATATTGAAAACTGCCGAGAAGAGATGGTACAGTTAGCCTTAAATACCTCTATGAACGATCAGCGTGTAATTGAAGCAAGTAAAAAGCTAGACCATTTAATAAACTTGTATTTTAAATTCTCTACTAAATGTTCTTAAATAGTGAAAAAGGGAATGCAGTAGTTGAAACTCAACCACTGCATTCCCTTTTTATTTTAAATTTCTTCAGTTAAACAAAAATAAAAAACGTCATAAATCAGATCGATTCATGACGTTGCTAAAGTATGTAATTGGTGGAGCCTAGCGGGATCGAACCGCTGACCTCCTGCGTGCAAAGCAGGCGCTCTCCCAGCTGAGCTAAGGCCCCATAATTTAAAATGGAGCGGAAGACGGGATTCGAACCCGCGACCCCAACCTTGGCAAGGTTGTATTCTACCACTGAACTACTTCCGCATATAAAGGATTGTAGCCACAATAATTGCAATACAAAAAACCATTTTAATTTGTAATTAAGAGTGAGCCATGAAGGACTCGAACCTTCGACCCTCTGATTAAAAGTCAGATGCTCTACCAACTGAGCTAATGGCTCAAAAATTGCAGAAAATTATATTCCTCTGCAGGATATGAAATGGCATATGTGATGTTCAAAAAATGGCTGGGCTAGCAGGATTCGAACCTACGAATGACGGAGTCAAAGTCCGTTGCCTTACCGCTTGGCTATAGCCCAAAGAACAAAATAAAAAGGACACTACTATCTTGTCCAAGTTTACTTAAAAGTATAATGGTGGAGGGGGACGGATTCGAACCGCCGAACCCGAAGGAGCGGATTTACAGTCCGCCGCGTTTAGCCACTTCGCTACCCCTCCAGAGAGTGCCGGCCAGAGGACTTGAACCCCCAACCTACTGATTACAAGTCAGTTGCTCTACCAATTGAGCTAGGCCGGCAAAATGGAAAGTTATTTTCGCTTACGCAAAAAAATTATGGTGGAGGATGACGGGATCGAACCGCCGACCCTCTGCTTGTAAGGCAGATGCTCTCCCAGCTGAGCTAATCCTCCGATATGGAAAGTTATTTTCGCTATGCGAAAAAATATGGTGACCCCTACGGGATTCGAACCCGTGTTACCGCCGTGAAAGGGCGGTGTCTTAACCGCTTGACCAAGGGGCCATTCAAGAAATTTAAGCGAGAGCTTCCAAGCGGGCTCGAACCGCTGACCTCTTCCTTACCATGGAAGTGCTCTACCTACTGAGCTATGGAAGCATAGCTTGAATAATTTAAGTTTGTGAAATAGATCTTTTCAAAAAAATGGCTCCGCAGGTAGGACTCGAACCTACGACCGTTCGGTTAACAGCCGAATGCTCTACCAACTGAGCTACTGCGGAATAGTGGTATTAGAAAACCGCCTGGCAACGTCCTACTCTCACAG
>NZ_JACWFH010000037.1 GCF_019749255.1 Mesobacillus maritimus | reverse complement strand
TAGCGAGAAGGTCACACCCGTTCCCATGCCGAACACGGAAGTTAAGCTTCTCAGCGCCGATGGTAGTTGGGGGTTTCCCCCTGTGAGAGTAGGACGTTGCCAGGCTATCTATTTAATTCACACATTTTATAGGTTTTGCATATATAGTATTAGATGCTCAAATAGCGCATGAAAATCTATATATATAATATTATCGCGGGGTGGAGCAGTTCGGTAGCTCGTCGGGCTCATAACCCGAAGGTCGCAGGTTCAAATCCTGCCCCCGCAACCAATTTTTAATTTAAAATGGTCCGGTAGTTCAGTTGGTTAGAATGCCTGCCTGTCACGCAGGAGGTCGCGGGTTCGAGTCCCGTCCGGACCGCCATTTTTAATAGAATTATAGTTTATCGCAAGCGAAACAGTGTTTCGTTTTTTTTATACCTAAATTTATAGTGAGATCCTGAGAAAAGAGTACTGTCTTAATGTTCCTCTTTGCTCACTCAAGAAAAAAAGTGTAAACTTACATATAGAATGTTATTCCTTAGGAGAGGGATCCTAAGGTTTTTTGTATTTTAACAACTCTATCAAGAGAATTGTGGGTAAAATAGATAGATAAAGAAGGAAAAAGGTGATAGTACATGACACCGTTTGAATTCGTATCGGCAACCCCAGAACAAACCCAGAAGTTTGCTAAAAAGCTTGCGAGCCTCCTACAACCTGGTGACGTCATTGCACTAGAAGGAGATCTAGGGGCTGGGAAAACGACTTTTACGAAGGGGTTAGCGCAGGGGTTAGGAATTACTAGGAATGTTAACAGTCCTACCTTTACGATAATAAAAGAATACCGAGGAAACTTGCCGTTATATCATATGGATGTATACCGTGTGGAAGACTCTTATGAAGATTTGGGTTTTGAAGAGTACTTTGAAGGAAATGGAGTTACGGTTGTCGAGTGGGCCCATTTAATCGAAACTCAACTACCAGAAAACTTACTAACGATCCATTTATATCATGGAGAAAACGGGACGAGAAGGATGGTTTTAGAACCAAAGGGTCCTAGGTTTGAGCAGATAGGTAAGGAGCTTTTTAATGAAGATTTTATCGATTGATACATCTAATTATGCTTTAGGGATTGGCTTGCTAGACGAGACTCAGGTAATGGGTGAATATATTTCAAACATAAAGAAAAACCACTCTGTAAGGGTTATGCCTGCTATTCAAACGCTGATGAATGAATGTGGGGTAAATCCTAAGGACTTAACGAAGATTGTTGTTGCTAAGGGACCAGGTTCCTATACTGGTGTTCGAATAGGAGTCACAATTGCCAAAACTCTAGCGTGGACATTAAACATTCCAATTACAGGTGTTTCAAGCTTGGAAACATTGGCTGCATCAGCAGGACGTTATTTTAATGGATATATCTCTCCCTTATTTGATGCGAGAAGGGGTCAAATTTATACAGGGTTATATCAATTCAAAGATGGACAACTCTTATCGGTTGAAAGTGATCAGCTCGTATTGACTACTGAGTGGGCTCCAAAGCTAAAAGCAATGGATCGAGATATTTTATTCGTCGGCAATGATTTACCATTACATTCTGAGGCTATCAAAGATATGTTGGGTGCTAAGGCCCAGTTTGCGGTGGTGACCGAACATAATCCTCGCCCTGCTGAGCTAGCGCTATTGGGGAGAGATAAACCGGCAGAAGATCCTCATTCATTCGTCCCTAATTATATTAGGCTCGCTGAAGCAGAGGCTAAGTGGCTTGAGGCTCAAAAAAACAATAACTGATTAGGAAGATGGGTATGAACAAAACCATTGCTTTCCGTCCAATGGAATTGAGGGATATTGACCAAATCTATGAGATTGAGAGCAGGTCCTTTTCAACACCATGGAGCAAGGAAGCTTTTTATAATGAATTAACGAAAAATAAGTTTGCTTTCTATACAGTTTTAGAAGTAGGAAATGAAGTTGTTGGGTATTGTGGCTCATGGGTTATTGTGGATGAGGTTCATATAACGAATATTGCTTTACTCCCAGAATACCGAGGAATGAAGCTAGGAGAAGCCTTGCTTCATAAGGTAATGGATATCGTAAGGGGGATGGGGGCAAAGACGATGACGCTTGAGGTACGGGTTAGCAATACCCCAGCACAGTCTTTATACCGCAAATTAGGATTTCAAGAAGGTGCGATTCGAAAACAATATTACACAGATAATATGGAAGACGCTATCGTAATGTGGGTGAATTTATGACAATAAAAAAAGAACAATTAATAGTAGGAATCGAAACGAGCTGTGATGAGACCGCAGTGGCTATCGTGAAGAACGGGAAAGAGATTGTTGCAAATGTTGTGGCTTCTCAAATTGAAAGCCATAAAAGGTTCGGTGGGGTTGTTCCTGAGATAGCTTCAAGGCACCATGTAGAACAGGTTACGCTTGTTCTAGAAGAAGCCTTTCGTCAAGGAAAGGTAGGAATTGATGAGATTGATGCTATTGCCGTAACTGAAGGTCCTGGCCTTGTAGGAGCGTTGTTGATAGGTGTTAATGCGGCTAAAGCGTTGGCTTTTGCTCATAATATTCCACTTGTGAATGTTCATCATATAGCTGGACATATTTATGCCAATCGTCTTATTGAGGAAATGAATTTCCCCCTTTTATCGCTTGTTGTTTCCGGAGGACATACAGAGCTTGTTTTCATGAAGGAGCATGGGCACTTTGAAGTAATAGGAGAAACAAGGGATGATGCTGCAGGTGAGGCATACGATAAGGTCGCGAGGGTATTAGGGCTTCCTTACCCAGGAGGTCCACATATAGACCGTCTTGCACATGAAGGCACAGCTGATCTCGATTTACCGAGGGCTTGGCTGGAAACGGGGTCATATGACTTTAGTTTTAGTGGATTAAAATCTGCAGTTATCAACACTGTCCACAATGCGGAACAAAGGGGCGAGAAGATTGCACCAGAAACCCTCGCTGCTAGTTTCCAGGCTAGTGTAGTGGATGTACTGGTAACAAAGGCTGTGCAAGCAGCGAAAGAATATAAGGTAAAACAAGTACTACTTGCTGGCGGTGTTGCTGCGAATAAGGGATTAAGGGCAGCTTTAACCACAGCATTTGAGAGCCTTGAAGACATTCAGTTGGTTATTCCACCACTTTCTTTATGCACAGATAATGCTGCAATGATTGCCGCAGCGGGAAGTATTTTGTTTGATAAAGGAAAACGGGCAGACCTTACGTTAAACGGAAATCCAGGTTTAGAAATTTCTATCCACAACTAAAGGGTTTAAATAAGAGTTATCCACTGAAAATGTGGATAATGGGTATAATTTCTATAGAAAACCCATTGTGCTGTTGATAAAGTGGATAACTCACAGGATTATTGTGGATATTGTGGATAGTTCTGAGGAAGAATAGAATTTTATTAGCTTACCCACAGGATTCAACTTGTGGATAATTTTTTGAAAAGAAGATAATTAACAGATAGTTTTTAAAAGTAAAAAATCCCGGGGAGGATATCCCGGGATTTTTTTAGATAGGAAATATAAAGTTAACTTAGAGCAGGGACTAGCTCCAGTACTATGCCACCACGGATGATCTACTCCAGGATGGCATTTTACTCAGATGGAGTGCCTCTCTCCGCTGACTAGAGTTTCTTACTCAGCAAGTTCTGCCCATTCATCCATAAGTTGTTCAATGTCATGTTTGACTTTTTCTAAGTTTGTATTTAATTCGCTAACTTTTTCATGGTCTTGAAAAATAGTAGGGTCACAAAGTTGTTCTTCGTATTCCGAAGCCGTCAGTTCTAATTCCTCAATAGAAGACTCAATTTCCTCAATCCGCCGTTTACGTTGGCGCTCTAACTTCTTCGTTTCTTTATCCTGATGATAATTTGTTTTATCAGATAGGACAGGCTCGTTTTTAACAGCATTATTCCCTTGAGTCCGATTTAGGGCTTCTAGTTCTTCTTTTTCAAGTTTCTTCTCAAGATAATAATCATAGTCACCGAGGAATTCTGTAATCCCGGTGCGTTCAAGTTCGAGTACCTTTGTCGCAATTCTGTTAATAAAATATCGGTCATGGGAAACGAATAAAATCGTACCTGGATAATCAATTAAGGCATTTTCAAGGACTTCTTTGCTGTCTAAATCTAGATGGTTTGTCGGCTCATCGAGGATGAGAAAATTAGCCTTTTCCATCATCAATTTTGCTAGAGCAAGTCTTGCTTTTTCGCCACCGGAAAGCGTGGAGACTGATTTTAAGACATCATCACCCGAAAATAGGAAATTCCCCAAAACAGTCCGAATTTCTTTTTCAGGTTTTAAGGGATAATCATCCCATAATTCATTTAATACCTTCTTGTTTGAATTCAGTTCTGCCTGTTGCTGATCATAATAACCAATCGAAACGTTCGACCCGTGGTTGATTTTTCCTGAAAGGGCTGGGAGTTTATCGACGATTGTTTTTAATAGAGTCGATTTTCCCACTCCATTAGGTCCAACTAAGGCGACACTATCTCCTCTATTAATACGGAAGGAAATTTGTTCGGAAACACGTTCAGATCCGTACCCAACAGCAACATCCTCAGCTTTTAGCACATCATTTCCACTTTGCCGCTCAATATCGAACGAAAAGGAAGCTGATTTTTCATCCCCTGATGGTCGATCAAGACGATCCATTCTTTGTAATTGTTTGCGCCTACTTTGTGCTCTTTTGGTTGTCGAGGCACGAGCAAGATTACGCTGGACAAAATCTTCTAGCTTTGCAATCTCATCTTGTTGTTTTTCAAAAAGCTTCAAATCACGTTCGTAATTCTCGGCCTTTTGATCCAAATAAGAGCTATAATTGCCTGTGAACCTTGTCATCTTTTGTCGAGAAAGTTCGAAAACCTGATTGACGACTTTATCAAGGAAATATCGATCATGGGAAACAATTAAAATGGCCCCTGGATACCCCTGAAGGTACTGCTCTAGCCAAGATAATGTTTCAATATCAAGGTGGTTAGTAGGCTCGTCCAATATTAGGATATCTGGCCGTGAAAGCAACAGCTTTCCTAGGGCTAACCTTGTTTTTTGTCCCCCACTCAACGTTGATATTTTCGTACTGTAATCAAACGAACCAAAGTGAAGACCGTGTAATACGGAGCGAATATCGGCCTCATACTGATAACCGCCATCATCCTTAAACTTAACTTGTAAATGGTCATACTCCTTCATGATCTTTTCATATTGAGTAGTATTCGAGAAAACATTAGGGTCTGCCATTTGTTCCTCGAGGTTTCGTAATTCTTTCTCCATTTTACGAAGAGGATCGAAGACAGTTAGCATTTCATCCCAGATGGACTTCTCTGATTCAAGTCCAGTATTCTGAGCCAAGTACCCTATGGTAACATCCTTCGGTTTAATGATTTCACCGTTATCATAAGAAGATTGTCCAGCAAGGATTTTAAGGAGTGTTGATTTTCCTGCCCCGTTTCTGCCTACTAGTGCAATGCGATCTTGGGATTGTATTTCAAGCTTAATATTCGCTAAAATAAGTTCAGCTGCAAAATATTTCGATAATTGGTTAACCTGTAATAATATCATGTTTTTTCACCTCATCTTGCCCTACTAAATAGTGTAACCCATTCAATATATCGGGGCAACAGAGGGAAACTTCCAATTACAAGTGGTTTCTTATGTGAAAAATGATACAATGTCCATACACAAGATTGTGAAAATAGTGTATAGTTTTGTTGAGAGGAGCTAAATCATGGCAGAGTTTACGCATTTTAATGAAGAAGGCAGAGCTAAAATGGTTGATGTTAGTGAGAAACCAGAAACCGTACGAACAGCGATTGCCCATTCTAGCATAACGGTAAACAAAGAAATCTATGAAAAGATTACACAAGATAAGATGAAAAAAGGGGATGTCCTAGCTGTTGCTCAAGTTGCGGGAATTATGGCATGTAAAAAAACATCAGAGATTATTCCGATGTGCCACCCAATCCCACTGACAGGGATTAATATCACTTTTGCTTGGGAACAGGATGGGGATAACTATAGATTAGAAATCACGGCTTCTGTGAAAACGAAGGGAAATACAGGTGTTGAAATGGAAGCGTTAACAGCTGTTTCTGCAACGGCCTTAACTGTTTATGATATGTGTAAGGCTGTTGATAAAGGGATGGTTATTGGACAAACCTACTTGGTTGAAAAGACTGGTGGAAAAAATGGCGATTTTAGTCGAAAAGAAAAACTTAAGTAAAAAGGGTTCGTTTCTCCATTTTTGTTGCTATTTAAAGAGTAGTAAATAGATTTACGAATGAGAAAAGTACTTATGTTAAAATTTTTGCAACAATCTTTACGAAAACAACCTAAGTAAAAGTTCAAATATTTAGAGAGGAGGCAAGGGTATGGCAAATGAGACAATGAAAATTCCGCAAGCGACAGCCAAACGGTTACCGCTTTATTATCGATTTTTATCAAATCTACACTCTTCAGGAAAGCAAAGAGTATCTTCGGCAGAATTGAGTGAAGCAGTTAAAGTCGACTCGGCTACGATTCGAAGGGATTTTTCTTATTTTGGAGCCTTGGGAAAAAAAGGATATGGATATAATGTAAACTACCTCTTGTCCTTTTTTAGAAAAACCTTGGACCAAGACGAGCTAACAAAGGTGGCCTTAATTGGGGTCGGAAATCTCGGAACTGCACTTTTAAATTATAATTTTTCGAAAAGTAATAATACAAAAATTGAGGTAGCTTTTGATGTTGATCAAGGCAAGGTTGGCACACAAGTTGGCGATGTGAAGATTCATCATATGGATGACCTCGAAAAAGTGGTTCGCGAGGAAAACATTCAGGTAGCGATTTTAACGATTCCTTCAGGGGTAGCACAAACGATCGCCGATCGATTAATCAGTGCGGAAATAAAGGGGATTCTTAATTTCACACCAGCAAGGCTAACTGTTCCACCTGCTATTAGGATTCATCATATTGATCTAGCAGTCGAACTTCAGTCTCTAATCTACTTCCTAAAACATTATCCAATTACTGAAGAAGAAGAGGAATAGAGCGTTAGCCTAACGCAGGACATTACTCAAAGAATCGAAAGGCGTTAGGACTGGAACATGGCATTTCTATTTTCTTATGATTAACAAAGGCCTCTTCCGAATTGGAGGAGGCCTTTGTTTCGTTTTTCATTCATAAGTATGACAAGGTAGTCCTTATGACTTTTTTTGAATTTGTTTTAGTTTGAAATGAAATTGAATCATTCGAATTCCAGACCCAATATCAAATGTTGCAAGTAAAACTAAAACATAGGAGAAGAAGCCCCAGCCAGTTTCAGTCACATTAGCAACAGCAAGATAGGTGAATAGTAAACCTAACGCAATATAGACAATGCCTGAAAATAAAGGCGATTGTTTCATAAAAAGTATCCTCCAATAAAACTTTGAATTTGTTCTGCTTTTTTAATCAGTCTCTCCAAATCCTCGCGGAATACTGATTGCACGAGAACGACCATGGTATTCATCGCAACATGAGCAAAGATTGGAACCAAGATCCGCTTTGTTTTGACGTAAAGGTAAGCAAAGGTAAACCCCATTGCTGAGTATAAGATCACATGCTCCGGTTCAAAGTGAGCCAATGCAAAGATCACTGAACTGATGAGTGCGGACAGGACGAACCCCAGTCGTTTATGTAGACTGCCGAAAATAATTTTTCGGAAAACAATCTCCTCTAAAATTGGACCGATAACCGAACTGATTAGAATCACAATGGGAAATGTCTCAATCAGATGGATAATCTGTTCCGTATTTTCAGACCCCATTTCAATTCCCAGAGCCATCTCAATTCTAGCGGCAATATTTTGCGCAAATAAAGCGAGGAATACGCCGAAAATCGCCCAGGCTATAGAAGTGGGTACGGGTGCTGCATTTCTAAGTTCGTTCCCTGTTTTCATTTCCCCCCTAAGGAGGTACAGGACAATGAATAACGTAGCAACAAAGCTAATCACTAGCCAATAAGGGATGGAAAGAGACTGCATTTCAACCGTGCTTTTTCCCATAGCTGTTCCGATTAATAACACAAGGGGAACCCCAATATAACTAGATAATTGCATAATGATATAAGCAATTAAAATAAACCCGTATTCCTTTTTCAATAGTTTTATCTCCTTTACAAAGGCTATCTATTTATTTTACAAGGAAAGCTGGTCGAAGTTCAAATATTGTACATCTCCTCTACATATTAAATGATCGAGGTATGAAGTTTGTCTTCTTGGCAATATTGATAGAGGGCGATGGGTTAATTTTTAATGCCTATTTTAGGTGAAAGCGGCACGAGAGCTTCCGGACGGACCCGCGAACCACTCGTGCATAAAGCGAAATCAACACGCACCTTTCCCATCTCACTAAAAAAGGTGGGAAAAATGAAAAAATTTTCAGCTTGATGCTTGCAAAAATGTAGGCGATTATTTAATATATAAATTGTGTTAGCACTCTGCAGAGGCGAGTGCTAATAAATAAAATCATTACATATTATTTGAGGAGGTTGTTTCACTTGATCAAGCCACTAGGAGATCGTATTATTATCGAGCTTGTTGAGTCTGAAGAAAAAACGGCAAGCGGTATTGTATTACCCGACTCAGCGAAAGAGAAACCTCAAGAAGGTAAAGTTGTAGCTGTAGGTTCTGGCCGTGTTCTAGAAAGCGGAGAGCGTGTAGCTTTAGAAGTTGCTGTTGGGGACCGCATCATCTTCTCAAAATACGGTGGTACAGAAGTGAAGTATCAAGGTACTGAGTACTTGATCTTACGCGAAAGTGATATTCTCGCTGTAGTAGGTTAATAACCTATCCGAAAAAATAGACTAGAATGTTGATAATTTGAGGAGGTAAATAGTAATGGCTAAAGAGATTATGTTTAGTGAAGAAGCACGTCGCGCAATGCTACGTGGTGTTGATACACTTGCAGATGCAGTAAAAGTTACTCTTGGACCTAAAGGACGTAACGTGGTTCTTGAGAAGAAATTTGGTTCACCACTTATTACGAATGACGGTGTAACCATTGCAAAAGAAATCGAATTAGAAGATGCATTCGAAAACATGGGTGCAAAACTAGTTGCTGAAGTTGCTAGCAAAACGAACGATGTTGCTGGAGACGGTACAACAACTGCAACTGTTCTTGCTCAAGCGATGATTCGCGAAGGTCTTAAGAACGTAACTGCAGGCGCTAACCCAATGGGTATCCGCAAAGGAATCGAGCTAGCAGTTAAAACGGCTGTAGAAGAGCTTAAAGCAATTTCTAAGCCAATTGAAAACAAAGAATCCATTGCACAAGTTGCAGCGATTTCTTCTGCTGATGAAGAAGTTGGTCAACTAATTGCTGAAGCTATGGAACGCGTTGGGAACGACGGCGTTATCACAATCGAAGAATCTAAAGGCTTCACTACAGAATTAGATGTAGTAGAAGGTATGCAATTCGACCGCGGATATGCATCTCCTTACATGGTAACTGATTCTGATAAAATGGAAGCTGTCCTAGATAATCCATATATCTTAATTACTGACAAGAAAATTGCGAGCATCCAAGAAGTTCTTCCTGTTCTTGAGCAAGTTGTTCAACAAGGTAAGCCATTGTTGATGATTGCTGAGGATGTTGAAGGAGAAGCACTAGCTACATTAGTAGTGAATAAGCTTCGTGGAACATTCAATGCAGTAGCTGTTAAGGCTCCTGGTTTCGGTGACCGTCGTAAAGCGATGCTTGAAGACATCGCTGCTCTAACTGGTGGAGAAGTAATCACAGAAGAGCTTGGCCGTGACTTGAAATCAGCAACAATTGATTCTCTTGGACGCGCAGCGAAAGTTGTTGTAACAAAAGAAAACACAACAATCGTCGAAGGTGCTGGAGACAGTGCTGAAATCGGTTCACGTGTAAACCAAATTCGCGTTCAATTAGAAGAAACAACTTCTGAATTTGACCGTGAAAAATTACAAGAGCGTCTTGCTAAATTAGCAGGCGGTGTAGCAGTGATCAAAGTTGGTGCCGCTACTGAAACTGAATTAAAAGAGCGTAAACTTCGTATCGAAGATGCCTTAAACTCAACTCGTGCTGCAGTTGAAGAAGGGATCGTATCCGGTGGTGGAGTTGCCCTTCTAAACGTATACAATAAAGTTGCTGAGCTAGAAGCTGAAGGCGATGTTGCTACAGGTATCAACATTGTTCTACGTGCAATGGAAGAGCCAGTACGTACAATCGCACACAACGCTGGTCTTGAAGGATCTGTTGTAGTTGACCGCTTAAAGCGTGAAGAAGTAGGCGTTGGTTTCAATGCTGCTACTGCTGAGTGGGTAAACATGATTGAAGCGGGTATCGTTGACCCAACTAAAGTAACTCGTTCTGCTCTTCAAAACGCAGGTTCTGTTGCGGCTATGTTCTTAACAACTGAAGCAGTTGTTGCAGATAAGCCAGAACCAGCAGGTGCAGGCGGCGGAATGCCAGACATGGGCGCTATGGGCGGCATGGGCGGCATGATGTAATTAGGGCTTTAAAACCCTAACTATAGGAGAAGGTCTTTCATCAGTTTGCTAAACTGTTGGGAGGCCTTTTCTTCCATATTGGCGGTTATGTGAGCAAAAATATTCATTGTGGTATTAATATCTGTATGTCCAAGCCTCTGTTGTATTTCTTTAATCCCGTATAAAAGGCCAAAAAAAGCAAAAAAAAACAGTATCTATGTAGTTTAATGTGAAAGTAAATGGAAAAATATAGTGATATATCTATCCTCCTCCCGAATTTTCCTCCTCTTTACTCTTTAAAAGCATCTCCAACCATTTATCATCAGGAGTCGCTTGATTGTCATGATATACATCGACTGCATCCTTTTCTTCCATAAGGGACTGTATATCATGAATGTCATTTTCATTTCCAAGAATATTCCCAAAACCTTGATTGTGTTTTTTGTTACTTGTAAAATCTGTTGGGAAATTGTTTCCGAAGTTCACTGCTGAGGCATCTTCAATGGTTCCAATATGAATATCACCGATTGTGAATATAGAGGAAAGGGGATTCCGTTCATTTGCTTTATTCTCCTCTTCTCTTTCAACAAATTTGTATGGGATTTTCTTTTCATTAATGATGATAGAGATGTCTTCCTTTTTTGGTGTTTGTTTACTTCTCAGCTTTTGCTTTTGGCTTGTTGTGGAACGATCCTCCGGAAGGGTGTTTCCTATATTTAAGATGCCACTTACCTCTTTAACATCTATAGACTCCAAATGATAGGACAAGTTTTCAAGATTCAATTTCTCTACATGTTTAATATGCAACTTATAATTTTTCTGCTCATCATTGAGTTTTTCCTCTATGTGAGATATCCTTTTTTCGATATTTTGAAGGATTTTTATAATGGTTCTTTCATTTAAATCCATATGATCTCATCCCTTATAATTATCGCTTTATACATTTGTAACATATCATGTGTTATACATTCATTTGATTGGTGTGAGGAAATGATGAAATTTGAGATTACTGCCCCCCAGATTACGTTTGAGGATATCACCGTAAGTAACATTGAGGATAATTCAGGGGTTTTTATTGGTAAAAATTATCAGTTTTATTGGAGGTCAATAATCAAAAGAAATAATTCAGCTTTCGGGGAGGTGATTGGAAATGAAAATAAGCTATCCAACAATACACATATTGTCCTAAATGATGATAAAGATAATCAACAACCCTTCAATAACAATAGCTAAATTACGTTTTCCTCTCTTTTTTGACTGTTGTATTCCTGTTTATTATATTTCCGCTGCCCTTCACATTGCCGAACCCCTCAGAAGTCTTTTTTTGAACTCTCCAATGATATTGGACATTGTCTCCGAAAAATACACCTGAACTACTTGTGATATGTTGGACCCTAATTGACTTGTACTGAATTTTAACCATCTTTATTACTCCTCTTTACATATAAGGTCTTAAAATTCCCATTTATATAACGATATGCAAGCTTTATATAATGAATTCCTTGAAAGCAAAAAACCATCTATTTAAAGATGGTAAGGAGGGTATTAACTCTGTATAACAACCTGGTTATTTTCCTTTTGATATTGAGAGAAATTCGCATCAATCAAATCATTATCATCAATGATATTAACAACTTGAGCAGCTACATTTTGATATCCAATCATTTTTCCTAATCCATTATTACACTTCCGATTGATCTGCCAATTTATTTGTGAATTATTTCCGGTAAAAACTCCAGAATTTGATGATATAGAAGTAATATTGATATTACTAAAGATTATATTCATAGACATATTAGATCTGAGAAACTGGTTGTGGATTAATATTCTCCGGCTGAGCAATAGGAGTATCACATAAATCTTGATCATTAATAATATTTGTACATCCTAAGATTACGGCATTTACAGAATTCCCATTACCCGAATTAAATTTCCCTTGAGCATTCCAGTCGGGGTGGCTGTTCTGGCCCGAGGCAATAATCGAATTGGAAGACATACTTAAAACATTTATTTGATTAAATATAACAGAAACAGGCACTAATGATTCCTCCATTCATAAAAAGCTTATTTTACTATATGCTGTGAGAAAAAGAATGTGAGTCAGTTAGATTCGATGCCCAAGTATGTATCATCCATTATTTAAAAATTTTAATGCACCCAATGAGAACTTACAAAGTTTCTTAGTATGTTTCCCTTTTAATTATCAGTGGAAAATCAACAAAAAGTAGCATGTGCAAGGGCATTGGTTACGGAGCTGCATTTGTTTTAGCTGGTGAACCTCCTATTTTTGAACCCACATTAAAGAAATTACAAACACTCAATGATAAGAGTGAATACTGCATTTTAGTAGAAGCCTCTTATAAGTTCAGCAAACCTATGAGAGGCTTCTTTTTTCATTTTTTACAGTATTAATGTTAATGATAAAACACATTTGATTTGTCTCGTCGCCACAGTGTTCTAGTCACTTTCATAGTCACCTCTAAGCCTACCCTTGTTTATCTCTTACGTTATTGAGTTTCCCATTCCCATTCAATAGGTCGTGCCAATGTTAAGTAGTGTAAGAATAATGTTAAGAAATTATTGTGAACGAATGGATAGATGTATTTACTCCCTTATTTCATAGGAATAGAATTACCTTATGAGCGCTAGAAATGTGTAATTAAAAGTGGAAATAGAATTGTATTGATTTTTATGCTAAGTATTTTACAATAATAATTGTTCATCAGAAAGGTGGTACTAATGGCTAGTATAATAGCAACGGGTTTGTTGTGTGGATTGTGGACCTTAATTTCTACGCCTCTTGGGTTATTGGGCTGGGCAGGCTTTGCTGGGTGCACCACGTATTTTACCCTTGGAGCAGGCGGGAGCAAAGATATGAGAAAAGCTATGCTCTGTAATATCGCAGGCGTAGGTTGTGGGATGTTAATCCTATTATTAACGAATATGACGGGAATACCTAATGGGGCTGCTATTTTCAGCGGGCTTGTTACCTGCCTTATGTGTGTATTGGGCGCAAAAGTATTGCCGATTAATTACACGCCGGGAATCTTTATGGGGTGTTTCTCGACGTTTGCTGCTAACGGGAACTGGTTAATTCTTGTAATATCTTTAGTATGTGGGGCCGTACTCGGATTCTTATGTACGAAACTTGGAGCTGCTTTTTCAATTTGGGGCCAGAGGTTTTTGCCAAAACATGACCAAATGGTAACGAGTAAGTTGAAGAATTAAGAAAAAGTAATGGAATAAAAGTATCTTGTTTTGACTAATAAAATAGGATGGATAATGGTAGAAGCTTCTTATAAGTTCATTGAGCTTATGAGAAGCTTCTTTTTATGTTTACCATTCGAATGAAGTTCCAATGTTTAGAAATGTAAGATATGTAGGAATATTGTTAAGAAAGTATTGTGAATTAATGAACGAAGTTGTTTACATTCCTTTTTTTAGTAATAAAATAATCTTGTAAGTACTAAAGTTTGGGAATACAAAGTGAAACTAGGACTGTATAAAACAAACATGCTCAACATTTCACAAGAATTTTCCGTTAGAAAGGAGTTATTGCTTGCGCCCCGGAGGCTTCAACCAAAAATACCGTAATGGTAATGGTAAGGATGAATCATTTGAGTGATAGGCTTAAGAGTTTCTGCTAGTTAATGAGTGAATAAAAATAGGAGGTTTATGATATGACTCGAACTTCAGTTTTGGAATATGAACCAACAAAAATAGAAGCTTATGATTTCCGCAGAGCAATGGAAGAGGCTTCTCGCTGTTTACTATGTGAGGATGCACCATGCAGCAAGGGATGCCCGGCCAAAACAGACCCTGGAAAATTCATACGCAGTATTCGCCTTAAAAATGTGAATGGTGCAGCAGAAACCATCCGTGAAAACAATATCCTTGGTGCCAGCTGTGCTTTGATTTGTCCTCAGGAAAAACTTTGTGAAAAGGAGTGCAGCCGCACTGGTATTGATCGTCCAATTCAGATTGGAAAGCTTCAACAGTTTGCGATGGAACATGAAAGAGCATTAGATAAAACCTATTTATCTAAAAAGGATACATATACCGGTAAACGTGTTGCGTGCATTGGTTCAGGACCTGCCAGTCTAGCCTGTGCGGCAGATTTAGCCAAAGAAGGGGTTGAGGTGACTATTTTTGAAGAACATCAAAAAATAGGCGGTATGCTTCGCTATACAATTCCACCTTTCCGTTTGCCGGATTCAGTGCTAGATCAGGATATTAGTCAGCTTGAAAAACTAGGTGTCAAATTTGAACTTAATCATCGAGTTACACCTGCTGAATTGAAGTATTTACAGCAGGAATATGATCAAGTCTTTGTCGGTGCAGGAACATGGCAACCGAAGAAGCTGCCTATTCCAGGGGCAGATCTTCCTGGCGTTGTATTAGCCCTTGACTTCTTAGCACAAGCGAAAGAAAACCATAAAGAAATGGCTCCTCTTGGTGATGTAGTTATTATTGGAGGCGGAGATGTCGGTATGGACTGTGCGGCAACAAGTAAACTCCTTGGTGCAACTAGCATCTATAATGTTTTCCTAGAATCCTTGGAAGGAGCACCTGCCGTTCAGAGTGAGAAGGATTTTGTTTTTAAATTGGGAATTTCGTTAATTTCTGAATTCAAACCAGTTGAATTTATCGGCAATGGAAAAGTAGAAAAAGTTAAATTTCAACATATTACGAACGAATCTACGATTCTATTAAAGTGTGATACAGTCATCCTGGCAGTTGGGCAAAAAATGAGTGAGGATACATGTTCCCTAAAGGAATCGGAGCATATCTTTATCGGTGGAGATATGGCCAATGGCGGAAACACAGCTGTTCAGGCAATTGGTGAAGGTAGAATCGCTGCTGCAAAAATTATGGAGTCTTTCAAATAAGAGGAGGTTGGAGCATACCATGAAAAAAGATTTATCCATTGAATTCTTAGGGGTACGTTGTGAAAATCCGTTCTTCTTGTCATCTTCGCCTGTAGTCAATAATGCAGAGCAAATCTCTAAAGCACTTGATGCCGGCTGGGGAGGAATATTTTATAAAACAGTCGGAATAAAAGGGATGGACGAGTGCTCACCGAGATTTGATACATTAACAGATGGTTCCCAACAGTGGAACGGTTTTAAAAATATGGAGCAAATTTCAGAAATGTCACTAGAACAGAACGTGGAAGAAATTAAAAAGCTGAAAAAGAAATATCCTAACAAAGTAATCGGTGTCAGTATTATGGGATCCACCGAAGAGGAGTGGATAAAAATTACTGAGGCTGTAACAGCGGCAGGAGCGGATATGCTTGAACTGAACTTTTCCTGTCCACAGATGACAAGCCATGCGATGGGTTCTGATGTTGGTCAAAATCCGGATCTAGTGCGCCAGTATACGAAGGCAGTGGTAGATCATACCCATCTTCCGGTTGTGGCCAAGATGACGCCAAACATTACCAAGATGACTGTTCCAGCTATTGCTGCAGCAGAAGGCGGGGCACATGGAATTTCCGCCATTAATACGATGAAAAGCATCGCCAACATCGATTTGGACAATATTACAGGAAAACCAGTTGTCAACGGTAAGTCCTCTATTTCGGGTTACTCCGGAAATGCGGTTAAACCAATTGCCTTAAGATTCATTACCGAGATGAATCAGTGTGAAGATTTACAAACTGTGCAGTTTAGCGGAATTGGCGGGATTGAAACGTGGCAAGATGCCTTGGAATTTATTCTCCTCGGCTGTCGTAATGTTCAAGTCACCACCTCTGTTATGCAGTATGGGTACCGTATTGTCGAAGACATGATTAGCGGATTAAGTCACTTCATGGATGAGCGTGGGATTGATTCACTAAATGAACTAGTAGGCATTGCTACAAAAAATATCATTCCTGCGGAAGAGTTGGACAGATCCTTCCAAATCATCCCTACTATTAATGAAAGTAAATGTGTAGGTTGTGGCAGATGCTATATCTCTTGTTTTGACGGCTCTCATCAGGCAATCGAATGGGATTATGAAAACAGAAAGCCAATCATTCTTGAAGACCATTGTGTTGGCTGCCATCTTTGCCTTAATGTCTGTCCTGTTCAAGATTGTATCACACCGGGAGAAGTGGTCTTCAAAGATGGCCGAAGGAATAACCGATCTGGAGAAGACGTGGTTAAACAATTGGCTTATGTATAATTGAAATAGAGATTGGCATACAATGTCCAGTTAAATGGACAAAGAATGAAAAAGGGTGTTGCCTATTTGGCTACACCCTTTTGCTATTAGCTATTTTTACGAATCTATGACAATACATCGTTCTTACCTTTACCAACCTTAAAACCGAGGGTGGTCTACTTATTAGAAGAATAGTTAATCGACGAACTTCAACATGTTTCACGTGTAACATGTCGTTTATTGGTGGGGACATTATCGCAATCATAGGCAGGCACTCATTACTCTCATTAACTTTGGATTCAACAGGTTCGAAGCTACTTTTGCTTATGAAAAACAACAAAGTTTGAGAAAAGAGCCAATGCTAATGTTAATATCATAGGTGCCCCAATAGTCTTCCTTCGGATAAAGTTTGGAAACGGAACTTTAACAAAGGCTTTTCATCAAGTTGTCTAAACTTATGAGGAGCTTTTTGGTTGGGAATGATAGGAGCAGTATAACTATTAAATCATAAAGGATTGAGGACAATGGATCAGGAAGTAGTCGTTATTACTGGTGCTGGGAGCGGTTTAGGAGCTTCCTTGGCAAAGAAATACTCAGAAATGGGTGCACACATCTGCCTACTTGGACGCAATGAAGGAAAGTTACAGAATGTTGCGGACCTTTTACATAATGAATATTCAATTTACCAACTGGATGTATCGGTAAAAGAAGAAGTGGACAAAGTCTTTCAGGCAATTTATCAAGAGGTTGGACCTATCGATTTATTGATTAATAACGCTGGCACAGGTGTATTCGCCTTAGCTGAACAAATTGATGAGAAATCTGTGCATGATATGATTGATATTAATTTAAAAGGTACAATCTTTTGTTCACAGGCAGTCCTACCGAATATGAAACAAAGAAATAAAGGCATAATCGCCAATATTGTCTCTACTGCGGGATTAGAAGGAAAAGTAACTGAGTCCGTCTATTGTGCAAGTAAATTTGGTGTCAAAGGCTTTACGGAAAGTTTATTAGCTGAACTAAAAGATACTTCGGTAAAGGTATATGGAGCATATATGGGTGGAATGAAGACAGAATTTTGGAGTGGAATCTACAGTGAGGAGCAAACCAAAAATCTCATGGAAGCAGATGACGTCGCAGATATCATAATTGATAATCTAAAACCAAGAAGAAACCTGTTCGTACCCCAAGTTGTGATTAAAAATAAGTTCTAATATCGATCAAAGATTTCAAAACTCCTCTTGGTGAGGGGTTTTTTGTTTAGGTTGATTTAATACATTCTATATCCCACCCAGGTTTACCATCTGTCTTGTATAAAAAAAGGTATTTAATTTTACAAAAAGTTATTATTCTAGTTTATCGTTAATTTAACAGAAAATAGGGAAAATGACGTATAATTAAAGAAACAAAAATGAATCTAAAGTTTTATTACATAAACAAGCGATAGGGGAGGAAACAGAAGTGAGTACTCAAATCAACCCTGCAATTGAAAGGATATTAGACAATATTGATAAAGTAATGACAGGGAAACGAGACGTGGCGGAATTAAGTCTTGTTGCACTGCTTTCAGGCGGACATGTTCTTCTTGAAGATGTACCAGGTGTTGGAAAGACGATGATGGTCCGTGCACTGGCAAAATCAATCAGTGCTGAGTTGCGACGAATACAGTTTACTCCAGATTTACTTCCTTCAGATGTGACAGGGGTATCCATCTATAATCCAAAGGAAATGGAATTCGAATTTCGTCCGGGTCCAATTATGGGGAACATTATTCTCGCGGATGAAATTAATAGAACCTCACCGAAAACACAGTCAGCGCTCCTTGAGGGGATGGAAGAAAACTCAGTGACGGTGGATGGAGTGACCCATAAGCTTGAAAAGCCGTTTTTTGTTATGGCCACCCAAAACCCTATTGAATATGAAGGAACCTATCCACTTCCTGAGGCCCAGTTAGACCGATTTCTACTTAAAATGAAAATGGGCTACCCAACGGTACATGAGGAAATCGAAGTGTTGAATAGGGCCCAAAAGGTTCCACCAATTGAGGACCTAGAGCCAGTTGTTGATTTACTTGAGCTTCAAAAATTACAAAAAGAGATGATGGATGTCTATGTGGATCCGTCCATCAGGCGGTATATTGTGAACCTTACTACAGAAACCCGCTCCCATCCTAAAGTTTATCTTGGAGTTAGCCCTCGTGGGTCGATTGCCTTGATGAAAACGGCCCAAGCTTTAGCTTTTAGTAGAGGAAGGGATTATGTTCTTCCAGATGATATCCAATATTTAGCCCCATTTGTCTTCTCCCACAGAATAATTTTAAAATCAGAATCTCGGTATGAAGGCCTTTCTACCGAAGATATTGTAACGGAAGTGTTAGCCTCTGTGCCAGTACCGATACAAAGGCTTGTGAAGTAAATGAGACAATTCTCTCAAAAGGTGAAGGAAGTCTGGAAGTTAACTCTCCTAGTGCTACTCATTGCCCTAACCTTCTCTTATGCCATGTTTGAAGGTGGATTTGGAAGTTGGTTTCTTTTTTATAGCTTTTTGCCATTTGCTCTCTACTCTTTCTTTCTAGCTTTCTATCCGTTAGCTGATTTTAGTGGGAAAAGGGAGTTTGATCATAAAATCTTTAACTTCGGTGAGGAAGTAACAGTGAATCTTACCCTTAAAAGAAAGTTTCCATTTCCACTACTCTATATCATTGTGGAAGAGCAGGTGAATGGGGTTATTTCTTTGAACGGGGACCAAACGCAGAGAAAGCAACTTATATTTCCATGGTTTAGGAAAGAGCTGCATCTTCAATATACTTTAGACAAGCTAAATCGAGGGGAACATACATTTAAAGGGATACGTATTAAAACGGGAGATCTATTTGGAATCATTGAGAAAGAACGATTTATCATGATTGAAGATAAAATGGTTGTTTATCCCGCCTATGAGGAAATGATGTACAGGCTAAAAAATAGTCAGTTTGACCAAGGGACAGCTGCAACGAATGAACAAGTTCACCGTGATACGACCATGTCAGTCGGTGTCCGTGAGTATCAGCCGGGAGACCGCTTTTCCTGGATAAACTGGAAGGCAACTGCGAAGCGGAATGACTTTATGACAAAAGAGTTTGAACAGAGAAAGTCACAGGCCGTTTTGCTAGCGATGGATTGTGCACCTGACCCACATTTCGAAGGGATTGTTACATTCGCAGCGTCAATGATTAGGTCCATCCTTAAAAAAGGGGCGCAAATCGGTCTCCTTGCTTGCGGTGATGAACGGTTCCGGTCCCCAATTAAGGGAGGGGAAAGTCATCAGCAGCAGCTTTTTTATCAGCTGGCAAAGATACAATGTAAATGTCCCACGCCCTTTGACCAAATAATTGCTTCGGAGGATTTAGGTGGAAGTCAAACGAGCACCATTATGCTTGTAACAGGAAAACTAACAGATCAGTTGATTGAACGTTTAGCCTTTTATTCAAGCAGAAGTGGGAACAGCGTTATTTTTTTGATAAAAGGGAAGCATGATGTTTTTAGTAAAGAAGAACGTCATTTAGCCAGTATAGCTCGCGCTAAGGGGATCCAAGTGAACCTTATGCACGAAGGTCACTTTGCAGAGAATCTTTCGGAGGTGAGTGGAGGATGATTTCGACAAAGGTTCAGATGAATTTTGCCACCTTTCTCCTTTACACTTTCTCCTTTTTCTTGCTTTGGGAATGGTTACGGCCAGTAGAACAGCTCACAGATACAGGAAATTTAGGGGTATTCTTGGGGTTTATTATCTTAGCCCTAATACTGGCTTTTCTAAATGTACCACCCTTACTAAAGTGGTTAGTCAAACTGGTGTATATCCTGCTTCAAATTCAATCCATTTATTATGATGGATCCATTTTGAACGTTTCTTGGCTGGGCACTTTTTTTACAGATGTAACTAGAAACCTAGGGTTAGTCTGGAATGGGGATTTTATGGGGCTATCAAACCCATTCCGTACGTTATTATTCTTTATTCTTCTCTGGATAATGGCTTATCTCATTCACTATTGGATCCTTAAGACAAGGAGAATCTTAGTTTTCTTTTTTATGACAATACTCTTTATTACGGTTCTCGATACCTTTACTCCCTATGAGGGAGATGGAGCCCTTGTAAGAAGCGGGATTGTTGGATTTTCAATCATGGGAATGCTTACGTTTTATCGGTTGGTTGAGAGGGAAAACATCCAGTTGAAAAATCTTCCTACAAGGAAGTGGGTGGTGCCGTTAGCCATTATGATTGCAGGTAGCGCATTCATTGGGTATGCAGCACCAAAGTCAGAGCCAATTTGGCCAGACCCAGTTCCAGCCTTTTTAATAAATAAGAATGGGGATGGAGGAGAGGGTGAGAGACGAGCAGGGTATGGGAGTGATGATTCAAATTTAGGTGGTCCGTTTGTAGGAGATGGTACGGTAGTATTCAGGGCGGAGATGGAACAACGTCACTATTGGAAGGTAGAAACAAAGGACCATTACACTGGGAAAGGTTGGAATGTTCTAGTACCAGATTCATTTAATGAAAATTCCTTTCTCGATTTTAGTGAAAATTCTCCTATCCCCATCACATCCTTTCATTCAAAGGATCCTGAAGATACCAAATCTAGTACGGTTTTTAATCAATTTGATTACGGACATATTCAATATCCACACGGTGTAGTAAAGGTGGAAACAGAGGAATTATACTTATACAGGTTAAGCCCTTTAACCGAAAGAATTTCCGCTTTTAGGGACCTTGAGCCTGAAGCTCCGTCTTCTTATACCGTCGAGTATAAGGTGCCTTCTTTTCAGGTGGAGACATTACAAAACGGAATGCCTTCCAAAGACGAGTACTATATGAACTATATTTTAAATAACTATACTCAACTTCCGGAGAACCTACCTTCTAGTGTTAGAGACTTGGCTTTGGAGATTACCGAAGGCAAGGAGAACTGGTATGATCAGGTGGAAGCAATTGAAAACTATTTTCATAGTAATGGATTTGTATATGACCAGGTTAATGTGGAGGTTCCAGAAGAAGGGGAAGATTATGTAGCTCAGTTTTTGTTTGAAACGAAGCGGGGCTATTGTGATAACTTTTCTACTTCGATGGCTGTGTTGCTACGGACGCTTGATATTCCAACCCGATGGGTCAAGGGCTATACTTCTGGTGATTACATTAGAACCCTAGACTCTGGTAATCGCATGTATGAAGTAACAAATAATCATGCTCATTCCTGGGTTGAAGTCTATTTTCCTGAAGTAGGTTGGGTACCTTTTGAGCCGACTAAGGGCTTCTCAAACAATATCGCGTTCAGCTCTGAAACAAATAGAGTGACTCCAGTTGATATGGAAGAAACACAGGAAACAACTGCTCCTATACCAGATCCTCCTGAATTAGAAGAGGCAGGAAGCTCGGCTAGTTTTACAGATAATATTAGCAACCAATGGAAGGGAAAGGTTGGGAACTTTTTTAAAGATCAACATAAGGGAATAATCCTATTGTTCGCTTTTATTATTGGGGTAGGAACGTATTTAACCAGAGGGAAATGGCTCCCGCACTATTACATTTTTATTTATAAATCTAAAAAAGAGGATAAGCATTTTCCATCTGCATATATAACTTTATTATCCCAACTTGAACGTTTCGGGTTAAAACGGAAATCCGGTCAAACCTTAAGAGAGTATGCGCGAGTAGTAGATGCCCGTTTAGAAGGGCGAGAAATGAGAGTTTTAACAGACCGATACGAACAATTTCTCTATCGTGGAAATTTGAAAGATGGTACATGGTCAGAAACGAAAGAAATGTGGGAAGAGTTGATGAAAAAAATAGTGACTTGACCTAAAAATTAATATATTGGTACAATAATTTAGTAATTTAATAGGTGTACCTTCGTATATACTCGATAATATGGATCGAAAGTTTCTACCAAATCACCGTAAATGATTTGACTATGAAGGCAGAGTGTATTCATTAACTAGAATTCTGCCTTTGTCATATGACGAGGGAGAATTCTAGTTTTTTTTATTCGTTTTTGCGGAAAAATAAAGATATTCTGGGTGTGGGTAACGTCTGCATCCAGCTCCAGCGTCTAGCCCCTCGGGGCTGACCAAGGCGCTTGGGCTTTTGTACTTAGTCGTAAGAGAATTTAACTTACTAATTGGGGTGACCGACTTGTCAAACAAATTGGAATTGCAGGATCAGGAAATGATTGTCGTATTAGACTTTGGTAGTCAATACAATCAATTGATTACGAGAAGAATTAGAGAGTTTGGGGTTTACAGTGAACTTCATCCCCATACCATTACAGCAGCTGAGATAAAAAAATTAAACCCTAAAGGAATCATTTTCTCTGGTGGACCGAATAGTGTTTATGATGATGGTTCATTCCGTTGTGATGAGGAGATTTTTGAGCTAGGTTTGCCGATATTGGGCATTTGCTATGGAATGCAGCTAATGACAATGCATTTCGGAGGCAAAGTAGAACCAGCAACCAACCGTGAATATGGGAAAGCCTTGTTAACATTAAATCATCTGAGTTCAATTTTCAAAGACACACCAGCTGAACAAACCGTTTGGATGAGTCACGGTGACTTGGTTACCGAGGCACCTCCGGGATTCCGAATTGATGGTGTCAATCCTTCTTGTCCAATCTCAGCAATGAGTGATGAAGACCGTAAATTATACGCTGTTCAATTTCATCCGGAAGTACAGCATTCTGTGTATGGAAATGATCTGTTGAAGAACTTCGTTTTCAATGTGTGCAATTGTACTGGTGATTGGTCGATGGAAAACTTTATTGAAATTGAAATGGAGAAAATCCGTCAAGAGGTCGGCGATAAAAAGGTTCTTTGTGCGCTAAGCGGTGGAGTCGATTCATCGGTGGTTGCAGTTCTGATTCATAAAGCGATAGGTGACCAGCTAACTTGTATCTTCGTTGACCATGGTCTGCTTCGTAAGGATGAGGCAGAGGGAGTTATGAAGACATTCTCTGAAGGTTTTAATATGAATGTTATTAAAGTAGATGCTAAGGATCGTTTCCTTAATAAGTTAGAAGGAGTCTCAGACCCAGAGAAGAAGCGGAAAATCATTGGGAACGAATTTATTTATGTTTTTGATGATGAAGCAACAAAACTTGAGGGTATTGAATTCCTTGCCCAAGGGACTTTGTATACCGATATTATCGAAAGTGGTACGGCAACCGCACAGACGATAAAATCACACCATAATGTTGGTGGATTACCAGAAGATATGCAATTTAAATTGATCGAGCCGTTGAACACATTGTTTAAGGATGAAGTGAGAGCACTTGGTACCGAACTTGGGATTCCGGACGAAATTGTTTGGCGTCAGCCATTCCCAGGACCAGGCCTTGGAATCCGTGTCTTAGGAGCCATCACAGAAGAAAAGCTTGAAATTGTTCGCGAATCGGATGCGATTTTAAGAGAAGAAATCAGATTAGCGGGTCTTGAGCGTGAAGTGTGGCAGTATTTTACGGTCTTACCTGACATCCGCAGCGTTGGAGTAATGGGTGATGCTAGAACATATGATTACACGATCGGAATCCGAGCTGTTACATCCATCGATGGGATGACATCAGACTGGGCACGAATTCCATGGGATGTACTTGAGAAAATTTCAACAAGGATTGTAAACGAAGTGCAGCATATTAATCGTGTTGTTTATGATATTACGAGCAAGCCACCAGCAACGATTGAGTGGGAGTAGAAAGAAAAAAGTATACACGAACATTTATTGACGAACATTTAAAAATGTTCGTCTTTTTAATTGACCTAGGTAGAAATACCTGTTAATATAAAGATGAAATTAATAAATAACCACAATATCGTCGTATAATCTTGGGGATATGGCCCAAAAGTTTCTACCGAGCTACCGTAAAGAGCTTGACTACGCTGATTGTGAAAAGTTTAGGGTGTATTTGCAATAATCTTTTTTACTTTTTATCCCTTTCTTTTCCAATATACAGCTACTGTCAACGCTCCGATACTCTCGGTGCGTTTTTCTTTTGGGGTGAATGGATAATCAGGGAGGAATAACTAGATGAAAAAATATTTTCAATTTGAGGAGTTAGGAACGAATTACCGTCGTGAATTCATCGGAGGGCTAACGACCTTTCTGGCGATGGCTTATATCCTAGTCGTCAATCCATTGACTTTAACTCTTGCGGATGTACCAGACCTGCCTGATGCCATGCGGATGGATACAGGTGCAGTCTTCGTTGCTACAGCGCTATCAGCTGCATTAGGTAGCATAATAATGGGACTCTGGGCGAAATACCCAATTGCACTTGCACCAGGAATGGGTCTAAATGCATTCTTTGCTTATACCATTGTTTTAGGAAACGGAGCTCCATGGCAACATGGGCTTGCGGCAGTTTTTGTTTCAGGAATCTCCTTCCTCCTGTTAACAATGTCAGGATTGCGCGAAAAAATCATTAATGCAATCCCTTCAGAATTAAAATATGCGGTTAGTGCCGGAATTGGACTCTTTATTACTTTTATTGGTCTTAAAAATGCAGAGCTCATTGTGAGTGACCCTGCTACCTTCGTTGCTTTAGGAGATTTAACGAAACCAGAAACGCTCTTAGCCATCTTTGGTCTACTTGTAACGGTCATTATGATGACTCGTGGAATCAACGGAGCTGTATTCTTTGGAATGATTATTACGGTGATTGTCGGCATGATTTTCCAATTGATTCAAACACCGGACCAAGTGGTTGGTGCAGTTCCAAGTCTTGAGCCTACATTCGGCGCTCTATTTTCAGCATTTAGTGATGTTTCTTTCTATACAACAACAATGCTTGCTACTATCCTTACCTTCATGTTTGTAGATTTCTTTGATACGGCGGGAACTTTGGTGGGGGTAGCGAACCAAGCAGGTTTAATGAAAGATAATAAATTGCCAAGAGCAGGGAAAGCTTTAGCAGCAGATTCAGCAGCTACCATTGTAGGGTCTGTTTTAGGAACATCAACCGTCACTTCCTATGTTGAATCGTCATCAGGTGTTGCTGCTGGAGCAAGAACAGGTTTTGCGGCCCTAGTTACAGCGGGATTCTTTCTCCTTTCAATGTTCTTCTTTCCAGTATTATCAGTCATTACTTCACCAGTAACGGCACCAGCATTAATCATTGTTGGGGTCCTAATGGTTGCATCATTAGGAAAGATTGATTGGGCACGTTTTGAGATTGCTGTTCCAGCATTTTTGACCATCATTATTATGCCGCTGTCCTATAGCATCGCAACAGGGATTGCTGCTGGATTTATCTTTTATCCAATTACAATGATCATCAAAGGGCGTTCAAAAGAAATACATCCGATTATGTACCTATTATTTATCATCTTTGTTTTATATTTTGTTTTCCTGACTTAAATCAAGAAATAGGAGTCCAGCTATCAAGTTGGATTCCTTTTTTTTACTATAATGAAACCGATTGCTTTATTGATTGACAAGCACTAGTTGCTTATATACCATGAGAATATTATGCGAATTGTAAAAGTAGGGAATGTAAATGGCTAGCTTGCTAATAAAAAAAGTTTTGAATAATAACGTACTAATTGCGAGCCACCCTGAATATGGGGAGGTTGTATTGATTGGAAAGGGAATTGGGTTTAATCGTAAACAAAGTGAAACCTTTGATTCTGATAGTGCCGAAAAACTTTTTGTCTTAAAAGACCAAAAGGAACAGAAAAACTACATTAAGTTGCTCCCGTACTTAGAGAATGAATTGCAACAAGTAATCATCTCAGCAATCCAACTAATTAATAACGAAGCTGGAGAGAAGGAATTGAATGAGCATATCCATGTAGCGTTAACCGACCACTTACTTTTTACCGTTGCTCGCCTGGCTCAAGGGATGGAAATTCGCAATCCGTTTTTAATCGAAACGAAAGCGCTATACCCGAAAGAGTATAAGATTGCGAAAGACGTACTGGATTTGTTTAGAAAGAAAAACTTAGTGGATTTGCCTGAAGGTGAGGCAGGGTTTATCGCTTTACATATCCACAGTGCGTTAACCAATAAAGAATTATCAGAGGTAAATCAGCATTCTCAATTAATTGGGCATTTAATTGAAATGATTGAAGAACAATTCCATTTTAAAATAGATAAGGAAAGCGTAGACTACATGAGGTTAGTCAGGCACCTCCGCTTTGCGATTGAACGAGTAAAAAATGGGGAAAAGGTAGAAGAACCAGAAAAAATTACAGCACTATTGAAAGAAGAATACCCAGTATGTTATAATCTTTCCTGGAAACTTGTTAAAGTGATGCAACAAACATTAAGAAAACCAGTTTTTGATGCTGAAGCGGTGTATCTCACCATGCATTTACAAAGGCTTCAGAAGAAAATAAAATAGTACTTATTCTACTTTACGTGTTACTGATACGATCAGGCATGAGTGAAGAAGATAGTTAAAAGAAGTAAATGGGGTAAAATACCCTGTTTATGGGTACATTACCCATAACTTCCTTTAATTGTTTTCTCGCTCATGCCTTTTTTTATTGGTCTAATGTTTGTTACTAATCCTTGATAAGTAAAAATGGATAGGAGGATTTATATGTTCAAAAAACTTTTTGGCGTTTTGCAAAAGGTCGGTAAAGCGCTAATGCTTCCAGTTGCTCTTTTACCTGCGGCAGGTTTGTTGTTAGGGTTTGGAAATGCCATGCGACAAGAAACAATGCTAGATTTGCTTCCATTTCTGCAAGCTGACTGGATTCAGCTCGTTGCCAAAGTAATGGAAGACGCGGGTAGTGTTATATTTGGAAACTTAGCTCTATTGTTTGCCCTTGGTGTGGCTGTAGGGATAGCGAATGACGGGGCGGCTGGTCTCGCCGCACTTGTTGGCTATTTAGTTTTCAATCAGGTTATGGGTTCTTGGATAGGTGTTACCCCGGAAATGGCTTCAAGCGATCCTGGTTTTGCTAGTGTATTAGGGATTCCAACACTTCAAACAGGTGTGTTTGGAGGGATTATCGTAGGTCTTATCGCTGCCTATAGCTTTAATCGCTTCTATGATATTGAAATGCCAGCGTTCCTTGGGTTCTTTGCAGGAAAGCGATTTGTACCAATTGCAACAGCTGCATTTTCATTTTTAGCTGGATTAGTACTGTTATTCATTTGGCCGTCTATCCAGAGTGTGATGAATAGTGCTTCTCTTTGGTTGATTGAAGAAGGAACTTACTTTGCAGTTTTCCTTTTTGGATTCATTAAAAGGTTGCTCATTCCATTTGGATTGCACCATATTTACCATGCGCCATTCTGGTATGAGTTTGGTTCCTATACGAATGCCGCTGGTGAGCTAGTTCGTGGGGATATGACAATCTTCTTTGCACAATTAAAAGATGGGGTAGAAATAACGGCTGGTAACTTTATGGCTGGGGAATTTCCAGTTATGATGTTTGGTTTACCTGCTGCAGCACTGGCGATGTATCATACTGCACGACCTGAAAAGAAAAAGGTTGTAGCTGGATTACTTGGTTCAGCGGCATTAACTTCCTTTTTAACAGGGATTACAGAGCCACTTGAATTTTCGTTTCTATTTGTATCACCACTCTTATTCTTTATTCACGCAGTGCTCGACGGTCTATCGTTTATATTAATGACTGTTCTTAGTGTGAATATTGGCTATACCTTCTCAGGAGGGTTTATTGACTTCTTCCTATTCGGAATTCTACCGGGAAGAGAGCCTTGGTGGATTGCGATCCTATTAGGTCTAGCGTATGCAGTTGTGTATTATTTTGTCTTCCGTTTTATCATTGTAAAATTCAATGTGAAAACTCCAGGTCGTGAAGATGCGGAAGAGGCACAAGAAGGCACAAAAGGACAAGCTGGGGATTTACCTTACAATGTTCTTGAAGCGATGGGTGGCCAACAAAACATTGCTCATCTAGATGCTTGTATTACTCGTCTTCGTGTATCTGTAAACGACATTAAACAAGTAGATAAAGAAGAATTGAAAAAGCTAGGGGCAGCTGGGGTCCTTGAAGTAGGAAATAACATTCAAGCAATCTTTGGCCCTCGTTCAGAAACTATTAAAGGACAGATGCAAGATATCATTAGTGGAAAGAGACCTCGTCCAGTTGAAACCAATCAAGCGTTAGAAGTGGAACAGCAGATTGAAGAGGTGAATCCTGAAGCACTACAAACGAAAGAGCATGATAGTGGGGACCAAACTGGCAGTAAGGTAAACGAGGCCTTTGTTTCACCACTTAAAGGTGAGATTAAGCCTATTACGGAAGTTCCAGATGCTGTGTTCTCTGGTAAGATGATGGGAGATGGCTTTGCTATCGTTCCGTCTGAAGGGGTAGTTGTTTCACCGGTAAACGGTAAAATCGTCAATTTATTCCCAACAAAGCATGCTTTAGGGATCATGTCGGACGGTGGCCGCGAAATCTTAATTCACGTTGGAATAGATACGGTTACTCTTAAAGGCCAAGGTTTCGAAACATTGGTCAATGAAAATGATAAAGTTGAAAAAGGACAGCCTTTATTAAAGGTTGATCTAGACTATATCAAGCAGAATGCAACATCCATTATTACGCCAATCGTATTTACAAACCTAACTGAGGGTGAGAGCGTTACTCTTAAGAAAACAGGAAATATCGACATGGCTGAAGAAGAGATTATTGAAATTAGTAAAAATTAATAAACTAAGGTCCCCAGAGCAACTCGGGGACCTTTTGTTTTTTTGTGATAAATTTATAGAAAAAAGGTTGACTCTAATTGGGCAGGGTGGTATTATATAAAAACAGTCGCAAAAAGATGTAGTGATTGTAGTGGTTTTTATCATAAACACTTTCGTCTACAACATAAAAGAAATTAAAAATGTTGTTGACAATGAATGTGAAACCATGATATATTAGTTGAGTCGCTTCGGTGGCACAAACGAATTGCTCTTTGAAAACTAAACAAACAAGCGTCAACAAACAATATTAATCATGTTTCTTCTATTATAGAAGAACATGAGCCAACGTTT
>NZ_JACWFH010000036.1 GCF_019749255.1 Mesobacillus maritimus | reverse complement strand
TCGCTCAGAAGCGACATTTATTAATATATCATATTCAACTCATTAAATCAAGTAAAATATTATTTTGATATAATTAATAAATTGAGTGGCTGCTGTTTTTAACAGCGGATATTTAATATACATCACAATCAGCAACTCGTCAACACTTTATTAAAAAAGTATTTTCGAAGCATGATATTGCACTGCTTTCTAAAACAGCTAAGTAAGAATACCATTTTACCTCCCATTGATTCAATAGAAATATATTACAAATAATAATTCTATTGGCATATGAAAAATAATCACTTTTAAAATGGAGACCATTTCTATATGAAGCTTGTTTTGTAAGCTTCATTGTTTATCGAAAAAAATAGCAGAATATGTTATAATCCAATAATTATATTTATATAGAAATAGGAGGTGACTCAATTGATAAAGAACTTACCTTTGTTATTTGCCATGTTAATGATAGGTTGTAGTATCACAACAATTGCTTTAACAACAATTTCTCCGGAGATTGTAGAGTGGTCCCTGCTAATAGTAGGTGTTATTTTAAATATCTGGAGTATGATGGGTTTAATCTTACATATAGGCATGAAAAGACTAATTAGCAATTGATAAGTATTTATGATCTTAGAAATTGCCAATTGTTTGGTTTACAATCCTTAGGTTTCCAACCCATAAGAAGAAGGTGATCTTATTGACCACCTTCTTTATGAATTGCACTATTATAATGGAATAAATCTACGAGTTCATCTTGTCAAAAAACTATATTTAATTTAATACAAACTCTCAATTGCAACATTGTCTGGAAGTTTAAATGGATTTTCTTTATTGATCCTGTCATAAAACATAATGCCATTTAAATGATCGATTTCGTGCTGAATAACGATGGAATGATACCCTTTAAATCTAAAAATCTTTTCCTGTCCATTGATGTCATACGCTTTTACTTTAATTCTTTCATATCTTGGTACAAATCCCTTAATGTCCCTATCAACTGAAAGACAACCTTCTCCTTCAGGTAAATAAACCATATTAATAGAATGGCTAATAATTTTAGGGTTAATGAACATACATTCTTGTTTATCCTCAAATAATGCTGCAAACATACGTTTATCAATCCCAATTTGATTTGCTGATAACCCCACTCCAGGTCGAAGTTTATATTTTTTTGAAATAACTGGATCCTGGCTATTTTTTAAATATTGTAGCATGCATTGCAAAGCTTCTTTATCTTCACTTGAAACAGGAAGGGTAACTGGTTCGGTTTTCTTCCTTAAGATTGCAGAACCTTCCCTGACTATATCGTCCATTGTAATTAAATAGTTTGCTCCAAACTTATTCATATATAAACACCTCGTATAGTATTCTATTTAATCTTTTTGAAATTGTAAAACCTTATTTGTCATCCTTTTCATTTCAATAGAATCTGCGATATTCCTTTCTTAAGGGACAATCGTGCTTCGTTCGTTCCATAAGAAAAGCCGCCAAAATGGCAGCTCCGTTCTTTCACGCTTACATTCGTTTGTTTAAGAGAATTTATTCGTTTGTCTTAGTAGGAAAACATTCTAGCTATATAACTAAAAAGGACTCCGTTCCTTAATTTAGATTAAAAGGATGGATATGTAATTTTTCCTGTCTCGACTAATTCCTTCAACCCTAGGAACATATAATACCAACCTTGTTCGGTCTCTTTTTTCCACTCTTCATGTGCTTTTTCAATATCCTCTTTAGTCCAACCTTCTTCATGGTAACGTGAATTGCTTGTGTGAAAATCATTTCACATCCTGATTCAATCGGGTGGATCTCCACTGTAATGTCGTCTTCTAATTCACTAAATTGAAGCATCTTGAATGTGAAAACGAGTTTTGTTGGTGGTTCCACCACTTTGTATTCTCAAATGCTCTGTAATCTTTCCCATCGCGATGATCTACAATTTCCCATGTTCCGCCGACACGAGGATCACTCTCTGCCACTTTATTCGTATGTTCCATGGTGAACATCCATTTTTTAAGCTTTTCTACGTTTGTCCAAGCATCAAACACTTTTTCTGCTGGAACATCAAATTTACGTTTCATAGTGAGGATTGTTATTGATGTATTTGTCATGCAAACCATCCACTTCTATAATTACTATTTTGGTTCTTCATTCCATCTCTTCTATTTAGAACGTTGTTGCTAAATTCCCCATTAGTTCAATTTCTATATGGTTATTTTACACTTTATGGGATTTCCACGCTTATCAAATACCATATTTATTTAACAGGAACCCAGATTTCAGATTGAGCATTGCGACAGTTGGGATCGTGGCTTTTGTGCACCTCGAGTGATGGACCACCACTATGCACAAAATCGTTGAACGGGAACCATTCTGAATAAATTTTCCTCCACGTTGCAGGAATGGCGCTTGCATACGGACCCACAACATCGAATACGACCCATTTTGCAGCCGGTACATCAAAGGTAGAGAAATGTTCCGTTATATTCCCTTTCCCTTCTACTGCAATCCAGTATTCTAGTTCATTTCTTTCATTACTGTAATCCACTGTCATGCCAATTAATCCAGTGATTTCACCCGAAACCAATGGCATCAATTGATCAATCGTTCCATCCTGACTAACTTCTCCCCAAAGTTGTTGAATCTCACTAGAGGGCCCTACTTCTCCGTCACATTGAAAAACTTTTTTCAACCCTACAACCTGAAATGCATTTCTTTCAATAACATGGTATTTCATTCTTATGCTCCTTTCAGAAATTCTTCAAGATAGGTGATATTCCTTTTTTAACCAATAAACTTTAGGTTCATTTGCTCACAATACCTAATTATATCTACATAAATCAGAGTGTTACAACTGTACATCCATATCCGATTGTGCCCAAACATGCGGCATGGCTGCGAGTTTATTTAATAAACAATGAGCGTAGGAATTGCATAACAACCCCCATGACAAACAAAGCGATGGCGATGTATAGGATGGTTCCTGCTATTGGTAGAATCCATTTTTGTTTCTTATATTGGAACCAGTAATTAACTGCCCACATGACGAGCAGTAAAACGATTAGACCGAATTTAAATAGGTCAGAGATGGGGTCTTGGGCTGGGCTAATATTTACTACAGAGAAAAACGCGAGAAAACCGATAGCTCCCAATAGGATTAAATTGACAACATGCACGACAATATTATAAGAATTGATATTCATTAAATCTCTACCCCGATCATTTATAGTTCACAATCTCAATTTTTTAATCACATTTTATATAAATTATCGTTCTTTCTAAGGAGAAGTAAACGCTATTGCTAAGCCAGAAGATAAACCAACGAACCTACTCCGTTCGTCCAATAAGAAAAAGCTGCCTCAACGACAGCCTAGAGCTCTGTTCCTAATGCCCCCGTTTGTTCAAGGACATTATTGCTTCACATTTTCTTCTTGGTCTTTTTTCGGTATTCTTTCGGTTTTCTCATTAGTACCAATAGTGCTATAACAAAACAAATCATTAGAATGATATTTAAGCCCCAACCAAAACTAACAATATCCTGCATACCCTTCCTCCTCAGATTTGTTTTGTTCACTTTAGCATGATTAATTTACTATTTGGTTGTTTTCTACAAAAGAAGATAAAACGTTACAATTTTTTCATCAAGATTGTTTTCTGTCATTCCCCTATTACAAAATGTTGAGAAAGGACGGTGCTTGACTTTCATCATTTATTTTCAATCAATGTAAGTTAACGTAGCAACACCAATGGTTGCTGCAATGGGCATCCCGTATTGAAGGAATACCCCCGTTTGTTTAACAAGCAATACGTTATAAAAACTTTTCTGGGTTTCTTACTTTTAGAGTTACTATACAACCACAATTTACACAGAAATAAGCATCAACTTCTGAACTTTTTATCATTGCATTTTTCTTAAACAATGAACCATATCCTTTAAACTCCCCCATTTTAAACTCTTTTGATCCGCATTCTGGGCAAATCTGTTCTTTGTTCAAAGATACTCCCTCCAAATTTAAAACTGATTCAATGTGATTGATATGCTCTATACGACATATAAAAAGATGCAAGTAATGTACAAAGAAGAATAGAGAAGAAACCAATCATCATCAGATTACCGGGAAGAAACAAACAAAGGAACATTATGAGACCACCTATGAACAAAGGGAAAGAAAATGGACGAATTACAATATTCCATAGTTGATTAGAATTTTTTGGTTGTTCCTTAGGATTTAAATCCAATTGAAACCTTGGAAGAGTATTAGCTGTGGTGATAAGAACAATCCCTACGCTAACAGGTACTAAGTATAAAAGGCTAACTTCTATACCTATTCCCAATAGAATTAAACCAATATGAAGTAGAAATAGAATTAAAGTAACGGAAAGGAGAACGCTTTCAATTCCTTTTTTATATCGAGCATAGGAGTTTTGAAATGATAAGAGTTTTGGAATAATAATTAAATTACTGTTCACTAAACACATGGCGAGTGGGATACTAAATAATAGTACTTCAGTTGCCCCATATTTAGATTCTTCAGTTGCTGTATTTGAGAAAAACAACAAAAGACTAATGGCAAAAGACAAGAAAATAAGGAAACTAATGCATATTTTTTTTATCATTATTCATCTCCCTTTCTTGAATTAAACTGAACAATCCATTTCAACACATCCTGAAAAACGGTTGAATTTAAAGAGTAATAAACATACTGCCCCTTTTTTATGGCATATACTAATTCAGCGTTCTTTAAAACTGATAGGTGTTGAGAAATTCCAGCTTTACTTATTTCAAAATTCTCGGCAATTTCTCCAGAAGTCAAATCCCCCTTCCGTAAAAGGTCTAATATTTTCCTTCTATTTTCATCAGAAAGAGCTTTAAATAATTCGTTGATCGACAACCGTTTTTCCTCCATTTACACATTTAAGTATTTACTTAATTACTTAAATTATAATTAAATGGATTAAAATGTCAATAGGCACACCCACATCATTTTCTTCAACTAACCTGCTACTTCACTAAGTTCAATAAACTTAATAAAAAAAGCATTAATCCTTCTTGGATTAACGCACCCGTTACTTTAAGTATATTACTTCACAAACTACAACATCAGGATACATTTAAAATAGACGTTAGAGAACCTGAATTTACAACCTTTTTTTCGTAGCACCCTTGTTTTGGATTTTAATAATGGAAAAGTAGCCAATTTCAGCTGTATTGTTAAGATGAGTCCCCCCACATGCTTGCTCTGAATTTGAACGATTCTATTTTCGTTAAGAGTAGCTGGAAGTAAGTTAATAATCGTATTAATGGTTTCTTCTTTTTGCTCTGCTTCTCTTCTACTCATGGGTTTCGTGTGAATATTATGAGGCTGATCCAATGGGATTTTTCAATGATTTCAGGAGAAAAAGCTAACTCTAATCTCGCGTGATCCTTTTCAATTTGACTACTTTTAGCTAAAGCATTGTCATGTTGATACAAATAACGGCAATCACATGCAATAACGTGTAATAACGCATTTTTTGAACGCGCCATGACCAGTCAATCTGCATAATAATGGCTTGTTGTTTGTCATGCAATTGACGGTCTAGTTCATGAATGATTTCACCGTCTCTTTTTTTGATGTTTACTACTTCGTAGATTTCCTCACCTTGCTTAATGAACCCTTTATCACAAGGTCGTCCACCGCCACCTGGATAAAAAATAGTTTGGTCAAACACAACAAGTCTTCCATTTAGTGAAACAATTTGTACTTCCGTCTTAACCCAGTGATAACAACGGGTTAAGACGTTTTAGTTTCAATCAATAATAGTCTTCATTGGTATTTACGAATATTAGTTTATATCCTTAAAGACTCCGTCCTATGTTATCAATTTTAAAGGTAGTCAAAGCATCAACAAGAGATACTGTTGCAAATTGTTTAACAACTTATATATTATTTGCTTGTAACGTAGTGGGAGCTCTTTCCTCTTTACTATGGAACATGACCCCAATTTAATATAATTACTAAACTAAATCGCTTTGAAAGAAATATGCGTTTTAATTTTAATTGTTAGGGAGTCGTTTTATATTCTATATCTCTTATTTAAAATTGATCCTGTTTAATATCTTTGCTTTTTGATAATGAAAGATCGATTGTGATAACTCAAAAACGGTGCCGTTAGCTAAACATACTGTATTCTCAATAATTAATGTAGGGTCTCCCGGTTTTACATTCAACAATTTTGCACTATCTTCATCAATCTTTTCACAGTTAACTATTTTGTCAGCAAAACTAATTTGGAGCTTTAAATCATCAATTAGGTAACTATATATTGAAGTTCTCGCAATGTCTTCATTTAAATAAGGAACAATTTCTTTATTAAAATAACTTACCTCAATGGAAAAAGGTTCCCCGTCCACTTCTCGAAGTCTCTTACAAAAATATAACTTTGAACCTTTTTGACATCTCAATCGCGCTGCTTTTTCTTCATCTGCTTCTATAACACGTAAGTTCAAGATTTTTGTTTCTATAGTCTTCGAAGTCAGATCTTTTGTTAACCCTCTAAGACTTCCTAAATTAATATAATCCGTTACTGATTTGTCCCGTAGGAACATACCGCTACCCTGTACCTGATAAATATAGCCTCGATTTACAAGCTGAGTAATAGCTTTTCGTACCGTATTCCGGCTCACTTCGAACGTTTTCATTAGTTCATCTTCTGTTGGCAATTTCTTTGTTCTATCAAATTTCCCATCACGGATATCCAATTCAAGTTGGTCAGCTATTTCTTTATATTTTACAGCCATAGTATCTCCCTATTTGTCCTTCATTCTTATTCCCCTATTATACACAAAACCTCTTGATGAAAATCAAGAGGTTGTTTCTCTTTCTTATAGCTCTTCTCCTCTGGTTTCAATGATCTGTTTATACCAATAGAACGACAGTTTTTTCTTTCGTTTCAAATTGTCCTTGTGATCAACATAAATAAACCCGTACTGTTTCTTATAACCATTTAACCAGCTTAATNNACCCATTTAACCAGCTTAATAAATCGATAACAGACCAGGCGTAATATCCTTTTAAATGAATACCTTCTTTAATCGCTTGCTTTACCACTTTTAAATGCTTTTCTATATATTTAATACGAGGGACATCCACAATTTCTCCTTCAATTATAGGATCTTCATCGCCAAGTCCATTTTCGGTTACATACATTTTAATATCACCATAACGTTCTTTTAGCATGTGAAGACCTTCTAAAAATCCTTGAGGTGAGATCTCCCAACCCCACTTCGTATACGTTTTATCTTCCATTTTTACCGTACGATAAAATGCATCAAACGAGGGGTTGCCAGGTGCTAGTGTAGATGTTTCTCTTGAGTGCTCAATAGCAGAAACAGCATCATTTATTTTTTCAACACGAATCGGTTGATAGTAATTAAGACCAATAAAATCGTTTTTGGAAGCATTTCTCTCCAGTGTATCAAGTTCTTCTTCTGTCCAATTCGGTGTCCAGCCTTTTTCTTCTAATTGCTCTAATACGTAAGAAGGATATTCTCCTTTTAATATAGGATCATAATACCAGAAAGTTTCATATTCATTTGCATGTTGAGCAGCAATAATATTCTCTTCCTTATCGTCAACACTGTATGCAGGTAGGAACACATGAGTAATACCGATTTCTCCATAATGATTTAATTGCTTATAAATTTCCACAGCTTTTGCATGCGCATAAAAAACATAATGTGTCGCTTGGAAATATTTTTTCTCATCGTTTTGAATCCCTGGTGGATGTGCTCCTTTTAAATAGCCTAATCCGCAGAACATCACAGTTTCATTGAATGTAATCCAATGTTTAACGCGATCACCAAAAGCACGGAAACAAATCTCTGCATACTTAATAAATGCATCCGCTGTTCTCCTATTTGTCCAACCTCCATCTTGCTCTAATGTCTGTGGCAAATCCCAGTGATACAGGGTTACAAAGGGTACGATTCCATATTTTAAGCATTCATTAATGAGACTATTGTAAAACTCCAATCCCTTTTCATTTACCTCCCCGTCACCTGTTGGCAAAATACGTGCCCATGAAACTGAAAACCTGTAAGATTCAAGGCCCATTTCAGCCATTAATTTAATATCTTCTTTGTATCGGTGATAATGGTCGATTGCTACATCTCCATTTGTGCCTTTAAATGTTTTTCCAGGAATCTTAGAAAACACATCCCAATTCGTAATACCTTTTCCATCCTCATTCCAAGCACCTTCTACTTGATAAGAAGCAGAAGCTGCTCCGAATAAAAAGTCATGTGGAAACTTCATGTTAAACCTCCGTGGTATAATCATTAAAATATTTATAAATACATATTAAATTTATAGGTACAAATTTAACAATATGATTATACATCTTTTTTCTTCAAATGACTACAGTTTGTGCTGTGGCTTTTGCACATCAGCAGGATAGTAGAGTTGCTGAATAATGTTTCCAAGTAACAATGGGATTGAAAGTAGGATTAATATTCCCTAACCGAATACAATGATACAACCTCATGGAAAAGTATGGATTTGAAGTTGTTATAAGAACACACGAATAGTAGAAGAAATTGAATATACATTTGCTAATCGAAAAAAATTACTTATGAGGATTCAGTATTTAGAGGAAGAATAATAACAAATCACAAAGTTAGTATTATTTTTATTTACCATTTCTATTATACTTTTCCTATTTTTCTGACTGGTGTTACTTCTTGTAGGTTCCCCATTCATCTTTACCACCTTATAGAAAGGTATACTTTAAGGCTTCCCTTAAATGTTCAATTTCTCTCTCCGTTAACGATGTGGATATTCAGTCATTGACGACTGATGAACCGGACAAAAGGATTGAAGGATTCTCTCCTCAGACATTAAAACAATTTCATCTATTCTACAATTTGTCACCCTTTCCAAGCACAGTATAATTGGTCAAATCGTCTCCTTTGATTTACTCTAGAAATTTATCGGTGTTAAAATGTGGAAATTTAGTATTTCTGTAAAAAATATATTGTGAAATATTTCACTTAAACTAAAGGGTACGAATTATTCCACCAACTACGCAACCGCTATGCCACACACCTTTTGAACAACGGAGCTCCCATTGATGTTATTCAAAGTTTATTAGGACACGAAAAAAGCGAGACTACAAGGATTTATGCTCAGTTAAGTGGAAGCCTTAGAAGGGAGTTTTATAGAAAATACTTTTAGATTGGATGGCAATAGGCAAGGGATAACTCCGCTGCCTTTTCACTATTTGCCCCCGTTAGTTCAACAAAAAAGACCTCATTCTGAGGTCATGTATCTGCTGAAAAAGCTGATTCTATTTTTGTTTCTTGGACCTTTTGGATACTAAGGACAAAACTAATGATTGCCGCAATGCTACAAAAATACGGAAGGAAAGCGTATCCCCAATTAGATATGACATAACCACCAATCACTGAACCAATGGTAATACCAATATACAGAGCCGTATTATTCCACGCCATAACAATTCCTCGTTCCTTTGGATATTCGACTGCTAACCGTGCTTGGTATGATGTAAATCCTGCATATCCAACCAAAGCCCATATGAATAAAAAGAAATAAATCCAATCACCAGATGAGAAGAATATACCTAAACAAACGAGTATTAAAGTCAAAAAAATTAGCATAGCTTTCGAAATCTTACTTTCTCAAACCTATCTGTGAATTGTCCACTTATAAGACTTCCTAATACAGCACCGATACCGTAAAAAGTAACAGCTAATGCAATTTCTGATGATGAGAATCTATTTTCGGAATAAAGAGCCGCACCTAAGTAAACATATAGAGCATACATTGAAATCGCCCAAATGGTGGTGACACTTACCGAACCGAGTATTCTTAGCAAATTGCCACCAAATAGATTCCTTGTAAAATCACTTTTAGGAACAGAATTCCAGGCGAACAGTGCCAGGCACTATTTGCCTTTTATGATCCTGCAAGAGAAATAGAGAGAAAATTGGCGCAAAAAGTTGTAAAGTTTTGGAGACAACACCCCTCTATGTATGCTCTTTGGTATTTTAATCCATATGCTGCATGTCCTCCTACATGGTACGGTCAACCATTTTCAGGACAATATAAACAACATTGTTATTATGAACAGTAGCAAATACATGCGAAGGTGCTTATAGATATTAACATATCCCACACACATTGTTGGGGATTTTGTTTGTAAACACTTCATCGCGCAAATCACTCCGTTTGATGAAGAAGCACCTAGTCTTGTCTTACACAATCTTTACCAATTTGTTCAAGCGTTATGTATACCACGTCCGTTAAAGGTCATGGGGACTGTTCTCCATGTCCCATAGGAAAAGCCGGTTCCTAATTGAATCCGGCCCTTTTATGATTAGATAATCTCGTATTCTGTGCGAACAGTGACTGGCAATGTTCGTTATAAACAATAGATTATAAACAAACTCCTTATGCTTCTGCTAATCCCTCTGTATACAACAGATTCTGTAATCCATGCAAGGCCTCTTGCTCATCAGGACCGTCTGCACTAATTTTCACTTCAGCCCCAAAGCCAATTCCTAATGCCATAACACCCATAATCGATTTTAGATTAACGGATTTCCCTTTATATTCGAGATTAATAGTAGAATCATACTTACTTGCATGTTGTACTATAACGGTTGCAGGTCGTGCATGTATTCCTTGGTCGGCTATTATCTTGTATTGTTTTTGCTCCACCTATTCATACCACCTTTTTCTTAAATATTCATAATATAAAAACATTTATTTACTTAACAAAAAATTTCTAGTTAACCTCTACAAAGTTTGATATAAATGCTTCTTTATATTTTTTGACAACATGATTTACCGTAAAACCATATTGCTCTATCACTAACTCACCTTTCCCGGAGGCCCCAAATGTATCAATCCCAATGTTAATGCCGTCTAACCCAGTATATTTGCCCCACCCTAGGCTTGATCCCATTTCAATCGAAACACGGTTACGAACACTACTTGGTAGAACAGATTCTTTATATTCTGCATCTTGTAGTTCAAAAAGATCTAAACTTGGCACGGATAAGACTGAAACATGAATGCCATCTACAGCTAATCTTGCTTGTACATCGATTGCTAGCTTCACTTCGGATCCACTAGCCATCAAAATGCCATCTGGTACTTCAGCTTTTGATGGAGATAAAACATATGCACCTTTTCCAACACCATCTGGGGCTTTTTCCAAAGTGCCTTCTAGAATGGGGAGGTTTTGACGACTCAATACTAATAGTGACGGTGTTTCTTTTGATTCTATTGCTAATTTCCAAGCTTGTGAGACTTCATTCCCATCAGCTGGTCGAATCACGTTTACATTTGGCATTGCCCGATAGGAATCTAATTGTTCTATAGGCTCATGAGTAGGACCATCTTCTCCAACACCAATCGAGTCATGAGTAAAAACGTAAATACCAGGTAACCTAGAGATAGCAGCTACACGTATGGCTGCCCGTAAGTAATCCGAGAATACGAAGAAAGTGCCAATATACGGGAGTGTACCTCCATGTAAAATAATGCCATTGAGGATCGTCCCCATAGCAAACTCACGAACACCAAACCAAATATTGCGCCCGTCATAGGATTCTAGGGTAAAATCTTTTTCTGATTTAAGTATTGTATTATTAGAGGAACTTAAATCAGCTGAACCACCCCAGAAGTGAGGCAATCTCGCCCCGATTGCTTGAATAGTCGCTTCACTAGTTTTACGAGTAGCAGCTGGTGCGTCCTCAATTGTATATTTCGGCAAGATATTGTCCCAGTTTTCTGGTAAGTCACCATTAAAGGCATCCTCAAATTGTTGAGCTAATTCAGGAAAGGCTACTCTATACTTAGCAAACGAAGCCTTCCATTCTGCTTCAATCTTTTCCCCTCGCTCCATCACGGCTTCCTTAAAACGGTCTGTCACTTCTAATGGAACGGTAAATGGAGGGTAATCCCAATTATAAGCATCTTTTGTAATGGCGGTATTTGCTTCTCCTAGTGGAGCTCCATGCACTTTATTTGTACCTTGGTTTGGCGCACCGTAACCGATGACCGTTTTCACTTCAATCAGCGTTGGCTTATTCTTTTCCATTTGAGCCAGTTTAATTGCTTTTGAGATTGCATGTAAATCATTACCATCTTTCACTAAAATATATTGCCATCCATAGGCTTCAAACCGACCAGCAACATCTTCTGTAAAAGTCATTGAAGTGGGACCATCTAAAGAGATATCGTTAGAATCATACAAAGCGATTAATTTCCCTAGTTTTAAGTGCCCTGCTAAAGAGGCGGCTTCTGCAGAAACTCCCTCCATTAAATCTCCATCACCACACAACGTGTATGTATAGTGGTCAACAAGGTTGTACCCCTCTTTGTTATAAGTCGCACTCAAATGGGCTTCTGCCATAGCCATTCCTACTGCATTGGCGAATCCTTGCCCTAATGGACCTGTCGTTGCTTCAACACCATCCGTTTCACCAACTTCCGGATGACCTGGAGTACGACTATTGATTTGGCGGAAGTTCTTTAGGTCTTCAATCGTCACATCATATCCTGCTAAATGTAATAAACTATAAAGCAAAGAAGAACCGTGGCCAGCAGATAACACAAAGCGATCACGATTCACCCATTTAGAATTTTTCGGATTTACGTTTAAATGTCTTGTCCATAACGTATAGGCCATTGGCGCTGCGCCCATTGGCAATCCCGGATGCCCCGAATTTGCATTGTTTATAGCTTCTATACTTAACATTCGTAAAGAATTAACGCCTAATTGATCGGTCTTATCAAACATGCTATTCATCCTCTATTTTTAATAGATTTCTATAACCAAATTTTCTCAGGTTTAACTAACACCAAAAGTTGACTATGAATAGTAAATCATATAAATTTATTTTATATAGATTCTCCTAATGCTCAACCTATATTGACATGCATAGAGTTTCCGACTACCAATCATGAACCCTATGCACATCAAATAGTAAGACATCTATCTCGGAGAAAAGAACTCTTTACCCTATTTGAATCACTTCTGAGGATTGTAGCTTGTCTATAATTCTCGAAGTTGATCCTTTTAGGTTATAACATTCGACGTAGTCACGAATAGGTCGCTTAATATGGTCTATTACAAATCTTTGCCCGTCAATATTTGCTTTGTTTAAGTTATCATATAACTTATTAATTTCTGCCTTTACTTCTTCATCATTAAAAGTATAATGACCTGCAATATCTAAGATTTCAGCAGATAGGTCATTGTCCTTCATAATTTCTTCCACTGTTAATTTCGTTTGTTCTCCTACCATCCATTTTCTCCAACGTTCACTCTTAATCGCATGAACTAAAAGAGTCTCTCGCACTTTAGAAGGTTCATCAATTAACCCATATTCTTTCAACCTTAGTTCTACTTCCGCTAGTTTTAGATAAGCCCTTGTTTCCTCTGTTCCATACTGTGGAGCAACATTTGTAGCAACAATGTTAGATGGAATATGCTCCAGTAAAGTCACATCATCTAGGTAGTCTCCATTATGTTCTTTTAATCCAACCCCATATTTATTCGCCATTTGGGCCAACTCATATGCATTATGAAAATTGAATGTTCCAACTTGTTCTGTTTTTCTAGTCAATGTTCCTGTTTGACCTACAATAAATGTCGGCATTGGAAGACCTTTACTTCCAAGTTCTTCTTTAAGTCTATTAATGAAAGTTTCATAAGTTTCAGTGGAAGTTAGCCCTCCATTTGTTTCTTCTGTCCCAACTTCATAGCCAATTTCCGGTAAGTTTCTTGCTTTTCTTTCGTTTTCACAGTATTCAATTAGTTCAACCGTTCTGCTAATGACGTTTTCTAGAGGAACAACTTTTCCTACTTCAAATGGATCTTTCGTAGGATCAATCATTAATAAGTCAAAGCCTGCTTCTATATCTGCAAGATAGGATTTCTTTCCAAACTCCATCGCTTGTTCTGCAGGCAGGTGATCATTTCTCTCCTTATCTCTCTGCCAAGGGCCACCGTGGTCGCGGCAGACATAATATAGGCCGTCAAAACCAGTTTCCTCTGCAGTATTCCGAATGGCTTCTACGAATGAATGTTGGTTCCACCCATTCACGTAACCGCCGCCCAATTCGTCCATATCAACTTGATTACGACTTGCAATGAACATGACCGGAAAATCTTCATCTCTAGCTAACTCAAAACTTGCTCGTAAAAGGTTTGCTGACATAGGTCCAATCCCTAGTAATGTAGCACCTTTCCTTTCATCTTGTAATTCTAATATTGCCTTCACCGTTGATCTAATAGATACTTTAACCATATTATTTCCCTCCTAGAAATTTATCGTTTTTTTCTCTAAACCATTATTTGCTTCCTTCTCTTCAGAAGATGGTTTAACCGCAACATCTGGTTTTGTGAAATGTAAGATGGCAGCTGTTACAACTGTCCCTATTAACATTGCTAGAAAATACCATAGTTTTCCGTCAACTGCCCCAATAACAATTAACCCGCCGTGAGGAATATACGTACTAACATTTTGCATCATTCCTATTCCACCACCAACAGCACTACCAATCATAATTGCAGGCAACACGCGTTTCATATCTTTTACTGCAAAAGGAATAGCACCTTCTGTAATCCCAATTAACCCCATAAATCCGGCACTGATGCCTAAGCCACGTTCTTCTTCACTATATTTTCTTCTTGAAATAAATGTTGATAAGGCCATTCCTAACGGAGGAATTGCAACCGCAATTCTATGAGCACCATTTGGTCCAAAAATCCCTTCCGCCATTAAAGCTAGTGTAAAAGCAGTAACTGTTTTATTAATTGGACCACCCATGTCAATGGCAGTAAAAGCTCCAATTACTAACCCTAGAATTAAGGCACTACCGCCTTGCATTGAAGATAATAAATTGACTAACCCATCAACAAGACCAGCAAGAGGTTGAGCTAAGATATAAATATATCCGATACAGGTAATAAAGGTTGTAATAATCGGAATGATTAGGATAGGCATAATCGTTTTAATGGTATTAGGAACTTTCCAAGTTTTAACGTATTTTGCAATATAACCTGAAACAATCCCCAAAATCATTGCCCCAAGGAAGCCCGTTTGAACACCACTTTCACCAACAGGATTATTGGCGAGAAAGCCCGCAATCATCCCAGGAATCAACCCCGGTTTTCCTGCAATGGAATAGGCGATATACCCTGCTAAAATCGGAATCATCATGGCAAAACCAGCAGCACCTATGGTGTTTAAGTTTTGAAGGAAAGGATTTGTGACAACCATTCCTTCATCTGTCGGTGTCCCTGAAGCTAATGCAAGGGCTAAAAATATCCCACCGACAACGACTGAAGGCATCATGTAAGACACACCAGTACTAAATGCTTTTTTAAGCTCTTCCCCTACCTTTTTCGCACTATTAGCCATAGAAATCTTCCTCCTAGAGATTTTCTAACTGATTCACAACATCTACTACATTCTTTATGAGACTTGAAGGATCCATCGTTATTACCTTTCCCTGATCCTGTTTTTCCTCAAAACGCTCTTCCCCTTCAATTCCAATTGCAATGGCCAGAATAACCGCATCCGCATCAGCGATTTCTTCCTCCGTTAGTTCATTATCAATTCCCATTCCGCCTTGTGTTTCTACTTTGACTTCATAGCCTCTCTTAGCACATTCCTTTTCTAACGCCTCTTGGGCCATGTAAGTATGCGCAATTCCAGTTGTACAAGCAGTAACTCCAACAATTTTCATCATAAATTCCCCATTTCTTCAGCATAAATGTTTTCTTCAATGCGTTTTAATAAACGATAGGCTTCATCCGTTGATTCTGCTTCTAGTAAATTATTTCTAAAGTTTTCATCCATTAAATTCCTACTAATTTGCGCTAGGATTTTTAAATGTAATTTATCTTTTTGCTCGATAGGAACACCAATCATAAAAATTAATTGTGCTTTATCGCCACTTTTTTCATCCCAAACAAAAGGTGTCATTGTTCTCATAAAAGTTATAAATGGTTCTGTAACTGCTTCTGATTTCCCATGAGGGATACTTACATTAAAACCAACTGTAGTTGGAATTTCTTCTTCTCTTTTTAAAACAGCATTCACATAAGTATCAACATCAATAATCATTCCATAAGTAAAAACATCTTCACTCATTTTTCTTATGATTTCATTCCGACTTGTGAGTTCATTATTTAAATATATGAATTCTTTCCTCATCAAGATAATCCCCTCCCTTCGTAAGCTGTAATATTCCTTTTCTCGTGTTATCCGAGAAATATTTTTTTACGCTTTTCCTAGTTTCTATTAGTTTATAAATATCACTTAAAATATTTTTAACGTTTTTTAAATCGTTAGGAGAAATACAAATTAGTATGACTGTATCGACTTTTGTTCCTCCCCAGTCAATCATATCCTCCGTTGTTAAAATGATTATTCTTGTATTTACCACAAATTTCGGTGTACCATGAGGGATTGCAACACCCGTATCTAGAGCTGTGGTTCCAACTTTTTCTCGGTTGTAAACAGACTCTTCAAAACCAGGAATGATATCATTTGAGTCTTTTAGTTTTTGGATTAAGAAACCAAGAACCTCTTCCTCATCCTGCATTTTCTCATTTGTGAAAATTGACTCTTCATTCAAATATTTTGCTAAATACTTAATATCAGGATAATGGTCAATCGGTTCCTTATTTTCTTCTTTTATTAAAAATAAATCTGTGTAAAAATTCATAATATTTTTGATATCTGTATTCGTAACTAAGGGCGATACATAGATGACCGGTTTAGTAGTATTTCTAATTGGAATTGCTGAGATAATAAAATCAACACTCTCAATATTCACTTCATAAAGCCTGTCAATCGGAGCAACTTCAATTACACATAAAGCCGGTAAAACATGTTTCACTTTATTGGCAATGAGTTCCGATGTACCGATTCCATTTGGACAAACAATTAATACTTTTTTATAACTTGAATTTCTTTCTAATGCTGCTTGAAAATGAACCATCATAAACGATACTTCATCTTCTGTTAAATGGACCTTAAATGCTTCTTCAATAATAGAGGTAACAAACCAGCTAACTCCCAACATCACTGAATATTCATCTTTTATCTCATTTAGCAAGGGATTCTTAACCGTAATACCCGTCCTCAATCTATAAATCATAGGAATGATATGAGAAACTAATCCTTCAAATAGTTTTCGATCATTTGATAAATCCACTTTCAGTACACTACTCATTTTCTGAATAATTTCATCAACTAGAGTAGAATATTCCTCTGTTATTAATGATGGATTATAAATAGATTCGATTCCAATTGCGATTAAATATTGATTTAAGTAAATAATATCCTCAGTTGTAAAAGTAATGGTTAATTCTTGGAATACATCATCTAAAATTTCTTTAGCCATTAAAAAGGTTTTTAGTTTTTTTACCTCATCGAATATAAGGCTATTCATTACTTCCGAATGATGTTTTTTCTTTGAAGCTCTATAGCAAAGAACTACTAAAGTATTAAATAAAGTGGTTAAATAATGCTCCGCAATTGGTTTGGCTGACTTTTTCTCAACTTTGTTCACTATGCTAAGGGAAGTATTTACAATGTTACTTGGATAATACTGTTTTAATATATTCCCGATTTTTTCAAGTCCCTCAACATGATCTTCCACTTTAGATGTTTTTACTAATTCTTCATTAAATAACATCAAAGAATACTGAATTTGGGATTCTGTACCGGTCATATATGTTCCCTTTTGATCCCCTTTAATTTTTACAGTGTGTCCATTTAAACCTGATTGAATTTTCTCCATATCAGCAGAAATGGAGGACTTACTGACAAAAAGGAGTTCAGATAACCCTTCGTATGTTAGTACTTTTTCATCAACCAACAACATTTTCGTAATTTGAATTTTTCTATCTAATGGGGAGAGTTCTTGAATCTCCTGATTTTCAAACTGAATTTTTAAATATTTTAGAACATCCAATTTTTCATTCATTTCACCACTAACTTTGATTCCAATGCTTGGTTTCTTTTTCAACATTAGATCAAAATTATTAATGAACTTTTCAATTACTTTTAAGTCGTTGTGAAGAGTTCTTTGAGAAACATTCATGATATCGGAGTAATATTTAACAGTCTTATATTCTTGATTACTTAGCATAGTTTTTATTAAATGGTATTGCCTTTTTGATAATTGAATCACTATAGCACCTCCTTATCCTAACTGCTTTATCCCATTTAATATCAAAATTGAAAGATTGCCAACCCTTTGATAGCGCTTACTTAACCTTATGTATTCATTTTATCATTTAAAATTTGTAAGGTAATAACAGACTATTACAACATCATTGTTGCAATTTATATTATCTACACGAACGAGATAAAGATGTTATCATATTGATAAATTACAAAAACAATATTTTAAAGGTGAGGATTACTAGGATGGATACTATTTTATTTGATGTAGATGATACTTTATATGATCAATTGCAACCCTTTAAAAATGCGTTTGAAAAGAGTTTGAATCATTTAAGAAATGCTCCAATTGAAGAACTGTATGTTTCTAGTAGAAAACATAGCGACACCTTATTTAATAAGAGTGAAGCTGGAACAGTAACATTGCTAGAGTTACATACCTATCGTATTATGACTGCTTGTAAGGAATTTGGTATTGAGATTTCTTATAATGAAGCAATAGAATTCCAAAAAACGTATGAAGAACATCAAAAAAAAATCACATTGTTTCCTGAAATAGAGAGCCTACTGGAATTACTTTATAAAAAGGACAAACAACTTGGAATATTAACAAATGGTCCTTACCAACATCAATTAATGAAGATAAAACAGTTAGGACTCACTAAATGGATCCCTAAGGATAATATTTTTATTTCTTCAGCAATTGGAAGTGCTAAACCAGATCCACTTGCTTTTGAGGTTGTAGAAAAAAAACTCAACCTAAATAAGGTGAAAACAGTTTTTATTGGTGATTCTTTTGAAAATGATGTAATTGGCGCAAAACAAGTTGGATGGAATTCTATATGGATGAATCACCGAAAAAAAACTAGGCCCGGCAACACTATTCACCCAGACAAAATTATTAGTACACCTAAACAACTATTGGATTTAATAGATAGCTATCTTTAAGATACAAAAAATGCTTGGAGAACACTCCAAGCATTTTTTGTAGAAATCTTTATTTATGTGTAAACTGCGTAATGTTGAATGATGTACGATAAACAATTTACTGAACAGGATTGTTTGACTTAAAACGCACTTAACAACAAATACCGAGAACGCTTTAATTCTCACATGTTACGTGGTTTACCTTGTTCATTTTACTCCCCGCCAATTCGCGGTGCGTTTAAATCAACTTCAGCTCTTTTTGCCTCTACTAAGCCTCGTTCTATAGGTTCTGACCTACCATGATAAGCAAGGGTAAGGAATTGTCATGATCCTATATTAAATTGTAAGTGGCTGAAGGTAACCCACCCTATCCCTTGTGTATACCGAGCAGTTCAAAATGCCAAGTACTAATAGACGGAGTCTGTTACCTAGTCCTTCGCTTTTATGCTTGCTTGTATCCAGATCTTCTGCTTCGTTCTTTCAAACCCCTCGCTTCTCCTGATTTGGAACAAATTTTAAGGCATAATGTGTCCCACAAACATAGATTCCCATGATAGATAGGTGGTCAATTAAAAACCTTATTGTGGAATTATTATAGGACCAACCAAATGGGTTGTAAAATAATAGCTTGGAGCCCATATCTCCTTCAAAAGAAGATTGCACCCCGTAAGCAACAATTAATACCGCCAAAACACGCAACATAATGGTGCGAATACGACTTGCACCTGTGATACCCGTCATCCTCCGAACTGAACTTATAATCATTTCCCATGATAAACCTATATGTACTGCCATAATGACAAATCCCCAATAGGCAGTCTGAACGTGTATTTGCCGTAGCGTCATATCGTTATCTATTGGTATAAAGGGGAATAAGTCACTGGAAATCAACACAGCACTTATGATCATCAAGGTCATAGTTACAAGGAATAATAGATTTATTCCTATTTGGATAACGCGCCGTACATTATACTTTCCTTTAAAAATCGCTTTATACCAACGTCGATTCAAAAAGTTATGGATAATAAATAATGAAAATACGACAACTCCAACGACTTCATGAACCATATTTCCAGTAATATAGTAAGCCATCGCTACTAACATAAGAATTGTCATAACTAGGTCATTTACCAGTTTGAATAATGTCTTTCGATTCAACCCACTCACCTCTTTTACTTCTTTTAGTTGGATTGCAATTCCATTGAAAATATGTATCTATACATGAATGGAAATATATTCATTAGCTTTTATATCTCTGTAAATACATCGTCAAAAGAACGTCCTGAATGATTTTGGCTTTTTCTTCATCACCTACTAATCTACTTTCTTTTTTATTTACGTTTATAGACTCATTCGTATGATTAGATATCTCGCTTATATGCCAGTCCTCTGTAGCGATACCCGCGATTTGGGTATCTCTATTAATTTGTGAAATCTCTTCTAGATTAAAATCTTTCATTTGGTCCATCGAATTCATATATTGATCCCTTTCCTGATTTGCATGGCAGGTATAACATCTTCCAATAGCTGGGCCACCAATACCGTCTTCCATTACCTCTCTGTCAGGAGTAAATGCCTGGAATTCCCATTCCCCAGTGCGCTCTTCTGGCGAGTATTGGGAACCCCAACCAGTCCGCTTTTCCATTACTAAATAGTGTTCAAGCTCTCCATCTCGAAATCCTTCGAGAGTGATAACGGTGCCGCTCGGAAGCTCTTCTCCATTCTGTACTGCTTCAATTGCATCCCTACTATTTACATAGATGTTTTCATGAATATCCCCTCGATCATATGTTGCAAACACAATTCCTTCTTCAAGGTTTTCAGGGAATTCAACAAGATTAGATCCAGAACCAATCTCTGCGTATTCTTGATTCTGTCCGGTCATTTCCTCTTGCATCTGTTGAGAAGTTTCAATCGTTACATTATCATTCTTGTTGCATGCAACAAGGGATAGCAGTAATCCAAGTGTCATAATGAATCGTTTATTCATCCTGTATTTCCCTCCATTTTTTTATTAATTATCATATTTTTTATCTTATATCTGACCATCTATCTGGCTGTTTTACTCATGATTAAAAAAGAAAAAGAAGCCCTAAAAGTATGCTTTTAGGGTAGTTAAAATTATCGCTAATAATATAGAGTCTTTTATTCTTATTTACTCACTATGTTCAGCCAATTCAAAAGAGACATTTATATCACCGTCTCCGACAGCTTGAGCAAAGCGTACTGCCTCTTCTATATACCCGAGACGAGTGTAGCTATAAGTATTTGATAAAGTTTCATAAAACAATACAAGACCATTATCTCCATACAACATGATATCTCCTGCATTAATCTCCCCTGGTCTCTCGGAATTTGTTGGGAGTGTATCTGGGAAACTATAAAATTTTTCATTCCTATTAACATCGCTCATGTTTATGTCTAAAGGTAGTTTTTCAATAAATGCCTGAGTGGTTTGGTTTTCATAAAGCTTTGCAGAAAATACCTGTTCCCCTATTGTTATGTTTAAATCTATCATTGTTATTGTGTCTGACATTTCACTATCCCTCGTTTCTTGAGTTGGGTCACTGGTTGGCATTTCCTCTTGATTCGTTTCATTACTTTCATTTGTTTCACTATTAGCACAGGCAGTCAAACCAAAGCCAAAAATAAACAAACAAAGGATAGAAAAGAATTTTTTCATTCTATGTAATCCTTTCTACATGCTTTTTACTAGTATTCATATATATATTTTCTGGATCTATTTAAATAAAATTAAATCTGTTTTACCATAAAGAGCGGCACCGCCAACATTAGGAATCACATAGAATTATTCCTGACTGGTTTCAATTTTCTTTAATACCTTCGCAGGTACACCTCCTACGATCACATTGGGAGGAACATCCTTTGTCACAACTGCACCAGCAGCGATAATAGCTCCATCACCAATGGTTACACCGGGAACGACTGTGGCATTTGCACCAATCCAAACATCCTGACCAATTGAAATGGGTGCAGGATGCAAAGTGCTGCGTTTTCTAGGATCAATGTCGTGATTAAGAGTAGCCAAGACGACATTGTGCCCAATGAGAACACCATCGCCAATTGTAATTCCACCCTGATCCTGAAAGCGACAGCCTGAGTTGATAAAGACATTCTTGCCCACTTTAATGTTTTTCCCACAATCCGTATAAAAAGGAGGGAACACGGCAAATGTGTTGTCTACTGGTTTACCAATTAACCGGGAAAACAGTTCCTGAATTTCTTGAGGAGTATGATAAGGTCCGTTTAACTCAGCGGTTAACTTCAATGCCTCTTGTGAGACTTTGTGCATCATCTGGTGCATCTCTGAATCTCCCTCCACCGCTTCTCCTCTGTTTAAGTGCCCTAAAAAGTCTTGGATATCCATTAAAATCCTCCTTGTCGACAAAATTTATTAAGTATAATTCATTCATATATCTTTTTAACTCTGATGAGAGACATCTTTGACAATTTTATCCTTTAGTGAGTAATGTCATATTAGGTAATGAGAAACCTTCTTACCATAAAGCAAGGGGCTGTTTCATGCTAGGTTTTGGATAGATTGAGTCTAATTGATCCAAATCTTGCTGTGTTAATTGAATTTCAGCTGCTTTCACATTATCGATCACATGAGCGGTATTACTAGATTGTGGTATAGCAATTGTTTGACCATTTCGAATACACCATGCTAATAAAATTTGAAAACTATTTGATTGATGTTTTTCAGCAATTTCCTTTATTACTTTTTGTTTAGTTAGGTTTGCACCAAAACGATCACCCCGAGCAACTGGAGAATAGGCGATTAATGGCATTTCACGGTTGTTCATCATAGGTACTAAATCAAATTCAATTCCTCGGTCTCCCAAATTGTAACGTACTTGATTTGTTGCACACTTTATTCCATCAGGTAGCTTCATTATTTTTTCTAAGTCATCAACATCTAAATTAGAAACACCCCATGACCTAATTTTCCCTTGAATTCTTGCTTTCTCCAAAGCTTCAATCGTCTCGTTAATCGGAATATTCCCTTTCCAATGGAGCAAATATAAATCTAAGTAGTCCGTATTTAATCTTTGTAAGCTTTGTTCTAAGCTAATTGGCATAAGCTTTTCCGAAGCATTTGAAGGAAGAACCTTTGAAATGAGAAATAATTCCTCACGGCTATAAGACTTAATAGCATGTGCAACTAATCTCTCTGCATTTCCATTACCATACATTTCAGCAGTATCAATAACTTGAACGCCATGATCAAGACCAACCCTTATTGCTTCTGCTTCTTGTTCAAATTTATCTGCTTTGTCTCCCATATTCCAAGTGCCAAAGCCTATAGGGAAAACTTCCCTTCCTGCAATTTTTACTTTTTTCAATTTTTTCACTCCTCCTCACATGGATCTAATACCGAAATTTTTTATTTATCTCTTTAAAATAACTATACAGGTTCTCTTTTAACAACATGTTAATCCTTATAGTTAACTCTAGGTCAAGTAGTAAATTTATTGATTGGATTTGTCTGCATAAAGTATATAGAGGTACGCTGCACAATCACCTCTTGTTCCTTTGACACACAAATTTGTCCATGTTACTATTCTTTTCATAAATATCAAGTTAACTAGAGGTTTAAGTCTTCAAGAAAGGGAGATACATTTTGAACACATATTCAATTGGGGAAGTAGCAAAGGAATTGAGCCTTACAGTCTATACTTTGCGTTACTATGACAAAGAGGGTCTTATGCCTTTCGTAGACCGAACACCAAGTGGAACCAGGGTGTTTAAGGATTCAGATATCGAGGCTTTAAAAATTATTGAATGTCTGAAATCTACTGGGATGCCTATAAAGGAAATTAAGGCTTTCATAGATTGGTGTTCTGAGGGAGATTCTACATTAAAACAAAGATATGAAATGTTTATGGAACGAAAATCCATTGTAGAGGCTCAAATGGAAGAACTAAAAAAAACATTGGAACTAATTGAACATAAATGTTGGTATTACAAGACTGCAATAGATGCAGGAACAGAGGATGTTCATAAAGAGGATAAAATTGTGGTTCCTAATCCTAACTAACAGAAAACTACCAGTAAATGTAATGCTGGTAGGTTTTTTCTATTTTCAGGAATTGGCGAAGCTACAGCTAAATTGCTAGCTGAGAAAGGTGCAAAACTTGTACTTGGAGCAAGACGTGAAGATCGTTTAAAAGAATTAGCGGATGAAATTAAGTCCAATGGTGGTCAAGCGGTTTATCGAGTCACGGACGTTGTGAATCCTGAGGACAATCAGCAGCTTGTACAACTAGCGAAAGACACTTTTGGTGGTGTCGATATAATCTTCTTGAACGCTGGAATAATGCCAAATTCACCACTCTCTGCATTGAAAACTGACGAGTGGAACAACATGGTTGACGTTAATATTAAAGGGGTATTGAATGGTATCGCAGCAGTGTTGCCAACATTTATTTCCCAAAAGTCTGGACATATCATCACAACTTCATCAGTAGCTGGACTTAAAGCTTACCCAGGTGGTGCAGTTTATGGAGCAACAAAGTGGGCTGTTCGTGACTTAATGAAAGTTTTGCGTATGGAATCTGCCCAAGAAGGTACCAACATTCGTACCGCGACGATCTATCCAGCAGCAATCAACACGGAATTGTTGGATACGATAACTGATAAGAATACGGGAGAAGGTATGACTGCGCTGTACGAGCAATTTGGGATTACACCTGATCGAGTTGCCAATGTTGTGGCGTTTGCGATTGATCAACCAGAAGATACGAATATTAACGAATTTACAATTGGCCCAACAAGTCAACCTTGGTAATATTTATTTAGACAATAAACTATGTACTATTGTTTTTTTCGGAACAACCCGGCTGTCGTTACTCTCGACAGCCTAACATCATTTCAAAATTCCCCTAAAAAAAGACATTTGCCGCGCAGTATGAGTCAAATGAACAACAACTTATTGAATCAAATACTTTTTATGCTGCTCTCGCTTTCGCTCATGAGTAATCTTTGCATATCTAAGTGTCGTATCTGGTGAACTATGTCCTAAGAGTTCTTGAATCGCGACCAATTCAGCACCATTATTTTAAGGTTAAAGTAGCAAAAGTGTGTCTTAAAACATGGGGACTTACTTTGTGTTGTAAACCTGCTTTTTGAGCGATTATATCTATTTCTCTTTGTATTCCTCGTTTAGATAATCTTCTATAAGGTTTTCTCTCTGTAACCATCAAAGCTTCACAATTGTCATTTCTTCCTTTTATATATTTACCTAAATGATACATAGCTCTAATCGAAAAATAGACTTCCCTTCGTTTATCACCTTTACCAATAACTAATGTGCTCATATTTTGTAAATTAATATCAGCTTTATCTAATCCATGAACTTCTGACAATCTACAACCAGTTGCATACAAGATTGCTAGAAAAGCACGCTGCCTGACTGTATCGCAGGATTCTCTTAACATTTCAAGTTCTTCGATTGATAATGATTTGGGAAGTCGGTATTCATCTTTTGGAGCTTTTAATTTGGTAGTTGGATCACGCTTAATATATTCTTCTGAAGCTAACCAACTAAAAAAACTCTTTAAAACAGATAGTTTCTTTCTAATTGTGCTCATTTTTAAGGTCCCATCTTGACTTAAATACATACGAACATCTGCTGTAACTATGTCCTCAGCCTTCTTTTTTACAATTTCAGCAAACATACTTAATTCCATAAGGTAGTTGTCTAGAGTAATTGAACTTAAACCTTCTAGTTTTTATGCCGAGATGAACAATTGTATTTTATCCTCAAGGTCAGGATGTACCTCACCTAACTCAACTCTTTGAATATAATACTCTGATAGAACAGTAGATAATTTATTCTTTGTGGTTTCCACTTCGATATTTGGTTATAACTCTATTAACGCTACCACTAAATCTGATAATATTTGCTCACCTAGATTCATAATAATCAACTCCCCTTAGTTCTTATTAGTAACTAAGGATTATCTATACAAACAGCAAAAATACCAACAGAGAGAGTATGAAGCGCTTTTTAATCCTATGAATAAGAAAGAGACGATTACTTTTTGGGTAATCGTCTACTAATGGTTGTGTATAGCTAGTATCGTTGTACTACGCAGCAAATGATCCTGTTTTAAATGACAGGTCAACTAAAACCCGTTACTTTAATAGTCTTCTTTAAATCTAAATTTTTATTTTTTGTAATGATAAAATAGGTTAAGTAAGAGAAGATATAAAAATCAATCAGCACTGATTCTCCTACGTTCTGACCAAAGAGCATACCCCAACCAAATAAGAGCCAATCCCATCGGTACTGCCAATATCCTATCGAATGGATGAGGAATTACAGCGGCAGCAAAGGTGACCACGGCTGCGAAGGAAAGTAAAGCACCTGCCATGCGTGGGAAGATTCTCGCACGAAAAGTTGCGATTCCAAACAAGAGTCCACCAAGAGAATACAGAATCGCCGCAATTGGTGCTAATAGTGGGAAAATACCAAGATTAACTGTGCTTGTGGTTCCACCAAAGATCCCTACTATTCCCTCTACAAACTTCGGAGCAGCAGTTGTAAGCAACGGTAAAACAAAAGCCTCGTTAAAACTAAAATTCATAGAAATTAACCAAAATAGACTAAATAAAATAAAACCAATCAGCCCAAGCCAGTCTGCTTCTTCCGCTTGTCTCGTATAGATTCCTGTAATTCCTATCAAACTGAAAAGAGACATAATGCTGGTAGTACATGCAATGACGACCCATAAGCTTGTGCTAACAGAAGATATATGATCCTCTGGGTGAAAAAACTGAATACATATATATAAAATCCCTGCCAATATTGCAAACAGACCTGCCCACCGCATTAAACTCTTTCTCGTAATTCTTCGCTTTTTTTCATTCTTATTATTCATGTGATTCCCTCCAATTTTTATTTTTACTCTTAAAATAAATACAAATTTTATCAACGACCTAGTTATTGCAGAATCAAACTTCTTATTGTAAGTTAGATATGCAAGAGTTGAATAAATATTTGAAATTAGGTGACGAGATGGAGCATTATGAAGTAATTGAAAAATCTTTATTGTATATTGAAAACAATTTGCAACAACCATTATCATTGGAGTCTGTTTCAAATTCCTTCAATATGTCTAAATACTATTTTCATAGACTTTTTTCTGCAATAATGGGCTGTTCATTAAACCAATACACTTTATCAAGAAGATTAAATGCATCTGTTCAATACATTCAAAACGAAAACTTATCATTAACAGAAATTGCGTATCAACTAAACTTTGGAACTCCATCATCCTTCACCCGCGCTTTTAAAAGCCAATATGGTATCGCCCCAAGCTATCTAAGAAAAAATGGAAGGACCATAGCCCTAGAAGACATTCCTCCAGTAATTAAAAGGCCAATTAAAAACATCAATGGGGATATCGTTGCCGATTTTACACTAACAAATTTTAAAACAACTCGAATAAGTGGGGTAGCATTTGAAGTTGATTTAGCAAGAAGTGATTTTAAAGAAAAGATTCGATCTTATTCGAGAATGCTCGTAAATAGCATTGATGAAACAATCAGTAGTCCTTGTTATATCATCTATTCCAATTGCCAACCAAATTCAACTAAGTTAAGGCTCTAGTCGGGATTCCACAAAATCTAAAAATCAATAAACCAAATTATTTCACAGTAGATGTTCAACCATTCTTTTCTGCTAAGTTTAAATATTTTGGTGACCTACTAGATATAGGAGACGTCTTTATTACTGACTTTTCAAGATTTTTAAAGATTTCGAAACAAGAAACAGAGGAATCCGATATTGAACTTATTCAAGTGTTTGAGAATATTCATAACCTTGACTCTTCCTATCAAATATTCGTACCAATCAAAAAACTCTCCAGTGACGACGTTGATTAGTGTCTAACTACCTAAATATGTTAATAAACTTGTTATTTTAATAAGAAGGATACCATCATAAGTGTAAAGAAACTTTCCAAATCTTGCGGTAAATCGTAAACAAGTTAGTTTTTTTGTAACGCAAAAAAGATGCCTTCCAGTTATTTTGGAAAAGCATCCATTTGAAGTTATTTAACACAGAAATCATTCCATTCCAATTATCAAAGGTTTTTCTTACCAAGATCTATTTGCTGCGCAGTATAAAGTCAAATACGAAAAACGATCACCCTAAAAAAGTGATCGTCTTAACTGAATTTTATTTAGTTATCAGTATCGTTGTACTGCGCAGCTACATTGCCTAATGTTTCAGCCAAATAGGAAAAAGTAAAGTCCTCATCACAGATTCGCCTTACCCTATCCTGCCAAGAGTAAAGCTGATTCGGTTCAATGTATTTTTCAAGTAGCTCACGGAAAACTTCTCGATTTTTATATAGACTCTTTATTTTAAATTTCCCCCTAATCATATCTCTAATTGCTAACGCAAAGTTGTAATCCTGAAAAAATGCTGGATTTTCTATATAAAACATCTCACTGCCAGGATGAATGGTTTCACCCTCATACCCAAACACAACTTTATAGCATTCGTCTGCTATCTCCTGGAAGCTTCTTTCAGGATTTTTATATAACTCATATTCAACTAGGCTATAATAGTGATTGATTTGAACCATCTTAAAATCAGTTAACATATTCACTTCTTTTATTTGTGATAATACTTCAGCTGTTAGTTCAAAATTTCTTTTTAAAAACTCTTCCTCCGTTACAATAGTTTGAAATAATTCAGCAAAAGATTCAGCAGCTATGCTTGAATAAAAACGATAGAGTTCTGGATATTCAAATGAGCCATAGTGACCGTCCAATATGTGTCCCATCTCATGAATTCCAGACAAAAATAAAGAATATGCATCTCGTTTATTTACTACTAGTTTGAGATCATTTGGGTTTATGTTAATGGCAAAACCACCATAAGGAATTTCCAAAGTTTCAATCGTAACAGGAATGCTCTGTAATTGTACTCCGATACTTCTTACTGCATCACTTAACACTTCTTTTAGTCGTTCAGAGGAAAAATTACTACCTTGAAACCTATGAAAATTAAAAGTGGTAAAATATTGATCGTAAAAATACATTTGCTCCCATCCAAATTTTTCATTTATTCGATTACTCCAGTAGGTAGCAGAATTCTCTAATTTTTCTAGTAAGCCACTCATTTCATCTAAATACTTGTCTATATCAATTTCTTTTAGGCTACATTTGAAGGAATAATAGTTTTCATATCCGATATCCTGAGCTAGTTGGTTTCTTTTATGGATAAGCGTTCTGTATAAATCTTCATTTTCTCGTCCTATTCTTTTGGATTCAAGAAATAGTCTTTTACGAAGTTCTCGATCCGGATTGTCCATAACATTTGAGTGGACAGTGCCCAAATTATACTTTTTTCCATTGACCTCAAACGTACTTTCCAGTAGTTTTTTTTGCAAAGATTGTTGCACACTTACTATTTCTGGATGACTATCAATTGCTTCTTGCTTCATCCTTGATAAAAATACATCAATTCTTCTACACCAAATGGGATCATCACTTAATATTTCTTTCCAAGTAGAAAAGGTATGTATAAGTTCTTTATTTGTCATTAGTTCGTGTTTAATCTTTTGAATTTCATCGATCCTTTGACTTTCTTGCTCTTGTGAGTACATAAGATAATAAATACGCTCTTCTTCTTGGGATATTTCGTCCAATTTTTTAATTGCAGTATGATATGTAGCTTTCCATTCGTTAACATCTGAAATTTGAGTTAATCGCTTAAAATCTATGTCCATAATTAACCCCTCTTTAAACGGTTCAATTCATTAGTCTGAAATATACGCAAAAGTTTTCGAACCTATTTAATTATTAGGTTTAATTTCTTTATGTTTGTTGCACATTCCTGCTCCTTTAAAACTTAAGTACATTCTTTCATAAAAGAAATTTGTTGTTGCACAGTAAGAGTCAAATATGAAAAGACGATCACTTTGAACGTCATTCCTCGTTTTGATAATCTTCTATAAGGTTTTCTCTCTGTAACCATCAAGGCTTCACAATTGTCATTTCTTCTTTTTATATATTTACCTAAATCTGTGCATCTAACGGATTTGTTTTCTTTGCTTACGAACAGATTTTAGAATTTCAACGACTTTATGGTGCTAAAAGCTTTGTGAAAGACATTGATGCCAATTTCCATTGATCCTCCTGCACATATACCTCTGTAACCACAAATAGATTCGTCACTTCATTGCCCCCAACAACAGCTACCAGGCATACTTTATTTAGAAGAATAGCAGTTTTATCAATTAGTTGAACGGATGTTTCTTGAATATCTACATGCTTATAAACGATAGAACCGTTTTTTATTACATCTATTTCCTCGTTTTTAGACAATGTAGCCCCCATATGCACGAAAACGGCTTTTTCGTGAAAAAGACCACTTAAGTCGTCTAGTTGTCTCTCGATCATCCAGTCCCATTTATTCTTTGAAATCTCCATAATTGTTTGTTCCATTTTTGTATCATTCCTTTTTACTAACATTTTTTAATCTGATCTTTTTTCTTGTAACCAAACTATCTAGATCCCCTCAAAAATTTCTGTCAGCCAGCGGTCATAATTGGGTATCCATTCGCCACCAGACCCATAGCCGTGGGGCATTCCCTCCAAAACATAGGATTCCACCGGAACATCGGCCTGTTGTAATGCCTCTATACATTCTTCAAATTCGCCCACGAAAGGATCCTCAGTTCCATAAGAAAAATAAGTAGGCGGCAAATCCGAAGCCTTGAATTTCTCTACATCAGTGGAAGCGACACTCAGTCTGCCATAGAAGGAATATATCATTCCAGCTGCGCTGGTGTCAGCGGATACCCGGTCCAATTCATCAGGCTCATAGTTGGGGTCAAGAGCGGTGCCATTCACATCGCCATCAAAATTCAGGAGCATCTCTCCACCCAAAATACCACCTGCCGAAAAGCCCAGCACGGCAATGTTATTCTCATCAATTCCAAATTCTTCGGCATGGGCGCGGACAAATCGTACCGCGCGAGCCAGATCTAACGCTCCCTCTTCCTGGTTATAGGGCCGCAGGCGGTAATTGACAATGAAACTCTGGTAACCCAGCTTGCTCAATTCTTCCGCCACAGGGAACCCTTCGTTCTGATTACCGCGAAATCGGAATCCACCGCCTGAATTGATTAGCACAGCGCCTTTAATTTCCGTCCCTGATGGCACAGGGACTGTAATGAGATTGGGACGGAAATCCGGGTCATCTGCATAGTTGCCCGTATTCTCCGTGTATTCTGTGACCGACGGCATATTTCCTTCTTCCCACAAGTAGATAGTCTGTTGTTGCTGCGAGTCCGGCATCATCGTTGCCACCGTATTCGACATAGCCCCAACAGGTGCGGTTTGCTCTGAGCTTTCCGTCCCCAGCTCCCTTTCTACTGGAGCTTCCATAGAAGAGGAAGGTTGCTCATCTGCTGATGGTTGGGATCCATTATTGCTACAAGCAGCAAGAGTAAAAGCAACAACTAGAGATGTTAAAATGGTCATTAATTTCATTTTTCAGGATCAACTCCTTCTGAAAATTCCCCTTTTCTACTACTCATTTACTTCTTAGATAACAGCAATCTATACTTAATCCTCCAAAAAAGGCACCTCCAATTGTAATAACAAAAAGACAATTGGAAGTACCCGTTCAATTAAAGATCATCTCATTAAATATAGTAGACTTATATCAAGTTGACTTCATATGTTTTTCCCAGAACTCAATAGCTTGATTGATCCACCCCTCAGCATCTGTTCCAATTCCTAGTCCAAACCCATGCCCCGCTTTCTTAAACGGGATATATTCAACATCAATCCCAGCATTTCTTAAATTAGCTACTCTTCTTTCAACTACATCAATATCTACAATTCTATCGTCCTCGCTTACAGTTACAAAAGTGGGAGGATCATTTTCAGTAAAAGCTGTATGTGCTGTATATGCCATAACTACGGTATTCGGCCGAATGAATCCTTCCCTATTAAAAGAGCCAGCATTAGCTGCCATTCTTGCACCAGCAGAGCTTCCCCATACTGAATAATTCTCAACAGAAACTTCAAGATCCTCGGCATTTTTTACAATGTAAGAAATTGCTGAAATTAAATCCTCCGTAGCGATCTGTTCTCCACCAACTCGATACTTTAGTACAAAAGCATTATATCCACGATTGCTTAACTCTAAAGCGTATGGGAACCCTTCATGTAGAGAACCTACGTAGGAAAAACCACCACCAGGACTTATAATAGCCAATGGTGCGCCAGGATTCCCTCTAAAAAAGAAAAGTCCTGTATCCTTCCTAGAGCTAACCTGTTGTTTTTGTTCATCAGTATAAAAATCATAAAAAACTTTTTGATTCTTATTCACTTTATCTATCATATAGTTAAGAGATTCAACCACTGTTTCTGGATCGACATGGCTATGAAATGGCAACAATGTACCAATATTGTGAAGTGGCATATCTTTTTCATAGGAACGGTCATTCCATGGCATGATATGTTTCTCAAAACCTTGAAATGCTGGATGCTCCAGTAAGTCCCCAACAGAATCATTGATTGTCAGGTGTTCATTTGCTTCTTTCTCTTCTTCATTTAGCGTTGACTCAATTGGTTCCTTATCATTGAAAGGAGCACCAGAATTAGTTGTTCCTTCCTCCTGGCAACCTACAATAGCTACCGCAAAAAACAATAGGATAGATAAAGCAATTAAATTTTTTACTCTTATTCGGAACACCTCCCATTAGAATGAATCGATTCGTTAAAATCATTCTCTAACAGCTATGAAGTGTAAATTCATTGTTTACTAGGCTTCATGCAAATCTAATTTACCCTTTGTGACTGATGCTCATTGAGCCATGTAGTTACTTGATCCTGGTTATCCAATAAATCTTCATCTTGAATACTGAAACTAGTGGCGACACTTGCATCCGGTGCGAGTTCCTCAATACGTTCGATCGTATTGCCCTCACCATACCCAGCATTGGTTGAGAAGGGATAAATCGTTTTTCCTGACAAATTAGAACCATGACCCATTAAAAAAGAGATCATAGGATTAGATAAAGTCATTGCCCAGGTTTGGTACCCTAAATAGACAGTATCATATTGGGATAAATCCGGAATGTCTGTATTAATCTTAGGATATTCTTGATTATCTCTTTCTTCGTTCGCTCGTTCTACTGCTTGTCTATAATCTGAAGGATATGGGTCGGTAACGGTTAATTCAAGCATATCTCCACCGACTTCGTTGTAGATCATTCTCGCTAGATTTTGGGTGTTACCTGATCTTGAAAAATAGATGATAATACTATTAGCATCATCTGAAATCATTCGTGTGGGCGCTTCTTGTGCATTCGTGTCCTCTCCATCTGATTCTGCTCCACGACCATACTCGGTGTCTTCAATTGGTAATGTAGAATCTTGAGTTTCTGAGCCAGTTTCAGATTTGTCATTTGTTGAACTTGATGGAGTTTCACTAGGTTCATTGGTTTCACTAGGTTCACTATTTTGACAGCCAACTAGAATGAAACTAAAAGCTAACCCAACTGATAAGATTGCTCGCTTTATCATACTCACTTCCTTTTGCGGTATCCCTTTTCTAACCTTTAGATCACTTCTTGCTCGTCTTCTCCTTTTTCTTCCTTTGAACAAATTTAAGCACATAATGAGTACCACCTATATAAATTCCCATGATGGCTAGATGATCGATTAAAAATCTAAGAGCGGAATCATCTGTACCCCAACCAAATGGATTATAAATCGTTAACTTGTAACTCATCTCTCTATCAAAAGAAGCCTGTACACCGTAAACAACAATCATTACTGCAATAAAACGTAAGATAATGGTGCGGATACGGTTAGTGTGTGTGATCCCACCCATCTTCCCTACTGCATTGATAATTGTTATCCACGACATTCCTATATGTACGGCCATCAAGATAAATGCCCAATAGGATGTCAAAACATGTATTTCTCTCCATACCATGTCGTTATTGACTGGTATAAAAGGGAATAAATCGCTAGAAATTGGGAAGGAGCTTATGATTATGGTTACCATAGACATAAGAAAAAGCAAATTGACCGTAATGCTTAAAACACGACGGATATTGTATTTTCCTTTAGTGATTGCCTTATACCATCTTCTATTCAAAATATTATGAACAACAAATAAAAGAAATAGGATAACCCCGATTACTTCATGAATGGTATTCCCAGTAATCTGATAAGCCATTGCCACTAACATCAGAATGGTCATGGTTAAATCAATAACCAATCTAATTGCTATATTTTGATTCAACTGTTTCATCCTTTGCTTATTTTTATTAGGTACATGAGTTGTCGTTTAACTTTCATTGAATAAAAATCTTATTCCTCAAATCTATCCGTTTTTCAACTGCTTGAGATGCAATGTCAATAGAACATTTTTTATTATTTCACCTTTTTCCTGACCTTCTAATACAATACTCTCCTTACTATTCACATCATTGGAAGGCGAGTGATCTAAGTGAGCTGCTACCTCTCTTATCTCCCATTCATCTGTAGAGACACCTGAGATTTGAGATTCTTTATTACTTTCAATTAATCCGGCAACCTCATCAAGGTCAAAACTCTTCATTTCTTCCAGCTTATATAGAAAATCGTCTCTCTCTTGATTTGCGTGACAAGACATACAGCGACCAAGATCTTCCTCTTCATTTACAGTTCCGTTAGGAGTGAAGTTCTGAAAAGCCCATTCTCCATTATGCTGTTCATCCAACAGTTGTGGGTCCAGGTCTGCGTCCTTTTTCATCACAAAGATTCGGTCAAGTTCATCATTCTCGTAAATGACAAGGGTAATGACAGAACCATTTGGAATTGGTTCCCCATTCTGCACTGCTTCAATCGTTTCCTCACTCGTGAAAAATTCCTCATAAGCGCTTCCTCTTGTCAATGTATTGTAAAGAACTCCATCTCTGTAATCTTCAGGAAATTGAATTATACTAGAACCGTCTTCCACAGGATTCTCTTGGGAAGTATCCTCCGATGGCTCTTGCTGTGCATTAGGATCATTTTGTGAAACATCATTAGTCGATTCCTGTTGGGTAGAATTATCATTATTGTTACTGCAAGCAATAAGGGTAATAGACATCACCAGCAATATAAAAATCCCAAATAATATTTTTTTCACACTATTCCTCCTCTAGATTTCAATACGACTCCAAGACCAACAACTAGGTATAATCATGACTGGAATCAAAACCTTTATTTGATAATTTAAAAAAATACAAACATACCATTAAACAACTTATCAATATTATGCAACAGTATAAATAACGTCTGGTATCACAATCGTATCGAATGATTGCCTAATCTTGTCACAGTCACTTACATAACAAGTAATTGGCTAAATAATAAGAAAAAAGTCGATGTTCCAAGTAGGAAATCGACTTTTCCTTGTTCATATGAAAACTAGTATTAAATCTCAAGCTTACGGGTACCAATCCACTTCACCATTTCAGGATCCCTGTGTGAAAAGAATAAGCTCTCTTTCGTATCTAACGTGGCGATTTGGTCCATATCCTCTTGGCTTAATTCAAAGTCAAAGATATTAAAGTTTTCGATGATTCTTTCCTTACGGACAGACTTTGGAATCGCAACGACTCCTCTTTGTGTAAGCCAACGTAAAACCACCTGAGCAACGGATTTATTATACTTTTCAGCTATGGACATCAGCGTTTCGTTCTGGAACATGTTATTTTTCCCTTCCGCAAATGGTCCCCAGGACTCTATCTGAACATTGTTCTCTTTCATGAAGGCATGACTTTCTATTTGTTGGTTGAAAACATGTGTTTCAACTTGGTTAACCGCAGGAACAACTTCATTATGAATGATTAAATCAATCAGGCGGTCTGGATGGAAGTTACTCACTCCAATCGCCTTGATTTTTCCTTGCGCATACAGTTCTTCCATTGCTCGCCAAGAACCATGTACATCTCCAAATGGCTGATGGATTAAATACAAATCCAAATAGTCCAATTGAAGCCTCTTCATTGACTTTGCAACTGCCTTCTTTGTGCCCTCGTAACCTGTATCCTGAACCCAAAGTTTCGTGGTAATAAACAATTCTTCTCTAGGAACACCACTCCGCTTGATTGCTCGGCCAACTGCTTCTTCATTTAGATAAGAGGCAGCAGTATCGATTAGACGATATCCTGCCATAATCGCATCATAAACAGCTTGTTCACATTCACTTTCATCTTGAATCTGAAAAACCCCAAAGCCTAGAATTGGCATTTCAACACCATTATTTAACGTTACATTTTGCATATAAGATCCTCCTGTTTTCATATATAATTATTTACCTACCCTGCTTGCATATTTCTCTGGATAGCGATCTCCCGAAATCTCAATTTTTGATAAGGCAGCATTCAAGTCAATGATTTCCTCAGGTCTCAGTTCAATATCAGCTGCCTCAAGATTTTCTTCTAGACGATTCAATTTCCGAGTACCTGGAATTGGAACAACCCAAGGCTTCTGGACAAGTACCCACGCAAGTGCAATTTGAGCGGGCGTTGCGTCTTTTTCTATTGCCATCTTTTTTACTAGGTCGACCAATACCTGATTCGCTTCTAAATTATCAGGTTTAAAGCGAGGAACAACGCTACGGAAATCAGAGCTACTGAAAGTTGCATCTTTTTTAATTTTTCCAGTAAGGAATCCCTTGCCCAATGGACTGAAAGGAACAAACCCGATTCCCAACTCTTCAAGGGTAGGAAACAGCTCATTCTCAGGACTTCTCCACATCATCGAATATTCACTTTGAATGGCCGTAAGGGGATGAACCGAGTGTGCACGGCGAATCGTCTCCACCCCTGCTTCAGAAAGTCCCCAATGGTTAATTTTACCTTCCTTGATTAGGTCTTGTATTACTCCGGCAACCTCTTCAATCGGAACACCGGGATCCACCCGATGCTGATAGTAAAGATCAATGGTGTCAACCTGAAGCCGTTTTAGCGACCCTTCAACGGATTGCCTAATACACTCCGGCTTACTGTCGAGAACCTGATTGCCATTTTGTATTTGGATACCAAACTTAGTAGCGATAGCCACTTTCCCCTTGAATGGAGCAAGGGCTTCCCCAACTAATTCCTCATTGACATATGGGCCATATACCTCAGCAGTATCGAAGAAAGTAACCCCACGGTCAATTGCCTCGTGAATAAGCGAAATCATTTCTTTCTTGTCCGAAGCAGGACCGTAACCATAGCTCATCCCCATGCATCCAAGTCCGATGGAGGAAACTTTCAAGTCACTTTTTCCTAAGTTACGTCTTTTCATGTACGATTCAACTCCTTAACACCTATTGTGGAGATGTGAGAATAAAAAACCGTGGCTCCCTTATTATGCAACAAAAAAATTAGAAACTATTATACTAATCCTACTAAATCATTGCCTAATCATCTCATATCGCTTATATTCTGAGGAAATATGTATTAGTATAGAATAAAAGACTTTGACACAAGGAGGTTTTTTATGTCCACACAAGTCGATAAACAGCGAGTTGAACTGACCCAGATTATTGAGAGTCACACAGGTAATGACGGAATTCACCCGACTACTATTCCTTCTTTATCGTTCACTCGTTTCTCTGATTTAATAGGCCCAAGTTACGGAGTCTACAAACCTTCATTATGCATGATCGTTCAAGGTAGGAAGATGGTATTGCTCGCACAGGAGAGCTATGTGTACAGTCCTGCCAATTACCTTGTTGCATCGGTTAACCTACCAATTGCAGGACAAGTTACGGAAGCTTCTCCTGAAGTGCCTTATCTGGCTCTCAAACTGGAATTCACACCCAGTGAAATATTGGAGGTGTTACGTGAATTCGAAATGGGGGTTGATAAGAAGGAAAATGCTAAACGTGGTATGTATGTCAGCGAAATAGAAGCCTCTTTGCTAGATGCGGTAACAAGATTAGTTCGATTACTAGATACTCCGAAAGACATAAAGGTAATTGCTCCTCTTATTATGAAAGAAATCATCTATCGGGTTCTGCAAGGAGAACATGGAGGTATGCTTAAACAGATTGCAATAGAAGGTAGTTCAACCCATCAAATCAGTGATGTAATCCAACATATCATGAACAACTATGAAAAATCGTTAAAGATTGAGGAACTTGCGGAAATAGCTAATATGAGTGTTTCTTCCCTACATCGGCACTTTAAAGAAGTAACCGCAATGAGCCCCATTCAATTCCAGAAACAACTGAGACTACAAGAAGCTCGCAGCTTGTTATTATCTGAGTCATCAGATGCTGCTGATGTTGCATTCCGGGTGGGCTATGATAGTCCATCACAATTCAGTCGTGAATATTCGCGCATGTTTGGTTTGCCACCAAAAGAAGATATTAAGCGTTTGAGAGCTAGTGATGACGAAGCGATAAACGTATAACCCCCTTCCTTCCTTGGGGGTTCTTGTGGTGAAAGGATAATTATCTAGAGAGAGAGAGAATAAGTTAGCGTAACCAACAAATTGTAGGAAGTAAAAACTTATTGATTTGAATTAATCCGGCTTTTGAAGAATCTACCTTAATTGTTGAATACTCTATTTAGATGAACAGTATCGTTGTACTGTGCAATAGCGCTGCTTTCCAATAACAACACTTTTTCAAATAAAAGGATTATATTATGGAAAAAGACATAGAATTTCATCTATGTCACTTAGGTTTCGTAATTAAATACACAGGGTCAACTTATTTATTATTTTCCTAAGTAACCCTGTTGTTGTTATTTATTAAAAAATCAATGTGCCGAATATCGCTCCTCGTGATTGACTACGCGTCGAATGAAGAATGCTAAAATCAAGCCAATTAATGCTATGATCATCGTGAACAAAAACACGTTTTGTGATCCTGCTGTCATCGCTTTTGCTATTTCGTTCAGCATAGTCGGATCTGAGGAGCCGTGCAAGTATTTCTCCATACCACCCGTAAGGATGCTAATTGCTACAGCAATTCCAATCGCGCCTGCCACCTGCTGCAGTGTATTTAAGACTGCCGTGCCGTGCGGGTATAACTCCGGCGGCAATTGATTTAGCCCGTTCGTTTGAGCTGGCATCCATACCATGCCTACACCAACCATGAGACCGATATGCAGTGCCACGATAAATGCCACTGAAGAAGCAGGAGATAGTGAAGTAAACAACCATAACATGACTGAAACGATCACGAGTCCGGGAATAACGAGCCATTTTGGCCCATATTTATCGAACAAATGCCCCATTCGCGGGGAGAGGATACCGTTCAAAGCGCTGCCCGGCAAAAGCATGAGTCCCGCAGTGAACACAGACAACCCTGCACCCGTTTGCAGAAACATCGGCAGAATAATCATACTCGACATAATAATCATCATACATGACAGTACCAGAAGCAGCCCAACGACATACATCGGATACTTGAAAACGCTAAGGTTCATCATCGGATCATTCATTAAGATTTGGCGCAGTACGAACAGCACCAGTGCAACAAGCCCAACAATGATTGAAGTGAGCACAACTACACTGCCCCATCCTTCAGATCCTTCGCCTGCTTTACTGAAACCGAAGACAACTCCTCCAAAGCCAATTGTTGACAGTGCGACAGACAGCAGATCGATCCGGGGCTTCGTTACATCGGTGACATTTTCCAAGTACTTCAGTCCTATCAACAACCCAATAATCAGGAATGGAAACGAGAACCAGAAGATATAATGCCATGTAAAATACTCTATTAATAGACCACCTATGGTAGGACCGGTTGCTGGCGCAAACATGATAACAAGTCCGACAAACCCCATTGCCGCCCCCCGCTTCTCAGGCGGATAGATGACAAGAATGGTATTGAACAAGAGTGGGAGCAACAAGCTCATACCTACTGCCTGTAAAACTCGGGCGAACATTAACATTCCAAAGTTGAACGCCATCGCCGCGATCAATGTACCGACGATTAAGCTGATGAGCGAACCTGTGAAGAGCTGTCTTGTAGTAAACATCTGCAATAACAACCCACTTATTGGCATTAAAATGCCTAGAGTCAACAAGAACCCAGTTGTTAACCACTGTGCAGTTGCGGCCGAAATTTGGAATACTTCCATTAAATTAGTCATTGCAATATTGAGGGCAGTTTCGCTGAACATGCCGACGAAACCGCAGATAAGTAGCGATGCCATAATGGCACGCGTATTGTATTGATTCTTCATTTAATATCTCCTTGTAAATCAACTTAATTAATAATCGTTTATTTTTAGCAAATCATTGTTTGTTGTTATCTAAGCTTTAATTATCTTTCAGCCTGCCGTATTGATAAGGAACTCCCATATTCTCACGTAGTGTTTTTCCTTCATAATCCTTGTGAAACAAACCACGGTCCTGCAAAATTGGGACAACATGTTCCACAAAATCAGCAACACCATCATAGGCTATATCCGGAACAACCGAGAAGCCATCACATGCACCAGCCAAAAACCATTCTTCCAAGAAGTCGGCAACTTGTAAGGGGGTGCCTGCAACTACTGGATGATAGTTAATGACCCCATGCGCAAGAACATCTCGAATGGATAGACCTTTTTGCAGAAGCTCTAAAGCTCTGTGGGAACGTGGATCCATAGGGTTGGCATATGCGTTTTTCAACATGTCAGTTGCTAAAGGTTGATCAATATCTAACGAATTCACCGAAAGTGGTAAACCAACCATTGAACCAAGGTAACTTACCCGACTTGGAATCTCTTCAGGATTAAAACTCATAAGTTGTCTTCGACGTTCTAAACCTTCTTCTTCCGTTGAACCTATGGAAAACATAAAACCTGCATACATCTTGATGTCATCCGGATTTCTGCCAAAACGAGCTGCACTTTGTCGAAGTGCTTGCCTATGTTCACGAGCAGACTCAATGTCATAAGGATTCGCATAGACACCAGAAGCGTACCTCCCCGCTAATTCCAACCCTTCCTGCCCTCCTCCTGCCTGGAAAATAACTGGCTGACCTTGCTCGGAGGGCGGGATTGGCAAAGGACCACGGGATGCATAATATTGCCCTTGAAGATTTATAGGCTGAATTTTGTCCATGTCGGCAAATTTTCCACCTTCTACATCTAACGTCCAAGCGTCTTGTTCCCAACTCCCCCATAATGCTTGGACAATTTGGATGGATTCATGAGCCATACTATATCGTTCTTTGCGGTTGCCAACCCGAGCACCAAAATTTGCTGCAGCTAATGGCTCGGATGTGGTGACCGCATTCCAACCTACACGCCCTTTACTTATCACATCGAGTGCTTTAAACTGACGTGCTATGTTATATGGATAATTGAATGTCGTGGATAGTGTAGCAACAAGACCAATATGTTTCGTTTCTCTAGCTACAGCCATAAGTGCTAACATAGGATCCATAGGAAAACTAGGAGTCTGAGGGCCTAAGTCGACGGTTAATGCTGGGGTATCGGCGATAAAGATCATTTGAAATTTTCCTTTTTCAGCGATTTTAGCTCGCTCTACATAACTATCCGTATTTGTGTAGGCTGCTGGGTCGGTACCAGGCATTCTCCAAGCGCTGAATTCAGCTCCGTATCCAGAAACCATTTGTAACGCTAGCTGCATCTCTTTTCTTTGTTTCATGTATCTCTTCTCCTTTATTTTTAAAATGGCTCCAAGTAACAAGTGGCCGTAGTATATTACAGTAGATTTGAAAGCCAGAAAACATTTAGCTTGCTAACTAATTTAGTGGATTTCATAACTGTTTACGATATAGAACTATTTATATTTAGGTTGCTAAACAAATACTTAGCATGCTAAGTATCAACATAGAGAAAACTTAGAATAAGTTTCTCTCCATGCGCTTCATTAGTTCTCTTAAGATTAAGAGTTCTTCCGGTGAGATTGAATGGAGTAATTTTGCTTGCTGCTGTTTCCATTTGAGATCAACTGGTTCCTCTAATTGTTTGCCCTTGTCCGTTAGATAAATTCGCATAACCCTTGCATCTTGTTCATCACGTTTTCGATATATGAATCCATTTAGCTCCAGCGATTTAACCATATTTGTTACCGTAGGCGGTTCGCATTTCAAATGTTCACATAGTTGCATTTGTGTGATTCCATCACCTAACCACAAACGAGCGAGTAGTTTATCCTGGCCAACATGAAGATTCAGTTCTCTCAGACTTTCGCTGTAATCTCGACGCATTTTAGATGAGATTTTATCTAACGACTCACGAATATCGCATCCAACCTTATTATCGTTCATAGATATGCCTCCACTACTGAATTTTACTTAGCAAGCTAACTTTATCACAGTTAAAATTTAGTTGTCCATCTAACTTAAGAGACCTACTCTCATTTTATCAGGCTGAATTTATCTAGAACAGACGACAAAAGGATGGATCCATGCATCCACATCAACTGTTAAACACTAAATTGTCCTGATTCTGTATAGTACACCGTTTTGCCTATCAACTTGTTAAATGGAGTAATTTTGTTATAGTCACTAGAATAAAACCAATTCTCAATTTTTAAAAGAGGGCAATAAAAGTTGCCATAGTACATTTTTTTGTACCTAATAGCTTGGTTATAACAAAAAAGCTGCCACAATGACAGCCTCGACCTTAAACCATTTAGTTGTGAAATAGGGGTAACTTGTAAACGATGAATGGGAGAGCTTTGGTTAGTCTGCCTGCTCCCCAAACTTCTTCCCGAACTCTTCCATCAAATCAATAATAGGGATTAATTCTTCCCCTTTTGAGGTTAGTGAATACTCTACACGAGGAGGAACCTCTGGAAAAACTTTGCGATTAATTAAACCATCTGTTTCTAGTTCTCGAAGTTGCTTTGTAAGAGAACCTTGTGAAATATCCCATAAAAAGGCTTTAATTTCACTATAGCGACGCTCTTTGGTCTTTAAATACCATAGAATTACATATTTCCAACGTCCGGAGAGGATATTTTGGGTATAAGCAATGCCAAAAAATTCTCTTTGTTCCTTTATACACTCTTTATCAAATCCATCCTTACATATCCTAGACACCATCTTCACCTGCTTTCTACTGTTAAGTACAAAAAAATGTACTACGCCATTTTTTATTGCCTACTTCAAAAAGATGAGAAATGATTTTATTCTAGTATATGTAACAGAAATACTCAATACGTTTTTTTATCTAATATGTTTACCGTTTGATAAACATATGATTGTGTAACTTTAAGCTGAAGAATTCTTTTATATAACTTTAGGAGGAACAATCATGAAATTTGGAATTATAGGTGCTGGACCAATTGGGTCAATTATTTCGAAAAAATTAGTTAAGAATGGACATGATGTCAAAATTGCAGATGCACGAGGAATTGAACGTTTAGAAGGAAAAGAGCTTGCTGGAACAGCTGTACTGGTAGAGGATGCAATTAAAAATATAGAAGTTCTTATAATATCTCTCCCTATAAAGGCACTGCCAAGCATTCGGAACATAATCGATCAAGTCGAGGAGGAAGTAATTATTGTAGATACTTCAAATTATTATCCTTTTAGAGATGGTAAAATTGAAGAAATAGAGAACGGGATGGTCGAAAGTGTTTGGGTTTCAAATCAATTAGGCAGACCTATCATAAAAGCTTTCAACAACTTATTAGCCTATACTTTAGAAAATGAAGGAACATCCGAACATTCTAGTGGAAGAATCGCGATGGCAGTTGCTGGTGATAACCAATCACAAAAACAAGTAGTCATGGACATAGTATCCGATCTAGGCTTCGACGCTGTAGATAGTGGTTCTTTAAGTGACTCTTGGGGACAACAGCCAGGAACTCCTGCATACTGCACAGAACTAACAAAAGATGAACTCACGAAAGCCTTGAAAAAGGCAAATAAAGAAAAAGCACCATTCCAACGGGATAAGGTAATGGAAAGGTTCGGAGAGCTCCTTGCAGAAAAGAAAGAAGTTAAATTTTCACATAAGGATATTGTGAATTTAAACAGAGAAATATACAATTCATAAAAACAAGAGGTGCGCTCATTAGAGCGTACCTTTTTGTATAACACCCTGATTTGCTTAAATATTTTCTTTCATAAAGCCTCTGAATTAGGAATTATTTATTGCACAGTATTTAGTCAAATACGAAAAGACGATCACTTAAATGTAACCGTCTCGTTTGACAGGAAACTTAACAACAGTCTCCTTGTACTACGTAGCAAATAGATCTGTAGTTATTTCGGCTTGATTATTCAACATTAGCTTCTATTGCTGAATAGTTGAAAATGCGAAAAAACATCATTTTGAACCATCATACTTATTCACTCAATGTTCCTATATGATAAATATTCTAAAAATTCCTTGGACGCAAGGGAAAGTGATTTTTGGTCCCTTGTAGCTATACCAATATTCCTAAAAGCAGGAATTTCAAGCTCTTTCGCTATAATCTTGTGAGGAATACGCTTCAAGATCAATTCTGGTAATATACTGATTCCTAGTCCGTTTTCCACCATAGACATAATGGCATAATCATCCCATGTTGTAAAATTAACTTGGGGTGAAATTTGGTGCATCTCAAAAATTTCAGAGATTTCTGCTTTTGCTCCCTTTTCCAGTAGCATAAACGGACTATTCAATAAGTCATTGATTGGAAACTTTTCACAATTAGCAAGAGGATGATTTAACGGCATCACGACCAGCAAACGGTCTTGCTCCACAAAGATAGTATCTAAATCTGGTTTTGATGGAAGTCGCACAAATCCAAAATCAACACGTCCATTTAGAATCCAACTTTCAATTTCTGTATAATCACCAAGCAGAAGTTCAAAATCAATCTTTGGGTAATCCTTCTTAAAAATTCTAATCATATTAGGGAGCCAATGGGTTGCTACGCTAGAAAATGTCCCAATACGAATCATCCCAGTCTTTATATCGTGTAAGTCTTCGATCTGAGTCATTAAGATTTCATGCTCATTACATATTCTCTTTAATTGGGGCAGTAACTTTAAGCCATCAGAGGTTAAATTAATACCGGCACGTCCTCTTTCAAAAAGGGAAACCCCCCATTCCGTTTCTAAATCGTTAATCATACGGCTGATCCCCGACTGTGTATAGTCCAAGCTTTGAGCTGCTTTTGTAAAGCTACCTAATTCTACTACTTTTACAAACGCCACATATTTTTGGATATTCATACTCGTTTCCTTTTCCATCTGTTTTTGTCATGCTTATCATGACAAAAATTCGTTTTTGTCATACATGTGAACATGATATGTTATTACTATCAAAAATTCAAGTTAGGAAAGGCTAGGGATATAAAGATGTTTTTTGTGAGTGATATTATGGAAAAGGTACCAGATAGCTATAAGTCTCCGCTACAAGAAATGGTCTACGAATCATTGACAAAGTTACAGATTTCATTTAAACGAGTGACTACAGATGAAGCCATATCAATGGAGGACTGTACCTGGATCAATCAAAAATTGGATATGAAAATGGTAAAAACGCTGTTGCTCTGCAATAGTAAAAAGACAAAGTTTTATTTATTTATAACCACCGCTGATAAGCCATTCAAATCAAAAGATTTTAGCAATGCACTTGACATTTCACGCGTATCCTTTGCTCCGGCGGAACTAATGGAAAGTATTCTTGGCGTAAAAATTGGTGCTGCTACTGTTTTTGGTGTTTTAATAGACAAGGAAAATCTTGTGCAGGTTGTTTTTGATAGGGATGTGCTTTTGGAAGAGTGGTATGGATGTAGCGATGGAACGACAACCGGATATATGAAGGTCAAAACAAAGCTGATCGTCAATAACTTCCTAACCTATGCAAAGCACATTCCGACAGAAATCGGAATCTAAATTAGGAAAAAGATGGGCGATTCATTACTTTTTTTTAATAACAGGTTAATTCTATGCGAAATATAAGCAGTTTCGAGATTATTAGGAATAGACGATGAAAACTAAAAGGTTCAAAGGAGGGAATTTTGTGGATCAAAAGCGATTATTACTAATTTATGGTTTGGTATTTTTTGTCACAGCTATTTGGGGACTTAATATGGTTTTAATTAAAGTATTGGTGGAATATTTACCTCCACAAACCATGACGGCATTTCGAATTATGATGGCTGGGATTACGGCATTGATCATAATTGTTCTTGGAAAATCATTTCGTCGTTTATCGAAAAGAGAATGGATTTATACACTACTCGGGTGTGTTTTTGGTGTCATTCTACATCACTCGCTTATAGCAATAGGCTTAACAATGATTGATGCTTCGAATGCTTCTTTAATTTTATCATTAGTACCACTTACAACAGCAATACTTGCCGTCCTCTTTTTAGGTGAACAATTAACAAAACTGCGAACCATAGGGTTTATCCTCGCATTAACTGGTGTCTTTTTTATTCAAGGTGGTTCATTCAGTAATATGCAATTATCTCAAGGAGAATTGATTTTATTTATTGCTATGTTCGTCCAAGCCATTAGTTTTATTTTTGTTAAAAAGGCAACAGCAACTCTCGATTCCAAACAGGTAACAACAATAATGTATTTATTAGGTTCAATAGGTTTGTTAATTATTAGTTTTATAACTGAACCTAAAGGATTCAACGAAATGACTTCAGCCACTTTCTTTATTTACTTTTTATTTATTGTGTCAGGGGTAGTGGCAACAGGTGTGGGGTATATCGTTTTTTATGCAGCGATCCAGCAGATAGGAGCAGGAAAAACTTCCATATTTAATAACTTTGTTCCTTTTTTTGGTCTTGTGTTCTCCGCACTTTTCTTAAATGAAACCATTACAGCTTCACAATTAATTGGATTTGTATTTATTGTAGCTGGAGTTCTATTTGGAACAGGTTATATTGAAAAACTATGGGCGAAAAAGCATAATCAGATTAATAATACACAAAAGAGTATAGGATAATATCCATTTTTTTCAGTATTAACAATTGGAGGTTCTTATCTCTTCCCTTACGATGATCAACTATCACTATAAGTAAAAGACGCAGCACTTCAAGCACATTCTTTTTAATAAGAAAACTTTTGTGGAGCAGTAATTGTTAAAGAGACGATTACTTAATATAAATGATCGTTTCTTTTCATTTTTTCACAGTATCATTGTACTGTGCAGCAAATAGATCTGTTGTTTTCTCATCTTACTACTCAACAAATGCGCCCGACTGTTATATATAGGGTTTTTCCAGCAAAACCACCGTTCATTCAACCAGAGGTTGAAGAGTAAAATGATTTATCCCCTTGCTATCTATTACTCCTTCTCTTTGCTGTCCACTAATGGTGGTTTAACTATTCCATGAAGTATGATTCCTCTTTCTTTAAAATAGCTAAAAAATTCATGTTGGTTAGCAAACTGTTGTAATTCATATATTTCCTGTTTGCTCATATCTGATGTAAACACCATTATTTCCCCATTTTTAAGTGGCAGCTTATATGTATTAGCCATATCTCAATCCCCCTTCGAACACAATTAAATTATATATAAAAGAGAATATTTAGCTGCATGTTTTTTATTAAAGCACCCGTTACTTTAAGTACATCACTTCACATATAAGTATGATTTAACGTTATTAATTGTCCTCAAATCTGTGGTTTCTGCGGAACCATCTTATAGAAATAAAAAGTTCCCCTATTACCAATCCAACACCAATAACTGTAATAGCAGTTGAAATTCCCGAACCTTCACCCATTACTTGAGAAATAGTAAATCCAATTAATAAACCTATAATAATAGCAACGTAATTCTTTGCTCTAAATTTTAGATACTGCACCTCTCCACCCCAATAATTTTTTGATAGGTCCCTGTAACAGCATTATTTTTTCTTTTTGTTTTTCCCTAATAGTGCTGTTGCAATTGCTCCAAAAAAGTTACCTAAAGCCTCAAACATTTATAAATCAGCCTCCTTCATTTACCATATATTACTATAATATCACTAAATTAATTTTAGAAATACAGACAATTTACTATGCATATCATTCCTCCTCAGCCAGTGGCAAACATCCTACACAATGGCACAAGAAGCGACTACTCTTGTTGAGTAATCGCACCCGTTAGCACAATAAAAGGTCTTATATCTTCTTATTATCACTATCAAGAACTTTCTTTAAAAGATTTTTAATCTCTTCATTCTGTTTAGTGATTTTATGTAAATCCTTTGATATTAGTGGTAAATAGTAAATTATGAAGACACCAATGGCTATAAGAAATAGTATAGAAAGAAATTGCAATTACCTCATCTCCTAAAAATTAACTATAAATAATTTTAACATTACTTCCTTAACTAAACTCCCCTTTAGACAAGAAGTGACTGCTCCTATTGATACAGATAGGTAAGGGTTTGAAGTTATCGCTCCCTTTTCCCCCTGTTCACACCGTACGTGCGACTTTCACCGCATACGGCGTTCCAACTAATCCAATTCATTCAATTCTATGTAGTAAATGAAGCAAGTTTTTTCAGAGTTATAAAAAGGACTTCTCAGTCAAGTAAAAGCTTCACTAGTAAATAAAAGACCACCATTTTGGCGATCTCATTGTTCTGTTAATTTTATTAGGACACGAAAAAAGCGAGACTACAAGGATTTATGCTCAGTTAAGAGGAGCTTTAGAAGGGAGTTTTATAGAAAATACTTTTAGATTGGATGGCAAAGGCAACGGATAACTCCGCTGCCTTTTCACTATTGCACCCCGATAGTTTAAGTGTATTAATTCACAAACATCTCATTATTGATGACTATTTATTAATAACAATCGATAATTTATAGTTTGCATGCTCGTTTAACTCTTCCAAAAACTGATTCATTAGTTCATTGGATGGAAATTTACATTCAAGAAGGTAACAACCATCTCCACTGATTTTATAGTTACTTACAAGGTATTGTTCCTGTGTTTTGATGAACGATAAATATGGCTTATGATTAGTGCTTTGCGTAATGATAGTGATAAAAGCATGTATATTAAATCCCAATTTAGCTTGGTTAATTTTAATGGTGTAACCCTCAATAACTCCACTATCCTCTAATTTCTCCACTCTGGCTGAAGTAGCTGGTCCAGTCAAATGCACTTTCTCACCCAATTCTTTCATTGTAATCCGACTGTTCTTGGATAGTTCATCTAAGATTTTAATATCCGTGTTATCTAACATTCAATTAACTCCTTTCAATAATAAAGTCAAACAGGCAAAAGACTTTATTTAATCTATGTATCGTTCAATGGTTCATAGTTTAGAATATACATTGTTCCAAGGAAATTTCAAAGAAAAGGAGTTAATTAATATGAATATACAACTAATTCGTAATGCAACAATAGTCGTTGAATACGCAGATAAAAAGTTTTTAATAGATCCATTTTTAGCAGAAAAGGGTACTTATCCACCTTTCCCTAATTCGTTAAGACAAGACCAAAACAATCCTTTAGTTGGCTTACCAACATCGATTGACAATATTATATCTGATTTAGATGCTGTTATTGTCACTCATCTGCATTTAGACCATTGGGATAATGCTGCTATAGAAGCATTGCCAAAAGATATTAAACTTTTTTCCCAAAATGAGGAAGATGCGACAGTTATTCGAAACGCTGGTTTCAAAAGTGTAGAGGTTTTACAGGAAGATACAGTCTTTGAAGGTATACAACTAATTAAAACAAAAGGCGAGCATGGCAGAGGCGAAATCTTACAGCATGCTGGTCAAGTGTGTGGTGTGGTCTTCAAACATACAAATGAAAAAACTTTATATGTAGCTGGAGACACTGTATGGTATGGTGCTGTTCAAGATGTAATCGAAACACATAAACCAGAAATTATTGTTGTAAATGGCGGAGATAATCAATTCCTAGTAGGCGGATCTCTTGTTATGGATAAAGATGACATTTATCAAGTTTATAATGCTGCTCCTAACGCAAAAATTATTTCTGTTCATATGGAAGCAGTTAATCATTGGACATTATCAAGAGAAGAATTAAAAGGATTTATTAATGAAAAAGGAATCTCCTCTAATGTTTTAGTACCAGATGATGGAGAATCCTACTCATTTTAAGAGTAAAAAAGACCAGATTTCTTAATTAATCTTCTGCAAGTTTAATATGTTCTTTTATTTATAACCTCTTAATATCAATTAAATTGCTCTGATTAGTAGATCAGAGCTTTTTTATTTGTAGTTCAAAATAAAAAAACGTTTTTTATAAACTCGTTGACATACTTTAGGGGGGTATAGCAATGTGTTGTAGTGAGGTGATAATATGATTCATGATTGTTCCCTTCCTGAAGGAAGTAAGAGTCACATGTAAAAGTTCATTAGGAATTGGCAAAGTTGATGTTGAATACGATTTTTCCAAAGTGGGATAGGAAAAAAATATGTGTAATACACTTAATGTTTTGAGGATAAATATACCCTCCTCGATGTATTAACAGAGAAGTTATTTTATAAACAACCAAAATCTAAAATCAAGACAAAAGTTATTTTTTTAAACAAAATTTATACCATACATGGGTATGCTATACTTCAGTATGGATTGGAGGAGATTGTTTTATGTCGACGGGTTCACAGACACTTTCACAAGCAGATCCTAAGCGTTGGAAAGCCCTTGCTTTGTTAGGTTTTGCAAATTTCATGGTTATGATGGATAGTGCCATTATTCAAGTTGCTCTTCCATCTATCAAAGAAACTCTAGATTATTCACAAGAAAATTTACAATGGGTAATGACTGCTTTTCTTATATTCTTTGGTGGTCTTCTGTTATTAGGAGGAAGGTTGAGCGATTTATTTGGGCATCGTCGCATTTTTATGTGGGGATTTTCAATCTTAACCTTGGCTTCACTTCTTGCAGGATTGGCTTGGGATGATAAAGTGCTTAACATTGCACGGGCAGTTCAAGGTGCTGGTTCTGCATTGATTGCACCTGCGGCTCTTTCTATTGTCATGATTCTGTTCGCTGCGAATCCGAAAGAACTAAGTAAAGCTCTTGCTTTATGGGGACTTTCAGGGGCAGCTGGTGGTTCAATCGGTATCGTCCTTGGTGGTGTCCTTACAGAATTTTTAAGCTGGAGATGGGCATTGTTAATTTATGTTCCTATTGGTATTATTATTTTACTTTTGTCACCAAGTCTATTACAAAAAGGAAAGCGTATGAGTGGACGCATTGACTATTCTGGAGCCATCTCCGTTACAACTGCTTTAGTTTTATTGGTTTATGGTGTAGCAAACGCAGAGCACAGCGGTTGGGGCTCATCATCAACAGTATGGTCATTGTCCGTTGGAGCTTTGTTGTTTATCATTTTTATTATTATTCAGGTTATGAAAAAGGAACCACTTGTTCCACTTCGTATATTTAAAACTCGAAACTTATCTATCGGTAATGTTTCGCTCGTCTTGTTATCAATCGCATGGGTTCCGATGATTTATTTCCTTGTATTGTATTTACAACAGGTATTGAAGTTTGCTCCTTTCTCTGCAGCAATGGCTTTATTACCTGCACCAATACTCATGGCAGTATTCGTTGTTGCCGTAGCTGGAAAGGCAATGGAGAAATTCGGTTTGAAGATTACAATGGTTATCGGGTTCCTAATTCTCGGTAGTTCAGGACTATTGTTCTCCCTAAACACATCAGTTAATGGAAACTATTGGACTAGTGTACTATTGGCTTTATTATTAGCAGCTTTAGGCAATGCCCTTGCTTATCTGCCAGCTACCACAGCTGCAGTATCTAATGCTAAACCAGAAGAGTCAGGTCTTGCATCTGGGTTATATAACACTACTTATCAGATTGGCTCAGCATTGGGACTAGCCATCATGGTTGCAATTGCTGGGGCAACAACTGCCTCTAGTAACGCAGGAGACCCAATTGTCGCTTTAAATGAAGGTTTTCAACAAGCATTTCTATGGTCTGGTATAGCTGCGTTTATAGGTGTTGTATTATCACTTTTATTTGTCCGTTCACAAAAACAAGAATCAACCCATTAGCCTTACGTTGATGTAATTAGCTTTGTGTATCTGAGAGTCATGTTGTAATTAAAAAACAGGGAGAAATTATTATGGGGAATGAAGTTAACAAGATTAAGATTGCCGTAAATGGAGGAATAGGATTTGGGGCAAAACTTAACTCGAAACAACTTATGACTATTTCTAAATATATGGGTGAAGATGAGGAACTAGAATTAACGACATTTCAGCAACTGTATATAGAAATACCTGAAGTAAAGCAAAGCGAGATTATTGAAGAATTCAAAAGTGTGGGGTTGGAATGTTATCCAGTTGGAAACTTTGTAAAGAGTTTAAGAACCTGCAATTTTTGTAAAGGTGAAGAAGAGGAAGGAATGCCAGTGGCGAAAGAATTAAATCGCCGTATCGCTGGTAAACCCGTCCCCTTCACCCTTAAGGTTGCATATACAGGGTGTCCTGTTGGTTGCGGAGAACCAATGTTAAGCGACATAGGTATTATGAAAATAAAAGACCACTACAACATTTTTGTTGGGGGCAAAGCTAAAGGGAAAGATGCAGTTGTAGGCTCTTTATTGATGGAGAATCTATCACCAAATGAGTTGTACTATGCAGTAGAAAAGATAATTGATTTATATACACAAACGGGTAAAAAACGTGAGACATTTTATAAATTTTTGACACGGATAGGTAGCGACCAATTAAAAAGCCAATGAAAATTCCAATATTTTTGTTTGTTCTTTTTTATTATTAAACTGGCTTGACGTTTCTAACGTCAGGCTTTTTTTGTGAAATAACAGAACCTCTTATTGAGCTAAACTGAACCGTCAGTTTCAGTACATTTTTTCACAAGTTATATGTATTATGTGTTCTAAATGCAAAAACCCGTCAATTGAATGGACAGGTTTTTGCATTTTTACTATGTCATTTCTTTTGTTCATATCATTGTCATTGGGGCTCTATTTTTGAGTATGCATCTCAAAACGGATCTCTATTTTCCCTTACCGAGCCGAGCCGCTTTTTACTATCCTGATTGGTCGCTAGCTTGTTGAACAAACCTTATTGAAAAAGGTAAATGAGCCATAGAAACGATTATTGGTTAGATGAACTCCCCTTCATTCGTATTTTTATTCATTGTTTTAAAAGTAAGTTCATAAAACCAAGGAAAGAAGAATTTAAAAATAATGAAATATACTGGTATTCCATACCATGTATTCCAACTGTTATTTTTCATATATCCAAACTGGACTAAACCGAATTCTAAAATAAAACACAATAAAGTAAAAACAAGTGCAAACATCCATGCCTTCTTACGATTATAGAAATTTACAAAGATCGTGGCAATGCTTGCAGGAACAAAGCCAATTAAAAAGGCATCACTTAACTCAATTGATATTTTTTTTGCTAGGTCAAATAGGTTAAATGTGGACATTGACATAGTATCAAAAGTCCAAGTCAAGCCAGCGGAAAAAACAAAAGTAATAAATATGCCGACCCATGTTAAATTTTTTTTAGGCATGAGTAATACAAATAAGATCGATATCGCCACTAACGCCCAGACATACCATTCACCTTCATACTTCATAAATTCCATTCAATCACCTTATTTAATTTTATTTTAAAGAAAGATAACTTGTAAGTGGTCCTTTAATTTATCTTTCAAAAATTTGATGGAAAATATACCAACTTCTTTAACAAGCCTGCCGTCAGCATTGAGTACCTATTTTCACATATATATCCAATTATACTGTGTATATTAACAAGATTGTTTGGCATTTTAGATATCGAAATATGGGTACATTTAACTATGTTTTTCTACACAAATGGCTTTAAACCAACAAAAACGGGTGTGAATTTCAAATACAAAAAAATTTCATTTTAAAGTTTGTGATAGGAAACAGAACCCGTAAACTTCAGCGTGAGCTTTTTTGTGTCTATTTATAGATAAAGGGGTAAACATCCTACTACCTATAAATTCAATACCATTTACGTATCTTTAAAATCACAAACGGGTGATGGTTTCGCTACTATTTCTCGCACCAATTATTTAACTTTAATAACAATCTTCCCTTACGCATGATAGTAACCTGACATCTGAAGAAGCTGCCTCGATTCCATTAGCAGGGTTAACTGCTTGGCAGTGTCTTGTGGATCATACGAAGGTCAAGCAATGAGAAGCAAATAGAGACAAAGCTCCGATTTAGCAACTATAAGAAAGAACAAGTACTCAGCCGAAGAAGCAATCCGTGTTCTAGTAAAATGCTCCAATCACCCCTAATTTCCTCTCACCTGCAATCGCTGCATGCAAAGCTGTTATTCGACTGGATAAAACTTAATTTCGAATACGACAACCCGTTCCATTTGTCCCAATTTTTAATAATGTTTTCACGGCCCCGGGTTGGCCAAAAGCGCTGCATATCCTATCGGCGTAAGTCCAACATCATTTACTCGGTAAGCTAGATTAGTATTTCCTGTTAGTAACTTGTTTAAAGAAGCTTAATCATTTATTTGAGCTGCTAAAAATACTTCTTTAATTCCTTCATTTTCATTCATTCGCCCTTTCTCCTTCTTCCTGGAACAATCATTTAATACAAACAGAAATTAAAAGATCCTCCTAAACACCAGACAAAAAAAGAACACCAGTATAATCTGATGTTCCCTTCCTTTATATTTTACTCATATACTTTCATTGGCAATGAGGTTAGCGACTGCCCCGTGGCAGAAGCAGTTAAATTTTGTTCTAATTCATATCCTTTAATCGGTTCAATGCGAGAAAACCTTTTAATAAACGTTTCCAGAGCAATGTTCATTTCTAATCGAGCAAGAGGAGCGCCCAAACAGAAATGCGGACCACTTCCAAACGTTAAATGCTTTTTATTATTTTTCCGATGAATATCTATTGTGTAAGGATTTTCAAACATATCTCCATCAAGATTACATGCACTCATCCAAGCAATCACAACATCGCCCTTTTTCAATGGGATACCTAGCAAATCATTGTCTTGTTTTACCGTCCGGTCCCGTCTAGAAGAATGGAAGCGATAACGGAGCATTTCTTCTACTGCGTTCGGCAACAATTCAAGGTTATTTCTAAGTTCACCATAGACAGACGAATCATCATAGAGCAATCCATAAAAGGAATTTGCAAGCGCGTGGCTTGTTGTTTCAACACCCGCCCCTAGAAGTAACATCGTAACCTGTACAATTTCTTCATCGGTAAATCGTTCTCCATTTACTTCAGCGCGGATTAAATCGGAAATGATATCATCGGAAAGGTTGGTCCTTTTTTGAACCACAATTGGGTAAAGATATTCGAAATACTCTCTCGCCGCTTTTTCTTTTTCCATCTCAATCTCTGCTAATCTGCTTTCATCATAAGGTTGGAAAAGAATATCCACCCATTTTTTAAACTGATAGCGATCTTGAAGTGGCACACCAAATAAATCGGCAATGACAAAGCATGGTAACGGTCCAGCTAATGCTTCCACAATATTAATAGGTTCATCTACTTGAATTTCATCTACCAAATTGGATGCAATCTGTTGAATCCGTGGTTCCCAAGTCTTTAAACTACGCGGCGTAAAAGCGGCCGACAGCAATGAGCGACTTTTACGATGACGCGGCGGATCCAAATTAGTCAAGTTCATTGGAGATTCTTCATTGTCCGCGCTTTTTTTGTGATTATCTCCAACAAAAATCGCTGTTCTCGTACCTTCACTCGAAAAGTACTCATAATTGCTCAACACTTGTTTCACATGTTCGTATTTAAACACATTCCATGTATCTGTTGCTTCATGATAATACACCGGATGATTCTCTAACATATGTTTGTACCATTCAATTGGGAAAAATTCTTCCGCACGTGACTGGAAGTTGGTGATTTCATTAATTGGGATGATTTCTTTCGTCATAAAATATTTTGCCTCCTCCACAATTTAAATCTACAGCATTTGCTTACTCTTTCACTTTACTCTAATCAGAGTAGTTTTTACAGAGTAATTGGTAATGGGTAAACACCCCTATCTTCAAGTGAAAGAAAAGTTTTATAGGTATTTATTCACCCGTATTCAACGGCTGTTTTTTATAAGGGAAGGAAGACACAGAAAGATTATGGTAAAATTTAAACATTTAAAGGATTGATGTTAGGAAGGAGAGCTTCACGTGTCTTTATCATTATTTATACTTGGGAATTTAGCAGAAGAAACGAGCCATCCATATAAATTAAAGAAAGCCTTACTCGATGCGCTACCCGTTCAAAATATGAGTGAGGGAAAATTTTACTATAATTTTGAAGCCCTTCAGAAAAAAGGACTGATTGAACCAGTCGAAACGGTTCATAAAGAAAATCGCCCCAACAAAACATTGTACAAAATCACTGAAGATGGGCGAGACTTTCTTGAAGAAGAAATCTACAGAAGTTTTAAAAAGGGGTCTAAAGTTGAAGATTTGTATATCTCGATTTATTTGGTTAAATATATCAACCCAGAAAAAGCTGCCATTTTCCTCGAAGATGCAATCAAACAAGAAAAACAGAAGTGGGCCCATTACCGAGAAGTAAGACAAAACGAAGAAATGCAAAAACAATTCGCAATCCTTGATGAAAAACAGCAAAGAGCCGTCGAATTTATTCGTGACCACGCCTTTAAACAGGCAGATGAAAATATCCGTTGGATGGAAAATCTATTAACGTTTTTGAAAGAAATCGGTAAATAGGGACAAGTACACCGTCTACTGAAAAGATCAACAAGGCCAGGTACCTGTCCCGTCGTCCTATTTAACTTTTATGACAATCTTCCCTTTGGCATGATGGGTTTCGCTTAATTCATGTGCTTTTTGTAACGCTTCTGCTGAAAAATCAAATACATGACCTACTTGTGGCTTAAGGATTCCTTTCTCAAGTAATTCGCCTAGTTCACTTAGTTGTTTGCCATTTGGCGTTAACCAATAGGAGCTAGCTGTTACTTGATGCTTTTCTGCTAATGCTGGTTCGGGTTGTCCGGCAATCGTTACGAGTCTGCCACCAGGCTTTAATACTTGGAAACTTTTATTTAAAATCTCACCGCCCATTGTATCAATGACCACATCATAATCACTTACTTCTTCTTCAAATTGTTGGGTGCGGTAATTAATGAATGCATCTGCACCTAGCTCTTTTACATAAGCTTCATTTTTTTCACTCGCTGTTGTCGCTACATAGGCACCCAAATGTTTCGCCATTTGAATGGCTAAACTTCCTACACCACCCGCTCCTGCATGGATAAGTACTTTATCTCCTTGCTTGGCCTTTGTAGTATCCACGAGACACTGCCAAGCGGTTAACCCTGCTAATGGAATCGAGGCAGCTTCTTCAAATGTCAGGTTACTAGGCTTTTTCGCGAGCAAGTCCTCATCCACAGTCGTAAATTCCGCATAAGTCCCTTTATTGGTCGTATCCGGTCGCGCAAAAATTTCATCCCCGACCTGAAAACTTTTCACTTCACTGCCAACTTCAACAATCTTCCCCGCAACATCCCAACCAAGGATAATCGGGAATGGCCAATCTAGCATCTGCTTCAAATAACCTGCACGAAGTTTCCAATCAATCGGATTAATGCTAGTTGCATAAACCTCCACAAGGACTTGATTTGCTTGAACCTCTGGTTTCGGTAGCTCCTGCTCCACTAGTACATCTTTACTTCCATACTCATTAATAACAACTGCACGCATGCATAGCACTCCCTTTTGCGATATATTTCCAGGTTCTAGTATTCGTTTCTACTTAAGAAGTCATTCCTTCTATCAAAGCTTTATAAAATTGCAAAAGCATATCAGATTTTAATCTTTCTAAACATGATGATAAGATAGAAAATAATAAAAACCCGCTGGAGGCCTATATGAAAAAACAAATAAAAGTTGTCGCAGCCATCATTGAAAATGATCAGGACGAGATATTGTGCGCGCTAAGGTCACCAGAGATGTCGATGGGGAATCTATGGGAATTTCCTGGTGGAAAAGTAGAGAAGAATGAGGATCCATACTCTGCCTTGGTGAGAGAAATTTCGGAGGAACTTGGATGTACCATCGAAACCTCCTATGAAATATTCAACGACAATACCCATGAATATGATGCTATTACCGTGAATTTACTCTCAATCAAAGCGAAAATTGTTCTGGGAACCCCAACAGCCAGAGAGCATTCAAAGCTCATCTGGTTGAAAAGAGAAAACTTATCGTCTTTAAGGTGGGCTCCTGCGGACATTCCTGCGATGAAACAGTTGATGGAAGTAAAAGATTAATGCCGAGAAAAAATGGCATAACAAGGGACATCTATTGCCCCAATGAATAAACTCATAGTACTATGTATGATTTGTTTTTAGGTAGATTGGGATTTTTCTTCCTTGTCTATTAAGTCAGCTTGTATAATATATCGTTCCGTTGCATTGCCTACATAGTTAAATGGATAGCAGGTTGTGATCGTTAACATTGGCTTTTCTTTTTTGACAATGATTGATCGATCGTTCTCATCCGTTATCCATATCTTCGCAACCTGATAGGTGTAGACCTTGTCCTCATACTCTAACAGAAGGAAATCTTGTTCTTCAATTTCATCCATTCTATAAAAAACAGTATCTCTATGTCCGCTTAGGACCGTGTGTCCACCACCATTAGGGGCCGTTGTCCAATCACTGACAAACATACCTACTCCTTTTTTTAGCACCTGCTCCTCTGTCCCCCAACGAACAGAATACTTTTGTTCAATTTTCGGGACAATTAATAAAGCTACCTTTTCTCCAGTCTCATGATTTACTTCGGTACTGGCTATTTGTGCTTCTTTTTTTATTTCAAATCGAGAATTTGAAGGCAGCTCCTTTCTTTCAATTCCTATCTCCTTGTTTTGATTTGTCCATTGTTTTGTTGTCCTTGCTTCTTCATATTGTTTCACTTCTTCTTTAGTCATTTCCTCAGCTGCGGAACGCGCAATTTGCCATTCCACAAGATTTACCGCAGATATTAAAAAACCAATCAGAATGAAACAAAGACCCATGACTCTTTTCAAGTGAATCCCCCTAACATATAAAAGCGACAGGATTTTCTCCCGTCGCTCTACTGGTTATTCCATCCCTTTTTTACGTCTTATAGACATCAGAATACCTGCTGCAGCAATCCCACCACCTAAAACTACCATCGCAACATGATTAGAAGCAGTGTTCGGCAAAGTTGCTCCACCGGCATTTCTGTAGTAATCAATATCTGCTTGGGAGGCTTCACACGGTAGACCATCTCCATCCGCGTCTAAGCGATGTGGGTCATTGGTTGCACTATAGCCGTTCCCTACCCAAAACTCAGCAACTGCTCGTCCATCCCCGTTGAAGTCGCCACAATCGACATCTTCTTGTGCGAATGCAGGCGCTACGAATCCAGTTACCAATAACACACTGGATAACAGAACAAAAAACCATTTTTTCATTTTCAACAACTTCCTTTCTAAAATTAGTACACCGTTATTATGGCATGTTTCTATTTTATTATTCTCCCTTTTATTGACCCTTTTGTATCATTGAAATAACAAGCATCTTTTCTTCTATTAAATATCGGAGAACTCCAGGCAAAAAGCTTGGGACCTTTAAAACCTACCATTCTTCATTGCCTAGGTTTAATGATTTTCTTCTTTCAATTGTCTATTTATGATTTAAATAATTGTACACACACATCTCGGTTTCTTCCTCACTTTTCCTCATGCATTGATTCAGGACGTTCATTGCCTCATCGAAATTCTAGAACCCCTCACCGGTCCATTCATCACTATAAACCCACTCGTTATCATACGTTCCCCAAACACATTCCCAGAGGAAAAACAAGGTGACCAATTTAACCAAGTTGAAGAACCTAAAATTAAGAAAGAGCAATATTTAAATAAATAGTAGGCAACGCCAAAGTTTCTATTGCTCTAGTGTTCACAATTGCATATTTAATGAAAAGAAAGTTTATTTTGGGATAATGCCTAAGAATATTAGCTTTCATATCTCTTTAGGTAACACAGATCATTCTTCAACCTCAACAAAAAAAATCCACAACCAAAAAGGCTGAGGATTTTCTAGTGAATAATTAAAACAGACTCAATTGCTGCGGCTCTTCACTCACAGCTTTCTTATCTGCTTCTTCAATTTCAAGAATTCGTTGACCCATCCGCTCAATCAAACCAACTACTAAGGCATTTCCCATACAAAAATATCTCATTCGTTCGGACATTCCGGAGGTCCAATTATCGGGGAAGCCGTTGAGCCGCTCACATTCAACTGGCGTTAAAACTCGGATTTGTTTTGTTTCTGGATCTTCGATTACATGACTACTCCGATTGGTAGTTGCTTCACTGGTTAGCATAGTTCGACCAGGCTTGTCTAACGGTTCTGGGAACGCCATTCCACCTTCAGAAAAAATGTATTTATGTCCGCTCGCAGATGTCCGTTCAATCTTTTTAGGACCTTTTAAATACTTGAACTTCTCGATTGCACCTTTTGATAGATAATATTTCGCATCCACATTCGATTCGATAATTTCTCCCAATGTTGTGGGCTTTTCCTCTTTTGGAATGAGCTCTTCTGTGTATACTACGCCATTGCGCATTATTCCAGCGTTATTATAATTGGCTGAAAAATGGTCAGAAACAAAAACAAGGTCTGATGATAGTTCAAATTCACTTGGCTTATGTTTAGACAGTTCATCAGTAACTGGGAATGCCCCAGCAAAAAATCCTTCCTGTCTTAACATTCTTGAATGACCAATCATTTTACGAGTGTGAACATATGGACTATCATTTCGAACGGCAAATATAAACACTCTGCGTCGCCTTTGAGCAAAACCATATTCCGCAGCGTTAATAACCCGCCATTCTACCGAATATCCTGCTTCATTGAAACTAGCCAACATAATAGAAAAGTCTCTTCCTCGTTGTTTAGCAGGAGATTTTAATAGACGATCGACATTCTCCAGCAACAAGTACTTTGGTCTAATTTCTCTTGCAAGCCTCATAATTTCCCAAAATAGGACCCCTTTTTTACCTTGTATCCCTTTTTCCCCAGATAAACTTCGGGCAACAGAATAATCCTGACATGGAAATCCGCCCACAATTACTTCTGGATTTAAATCAATTAAATTCGATGCGTTAACTGTAGCTATATCTTCATTCGAGTGAATTCCTTTTCCCTCGAAGTTCCTCGCATAACAATCGAAGGCATCTTGTGCCTTCTTGGAAGGTTCCCATTGGTTCCCCCATACGACTTCAAAGCCTTTTGTCGCTTCTAGGCCCAGTCTAAATCCACCTACTCCAGCGAATAGTTCTATTACTTTTAACATAAACGTACATCCTTTCGGTATGGTTTATACCTAAGAAATAAGATAATATCGTAAAAATTCAACTGGTCATTAAACAACAACCAATAATAATAAAGACTTCTATAAATAAAGAAAACACTACTCCATACCTTAAGAGTTACATTAGACTATCTTATCACAAAAACTAGATAAATTCAGTTCCAATAAAAGTTTAAAATATTATAAAAAAGATCCTTCAGTTGGCATATATACAAAGAGTATAGTAGTATTTTACACTCTAAGTCATCTATCCTTATCTTCCATTATACCCAAACAGAAACATTTGTTCTATTCTTTTTTAAAAATATTTCAGGATAAAATAGAGCAAAGGAGAAAAGAAAAGGAACTTACCCTCTAACAGATAAGTCCCTCTTCCATTATTTATACCATCGTCTTCCGAAATCCCTTAGCCTCATAGTCACGTGGATTGAAATCCTTCACAAAGGAAGAAATCAACTCCTCTGGCTCTCTTTGTGTTGCAAAATAAAGAAAAACGGCTTGTTTTGTCCTAGTTAAAGAAACATAGAGAATTCTTTTTTCCTTTTCTTCAATCTCTCTTTTATCATCATCAAAGTCTCTTGAAGTGACGGTCTTTTTCTTTTTTAAGTTTTCAATTTCATCCCGATGTGGGTAAAAATCCTTATGAAAATCAATGATGAACACATAGTCAAACTCGAGACCTTTCGTTGTTTTCGCTTCTAGGAAAAACACTTCAGGACCTCTCTTCCTCTCCTCCGGTGGGCCATCGATTTTTTTAATGTATGTTTTAATAGAAAAGAATCGTCCAAGGAAAGTTCTCATATGTTGTTCTTGTTGTGTATTATGTTGACGATGAATGACAGCAAATGTTGCCTTTGGTACCCTTTCATGTATTTCCAAGATTTTGTTCCCAACGGCATTTAGCATTCTTGTGTGATCCGGAAACGCTTGAATAATCGGTTTATCCCCTTGTCTTGGGAAGTATTTCTCGTCATCATACTTAGAGTCCTCTTGGGACCGAGAGAACTGAAGGGAGTTCGCGAGTTTCATGATTTGGTAGGTCGATCTCCAGTTTCGCTTCAACACAACATTATTACCGCTTTGAACATTAATGCCTAGAGCACGATAGGAAAAAGGGCTACTTTTATAAATGCGTTGCCGCTCATCGCCACTTAACGTTAATGTTCCTTTATTTATATTGACCAGTACCCGCAATTGCATCGGCTGCAAATCTTGCACTTCATCAATAAAAATATGATCATACTTATCCTTATTTAAAATCAGATGCAGATTCTCCATCACTAGTAAGGCATAATCTTCACGGTCAATTCGATTATAAAAGTCCCTCTTCTGGTCCTCACGGTAATATTCAAACAACCTAAAAATCGTTCGTCGTTGCTTGACGGACACATTAGGGAGTTTCCCACGCCCGACGCGCTCACAATTCAAATAATCTTCTAGCGTAATAAAGCCATTCCCCTTCATCCAGGAAAACTCATCGTAAAGAAACGCTGTATTCCTTGTCCTTTTTATCGTATGAATGCTTGGCAGATTCTTAAACTCCTCTGTCTCTAGTAAATCCATTAACCGGAGCATCGTTCCTCGAACATTGTCTTCATTGCGGTTTAAGTTATAGTGACTCGTCTGGAAAAAACGTACTTTACGAATTGGTTTTAATAGATGATAAGCCAGCTCATGAAAAGTATAAAAATGAACGGTATGATGGTGACTCTTGAGCTGCTCATAATATTCAGACTGCTTAAAACGGTTTTCCGCATCTTTTACAAGCTCTTGGTTAAACGATACAAACAAAAACTTCTTTCCGAAATCCTCAGACATCTTTTGCATCATTCTTGTTAGGAGCGTAATACTTTTCCCACTCCCTGCCGTTCCTTTTACAAGCAGATGCGTGGAACTCATTTTCGCTACCTTTTCTTGCTCTTCACTTAATTCAATATTGCGAAGAAATTGAGCAGTCTGGTCGGAAATATCTGCCTCAATACTTGGAGGATTTTCGAGAGCATCAGACAGAATCGAAAAAGCATAATCAAACTTCTGTTTATTCGAGCTAGACTCCTGCTGCATCATGATCATCAAATCCCTTTTTTGAAATATCAACCGCATAATAAGCCTCTTCACAATAGGCCTCATGTGGACATAGTTTACAGAATTCTGACGGAGTGGCTTCAGCGAGCACACCCTTTTGGTTCGCCATTTGTTGGATCAATTCAGCTTTCTGCCTTCTGACTCCAGATTGAGGTGAAAAGGCACCTTGCCAACGTTCATTTTGAAATGCACCACGATGGGTCAGAAACTGAAAATACAGCATGCTTTCTGGATAATCAATTCCATTGTACTTACGCCGCTTGTCCAGCCCATATTTTCGCATTCCAGCGACATAGTCCTCATTCATATTCTGATCTACAATCGTCCTTAAACTAATTTCTGTCTGGTACGGGAACATCGTCTCAAGCATTTCGATAATCTCCGTTTTCGTTTTCCCGATTGACGCATAAATTTTCACCAAATTTCCAATTAAAAAACCTTGATGAAAATGGCTATGGAAACTAGAAAAGCCGTCCACCAGCGTGCTATAGGAAAACCGCTTTTTACAAATACTCATTTCCGCAAATTCTTCTTGCGGGAGGGTAGCTAGTCTTTTTTGTACGGTAGAAATCTCAACATCCTCTGGAGTAGCAGTCGGTTCGATGTACTGATACTGACCCGCACTTTCTTGCCCGTCATTTTTAAGATCCAAAACCTGAATATAGATTGAGGGATCAAGATTCTCATATTCATTCCAATTCTTTACCCATGATAAACGAATCTGTTGCTTAGAACATAACGCCACATAAAATAAATAGCGTGAAAAAGCTAAAGAATGACGTTTACGGAACACATACATATCAGCGGAATTGTTATGTAGGTTGGTAATCAATTCAAACGATAATGGCCAAGGCATCGGCGTTGAGGTTTCTGGGAAATGCTGTTCATCCATCCCGCATAAATGGAGTTCTTTCAGGTCCTCACGTAAAATGAGTCCATCGAGATCGGCCATTTTGAAGAGGTGGAGCTGTTTAGCATTGCCATTATCCTCTTCCGCTTTCTCTCCTTCTTCTCCGGGTTCACTAGGTGGAAAGTCAAGCGAACCTAATTCGTTTTGATTTGGATCCTCCAAGCCGGTTCTTAAAAAAACGATAATGGCGTCAGATAAATCGCCAACATGATAACGCTGATCATCATGAATAGGCTGTGTGAGCAACTCCTCTAGCTGATCAACAAGCTTTCGTTCCATTTCGTTTGCAAGGGAACTTTTCAGATTAGAATCTTCAAGAAGCTGTTGAATGCGCTGGAAATGAGTTTTAATTTGAATTCTTTCTTCTTTTATATCAACCAACCATTTGGCATTATCAACAAGCTTCTGCAAGAAGAACTGCATTTTTTTCAAAGCACGCATCGGCACAGAAAAGTACGAAAAGCGTAAAACAGGACTTACCCGAACAGCCTCCATAAAATCGTTTCTCTTCAAGCTATATTTTTTAAAAGCCTGAATGGAAGATCGCTTTGCATCCATCAATGTTTCAAATTGATTCAACCACTCATCCGCAGTTCGACAGTTTGAAAAGTAAGGAAGAACAGATTTTAGATGGGCCGTATAGTCCCGAGCATTTTCCCCCTCTGACTCCAACCATCCAGAAGCAAAGGATTCAAGCAGGATCTTATCAGTTAATAGATAATCTTGTTCGTCCTCATTCCATACAGAATGAAGGTGGAGGAGATATTGGCCAATTGGATAAGCAAGGAAATGACGCTCTTTTAAGAAAGAATTCGGCCGGAACTCACGAATCCGCTCCTTTAATTCGTCTCTGTTAGGAGAAACGTAGTGAACATCTTCTTTTATATCATCGACAAATTCAACCATATATTCATAAGGCTTTTCTGATATACCCTCCCGGTTAAGCGGTACGCCTGGATTCCCTTGAAAACGCGAGGCAAAATGAAGACCATTAAAAGCCTCTTCATCCCTCATCATCTTCCAATCTTCTTTTCTAGCCCAGCCATAGGTTTCAGAGAAATTTTCCTCGAGAAACGAAAAGACTGATGGATAATCACCATGATATAAATTCAGAAAAACAAGCTTGATGCCTAGTTCCTTCCACTTTGTAAATAGGTAATGCTGAACAGGTGAAATATAATAGAACCCATGAAGCACTACGGTATCGTTAACCATTGGGACTTCAGCTTTTTGAAACACTGCCCGAACCTGCTCCAGCGTCATAATCTTTCCTTTTGCTCTCGTCATATCATCTGCAAAATAAGGCAGTAACGTTTCCCAAACGTCACAAAACAGGTCTTCCTCGACCTTCGTGGTGTACGGCCGTAGATCGAACGGTGTTAACCCTATTTCGGTGAAATTTCGCATGGTAATCAATAAATTTAATTTATTTCGCTTGAAGGAACGAATCACCTTTGGGTGACGAGGATCGTTCCAGTTTCGTAAGATGTCAGAAAGCTGTGCATACTGAATAAATCGGTTCTCTGAAAGATTCCAATTCGGGTAAAATAGATCAACGATTTCTCCCGCTGAAGTGACATTTTTTAGACCAATGCCCTCTTTTACACCATACTTCAATGATTGTGTAGCACAGATTTGCGGACAGTTGATATATGGCTGGAACTCAGGTTTTTGCGCAAAGGTATAAGGATTTTCATAAGTTAAAACACTGACATTCCCACTCATATTCATCACCCTATCTAAATTGTGTCAGTAGTTTGGACCAGGTCCAATGAAATGCGTCATTTTTTAAATTGCGTATTAAAATCAAATTGTGTTTCGCTCGTGTCATCGCCACGTATAAAAGCCTGGTTTCCTCACGAATCGACTCTCGTTCATCATGAGAAGAAAGCTGAGTAAAGTATTGATTATGCCGGATTTCATAGCCTGGCTTTTGTATCGCCCACCCGGTCCTTTCCTTTTTATCATCAAAAATGATCTTACTAAAGGAAGTCGTAAACGGCCTTTCGGTAAATGGCAGAATTACCGTATGGTACTCTAGCCCTTTTGCCCGGTGGGCTGTTAAGATATGTACATGGTCCAGCCCGCCACTACTTTGTTCAGATTCTATTTCTTCTTCGTCACGGTTGGTAGCGATTTGAACATGCAGCCATTCCGCGATTTGGTTCAACGACAGGAAATCTTCAGAAAAGCGCTGGTGGAGCATTTCAAATAATTTTCCAACCGTAAGCTCATATCTGCGAGTTTCATCTTGCGCCTCTTTGATTAACTTATCCTCTGGGTATTCATCTCCGTAAGCTTCGCGAAGTTCATCTAATTTTCGAGAGTAAACCCAGTTATATGGCTTTCGATCCTGAATACAAGTGCGCAACACAGCTAATATAGGTTGAAAGCTTAATAGATGTTGATATTTTTCAAAGTCAAATGAAGTTGCACTTTTAAGCGTTTCAACCGTTTTGGTAGAATAACGTCCTGCTTCAAGCAGTTTCGGGAGCATGTACGTCTGCACCTGTCCATAGGGACCATCTAACAGATTGGCGATGTATTTGCCGTCATTCGGAAACAGGAGTGCTAGAACAAGAGAATGAAACTGCCGCACAGCCTTTGTAAGAAAGAATCCGCCTCCAACCTTAAGTTTTGTAGGTAATCCTTCCTTCGCACACCAAGTATTCACCATTCTTGCCTCATCAATGGTTCGTGTTAACACAGCTAGCTGCTCAGGCTCATCTCCAGGTTTTAAGGAAGCATTGAGTTTTTGAATGCCTTTAAAGCGCTCTTTGATAAAAGGCATAATATTGTTTTTCATATTTTCCTTTGTATCTTCGCGCTTATTTAATAGAACTAAAGGCTCTTCTTCCTGCCCATGTTTCATGCCTTCCAAACGGTCTTTCTCCCCATGATATTGAAGGAACTCTTCCTCCCCCCACCAGGTAAAAAAGGAATCCATTTGGTTTAATAATTCTACTGTGGTACGATAGTTTTTATTTAAATAATAATCTTCATCATTGATTGATATCCCGCGCAAGCTTAGGGCTTCCTTTAATAGATCAAAGGCCGTATGATTCGCTCCCCTAAATCGGTAGATGGATTGCTTTGTATCTCCAACAACCAAAAGATTGGATGAAAAGGCCTCTTGTATGGTTGCAATCAGGCGAATCTGAACATCATCACTATCCTGAAACTCATCCACAAATAAATAAGATATTTTCGTGGATAATGATTTAAAAGCTTCTGCTCCATAATTTTTTCTAATCAGATCAATCTGTCGTGTTAGGTCATTCATCATGACCGCATTTTGAATTTCTTTTTCAGAAGTAAACCGTTCCTCGACTTTTTGAATCACGGTTTGTATCAAATCATTCAATCGTTCATGACCAGGTGAAGCCTGACCAAAATCCACGTTCTTTATTTCTTCCGAAGAAAACCCTTTTTGCTCGAACTTTTCCCAGAAATCATAGATGGTATCGATGAGCTCGTAAAATCTTAATGGGCTCATCATCGCCTCAATAGTTAAATCCTTTTTCGCTAGCTCTGCTTCGAAATAATCATTTAATTCTTCCTCAATCCACTTTTTCTTTTCGGTCTTAAAACTACGAAGCTGAAGGTTCAATCCAAATCCTCGAAGGGAACCTAGTTCTTTTAACAATGCTTTCGAAAAAGAGTGGATGGTCGTAATGGTCATTTCGTTTAGTTGTTCAAGCAAGGACAGGAATACTGTCGCCCCTGTTGCCTTTGAACGCAAAAGCATTTGCTCTCTCAACTTTTTCAACATGTTTTGAGCCGCATCTCTTGTAAAGGTGATCATCACAATTTCCGATGGTTTCACTTTTGCTTTTAATAATAGATAAAGGACGCGGTCGACCATCACCGTTGTTTTTCCTGTCCCCGCTCCAGCTTTAACCATGATATTTTCATCAAAAGGAGCATGCTCAATTTTATATTGTTCGATATTAAATTTCGGAAAAGCGGTTACAATTCGATTCAACTCTTCAGATGGTTTTCCATCCGCAATCACGATTTTTTCCACTATCGGGGAGTCTGCAATCATTAGGTGAAACAACTTCGCCTTTTTAAAGGCATGTAATTCTTCTTCTGGTACTGATAAGTGAAGTTCCCGATTCGTAAACAAAAGAACTTTGATGCCCTGCTTGAGCAAACGGTACAGCAAGTCCTGTTCCCGTTCAATTTCGTAGGAATCGGCAAACATCACATACGAGTATTCAATCTGTTGATCCAAGATGAATCCCCTCTCTAAAAAAACTGTCGAAATAGCACATATTTCCATTATAATATACCTTTTTGGTTAAGCCTAGGATTATGCTGTGGATTTGGGGAAGTGAGGTTGTAACGGCAAAGCTACTTTGATGGCATGATTGAATAGTCAAGAAATCTACTATTTTCTGAGTTTGGAAATTATGGTAATATTTAGGTATTACAAATTCCTATTAAATTGTAAAAATTTTGAATGTAATGCATTGAAAACACCGAATGGAGTGAACAAAATGTCGGAAAGCTTCACCCCATATGATGAAACTGACCCCTTAAGCATTGAACAATATGGTCAACGACTCATCGGGAAAACGTTTATGGATGTTATCCAGGAAGCCAATTTAAGTTACGATACCAAAACAGAAATCATTGACAAATATGGGAATCCGAGACGAAAAGGTGGACTAGGGAATCTTCTTGAAGAGATTTATTTTGGCTATAAAGCCAATAGTGATCAACAAGCAGATTTTTTTGAAGCCGGGGTTGAATTGAAGGCGACTCCATATGAAAGGTTAAAAAGCGGCAAAATCCGTGCCGGTGAGCGCTTAGTTATTACGATGATTGGCTATGACCAACCAATCGAGATAGACTTCTCTACTTCTCATGTCCTTGATAAAATTAACATTATCCTGCTAGTGTATTATCTTCGTAATAAAGAGTTAGAGAAAAATTTGTACTACCCGATTGATTATGTAAAGCTATTTTCCCCGCCAAAAGAAGATATGAGAATAATAAAAGAGGATTACGAAAAAATCGTAAGCAAAATTCAAAACGGCCAAGCCCATGAACTATCTGAGGGAGATACGATGTACCTGGGCGCCTGTACAAAAGGCTCAACTGCCCTGAAAAGCACCGTACCACAATATTATGCACCAGATATCCCTGCACGAAAACGAGCGTTTTGCTTCAAGAACTCCTACATGACCTATGTTCTAAACAAGTATATTGTTCAAGATGTTGATACATATGAGCCGATTATTAGGGACGTATCTGAACTGGAACACACAACCTTTGAGCAGCTTATAATCTCAAAAATCAACGCTTATGTAGGACAGACCGACAAAGAACTATGTGAAATATTCGAACGAGATTACAATAATAATAAATCGCAATGGATTGATTTAGCCTATAGAATGCTCGGGATAAAATCGAATAGAGCACAAGAATTTATAAAGGCAAATATTGTCGTCAAAGCCATTCGCTTGGAGAAGAATGGTACAATGCGTGAAAGCAGTCCCTTACCTCCAATGAAACTCATGGAGTTTGTAAATGAAGACTGGGAAGATTCCACCCTATATTCTTATTTCGAAGAAACAAGATTTTTATTTGTAGTATTCAAAAAAGACGGTGACTTTTACAAACTGAAAGGCTGTCAGCTCTGGAACATGCCTCGAACCGACCTTGATGAAGTGGTAAAGGATGGCTGGGAGAAGATTCGTACCGTTGTACAGAATGGCATTAAGCTCACTAAAAAAGAAACAGCAAGTGGGGTCATCATCAAAAATAACTTACCTGGTAAAAGAGAGAACCCCATTATTCATATTCGTCCTCATAGCCAGAAACGCTTTTACATCCTCGAGAATGGAGAAAAGATTGGGGATGGATCCTATGCAGATGCAGAGCAACTCCAAGATGGTCGCTGGATGCAAAAACAGAGTTTTTGGATGAATAATAGTTATGTTTTGAGTCAGTTGGATGAGGGGTTGGAATAGACGTAGCATTCAAATGTTTAATGTGAAAGAATCTAAGAAAAGAGCCTCTAGTAAATTAGAGGCTCTTTCTATTAAATCTTATGTTTCATAGAAACTATCCTGGAAAATCTGGTTCAGGCGTAATCTCCATCGTGTTCTTGAATAAAAAACTGCATTGGCATATCAATTTCAGGATTTTCATCTATTAACTGTTTCAATAAACCAGACCAAGTAGGCGCGTTAATGTATCTTTGAGAGAAACCAGAACCAATAAATAATATCGGTCTACTATTCATATTGACAATGAATTGCTTCAGTTATTCTAATAATTATCTAAATATGAATCGTAATTTGACATTTCTCCATCCCCTTGACATTTTGATATAATAATGTAATTTTACCACTATTTACCCATTGACACTACAAATACTGGAAGGGAATTACATACTATTGTCGAATCACATGAATTAGATTTAAAAGTTTTTTGTAGCTATTCCTTCAAAAAGTTGTCGAAAGGAATAAAATGAAACTTGTCGAATTTCCTCTCATTAAGGAAGTGAATTTATGGCAACAAAACTAATAACTGTTCCAAGGGCGCAAGCAGAGATAAAAAGGCTTCAACAGTACATAAAAATGATGACCTAATAGGCGTTGTAGCTTAAATGAATCCCCACCACTAGTAATATAGTATTTTGCAAAGGTATGCCTAAAAGCGTGAATTGAAGTCTTCTCTACTTCTCTATTTTTGTTATATCGTGCAATTGTATGCTGAACAGAATTTCTTGTCATCTGTTCTCCTAATTCATTAATGAACAAGAAATCATCCTTTTCAAATTGATACATTCTGAAGTATTCTTTTAAAGTTTTAACTAAATGTTCGCTAATCGGACTAAACTGTGTTTTTCTATTTTTGGTTGTCGTTAAAACAACTATTCCATTTTCCAAATCAATACCAGCTACTTTTATGTTGAGAATGGTATTGACCGTGTTTTCTAACATAAAGGTGATTCCAAGTCCACTTAAGTCAGATAACTCCCTATATGCTTGTTGCCTTGTCCCGTCCAAGGGTCTTAATATACCCTAATAATAAATAGTATTTCAGACTGTTTATTTCCAAAAGGAACTCCACTCAAGTGTTAAGTTCCTTTTTCAGCACTTAAAAGCCCGATACAATTTAAGTTGTATCGGGCTTTTAAATATTTTTAGACAAGGAATAAATATCCAAGTAATCAAACAAATGTTGCTTTCTTATTACTAGATAGAACTATTCGTACCTTTTCCTAACGCGATTGCTCTTTAACTGTATGGCTCTGCTCTTTTATTTTCGATACCGGTTTTATGGTTGAACTAACCCTTTGAATAACATTATGGTTTATGTCATGTAAAAGAAAATTTTTGCTGAATTACCTACCTAATATTCATAGCCGGCACTTTTACAATGTGATACGAAGGATTACCCAATTTCTGATCTGCTTGTTTAAACTGTCCTAGCACGAGACATTGCCCCTTCTGCAACATACGTAATTCCTCTGGTGTCGCATTGCCAATCCTACTAGCTAGTACACGGACTTCACTTTCTGCTGGATTGAAGTATACCTTAGTTCCTGCATTATCAAGAATAGAAAGCTCCTCCTTAGAGAAGTTATTAAAGGTTTGTGTTGCAAACCATGCAGACCATCCAAACTTACGTCCTTCGCGTAGGATTTTGGCAGATGGTGAGCCATCAGAGAAATCGAGGTTTTGTGCTTCATCCAAGATTACGGGTATCGGCTTATCTTTCGTTCCATTTTGCGTGTAATACCATAGATCCCAAAGAATAAATTCAGCCATAAGACGTTTGATTTCATCCTGGTCATACCCAGCCAGCTGAACAATTGTAATGTTTCCACCTGGAGCAAAGTATTCATCCCATTGATTTTTAGATTCATAGTCAAATGGATCAATATCAACGAATTGGACAATTCTAGTAGTGATCGATGATAGCACAGAATTGGAGTAGGAGTCCAATTCTTCTAAAATTTCAAGCAGATGCTCCATTTTCATTTTGTCATCGTATATTTCTATGCCACGCTTTACAGCCTCGTAAAGGGCACTTTTTTGCTGCGAACCAAAACCATTATAGACAGATGAAAAGACATCCACAACCCGACGAGCAACTTCCGTCGGCTTTTCTTTTCCGACTACTCCTGCAACTTCCTTCTTACGACGAAGGAATGGATTAAGCGGGAAACCTTCATGATACACAATTCGTTCCCTTAACTTTTCGCCCATGTCCGCTAAAAAGACTTGATCTAACTGTGTTCTCGTATAACTACTGGAGTAATCAATGACTACTGCAGATTGGTTTGACCTTGATAAATCTCGTAGTAGTGACTGAATAAAATAAGTTTTCCCTTGTCCAGAACGTCCTCCAATGATAAGATGTCGATTCGATAATCCTGAATGATCAAATTCCCAGAAGATATCTTGATTGTTTTCTAACCCTATTAGTGGCCGTACACTATTCTTTACATTTACTAGCTTTTTAGCAGTATTTAAGGTTTCTCCTGTTCCATCAAATTGATTTTGAACCTCTACTCGAGTTTGTACATTACTTGCGGCTTTCTCACATTCTATAGTTAGAGGTTTCTCATCACCTTCAGTTTGTTTCTCTCCACATCCAGCAAAATCAGCTGTCCGTTCATCTCCTGAAGTTTGGTCACTTTTCGTTCCAACTTTACTTACCTTAATATTTTCACTTTCACCATCTTTATACCCATAGGAACCATCAGCAGCAATGTCATCTGACCCATCCATACCACTTTGAGTAGTATAAATTTTCTCAGGCTGTTTTTTATAATTCTGAGCCAACTCATTCATGGGTTTTGCTATCGTATCATACCCGCTTTGTTCTGGAAACTCTAGTACAATAACACCTTTACGTCGTTCTTTTACCTGTAACCTTGCACCCTTTTTAAACGAAATAACAAGACCATGTCCATGATTGGCACGCAGAGTATTTACAATTTCAAATTCATCATTCAACAATTGATTAATAACGTCTGGAGTAAGAGTATAATTCTTTTCAGGCCATACTTTGTTATATTTCATTTTTGACGCATTGTTAATGAAAAGTCTTGTAAAAAAGTTCCGTAGAAAACGAGCATCAAACGTATCATGTTCAATTAATTGTTCGTTTAAACGATCCTTTAATTCTTTTACCTGACTAATCCCCTTCTCAATCACACTCGAATCATTTAGGCCAATTTTTACTTCTACAGGATACATATGAATTTTCAATCCATCTTTAGCTTTCTCTAACCCCATCATTAATAGGTCATCACTGCAGTTTCCACGTTTCCCAATTGTTTTTCCTGAGAAAAGTCCAGCCTTTTTGCTTAGTTTGACACTACCAGCAACCCGCACAATTTCTTCCATTGAAACAGGAACCCAAAGTACGTCTGGGTTATCAAAATGTAGTAGCGCCTGTTTAATAGCAGAAACAACACTCATTTTTTCACGTTTATCATGAGCACGTCCCTGCACAGCACGAAGAAGCCACTCTCCATTAAACGTATTAAATAATCGAATAACATCTTCAATGTTCTCGTCACTTACTGTTACTTGTTGAGACTTCAAGAAGTCATGAATTACATTAAAGTATTGATTTGATTTATCAGTTACTGTAATAGCGTCATAATGATTAGAAGATGAATGCTGATCACTGTAATGAACAATCACAAGATTATCTGACGACTCTTGAAAATACTTTAAATCTAGGACAGGGTCAATAAAGGTCAACCAGTGAGATTGACTATAGAGTGAAGAGAGATATTCCTCATCCTCTCCACTTAAATGCATGGCAAAGGCAATTCCTTTTGTATATGGATTTTGGCCTTTATCAGTCATATTTGCGGCTAGTTCGTTAATTTTTATAGCAAACCTTGCTAATAAGGAATGCTTGACATTACTGTCGTCACCAGTTCCAAAGCCTACTCGATATCCGCCATTCTCACTTTTCGATGAGGTAACAGTTGTAAATAATCCATTTAGATTTATGCTAGTAGGTGCATCCTTAACTAACTGCTTAACCACTTGCTCTTCTGTTTTCATTTTATAAAAGGTAATATGGCTGTATTGCACTTTTTCAGAGATATGGCGTTTCGAATAATGCAACACCTGCTGAATGGACCGTAATACATCTTCTGCTAAATAATCACCCATCGACAATTTAATGCCAAGTCGATTAGCAATTTCATCAGCATTCCCCATATTATTGAGTTCATCAAACGCACTATACCCATCCATATCTTGTCGATAAGCAACAACTTCAATTGGTCGTAATTCGGATAAACTATTTGTGTCCTTAATTTGCTTTTTCAACCAATTTACGATACCACGTAACACTTCTTTATCATTCGGGATATTAATGACATTTAATAGAATGGCAGCTTTCGAATCTAGAGAAAATAGGTAATCATAATGGTCACAAAACTGGTCAAGCTTTTCCTCAACAACTTTAGCCAAATACGTATTTGTTTCTCCCACAGTCACTTCTTCACTTGGTAAGAATGCATGCCATTCAGGTAGTCGACTATCAGTCGTTGGTTTAAACAATTTCCCTTCATATGAAATTAAATAAGGGAGAGTATAAACTGCATAGAGCCTATTCAGGATATTGGGATCAATGGCTTCCCCTTTGCTCTCATTAGTAATCTGCAATTGATAAGCAACATTTAGAGGTGAGAAAGGTGTCATATAGATGACACCTTCATCCCTTGCAGTCCCTAAATGAAATAAAACTCTCTCCTCATTCGTCATAATCTGTTGATCATGAATGTTCTCAATCGCATCTATATACGCTTTTACATAGGCTTCTGCTTTTTCCCGTATCGTATCCGTATAATAAAGTAAAGAAGGAATCGTTCCTGATTGTTCAATCGATTCTAAGAATGCATCATATGCTTTTTCAACCGCTTCCGGTAATACTACCTGCTCAGGGAATAACTTATTAAATTTAATGGATGCCTGTCGAACCCGGGTTCTTATCCAGGCAAATTCCATGACTAAAAACGGACGATCCTCTGCAAACGTTGTATATGGTAGATTATCTATCTCAACTCGTTTCGCCTCCTGATCTGTAAAAAAAGAGCTCTGGATACTCCGTTTCTTTTCCCATAGCCCCCTTCCATTTATAGGTATGGTTTTTAGAACCTCGTCGGCGACCTCGATTGGGATTTCAAATCGTGGAGTGACAATTGTAAAGCGAATGTTTTTTTCATCTTCTTCTAACAATCCAGGTGTGGCTTGGATTGTTGCACCATTTTCGATTGAAATTGATTGCCCCTGTTCCTTTAAATCGACATCCTTGGTTCCATCACCAAACACTAAACGTTGGTTATCCAATGTAAAATGTAACGCTCTTTTTGCTTTAGAGGTAGCGACTACCTGAAAGGATGTTCGAAACGATTCAAAGAATGCAGCGTCACTTGCTAGGACAACAAACGTAAAGGTGTAATTCCCATTTGTTGCATTTTCATGCTTATAGACAACTCTTCCGAAGGTTGCCCCATCTTGCTCAAGTGTTAACTCGGCGATTAAAGTATGACCACTTGTTCTCGCAACCTTTTTACTAGTGGAATTTAAAAACTCTTTCCTGACATGTCGATCAAATGGTAAGGTAATCTCAATTTTTTCTCCTTCCTTATAGGTAGGGTGAAAAATAAGAAGGCTCCAATTCCTTCTTCCTGCAGCTGTATCTGATTTAGGTCGTTTCCAATAAGACAATGATTGCGAATCCACACTTACTTTAACTTTTTCAGGATAAAACTCGATAGCGCGCTTAGACTTTGTTGCTTCCTTCCAATCCTCGATATCTGAAAAGTCGACGGTAAACCAATCTTCTCTGTTAAGCTTTGTTCCACCTTTGTCATAGGCTTCTTCTAGCTTTTCTTTTGGATTACCAAGTGAGCGGATTCTTTCAATTTCCTCATGTTCGCTATTATTTTCTGTTAGTTTTTTGTCAATTTTCTTCTCTAATTGATTCCACTTAGCTGAACCAATTGAATGGACTTCCTGTTCCCTTACAAGATCCTCGAGACCTGAATCATGAAAATATTGAAGTGAAAGATAATCCTCGTGTTCAAGTGTCCCTTTATTGACAAGGGCTAACACATCCTCAAAATCAAGAAAGGAAGAAATTTCTAATTGATGTTCCGACTCTCTTCTATTTAAATAATGACTAGCAATTTTTCGTTCAATTGCATCTAGATCACTTTCTAACAATAACTGATCAAGATTTCCTGCGATATTACTAACATGCAGTGGTAAACCTTCTCCTGTTAAATCTCGACTGCCTCCACGGATTGAATCATTCAAAGTATTACAAAGAAGTATTAACGAGGTATTTTCCCAATCTCCCTTTTGTTCACTCATTTCGTTCCGTAGTGTTACAAGAAAGTCAATATTGGTGTTGTTTGTTGTTGCTATAACATATTTTATTTTTCCAATTTGGAGAGCGTAGGTTTCATACGACTTAGATCCTTCCTTGTGACGATAATGAAAGGGTACCTTATTCTTATGACTACCAATGGCTTGATATAGACTTGAAATAACTTCTTCTGTCGGTAAATATAAGAAATAACGATCTGTTTTATTCCTTATGGCTTCTTCTTCGAAAAAAGAAACCAGCTGGTCACCGATATAGTTATAAAATGTATTTAACATATTGTGCGTCCCCACTATCACTTTTCTTTTCCATATAATTCAATTTATCAAGTACCTTCACAACTTCCTCTTTTGAATGGTGATCAAGCCATACACCACGATTTTCAATTTCTTGCCATAATTGTTTTAATTCAATTCGTTTATCTGTAATGGATACTGCCACCAGCATTAACAGATGCTCTTGTGTCAAGGCTAGAATGGTCCCAAGTGACCCACCATGCTTCCGGAAAAACTTTGAAACAATCGCTTGAAATGCTTTGGTATACCTGGAGTTGATTTCAGTTGAAATTCCTTTTTTCACTGCATGTATCAAATCGTCAAACGCCATCTCTAAAGTTTTCTCTTCGGAATATTCAGCCACATCAATATTTGTTTTCTCCTTGTACACTTCCTTCAGCCACTTGTAAATCGATTGAATATAGTCTCGTTCTGCTTCTTGCCCAGCTTCCTTCAGTTGGCGATAGATATCATGATAAAATTGGTTGCTCTCATTCGAGAATGTATTCATTCCTAAAATGTTTAACGCATGCTCATGCGCAAAAAATCCGTCCATCTCACCCATCAGCATTTTATTCCCATGTTTATAACTGTCTCGCCACTTTGAAGCTTTTTCCCATTGTAAAATGTAATAGACAGGTATCAGCTCATCCTGACTAAAACGCGTCACTTTATTCGTTTGAAGAATAATTTGTGACAGAGCAACAAATGTATAATGAACAAATAACAAAGATATATGATTAACTAGAAAACTAGGATTCTTTGACAAGTTCTCCAAGTCATTTAGGAACTGTTCCTTAAGTTGAGGAAAGAGACTACCATACCTTTCAATACTTTTATTTTTTGATTCTGGAGTTTCTGAAATTAGGTCCATAATCTCTGATAATAAATTTGCATCTTCTTGATTTTGTAAAATGTCCCGCACACGCTCTTCTTCATTTCGGATAAAGGTATCAAAAAAGAAATGAATTAAATCGATTTCTCCCTTTTGCTCATCCGCATTCTCTGTCAACGGTATTCGTTCTAATTGATTAAGATTTGTGATTTTTCCTAAGTGCAGTTCTTTTATTTGTTCCTTTAAATAATTTTCAAAAAAGGTTTTGGCCGCTTCATCAGCAAATTTTCCACTTGCAAGAATAACCTCTATACTCTCATTGCTTATATCAAGAAGTACATTTTTTCCATACACTTTTCTAATGACCCCACCAGTAATGGAAGAAAAGCCTTGCTCGAATTTCGCACGTTCTGGTTCCCTTGTTGGAAGTGGTAATACACTTGTAACCAACCGTCTTCTAAAAGTATACTTCCCACTTTTTTCTATAAATTTAGTAATCTTATCAACATCTAATTGATACACCATCTTAATTCACCTTTCCAACTTCATAATTCGCCTTTGAAAATCGTGGTTTCTTCAACTCATGGATGGTTCCATCGTGTGTATGAACAAGAAGCATATTGCTTTTCCTATCCGCTGATTGAAGGAGTTTATCATGAAATTCTGAGAATTGAAGTGCATCTTGGATATCCTGTCGATTCGGCCGATATCCTCCAATAATCTGTTTAAGCAGTGAATACAATTTATAATCTAGCTCAAATAAAAAGGTCTTTCCTCTTTGACTAAAGCCAAGTCTCATTGAGGAAGTAAAACGCTCAACCTCTTCATGCTGGGATGCTGAACCAAATACGTTTTCATCTACTTCAGGTTGAATCGTGATTTCATATGCAGCTCGATACAGCTTGTTCGGTGGATCAGCAAAAATATAGCGGTCCCTTGGTGAACCCTTCCACGCATAGATTACGTTTTCTATTAAATCAAATAATTGACCAATGCCTTCTTCATCCCCCGTATAGAAAAAGTACAGGTAGTTTACAAACTCTCGATATGTCTCATCATAATCTTTTCTATATAACAATGCATGTTGTCGTACAAATAGTCTTGAAAATTCTGTTTGAGTTCCCTGTTGATGCATGCTTTTTACCTGCTTCCAGGCACCTATACTTGTCTTTTCTCCTATCTCTTCCTTTACATAGTGAAAGGAATCAGCTTTTAGGATTAAATTAGCAACTAACCTATCCGTTGCTTCGAGCCTTCTTTTTAAAGGATCAATCTCATGTAATGCAGCAAGCAATGGAGAACGATCAGGGTGACCATACATCAAATTCGGTAGCATATCGTTTACTGGTACCTCTTCGTCACTTGATAGCAATTCATGTTTAATAGGGACAATTATATCAAACAGTAAATTGTAAAACGCACGGGTTGAAATAAAGACCTTTTTTTTAATCATCACTTCAATAAGTGACTGAACAATTGACTCTTTTACTTCCTGTTGCTGTAGTAAAAAGTAATTTGTATGTGCAGCACTTGATATTTCTTTTTCTTGATCTTGAATCCAGGCAGAGAAAAATGGATTACTATGGTCATAGGCTGTCACCTTATCAATGAGCTGCAAAAAAAACGGTGATTCTGGTCCTTCATTTTTTAAAACATAAGGCTGTGCATCTGCAAAATTAAGTAAATAAAAATTACCATCCTGATTGTTTCCTTGATGCCCTTTATCAAAAACGCCACTACTGTCAATAAAATCACATAAAGCTTGGAATCTTCCTTCTTTTCGTTGTTTGCTATAAAAATTATGTAAAACACCAAGATTTATAGCTATAATCACAGGTTTGTTTGCAGTTCCAGATTCATCAAATGGGGATATCACTTTTTCAAGCGTTTCCAATGAGTTTTTATCATAATCATAGGACTCAGTAGAATCATTATGTATGAAGAATCCATCTAAAAGGTCACAATGCTTTTCCTTCATGTATGCTAGCAGGTGACTCTTACCGTCCCCAACACTGCCGCATAAAAGCAGTAAGCCTGGCTTTTCCTTCTGCTTTAACTCAATCAAAATCTTTTCGAAATCTTTTTGAATGTCCCGTTCCACATGCATATAGCTGCGAAGTCTTCCAAAAGAATCTGCGTTTGCAACCGATTCCTTAGAAGAAGACTGCAAGACTTCTAACATAGAAACAAACATACTTTCTTTAGTTGAATTGGTAGTTTCAGTTAATAACCGCTGTGATTCACCGTCAATTGTAACGGCTGTTTCTGTTTCAGTCAGCCTAATATCAGATGGTACCTCCGTTAGAAAATCATCATTTTCGAGTTTTTCAGCTATAAATAGTAATTGGAACAAGCCCTGTTCGGCTTCTTCTGCTGTTAAACTACTATTAAACTTTTTCCTGCTTAAGGTACAATAATCCAGGGCACTAGTATATTCTGGTGTTGAAATCTCAAATTTATTGTTTAATAACTCCCATGCGGTTTCAATCCTTGAAGCTTCAAAATTAGATTCATTTATCTCTTCACCATTTGCTCCTTTTGCCAACTGTTTCATTCGTTTAAGTGAAATAGCAAGAAACACTTGATCCATATAAGCAACAGCAAATGCTGGATTATTGCTCAACATTTCTTGTATTTCACTATATTCTATTAAACTATCATTAAATTCTATAAGCCTCTTTAACTTTTTCCACCCTACCTCTTTCGTCATGGTTCTAATCTCCCTTTTTCGCTAGTTCCCTCTTTATTTATTATATTATTTTTGTATATTATTTACAAATTGGCTGATTTCTATAAAATACTACCATTCTATTGCCCTATAAAAAGAGCTCCCCCTTTCTACCATGAATCCCTGCTCGCTAAGAGCTTTTATATTCTCATGGCGCAACACTCGTGTAGTTTATTGGCTGCATCAATAAGTTTGAAGTGAAATTAAATTCTGCCTTATTTGCCACAATAAATCCTCCACATTTAAATTTACAATAGTTTATCTTTACTATATAAAATAATACAACCCTCTTGATAATGCATTTGTTGTCGAAATAAATACTTGGAGAGGATTCAAATTTTTTTAAAAAATAACATAACAAACCTTTTGTAGCTCTGCTCGTTAACTAGTAATAGAATAAAACCCGTAGAAATTATCTACGGGTTACTTATCTCTTATATATACCTTGTGCCGGTGCCATTCTAAATATTTTAAATGATTCGGTTCTAGCTCTATTTTTAAATCCGAATTAAGATTTAAAAGCTTTTGATTTTCTTTATTAAGTAGCGGCGATATAATAATGCTTCCATCTCTATTAAAGCTGATAAGTCCATTGTCGAATGCTGCGTCGTGTGCAGGACATAGGAGTATACCATTATAAAAATCTGTTCGTTCAGTATCGTTACTGAAACTCCATGGTTTAATATGGCTAGCTACTAAAAGCTTAATAATGTCCATACCACAAATTTTACAAGTCTGGTTATGCTTGAGGAGCCTCTCACGAAATTTACCTTGGGTTACCCTAGTTTTACGGAGATATTGCTTTTCACTGGGGGAGATAAAGGTTTCTTCGGGTAAAATAACTTCTCTAGAATTACCATCTAAAGGTTGAACATATTTGATACCGTTTTCAACATAATTAATCCATTCCTTCGGAGCATAATTATTTGGATTGCCATTAAAGTCCTTCAGCTGAGCCAACCATTTCCTACTAATTCCTTGATGCTCAATATCAATCATAGTTAATGTTGCTCTGTAGTTTTGGAATTGGTCTCCCTCTTCTGCGACAGTGATTAACTCTAATGATTCATCTATGTGCTTTCCCTTAATACCAGGTACAGCTATACCCAAAAACTCAACATTCGATGCTACTCCTGTAGACTCAAATACAAACATAGGTGGTATTGTCTTTCTAATTGCTGGTGAGTTTGAGGCAGCTTTTTCAAAAACCTCTTTTAATAAGATGTTTCCTCTTTGTTTTGTGTTCAAATAATGGTTACCTGGCGCTCGATTATCACCATAATATGTAAAAACACCTTGGGCCTTATCATAGAAATCTGGCCATTCTTTCACTTTACCTGTTGAGAAGATAACCACGTATGCAACCTCTTTTGTAGATTTTCCGTTATTTTCCTTCATGGATTTTCTGAATCCACTTCTATTTCCAACGCTTTTTAAATATCCTTCCACCTTAAATAACTTTGTTAATGGGTCATCAGCAGCGGGGTTACCTTTTGATCCGCCTTCATAAATTGAATTAACTATTAATGGGGCTTGACTTAGCTCATCATATTTAAATCTCATTATTATTTCCCCGTAAAAGCCAGGTTGGATCTACATTTAAGATTCTTGATATATAATCTAGCTCATAATCTTTAACACCACGGATTCCACGTTCAATCTCTGATATATCTGATTGAGTAATCTTAACTTGATATTCAACCTCTAATGCAACAGCTAATTCTACTTGGTCCAAATTGGCCCGTTTTCTAGCCTCTTTAATTCTGTTACCGCTGACATTTGCTCTATCCATCCTTTTATCAGTCCTCTGTAAAATATTCCTAGTCTTAAAATAAAAAAGAAAGACACCAATGGTAGACGATTTTCGTCTATTTCGGTGTCTTACATCAAAATAAAGCCTTTTATATTTGTTATTTAAACTTTATTACTTAAAATTTAATCAATGAGTCTTATATTGTGTTGGTTTTGTCACAAAACTTCCTTCCAAATACTTAAGAAAGAATGAAGGAAACCAAAACTATAAATTGTAATGTGTTCTTTTACTAATATTTATCCTTTACTTTAATAAGCCACCCACTGGCGACTTTCCTCATAAAAATTATTTACTATATTTCACTTTCTTCATAAGCTCTGCGAAGTTGAAATTCAGCCATTTCTTTAGCTGCCTCGGGAGTACTACCGTAACAATTCCATACTGCAATATTTCCATCTGATGCATTTGCTTCATACGAGTCTCCTAAGTCAAGTACACGGTATTTAACTTTCCCACGTCTAAAATACCAGAACCAGTCCCATAAAATATATAGCCAATCATTTAACATCCGTACACCTCACCTTCTCCTTAATTAATTCGATAACTTATTGATTTAACCTATACATATTTATGGCTAATTTGTTAACCTTAGGATTCCTTTAGGTTTAGTACATAGTCACATCTAAAGAATATTTGTTTCACAGTTGTTCCACGCACCCTAAGGGCTCTATAATTCAGTTCAAACACTTCCCAAAAATTATGTTCATAAATGTTAGACCCAACTACATTTCGGTTGAGCCTAACACCAAATTTTCTACTTATAACTATTCTTTCTTCTGATGAAAGACAGGCCTCGATATTTTCAACTTTTGTTCCAAAACTACTGCAACAGAGCAATTCTATTAATCTCTAATAAATTTTTCTATAGTCACGTATGTTTACTATCCATTGACCTCCAGCCTAATTATAAGCATAGGTCCAACTAGCATATCAACCTTGATTTCTGCCAGAATATACGGAACAAGAACCTACTCATACACCCTCTTTACAGGTCATACCCTGAGAATACTCCCTCCTTACATCTATCTGTCTTCCACACACACCTTCACAAACCTCTCAAACTCCTTCTCAAACATCAGCTTCACAACCCCAACTGCTCCGTTTCGCTGTTTCGCGATATCGACTTCAATGATTTTGTTTTCGTCATTGTCTTTGTTGTAGTATTCGTCTCGGTATAGTAACATGATTAGATTGGCGTCTTGTTCGATGCTGCCGGAGTCGCGAAGGTCAGACATTTTCGGGCGCTTGTCCATTCTTTGTTCCACTCCTCTAGAGAGCTGGGAAAGGAGAATAATTGGTACTTGGTATTGGAAAGCAATCTGTTTAAACTCACTCGTCAAGCTTTTTACGGCGAGGTCATATCGTTCATGTTTCCCAGTGATCGTAATGAGCTGAAGGTAATCAATCACAACGAGAAAATCTTCATGAGAAAATTCCCGTCGTGATTTCTGGATTTGCGCTCTTATGTCAGCTACGGTTCTTCGAGGATTGTCATGGAGGTTGAGACTCCATTGATTGTAAACACCAAGAGCTTTTTCAGCATTCTCTTGGTCTTCCTCGGTAAAGAACCTATATGGATCTTTCCATTTTCCCCCGTCAATTCTAGTGATGTTGCTTAAGATTCGTTTCGCAAGTTGTATTTTCGGCATCTCTAGGGAAAAGACGTACAACGCCGCCTTTTTGACAACAATTCATCGCAAGTTGCAAGGTCCATTGTTTAGAAATCCCGCTGACCGATTTAATTATCAAAGCTTATAGTGACGAGGACAATCCGCTGGTATTCTACAAGGTGAACTGTGGTCGGGCAACTAACGGCTAAGCTTGTTAAATAGGTTGCGCCGCCAATCTCTCCCATGTGACCAATCATTTTATGAACCATGGTGACGGCATCATTTCACTGTGATTCTTGCCAAAGCTCAATCATCGCTTGAAAAATCAACTGCTTCCTTCTTTGCGAGAAATGATGAGAACCTAGTATTAATTCTTGGAGGTGAGATTAACCCATTATCCACACCAAATCAGTGTCAAATTGTTATGCACTTTTTCTAGGAGAATCTTTTCAACTTCTTTAATAATCAAATCTAAGATAGTCCTGTACGCATTTTTATCCGTTAACTGCTTTGTAACTACTACAAGGGTAATACACACTAACACGTGGTAATGAAACCACTTAAAATATTAACGTTGGTAAGTGATATCTCAGTATAGGCTACCTTATTAAGCCTTAAAACAAAATACAATCAAGCAAAAAAACAAAAAGTCCCAAATCAACTAGATTCGGGACTTACACTTTTATTTAGCTTGCTCTCTAAAATTGCATTGATGCTCACGTAGATTATGAATCTACAACTTTTATCCCAATCTTCCCAAACTGCTTCGCACCATCCAACCGTCTTAAAGCATTGGCAGAATCTGTTATGGAATAGAGACAATCGATAACTGGCCGAATTTCATGTTTCTCAACAAATTCCAGCATCTCCCTAAACTCATCCTGACTCCCCATTGTGGTGCCTAGAATGGTCAGTTGCTTCATAAATACTTCAAAGAGATTAATATTTAAGTTATAACCAGATGTTCCACCATAACTGACAAGCCTTCCACCATTCCCAAGTAAGGCTAATGATCGATCGAAGGTCGCCTCTCCAATGCTTTCGATTACCACATCGATTTTTTCATTTTTTAATTCTTCCTGCCAATCTGTATTCGTTTGAATGGCCACATCTGCTCCGTACCTTTTGGCCATTTCAAGTTTCTCTTCTGACCTAGAACTAACTATGACAGTATTGCCTAAGGCCTTTGCAAACAACAATACAAAGGTGTTGGTCCCACTTCCAATCCCAGGTAAGAATATCGTTTCATTTGGTTGAATCTTGGCTTTCGTCACTAATGCTCGGTAGGCAGTCAATGCGGATAATGGCAATACCCCCGCTTCCTCCCAACTAAGATAAGCCGGTTTTAATTCAATATTTTCAGAAGAGATCACAATTTTATCTGCTAGGGTACCCGTATGATTTCCACCTAATATTTCAAAACCTTGCGGGGCACCATCACTTTTGTTCTTCCATTTAAGGCTTGGGTTGATGACGACTTCGTCCCCCACTTTAAAATCTTGCACATTAGGTCCGATTTCTTCAATGATTCCAGCACCGTCAGATCCAATAATGAGGGGAGGATCTCCTTCTTTTTGTCTTCCAAGCACAAATAAATCTCGATGATTTAACCCGGCATATTTTAGTTTTACTTTTACTTCCCCTTCTCCCACGCTTAACTCATCCACTTTTACATAGTCGCCTTGTTGTTGATCATTCTTGACAGTATGATAAAACGCTCTCATTTCTACACCTCATAATCTTGTAATCTAGCCATTTACACTTGATTTGCCTGTTCTTCCTCATCTGAATAAAATTTAAATAATCCTCGTTTCTTATGGAGATTTCTTATTAAGATGAACAGGATCTCAAGGTTTACGAATATAAATGTTAGTGGTACCAAAAACAGAACATGATAGTAAGGATAGATCTCTCCTCCTGCTGAAAAGGAAGAAGCCATTTCCACTCCACTAAACGCATAGCTCGTTGAATACACGACAACTATTGTAAATAAGATAAGCTCAAGCACTAGCAATGCATTGGTAACGAAGTTTCTCATCGTACCCCTAAGTTTATCGATTAATAGCTCTAGCCTCGGTAGAATACTAGTCCCATATACATAAGCCATACCAGGAATGATTGCAAATGGCATGAAATAATACTGGACGAACTCAATACTTCCGTTCAATGAACCTGAAAGGAAATTCCTACTAACGACATCCGCTACGATAAAAAACATCATTAAAAAAATACTGATTCCGCAAATCACAATGCCGAAAATCTTTAATTTACGAAAAAGAGTATAGAGTTGCTCAATTCTCTTCAATTGACTCCCCCCTTTGCCATTATTTCATTAGATTCGGTAGCCATAACGCAGTTTCTGGAAAAGCAATCATTAAACCGCCGACAACAACAGCTGCAACAACGGCAAACACCATCGCGAATCGGAAGATGGAATCCGATGATATTCGGCTGGCCCCTGAGACGGCATATACACTTATTCCAACTGGAGGGGTAATCAAGCCGATTGTAGCGATTACAGATACAAATACACCAAACCATAGCGGATCTATATTGATTGTGTTGATGATTGGGATAACAACTGGAGTTGTCATTAAAATGACGGCAGCTCCTTCAATAAACATAAATAATATGAAATAAATTAGGAGCAGAATGCCCAGAATTAGAGCTGGGTATTCCATAATTGGCTCTAACACATTGAGTAGTTTTCTCGGAAGGAGCGATAATGAAATAAACCTTCCAAATACTTGTGCGCCAATCAGGATTAACATCACCATTACAGATACTTTGACAGTTTCAGCGATGGAAGTCAGGAAAAATTTCTTATTCACTTTCCCCAATATTAACGCACTAAGGAAGGCAGCAAACGCTCCGACAGCCCCCGCTTCTGTTGGTGTTACAAAACCTAAATATATTCCTCCGAATATTACTCCTACAATAAATAATCCAACAGCGGTTACAATGACTAATCTTGTAAACGGAATTTTCATATCCTTTTCTTCTTCAGTTATAGGCACAATCTCTTTTTGATTCCGTTTTGATTTCATTAAAAAATACATTACAATGATAAAAACAATCGCTGTCAAAACTCCAGGGATGACTGCCCCGATAAACAACTGTCCAATCGGTGTTTCCGTTGCAATTCCATAGATGATTAATGTAATACTAGGGGGAATGATACTCGATAAAGATCCTCCCGCCGCAGCAATCGCTCCGGACAAAGCCGGACTAAATCCCCTCTTATTCATCTCAGGTACCGCAACCTGACCTAATGCAGCAGAAGAGGCCGTACCTGAACCCGAAACAGCGCCTAAAAACCCCCCTGCTACAATGGTTAAGCCTCCGAGAACACTCCCTTTTCCCCGTGATAGCCGGTGCACAATCGTAAAATAATCTTTGACAATATCAGATTGTAAGATAAACTGCGCCATCAATACATACAGGGGAATGGTAGAGAGGGAGTAGGCTGCAACACTGTTGTAAGGCTGATTTCCTAATAACCCTTCTAATATTCCAAAACCTTCTAGTATCGTTAAACCAATTACACCAGAGGCAAGTAGTACAGAATGGATGTGTAGACCGCTTATTAGCAGGAACAAGAACAGAATGAGGATTAAAGTGATCGTAAAAGTGGTACTCACGTATCTATTCACCACCAAACCTTTTATTTTTCAATTGATCTCAAGAATTAACATTTGTATTTATAGTCTCCCGCTACCTTCTATGAAACTTGTAGAAAATAACGGGAGACCGCTACTATTTTTAATAATTTTCCAGATCCATTAATTCTTCCGGTAATTTCCCGCCTTCTTCAAGAATAATGTCACGCCATAGAATCGCTATGTCTTTCCCTGGATATCCATTCTTTTCTAAATAATCAATATAATCGTACCAAGTTTGGACATTTGCTTTTGTCAGGTGATTTTGAACATCTGTTGGTAGATCATTAAAAGAAACAAATTTCCCGCCAGCTTCTTCTGTATTAAAGGTTCTTGCCTCTTCAGCCTTCGAAGTCCAAGCTTTTACTCCATCTTCGAATAACTCATCATGTGCTTGAGTCATTGCCTCTTGTACATCCTTTGGTAGGTTATCCCACGTTTCTTGGTTCATCGCAAATACACCATTAGAAGCCCCGAGATACAAATCGTCAATTGTGTATTTTAATAGGTCTTGGAAACCAGCTCCTGTCCAGTCCGCAACAGTATGGTAAATTCCTTCAAAAGCTCCTCTACTTAGAGCATCAAAAGCTTCTACGATTGTCATGGATACACTATTTACACCCATGTTTTTGGCCATCAGTTCAAATAACAAGTTAGGCGTTCTCATTGAGATGCCTTCAATATCTTTCACCGAGTTAAACTCATGGCCTGTTGTTGAAATCGAATAGACGCCACCAGCGTTGATTGTAAACGCTTTGAAACCATTGTCTTCATAATGTGATTGATAATAAGATTTCCCACTATCTCCTAGGGCAACATCACTTTCCATTAAACTTCTTAACGCATTGGCTGCTATATTGGCATCCGTATATTCAACAGGTAAAAAGGTAATAGAGGAAGCTGGGAAAATGCTTTCTGAGTAGAACGGAATCAGAACCGCAATATCAGCCGTTCCATTCTTTAAAGCATCTGGCTCCTGTCCGGCTTTTACAAGCTCACCACCTGCAAAATCTTCAAACTCAACTTTCCCTTCTGTCAATTCTTCGACCCGATCCATCCATGGAACCAAAAATCCTTCCCACCACCCATGTTGTACACTTAAGCCTGTAGCCACACGGAGTGTAATTTTTTCTTCATTTTGACCGCTTTCACCGCCAGAATCCGTTCCTCCACACGCTGTTAGTGTTACTAAAGTTCCTAAAATCAATAAAATCAAAGCCGATTTTAATTTCCTTTTCATCATATACTCACCCCTAATTTGGTTTGGAAAATCAATAACTTACAATGAATGAAGTGGTTTCCCAGTTGCCAATAAAGCAAGTTCCTTTATAACTTCAGATAAAGAAGGATGTGGATGGATAATCTCCGATAACTCGTCAATTGTACCTTCAAGGCTCATCACACTTGTCACATCCGTAATTAATTCATTCACATGTTCTCCAACGATTGAAAAGCCCACGATTTCACCATATTCTTCATCAACAATCAGTTTTGACATTCCTTCTCCTTGACCTAATCCATTTATTAATGCTTTTCCATTAGCTTGAAGAGGTATTTTAAACACCTTGATATGAGCGTATTTTTCTCTCGCTTGTGGTTCTGTTAAACCTACTGCACTCATTTCTGGAGAAGTAAATACCGATCTAGGTACATGGGAATGATTGTTTTCTATCCTATTTCCGGCAATTGTCTCCGCGGCAATCATTCCTTCTTCATAAGCAACATGTGCTAATTGCCAGCCGCCTACAATATCCCCAACCGCATAAATCTGTTTCACATTGGTCTGCATCTTTTCATTTACTTTAATGAAGCCCTTATCGAGCTCAACATGGGTTTGTTCCAGTTTTAGTTTATCTGCATTGCTTGTTCTTCCTGCAGCTACTAAAACCTTTTCCGAAGGTAACAAGATTTGTTGACCATTTTGCTCTACGATTAGCTGGATGCCTTCATTTGTCTCAGTTGCTGTCAATACGCTAGTGTTAAAATGGAACTCGACACCTCGCTTGTTTAAGGCTTTCAAAACATAGTGGACCATCTCCTGGTCTTCATTCATTAAGGCAGAAGAAGCAACTTCCACAACCGAGACCTTTACACCAAGTTGAGAATAAATACTAGCAAATTCCAACCCTATGACTCCTGCTCCGATCACCGTCAAGGTTTTCGGGATTTCAGTCAGGTTTAATGCATCGGTACTAGAGATCACTCTTTCCCCATCAAAAGGAATACTAAGTTCCTTGGGACGCGTACCTGCAGCAATAATAAAATGTTCGCCTTGTAATTCAAAACTATCATTCTTTGAAGTAACCTTAATTGTGCTATCTGAAATAAACTCTGCTGAACCTTTGATGATTTCAACGCCAGCATGCTTCAATAGAGCACGAACTCCACCCGTTAATTGTTTCACCACTTTCTTTTTGCTGTCATGATATCTCTCCAAGTCCAAACCTAAATACTCCACATTCACACCAATGGCTCCCAAGTAGGAGAATTTATTAATAGAGTTGGCTAATTCAACCATATATTTAGTTGGGATACATCCAACATTCAAACAAGTACCGCCGAGTTCACCTTTTTCAACTAACAGTGTCTTCAACCCTAGCTGAGCACATCTGATTGCTGCTGAATACCCTCCTGGTCCACCACCAATCACGATGGTCTGCCATTTTGTTTGCACTATATGAATAATCTCCTTTCACAATCCTCTATTTAACAAGTAGCAATTTTGGATTCCTCATAATATGAGCAAATTTGTTTTGAAACTCACCAGCAGTTGCACCGTCAATCAAACGGTGGTCAAAGGTTAAACTATACCCAATTAAGTCACCGACTGTTATTTCTCTGTTCTCATTCACAATTGGCTTTTCTTTTATTTGACCCAATCCCAAGATTGCCACTTGAGGTTGATTGATAATAGGAGTAGAAATGTACCCTCCATAGCTCCCTATATTTGTGATTGTGAACGTTCCACCTGAAAGGTCATCAGCGGTTAGGATTCCAGCTTTTCCGCGTGCTACTAAATCATTGAATTTGGTCGCAATTTCATTTAAAGATAATTGATCGACATTTTTAATAACTGGTACAACTAATCCACCTTCTACCGATAAGGCAAAACCAAGATTGACTGACTTCCACTGAACGACTTCCTCTTCGATAATGCTCGAGTTCATAATCGGAAGCTCTTTTAAAATAATCGAAACAGCTTTTATAAATAAATGGTTAAACGAGATTGTAAACCCTAAATGCGAGGCTAAGTCTTCATTTAATTCTTTCCTGAATTTCACTAGTTTGCTAACTTCAATTTCATTTATGTCCGTAAGCTGCGCACTTGTTTGCAGACTTGCCATCATGTGTGTTGCGATGGTTTTGCGTATCCCTTTTAATGGAGACCTTTTTGCCACTAGTTTATCTAGTTCTGTTTCACTATGGGTTTGTAGAGCTGCCGTGCCACTTTCTTCTTGCTTAGTTGTACTGGCGTTTTCTTGTGCTTTGAAAACATCCCGTTTTATAATGGCTCCCCCTGGTCCCGTGCCTGATAGAGTGGTAAGGTCGATGCCCATTCCTTTGGCGATTTTTTTTGCCAGTGGTGTAGCCTTTACTTTCCTATTCTTCTTTCTTATTTCTTGTTCTAATTTGGACAGTGTATTTTCCTGTTCTATTGAATGATTTTCCTCATGATATCTTTCCTGATTTTTCTCTTGAGGAACCCCATTATTTGGTTGTTGATAACGTTCTAGTTGTTCTTGACTTTCGGCAATAACAGCAACGACCGAACCGACATCATATTCGTCCCCCTCTTTGCCAAGGATTTTGACATATCCAGTATCGGGAGACTCTATTTCATAAGTCACTTTCTCGGTTTGTATTTTAAGGAGGATCTCCCCTTTTTCTACTTGACTTCCATCATCGATGTCCCATTCATCAATCACAGCACTTTGCATTTCAACACCGATTTTAGGGATTTTAAGTTCTGACACCATCGTTCTCACCACCTCTAGTAACACATTTCTTTTGCAACTTTGATGATTTCTTCCACGGTCGGAAAGTGTGCATCTTCCGCATCTCCCAAGGGAATCGGTGTAAATGCTCCAGCAATCCGTCTGACCGGTGCGTCGAGGTCATAAATTAATTCCTCTGAAATAATACTCGACACCTCGGCTCCAAATCCGCTTTCTTTTGTTGCTTCATAAACAACCATGGCTCGATTTGTTTTTTCAACCGATTTTAAAATGGTTTCTTTATCTAAAGGAACTAAGGTTCTTAGGTCGATTACTTCCGCGCAAATTCCTTCTTCTGCCAATGCTTCTGCCGCTTCTAAAGACTGATGCACAGATTTTCCGTATGAAATGATGGTCACATCGGAACCTTCCCTCTTGATATCTGCTTTTCCTAGAGGGATCGTGTACTCCTCATCAGGGACCTCTCCTTTTAAGCTGAATAACCCTTTATGTTCAATAAACACAACCGGGTTATCATCTCGGATGGAGGATTTTAATAATCCCTTCACGTCATATGGTGTGGATGGATAAACCACTTTTAAACCCGGGATATGAGTGAACCAGCTTTCTAAACTTTGAGAATGATGAATCCCTGCTTTGAACCCACCGCCAGCTAACGTTCGAACAACCATTGGAACCTTTATTTTTCCACCGGAAACATAGAACGTTTTTGCTGCTTGGTTCGCTAATTGTTCGATGGCTAGCGAAATAAAGTCCATATACATAATTTCAACAACAGGACGATGCCCAATCATTCCAGCTCCAACCGCCAGCCCCGTGATTCCCTCTTCACTAATTGGGGTGTCCTTCACTCTCCAGCCCCCATATTTCTCATAAAGACCACGTGTTAAGCCGAAAACACCCCCAGATTCTCCGACATCCTGGCCTACTAAAAATACTTTGTCATCTCGGGCTAATTCTTCATCAAGCGCATGAGTAATGGCCCATCGAAAATTTATTTTTGTCATGAAGTTCTTCCTTTCCTATCTTCGGTATTAGGCATAAACATTTTTGAACGTATCAGAGACTTTTAGTGGCTCTGATTTAAGCGCAAATTCGACTGCTTCTTTTAATACCTGGTGGACCGAGGCTTCTAGAGATTCCAGTTCAGATTCATTTGCAATCGACTCATTTAATAAACTAGCTTTGAAACCTATGATCGGATCTCTTTCCAACCAATACTTTTTTTCTTCTTCATCTCGATATTTCATCGGATCGCCTTCATAATGTCCGTCCAATCGATAGGTTTTGGCCTCTACTAGAGTTGGACCGTCGCCTCTTCTTGCTTTTTCAATCGCATATTTGAACGTTTCATAAGTCTCCATAGGATTAAAAGCGTCGGCGATAATTCCTTCAATATCATATCCAGACGCTCTTCTAGCAACATCTTCAATGTTCATATGCTTCTGCATCGGAGTAAACTCTACAAACTTATTATTCTCACAAACAAATACAATTGGGAGCGACCATAATGCAGCCATGTTTAAGACTTCATGAAAGGATCCTCGGTTGCTTCCGCCTTCTCCAAAATTACAAACAACCACATGATCGTTTCCTGCTAGTTTATTTGCGTAAGCAATCCCTAAGGCAATCGGCAAATTGCTTCCCAGGACTCCCGTTGGACCATAAATCCTCGTCTCGACATCCATGATGTGGAGTTCGCCCCCTATCCCACCACAGCAGCCGGTTGTTTTCCCCATAATTTCTGCTAGTAATGATTTTGCACTTAAGCCTTTCGCCAAGTAAGCTGGTCGATCACGGTGATGGGGAACGATATAATCATGTGATTTCATCGCTAGTGCCAGTGAGACTCCGATGACTTCATGCCCTTTATTAGAGTGAATCCACCCCACTACTTTGTTATCCGCAAATAACTTCATCAACTCATCCTCAAAGTGTCTGGCTAAATAAAGCTTTTCATAGTAATTTAGCTTGAATTCCTTCATGTCCAATTTTTTGTAACCCCTTTCATTTCAGCATTCATTAGGCCATTATGATTCCGCCATCCACATTGATAATCTGACCGGTCATGTACACACTTAAATCGGATGATAAAAATAATGCTACTTTTCCGACATCATCCGGATAGCCTATTCTTTGAAGAGGAATCTTTTTCATATAATCTTCTCTTGCCTCTTCTTTCATTTCCGCAATCATCTGTGTTTCAATCACTCCAGGTGCAATTCCATTCACATGAATTCCTTTCGGTCCTAACTCTTTAGCAGCGGACCGAGTTAGCGAAATGACTCCGCCTTTTGAAGCCGCATAATGCGATTGAAATAAATTCGAACCTGCTACACCTGCCATGGAGGCAATATTGACAATTTTCCCTCGACCTAATTCCGCCATATGGGCAGAGACATGACGAATCATATTAAAGGTTCCATTTAAATTCACACTCATGATTCGATTAAATTCCTCTTCTTTTAATTCGAAAATAGGTGTATTTAATCCAGCTACACCTGCAGCATTCACAAGAATTTCCGGAGTCCCATGATCGGAAACGATCTGATCAATGGCATTTTTCACTTCAGAATAATGGGCTATATTTAAACAAATCGTTTTCGCTAGATTCTGGTGAGATAGGGTACTAAGAGCATCTTGTAACCCTGACTCATTTATGTCGATCAAATACACAAACGCTCCATTTTCATTTAGATATTTAGCAATACTGCTTCCGATTCCCCCACCTGCTCCCGTAACGAGTGCAATTTTCCCGGTTATTCCTAAATCCATCTTTTCCCTCCTCTAACTAACTCTATCTTTCTTGTGTTAGAATTCTAGGATGATAATATCCGTTCGTTTTAAATCCACAAATATGACTGATATTCAGCTACATAGTGCTGTACCGTTTCTATATAAAAATGACCTCTCAGACTGTGCTGATTTTCCATTTAAATATAATCATTGTAAATCAATACTTTTGCGCCTTTTCTGGCTTCGCATACTTTAAAGGCCTCTTCCCATCGACTTAAAGGAAAACGATGAGTGATAATTTTTTCTAGATCACCTTTTGAATTTTCTAGTATTTGGATAACCTTATCCCAGGTAGATATTCCGTGTCCTATGGATCCCTTCACATTCAATTGTTTATAAAGAACCGAATCAAAATCGATTTGAATATCTTTACCAATCACTCCAACCTGTAAGAAGGTACCTGTGTTTTTCAAGACATTGATGCCACTTTTTATCGCCTGATTACTACCTGAGCATTCAACAACAACATTTACACCAATGCCGTTTGTTTCTTCTTTAACAATGGCTTTTAAATCTTCGGTTAGCACATCAATTGTTCTAGTACACCCGATTTCTTTTGCTATTTTTAAACGTTCCGTGTCGCTAGAAGTTCCTGCTACCAGTACTTTGCATCCTTTATTGACTAGAACATAGGTGGCCAATAAGCCAATAGGGCCTGGGCCTGTTACTAAAACTACATCTTCTCTCGTAATGTCAGCTAACTCTTCAATCGGTTGTGTCACAACGGCTAGCGGTTCCGACATGGCGGCAACTTCATATGTGATATGATTGGGAATTTTGTAGCACATATCCTCCCGCACCACAACGTATTGCGTAAACCCCCCGTTTACATGCAGCCCCATTCCTTTTCTTACACGACAAAGCGTATAAAGGCCTTTTTCACAGAATTCACAATCCTGGCATGTATAATAATTAGAAGGGAGAACTGTCACTCGATCACCGATAGTCAGGTTTTTGATATTTTTTCCTACTTCCACTACTTCTCCAGACATTTCATGTCCGATGATAATCGAATCTGTCACTTCAAACTCATTATGGTAAATATGCAAATCTGTTCCACAGATCCCAGTATATTTGACCTCTACTTTTACCCTATCATCCTGGCAAACTGGTTCGTTTACATCCATTAACTGTAAGATATTTCCTTGTTTAACTAGTCCTTTCATCCCTTTTCCTCCCAGTCTTTTTGTTCACTTTCTATCTTTCTCTTAATCTCTTCTCTTAAGACAAATTTCTGTATTTTCCCACTCGTTGTCATCGGCATTTGGTCGATAATTTCAAGACGTTCTGGAATCTTTTGAATGGCCAGACCTTTGTCTAGTAAATATTCTTTCATCCCTGGTAAGTCGATGTCTTTTTGATCTTCTACCTTTACATAGGCACATGCCTTCTCTCCCATCTTGGGATCTGGCATCGCCACAACAGCTACTTGTTGGATGTGTTCATGTTCATAAAGCAATTCTTCGACTTCTTTTACGGATATGTTTTCCCCGCCACGAATGATGATGTCCTTTTTCCTACCGATGATGGTAATGTAACCATCCTCATCTATTGACGCTAAATCTCCAGTTAGGAAATAATCTCCATAAAAAGATGCTTTGTTAAATTCGGATTGTAGATACCCTAAAAACATCTCAGGTCCCTTAACGGCTAATTCCCCAACTTGATTTACAGACAAAGGATTCATATTGTCATCTAGAATCAGAGCTTCTGATCCTTCTAAAGGCTTTCCATCTGTATGAGCTGTTTTTTCTAAAGAATCTTCTGGCCCACATAAGGTAAACGTAGGGTATTCGGTTGAGCCGTACACACGTGAAACGAAACAGTTTAGTAATTTACTGCTTCTTTTAACTAGCTCGGGAGGCACATCGGCTCCACCACAAAGGATGATTTTTAATGGGATATCCTGTTTTGTCTCTTTAATGACATCGTAAATTCCTTGAAGAAACGGGGTAGCTCCTAGCAAAAACGTACAATTTTCCTTGATCACCTTTTGAACAGCTTCTTCCGGTTCCCATACATCTTGTAAAATGAGTTTTCCGTTAATCATAATTGGTAGCTCAAGCCCGTTCACAAATCCTGCTATATGCGTTACAGGCGATGGCATAAAAATTACTTCTTGATCTGTTAGCTGATATAAAGAAATAACCGTATGATTTTCGTGGATCAATGTATTGTGTGTATGGACAACTCCCTTTGGGTTCGATGTTGTCCCAGATGTATACATCAGTAGGAATGGGTCTGTTTCGGTGACTTTTTCAGGGTTGAGGTCAGGATTGAAAGGGTGCTGAAGGGATTCATCAAAGAATCCTTCGCTTTCTGAATGAATGGCTGGCTGATTATCATATTTATCTAAGATGATGATTTTTTCTAGTTCATCTAAATCCTCTTTTAACTCTCTCACCATCTCTAGATAATTGAATTTTCTGAATTTATAAGGCATAAAAAAAACTTTTGTTTTGGATTGCTTTAGGATATATTTTACTTCTTTCTTTCGATAGATGGGGATGATTGGGTTACAAACGGCACCAAGAAAGGCTGAAGCAAAGTGAATGACCAAGGTTTCTGACCAATTTGGAACCTGAAATGAGATCACATCTCCTTTTTTTATTCCTATGGATTTTAAATAACTTGCCAGTTGAATCGTCTTTTTATACAGCTCTTCATACGAATAAGAAACGGATCCATCATCAACAGCCGTTCTTTGGGGATTGCTGCGATACGCTTCTTCTAAGTATGTAAAGATGTTTTTATTTCTCCAATACCCCTTTTGAACATAGTTCTCTTTAGGAATGATAAGATTCATCTTTGCCCCCTATTTATAGGAATAATCACCTATGGTTTGATTAAACGTGGTCATTGACCAGAGTTAATAAGAGTATATGAACACAAAACGAAAATATCAAAACTTTTTAAATTTTTTCTCTAAAGTTATCTTTTTTATTTTTCGTACGCTTTATTAGTAGGCACAAAAATACCACTCACCCACGATCTCTCAGTTCCTTCCTTTTTACGAAAAAGGAATAAGAGATGGTAGATTGAGTGGTAAAAAAATACGTTTATAGTAGATAACCTCATTGGTTCACTTTCTGTTTCAATACATCATCGATAAATAAATTCAAATATTGATTGCCTTTGTTTAAAATATCGAATTCACCATTAAAATAACACCATTCAATGTACAAGCCTCGATAATAACATAAAATCATATCCGTTATTTCCATTTCGGACAAGTCCTTCCTAATTTCTTCCCTCAGTTGACCTTCGGTTACAATTTTTAGAATTAACCGATTAAGGACCCGATCGCCACTAAATATATGTGGAAGTGCTTTTGTTGCTAATTGATTTTTGGCAACAATCGTGACAAATTCATAACCGAATTTGAGAAAGAGGTTAATTCCTTCTGATAGCAGAACACGAATTTGTTCAGAAGCAGATAGATTCTTAGGTAAGTTCTCATAAACAATCTTATAATACTCATCAATCTCTTTGTACTGTTCTAAAATCACAGCATCCTTTGATTTAAAATAAGTATAAAAAGAACCTTTAGATGTTCCTGCTCCCTTTGTAATTTCTTCAACTGTAACATCATCAAAATCTTTCTCTCTGAATAGTTTTAACGCACTTTCCAATAGGGCTTTTCTTGTTTTTAAAGCTTGCTTTTGTCTCACAGTTAATTTTTTCACTTTTGTCATCGGCAAAGTCTCCCATTATTTTTTCTAAATATTGTAAATCTATTCATTTCTAAACATATTATTCTCCAACTTTATTTACAAACCTCTTATCCTACAGGGTGTTCTTAATCATTTTTCCTAGCCTTGGTAATCTACACAATTTCCCTACTCATTCCTCTAGGAACCTGATCATCAGCACTGACAATTTGGTCATAAGTACCTTCTCTCTTTGCCCTCCTATTCTGAAGAAAAGAGATATACCATTCTTGTAACTTTCAATTCCAATATGCTAAAACTCTTATACTTGAAGTTGTTTTACATATGTAATGATATGTTTCAATAAATAGATTAATGAGTTCTAGTTCCTAATTACGGATTCTTCGATTTTTACGCTTTATTGTTAATTGATCTTTCCAATAGGAGTTCGCTTAACCGGTTATTCCTTATTAAGATTAGGTTCAACATAAAATAAAAAGGACTGAACATGCAGGAACATGTTCAGTCCAACAATAGACGGTCCCCAAAAGGGTCGGCTATAGCAGAGTAATCCACCTAAGCCGCTAACTCAAAGGTGGATTATTTTTTATGGTTAAATGACAGAATAGCTATAACCTGTGAGAACACATACGGATTGGCCCGTTGAGTAAGTCAGTATTAGCAACAATAATCAAAAGGATGTAAAGGTAGTTTAGCAGGGAATCTCCACTTTGGCGTGAACGCAGGGTTCTTCCAATGCCATGCACCTAATGCCGCTGCACAGGCATCAATCGAATGGCTTTGTTCAGCTGCCTTTTCTGGAATTCCTATAAGGTGTTGTTGCTCTAGCCATTTTAGAAGAGCTTTCCTCGCTTCCAATTCTTTTTCTTTTTTATAGGCTAAAACATAGTCCAATTCCTGTGGGGGTAATCTTGAGCCAATGACTGCACCAGGATGAACTTCGACAATCGAGATTGGATGCTCCGAATCTATTGTTGTGATTTCTCTGCTGAGTTTGATCCCTCTCAAGGTTAAATAAACCATTCTATTGAATGTAGGAGGCATAATCGAACCAGATTTCATCCCTTTTTCAACAATGAACTTTCTCAATTCACGATCGGATACCCTGTCACCTCCTCCATCTTCATAAGACAAAGGAGCGTCGATGCCAATTACGACCTCATCTATTTGGGATTGTGCAAAAACCTCTTTTAAAATTTCTTCATCACTCATAGGACTCCCACATTTGACATACCTCAATTGCCCCTCATGTTCCTCAAATACCATTACGACCGTATCCTTGTGGTTGCTTGGACCAGATAAATCAATTCCTATAATCCTCATACAATCCTTCTTTCTATATAGAAATCTACTACCTTATTTCATACTTCCCCGTTTGTAACCATTTTCCTTTATTGTCGTTGTCATGACGTCTGTTTTGTTTATCTATCACTTTTAACACATTATAGACCCTGGTGTTACCTTGCCTATTCCTTTTTCTATTCATTTTATCAACGCATAAAATAAAACTATCCTCCAGCTTTATTCTCCTTAAAGACAGTTTTCAATATTTTCACTTTTATTCCGAAACTATTAATCTCTAATAAATATTTCGTTAGCCAAGTATGTTTACTATCCAATGACCTCGAGCCTCATTACAAGTAAAGGACCAACTAGCATATCTACCTTAAATTCTGCCGATATTAACGGAGCAAGAACCTACTCCTACACCCTCTTTACAGGTCACTCTCTGAGAATATGTCCCTTCTGAAATCGATCAGTCTTCACCCACTCACATCCACAAACCTCCCAAACTCCTTCTCAAACATCAGCTTCACAACCCCAACTGCCCCGTTTCGTTGTTTCGCGATATCGACTTCAATGATTTTGTTTTCGTCATTGTCTTTGTTGTAGTATTCGTCTCGGTATAGCAACATGATTAAATCGGCGTCTTGTTCGATGCTGCCGGAGTCGCGGAGGTCAGACATTTTCGGGCGCTTGTCCATTCTTTGTTCCACTCCTCTAGAGAGTTGGGAAAGGAGAATAATTGGAACTTCGTATTGGTAAGCAATCTGTTTTAACTCACTCGTCACGCTTTTAACGGCGAGGTCATACCGTTCATGTTTCCCAGTGATTGTAATCAGCTGAAGATAATCAATCACAACGAGATAATCATCATGCGGAAATTCCCGTCGTGTTTTCTGGATTTGCGCTCTGATGTCGGCGACGGTTCTTCGAGGGTTGTCATGGAGGTTGAGATTCCATTGATTGTAGACACCAAGAGCTTTTACAGCATTCTCTTGGTCTTCCTCGGTAAAGAACTTATATGGATCTTTCCATTTTCCCCCGTCAATTCTAGTGATGTTGCTTAAGATTCGTTTCGCGAGTTGTAATTTCGGCATCTCTAGGGAAAAGACGTCAACAACGCCACCTTCTTGACAACAATTCATCGCAAGCTGCAGGGCAAATGCTGTTTTCCCCATTGAGGGTCGTGCCGCTAAAATAATCAAGTCTGTCTTATTCCAGCCATTTGTCATTCGATTAAGCGATTGAAAACCCGTACCAACCCCATGATTTTTCTCCTCAAATATTTCATCAAAAACCGTCATCATATGAGCCTGTCTTGTTTCACTTTGTATCAACCCAATTTCCTGCATCTTGATAAAGGTCTGATAGAAACCCTCTGCCTCTTCCATTGTTCCCCTGCTTAAAAAATTTGCTGCGGCTCGTTTACATTCACGAAGCTTATAGTGGTCGAGGACAATTCGCTGATATTCTTCTAGATGAACCGCGGTCGGGCAACTAACCGCTAAGGTAGTTAGATAAGATGTACCGCCAATCTCTTCCATGTGGCCGATCAATTTATGAACCATGGTGACGACATCAATCCCCTGTGATTCTTGCCGAAGCTCGGTCATCGCTTGAAAGATCAACTGATTCCTTTTTTGTGAGAAGTGGTGAGGTTCAAGGATTAATTCATTGATGCTTGCTGGTTCTAGAAACACAGCTCCAAGAACCATATTTTCTGCTTCCGTTTGGTCAACGTAGTATGGATTGGAAAAGCCAGTCGGGACTTGGTTTTCTTCTAGATAGTTGCTGATCTCGTTCAATCCGCTCTCTCCCTTCTTGTTCCCATTGGATTGATTTCTGAAGATATTGATTTTCATTTTGCTTAAATGCTGCAATTTCTGCCAGCACAGGTGGAAACGGATTTTTCACTATATGAGCGGTCAATCTTTGCATCACAAGCTGATAATCCATCCCTTTTGTAACCTCAAACCACATGACCACCGTATCATCGGTGATTTTAAATTGCGGGTACACCGATTCGATCTTCGCTAAGATTTGAAAGACTTCATTCTTTTCCACTACCTCTGCCTCCTTTACCCAAGGATCCCTTGTTTATCAAGCCGTTTAAATCGGTCCTGAAGGGTTTCTTTTTCCGGCTTCTTTGGTTTTGTTTCAGCATTTGCCAGGCGCGATTTAAGTGCGGACTCATAATAAGCCAAGCTGGAGATGCTTTGTTCAGGGCCATTCTTTTTCACGTAGTACAAATGAATCTCCTCCATCCAAGTCAATACCTTCTCTAGGGGAACCTCGAACCTTGCAATATTTTCTGCAGCATTCATGTCTTTCGCTGACAACAGTGCGGACCCTCGATTACGAAGCTGAATAAAGCGCTCTGTGATTGCCGTTGTTCTCGTGTCTTGAGGTAGTCCGGGCTTCGTCAAGGTTTCCTCGGAATGGTTGTGCTGATCATTCTCTTTCTCTTTCTCTTTCTCTTTCTCTACCTTCTCCTCTTTCTTCTCCCTTTCTTGATTTGGTTCCTGATTCGTATCACCTACGTTTTCAGTTGGTTCTGTCGTCGTTCCGCGAAAAGAAGGGCAAAAAAAATCAACAAATCCTTTTGCGTGGATTTCTTCTGAACGTAATACGGTAAATAACGTCCCCATATTCGTTTCTACTGCGGTGATGAGTCCTTTTTTCACGAGTTTGTCCACCGACCGCTTAATGGTACTTTTCGAATATTGTTTCTCGCCTCTTCCTTCCCGGTAGCCAAGATCCTCGACTAACTTAGAATAGGCCCTTATGTACTGACCACGTTTTAAAGGAATGCCGCTTACCATCCTTCCGTCCTCCCTCGTTGCTTGCGTCAACAACAACAGATACAGTCGAAATGGAACCACTTCCTTCCATAGATCTACCTCAATCACATCTCGATTCAATTTCACCCAACCACACATGTTCTCGCCACCATTTCCATATGTATTTCTTCACTTTTTATATAGAGAGCTTTCGGTAAAAAGGACAGGGTCCAATGATCATTTTTTCTATTCATGAACATTAATGCACTTCAAGAAGCCGACCATTGATTCTTCACTAGCAGGATTTATACGGGAGAGTTGATCATCCCCCGTTCAGCCTTTAGGTTTTTTTCTATTAAAGATGGTTGTGCAGACGCAATTTGCCTGTTTTCTGATCGCGAATGTATTCTAGTTTCGGTTCCACATATAAAATTTGAGTCGTATGTGTGCGTTCAAACAGAATGCGGCGCAAATCTCCTGCTTTCTGTTTCTTTGAATTAAACGCACTGAGCCTTGCTTCGACCTTAATGCTGTGACCATTGCTCAACTCCACCAAGGTGTGCCGCCCTAATGGTTGTGTGTTAAGAACATGTTGATGGTTAAACCAAATACATTCTGGATGACCTGCTGACTTATGTGGGAATAAGCAAATATCCTGAACTTGGCTCACCATAATCGGGCACATATGAACCTTTCCAAGGATGGATCTTGCGCCTTCAATCGCTCCTTTGAAATTCGTGCCATAATAGTTCATACTTTCAGCGAGTACTTGTAATGGCGTTTGATCGACGAAAATCCAATCCTTGCCTTCTATCACTCTTGTACATTGTTTTCCGTAAGAATCATATTCCCTCATTAATAGAACGGTGTCTTGATTGACGATATAGCGTGGTTGTTTTTCCATAACAATTTATCACTCCTTTTTCCCTTTGAATGCCTTTGCATTTTAATAGAAAAAGAGTATACCAACCTAAAGTTGGTATACCCAACTTGTCATCAAACCTTTAAGCTTTGTCTGGTCAGACTGCTGCCCGAGGGGTTTTTCATGCCCTCTTCACTTTGCCGCTTTCCATTAGGTACCTTCTTCCCCAAAAATTGAGGTCTAGATAGAGTTGGTGCTGTTCTTCGTTTGTAAGCCCTTCAAATATTTGAATCGGCAACATAGTCTTTTCGAATAGTTCAAGTATTCGGAACGCTTCTCGCCTATCATGCTCTTCCTTCTTATGTATGGTCCTTAACGCAAGCTGTTTTAGTTGCACATATGCTTTTAACCGGTGAGATCCGTCAATTATTGTAATATCGCCATTACATCGAAGACTTCCATTTTCCTGATGACCTACTAATGGGGCAAGCAGCATATGTTTGGTTTCTAGGTTCCTTAGAATATAGTCTTTAATGGATTTCACATGTGGCTGACTGGTTTCTTTGAGTTTAATCCTTCCTCCTTCGACCATGTGGATTAATTCATTTATTGATAGGTAAAAGATGTCTTGTTTCATCGTCAATGGTTGATGACGACTTCTCATTTATTGCACCTCCTCTGATATTCTCGTGATCATCCTACGTGCGGTCTCTTGAATTGAATTTCTTTTATGATGATGTTTAATTCGTCCTGTTGTTTGGTCATAGAGATGATGAAAGAGAGGGTCATCATGCTTCCATGTACAAGATAATGTAAGGGTTTGTAGTTTTTGAATGGCATTTTCATAGGATAGATGATGGTCTTTTGTTAATAAGAATACGGTGTAGGCTAGAGCAATTTGTATGCCAGCTAAGCCTGTTACATATTTCTGCCTGTTACAGGCATGTCTTGGAAATAAGTCCAACCACCCTTTATAAAACTTCTCTGTTAGCCTTTCTTGCATTTTGATGGAAACCTGCCTGTTCTTCATCTTGATTTCTTTTCCAGCTAGGTCGCCCTCCCACATAGCCAATGCGCACTTATGCATGATGGAAAGCGAGGTAAGTGCCGAGCTTTGATCTCTTACTCGTGCTAGTTTCTGGTCAATTTCGATGGTGTCCTCCAAATTACCAGCCACCTTTCGGGTAAGAACTGTATATTCATTTCGCTGATCGTACTGCATCAGGATCCCTGGATGAAGCTCTCTTCTTTGGAAATTGATATCACAGTAGCATTTCCTTTCTTCTTCTAGCGACAACTCTAGGTATACTTGCATTGAAATCGATAACTGGTTCACTCTTTCCATCATATGCTCTATTTTTTTCACAACACGCGGCTTCTTCTGCTGCTCAGCATATTCCTTATCGTTCTTTAAATACTCAAACGCAGATTCCAGACCAAGTAGCTTTTCCTGTCCACCTAGGAGAAACAGTTTGTTCTCTGCCCGCAGCTCCCAGCTTTCCTCGTGGATGATTACATTCCCACGAGCAGATAAGAGAAAAGGAGCTAACAAAATGGGTCTATTATTCTTTAAAAGATCTAAAAAGCGGTCTCTCTCATACATCAACCTCGCTTGATCAATTTCTCGACAAATTTCTACATCAATCTCATAAAGCGTTTTAAATAAAGGATAGTCCATTTGTGTCAAAAAGGTCTGATTTCCAAATTGACTAAAAAGTGGTACAGCATTTTTTATCCTCATAATCGATCACCCTCCATCATTATATCCGCTCATGTTATGCATTCATATTATTTTAAGATAGCAATCACCTTGTGATTCCTCGTAAAAACAAGGACTTTAGTCCTAAAACATTGACTTCCTTTAATATATTTGTATAATGGTTACCCCTTTGTCGAAAATGATCATAATTTAAGCGGTTTTGTCGTATGAGGGGATTGAAATCCATACTTAAAAAGTGGTTTTAGGGAATCAAAATGTCATTATTGGGGTGATTTTTACACAAAAAACCTATTTATTACCGAATTGTGGATTTTATGGGCAACTTTCAAAGAAATGTCATAAAACATGAAAAAGTGCATTCTTTGGGTATCCATACAGTCAGGCTTTTCCGCTATTCTGTATAGCTTGATCGATGTGAATATTCTATGCATGCAAGCTGATTTCGCTAGTTTCCCTTATTTGCAGGACATTGACGTTGTATTCTAGAATGTAAAAAGAATGCCAATAATGGAACCAAGAATAGATTCAGATCATAGGAGTGGAGCGATATGAAAGAACCGGTGATGAGAGAAACCGACGCGAGTGTCATTGAATTTATTGAAAATGTGGAAAGTGAGAAGAAGAAGGCAGATGCCTATCAGTTAATAGACATTTTCAAAGAGGTAACGGGTTACGATCCAAAAATGTGGGGGCCTAGTATTATAGGCTTCGGCAGCTATCACTATACATATGCATCAGGACGTGAAGGCGATGCGCCATTAGTAGCTTTTTCACCTAGAAAGGCAAAGATTAGTCTCTATTTAACCTATGAAAGCGAAGAAAGAGAAAAATTATTAGAAAACTTTGGGAAACACACGAAGAGTAAGGCATGTATTTATGTGAATAAATTAGCGGACATCGATATCGACGTTTTAAAGGTTTTAATTAAACAAACAGTCGAACACTATCAGAAGCTTTATCCGAACGAGTAAGGCTACCGCTACTGAAAGGTTGTACCATTTTTTTTAAATCAGTATTCTTTTCTTGCGAAGATTGTTTGTTGTGGAAGAAGGACAGAGATGAATAAGTCCTCTGTTTCTACTAAAGGGAGCCTTAGTGTTTAATGAGTACAGTCGCTTTTTTATTGGAAGTGGCTCTTTTTTACGCCTGAAACAAAAATTTGACCGTCATTAATTACAAAAAGGCTATCTAACTGTTGGTACTCTGTCTGTGGAATCCCCTAAAGAAAGAGATTTTTTACAAGTCAATTTAATCAGTGCTCTCCAATATCTCCTTAGCAAGTTTGCAATCAGCGCATGTTCTCCCTAAATTATGTGCGAATCCCCCCCTTCTAATGCAAATCGTTAAACAAAGATTCCGGTTCTTCAAACGATTGAAAGCGAGTTAGCGAAATAAGCAACGATTCATTACTTCTAAATCAGAACAAGTACTATAATATTATTTTGATTTGTGCTGTAAGTAGTACTGGAACACCTTGATGGATTCGTTTAGAGCCACTGTCATTTTTTTAAGCATCTTTTTCGTCTTCGTCATAACGTAAGAACTTTAAAAGAATCAATTGTAAAAATTTTGCTCATTGCTTCTGTAGGGGAAAATCGATTGGGTCTCAGAATATCTTCTTAAATAAGAGAGAAAATAAGATAACAATTTGTTTTTAAGGGGTATTCATATGTTGTGGAAAAACCAAATGTGTTAAACATATTCATGATCATTATTTCGTGGCTTGCACTTCCCATGTTTGGAGCAAAATCGATTAAGAGGTATTTGCCCGCCACCATCCTCGCAATACTATTATGTAGTCTAGACCTTCAGATTGGGAAAAAGAGGAAATGGTGGATTTTTTATAATAACCCTAACTCCTCGATAAAAAACGAAATTCCTTTTCTTATAGGTCCCATGGTATTGTTGGCTATAAGCTCACTCAAATGGGGTTTTGGAAATTTCAAGAAGTTTATGGTGTTAAATGGGTTGGGTGGATTGATCTTTACATTCCCTATATCCAGGATCTTATCTAAATTAAAAATATATGAATTAGTAAAAATTAACCACTTTCAATTCTTTTTGTATTTTTATTATAAGGCTCTTTTCTTGTATGGATTTCAATATATATTGGAAAAGAAGCTAAATGTTATTAGCAAGTAAGGCATTTCTTTCATTAGGAATGCTTCTTTTTTCGTTCGTTTTCAACTATTCGTTCTTTGTAATAACCATTAGAGCGGAGCCCAGGTCACTGAAATCATGAAAAAGCCTTCCTACTAGAGGATAAATACTATTGGCCCTTGGGAAAATTAAAACCATTACATTCATAACAGGGGGAGAAGCTTTAAGGATGCTTCTTCAAGACCTTTCCGATAGAATAATGAGCGACTGTTCTCATTGGAAAAGTCGCACCTTATAGTTAAAAGAAGAAGGGCGATTACCATTTTTGTGAATTTCATCCTTATTTAATTTCCGGCTGAATAGTATCCATGCCCTACGGAGCAATTACTTTTACAATGTCCCCAATTACAAATAATTAAACGTGAACCGACTACTTAATTAATTTTCATTGCAGAGTGTTTCTAAATGAAAATGGATGACTTCCTTCACCTTTTCCGGAGTGTACACATCAGGTCTCAATAAAGCATGAATCGACAATCCTTCAATCAATACCGATAATCTACTCGTTTCTAATCCCACATTAATTGAATCGGATAGAATCCCTTTTAGAACTAATATCTCTATCATTGAATTAGCTAACTCATATGTACCGTTCGTCAATTCTTTTATTTTTTCTTTTAATGAATTACTTGTAAGTGAACGGAGTGCAAAGATCCACCAAACACTTGTTTCAATTTTCTTTTCTTCATCAATTGGTACAAGCTCTAATAATACTTCCTCTACTGCCTGTAATGGGTTTTCTGACCACTCTTTATTTTGAGAACGTTTTTTACCTTCCTCTAAGTAGTAATTCATGATAAACAATAACATTTCGTCCTGAGTTGAGAAATAATGTCTTAATGCACCTGCAGACATCCCTGCTTCAGTTGCAACTCGTCTTATCGATGCTTTTTCAACCCCCTCTTGCTTTATAATATTCCAAGCTGCCTCAGCTATTGACTTTCGTTTTTGCTCATGATTAACAATTTTAGGCATAAATAAAAAATCACTACCTTTTTTAACACAGTGTGTTATTATTTATTTAGCACAATGTGTTATTATTTTTTTAGCACATTGTATTTTATAAATAATACCACAACATTAAAGGGGGGGTACTATATATTTGATTGGAACTTTGAAGCAATGAAACCTTCAACATCCCTAGATATATCCATAACCCTAAACATTTGCTTCTTTGCTTTTATTGATATATTAAGTCCTGTTGTTACATGAAAGAAATTCACTATTGAAGCAGTTAGAACAATTATCAGAATTTGAATTAACAATTGCTTCCTTTTTGGTGCCGTTCTAATTTTCATAAGCTTCGTTAAACAATAAGATCCTACCAAAAACGTTTACTTTCATTTATCCATCAAAGAACAACAATAAGAGGGATGAATTCAATTAATAAATAGTAAAGAGGTGTTCATATGAAAAAAATAATCAGTGGACTTAGTCTTCTTTTCCTTATTCAAGGAGTAGGCGGTTTACTCAATCATCTGACTAATGGCGCAAAGAGTTGGTTCTTAGTAAATTATATTGACGTGTTTCAAGGGGTAGAAATCGTTGTCGACATTGTATTTATTGCAGTTGGTGGACTCATTGCATTTGCCTCTCGTAAACTCCCTTCAAGTAAAAGTGACCATTAAGGTATGCAAAAATATTAAAACAGAGTGAGAAATTTTCTCTCACTCTGTTTTTGAAATGAATTATTTCCAAGGCTTTGAAGAGGCACGAAACCGCTGGTCATGCGGCCGACATGGTATACACCCATTGTTAGTGTTCTATTTTCTCTTCACAGGTATCCAGATTCAATGCTAAGAGATCGCAGGAGTCTAAGGATACTGGTGATTAGGTCAACTATGAGCGCTTGATTTTTGCAAATCTTTACAATTCCTTCAAGAATTGCACCCACATGTAGATGATTAACAAAAATAAAAATCCAAATGCAAATAAGCTTATGTATTAAACAAACTCCAGTTACTTTATAGAGCATAAGTGTTTCATCTAGATTTTCTAATCGTTCCTGTTCCATTAATAATAACTTAATCCTTAACGTTCATTTATAAAATTCATTCCGATCAATGGGTTGTGGAGGTTGCTCCATCCACCCTCGTTCAATCAAAAGTTTAAGCCCTTCGTCACCGTACTTCATTACCTCTCCTAGGACAAGAAAATAATGGGCTGCTAAATCTTTTCTCATTGAGACAGACAATGCATCTGCCAGTGCAGAAATTGCAATTTGGTTTGAAGTACTTATTATAAACAGGATTAATCGTTCAGAAAAAGGCGAGACTGTTGAATTTGTTACCTCCATCGTTATGGGGAATCCGACGAAATGATCGTTTTCTTTCAATAACTTATTAAAGGTTTCCACTTGCTTGGTCGCAAGTTTTTTTCCTTTTAATAAATAGTTCTTGATTTCTTTGTCTTTTGTTACCTGAATTAGCCCCATTAGAAAGATTAAACCAATGGCATTTCTTTCGATTTCGATAAAAAGTTCTGTTATTTCTATAGTATTTAGAGGTCTTTTCTCACCTAACAAGCTATTTATGAATGATGGTGATTGTTGAATAAACTCAATATTTTTTGGATATTCCATATTTGGTGGTCGATCAATTAATCCTTTTGAAAGCATAAGATTCAAAGCTTTCTTATGTAATTCTGCCTCCTTGTTTAAACACTCTTCAAAAAATTGATAGATATCAATTCGACTCACTCTACAAAGATTATTTGCATATTGAGGAATAATCACTTGTCCCCCACGATAAACAAAACTTAAGGCAAATAAGTCTGTATATAGGGCAGGTGCTGAATAATCAATATCTTTATCGGAAAATCCTTGTGGTATGGGGAAGTTCTCTTCTTCGAAGATTGTTTCAACCTTTTGGATAATCGTTTCAACTAGAACTGTAACCTCTTCAATAATTGATTTAATTTCATCATCTTGAATAGATTGAAAGAAATGTTTGTAAAAACATCTTACTGCAGTGTTTTGAATATATGTTTTCCAAAGTGTTGCGATTTCTGCAGTAGTTAGTTTTATATTCCTGTTCTCCATATGATCACTTCCTCCTATTCATCCATCAAGGAATAGTATGTCTACAAGCAGCTAAAAATATAGATGAACCACCAATATATTTCCCCCTGTTTTCTCTATTGGTTTATGGTAGAAAAAGCTCATTCATTGGTTCGAACTATAATCGTATGTACATTCTCTGGACTCTTATTAAGAAATCTTTAAATTTGGATACCTTTCTCTTACTAAATTTTCGTATTTTTCTAAAATAGATTCTCCTTTTTGCGACTCTAAACTTTCTACAGGTACTTCTTTCCCTTGTAAATAAAAATAATCGACTATTTCATTAGAAAAAACAGTAATGACACCATTAAAATGAGGAATCTTTTGAACAAATTCATCTACTTCTGTTTTACAAAGAATCCTCGTTTCTTCACTAGATGTTCCCGCTACCTGTCCACAGTCATGATTGAATTCAATATAGGCTGTATTATCCTTAAAATAGTTCGTAAACTTAAAGTCCTTTACGTTATAGATTTTTTTGTGTTTTTTGTAAAAGTCTTCATCATTTATATCAATGTTTCCGTTGTAACCAAAATAATAGGGATCACTCAACCGCAAATGTTTGATATCAAAATCAGGCGATATCCTTCTCATTTCATTTTTCAAAATTCTTTCCATATTTCTATTTAATTCGTAAAGAGGCACAGTTTCTTCCCCTTTATTATTTAGAAAGAAACTTCTTTCTTTGCCCCGATGATCGCTATACACGATTTGCCATATTTTATAAGTTTGAAGGATCGGGACTATCGGTACTTCACTGGTATTATCTGTTTCTATAAAAGTATCTTTTACATCCCATTCCCCTAGCATTTCATTTAATACTTGTTTAGATTCTTTAGTTGGATTCCCTGTTTCAAGACTGTAACAGCCAGTTAAAAGAACACAACTTACCATTGCCACTATGGTTAATGCTTTTTTTATCATTTATTTCCTCTCCTTTTCGCTTCAGAAAGTCTTTAGGACGATATATGTATAAAATTGTTCATTTAAGTTGCAGCAAAGATTTCTTACTCTAGGAATGAAAGCTACTTAGTTATATAAATTTTGCAACTAAGAATAAATTTTACCATATTGGATGGAATTTCGTTCTTTATTATTTAATTATAGATACAGGTTAATTGGAGTAGGAAAATGATGTTTTGGGTCGAAAATAGTAAGGAATTAAGCTTAAGAGGAGAAAGCGATGGTTATAACTCGGGTTGAAATAAAGCTAGTTATTGGTGCAGTGGATTATCATAATTATCCAGGTTGGGTATAAAGTTACATTTATTTGAGTATTTTGATGAGCAAGGTAACTTTTATCAGAATGATTGGGATAGAAAAGTAGTGTCATTTTTCGTTCCAAGAAGTATGACCCTCGAAACCCAGGTGATGACTTCCCTTCCCTGATTGTTGACGTTGTGAAGCCATAATCATTTAGTGTGTATGAAATTTCACTCTAGCTAATACGTATGTTCTTACTAGATGCGCAGGTGCTATTTTACTAGAGAGTAGGTTAGTTATTCTAAAGTTTGGGAGAGTGTCTTCAATCGTGATTAAAGCTGTGTTATTTGATTTAGACGGAACGTTATTAAACAGAGATGAATCAGTAAGAATGTTCATCGAGAGGCAATATGACAGGTTAGCTAAACTAATAGGTCATATTCCAAAAGACCAGTATGTGTCACGTTTTATAGAATTAGATAACCGTGGGTATGTTTGGAAAGATAAAGTATATCAGCAATTAGTTGATGAATGTAAGATTGCTGATATCACTTGGGAAGCATTGCTCCAAGATTATGTTCGTGAATTTAAGAATCACTGTGTTCCTTTTCCTAACCTTAACGAAATGTTGAAAGAATTGAAAAGTAACCATCTTGTTTTAGGGATCATTTCAAATGGATATGGTCAATTTCAAATGGATAATATTAAGTCATTGGGTATAGATCAGTATTTTGATACGATTTTAATATCTGAATGGGAAGGAATGAAAAAGCCAGACCCCAAAATATTTCTCAGAGCATTAGAGAAACTTAAGATTTCACCAAATGAAAGCATATTTATGGGAGACCATCCTGAGAATGATGTAAAAGCCGCTCAACATGTAGGAATGAAAGGCATTTGGAAAAGAGACTTTCATTGGGATCATGTTGAGGCAGATTCCATCGTTAATGATTTGTCGGAGTTACCTTTAGTCATAGTAAATTTAAGCAAATAAATTGTTTAGTCATGGTAAACTGCATGGTGCTTTCGTTTAAGAAGCGTCGAGATTATAAAAAAATTTTGCAAAACAAAAGGACTAGGATATTAACTTTCCTAGATTGTTTTATAGATTCATCTGATTGTTTAACTAAAGCAACCGTTTTTAATTTTCATCTTTTTATATGCTAATTACAATCTATTATAAAACTAAAACTAAAATAATGACCTAATAGATAGGAAAATACATATTACAGAACAAGCACAAAGGTTCATTCAGGAACATTTTAATCAAAAGTTTTATCCGTTGCATGTGGGAACAACTCCTTATTTGGCTAATCTAAATAATTCGGCAATTAGAAACAATCATCCTTCTTCAACTAACCTGCACCGTTTGTTCAATAAGTAATAAAAAAGGTGGTTATCCTTCTTGGATTAACGCACCCGTTAGTTCAAGTAGAAATCAACTAATTGTGTTTGATTGAACCTTTTTCCCAACTAAAAAATAAACCAAATAACCAATCACATTGAATAAAGCAAAAGCAATAACCCAACCAGTATTCAATCGTCTATGATGATAAGCGTTAATGATTGCCCAAATGGTAAATAAAGTTGCGTATACTGCAAAACCAATATACAAACTTAATGGCACAAGAGTATCAAAATTTCTATGTTCAATATTTACAAACCATTCATTATCATCTTCTCCAAATCCATATGTGAAATAGTCAACAAGCAGCCATTCAGGAGACCACAACTCTCTTTCATATTGGTAAGTTGGTTTCGCTTCTCTAACATAGTCAAAGTAATTATCAATATCTTCCCAAGTTACTCCACCCTCACCTGCGTTGATAATTTCAACTTTCGAGATATGGTCTGTGTCTTGCACTAATGCTTCGATTTCCTCTTTCATATCTTCCGAAATTACTTCTTTGTTCTTAACTATACTCAATATATTTGTAATAATAGCAGAGTTTTCATTAGCATTTTTCAACTCATTCCCCCAAATAACCCCCCATGCAATGAAACTACAAATAAGGAATGTAAAAGCTATATAAAGTACCCTTTTTGCAAATGTTTTCTGTGCTTTAAACAATTGACCGACAACAGAACGCATTTCTTGTTCTCCACCGAAACGCTCGATGGCAATTTTGATAGCTTCTTGCTCTGTTTTCCCCTCATTTTTTAACTCGTGAACTGCCTCTAACAAATGATTTTTCATTTCTGCTTTTAATTCTTGTATTTCTTTTTTGTTTCCTCCTACATTTTGATAAACCGAATCAACAAATGCTTCAATTTGTTTCATGCTTCTTTCCTCCTTCTAAAAACGAATCAATAATTTTTTTGACAAATTCCCATTCCAAACGTTTTTCCTCAAAACCTTCTTCACCTAAAGGTGTAAGTTTATAATATTTTCTTCTTCCTCCTGGTCCTTGTTCATCCCCCCAGTAGGAAGAAATCCATTTATTTTTTTCTAATCGCTTTAAAGACAAATAAAGCGTACCTTCTTTTAATTCAAACTGTTCATTACTTTTTTCTCGAACCAATTTAGCCAATTCATATCCATACATATCCCTGCTATGCAATAACGAGAGGATAAGCGTATCAATATGACCTTTTAAAACTTCTTTATTCACTTCCAATTTTGTCCACCTCCTAATTAAATATATTTCACATTACTATATAATGCAAGGTATTCATTTAAAAAAGTTAAAAATATAAAACTGCCATTACGACAGTCTTTATATTCTACAAACCTGCACCGTTAGTGAAAAAACGAATATTCTTGCTGAACAATCCCACCCTTTAGTTGAAGAAGAAAAAGAGGCGTTTATTCTACAATCACGCCCGTTTCTGGATTAAACAAGAAGCTCATATTTAATAAATTTCATTTAACAGCAATCCGGTTCTTACCTTACCTTGCATCACTTTATAAATTATAATGAAAGTATTATATCTTAATTGCTATGGAAATAGAGGAGAACATTATGAAAAATAAACATAGATTTGTAATGAATATCATTATAGTAATAACATATGTTATTGTTTCCAGTTTTGTATTAATACTTTACGCTAAGAGAGATGCTTTGTCAGAGGTTCATATGGCTTTTCTTCCTCTAGCTATTACAGCCATAGTTTGTTTTGTACTGAATACAATTAATAAAAAGGAAGATTATAATAAAGAAAAATAGGATTCAGAAAATAATCTTGATATTTGATTTTTTGCAAAAAAGTCGATTTCCTTTTATGTTGGGAAATCGACTTTTTTTGTAATCTTATTCAAAAATGTCCCGATTGTGGAAAACTGCTCCTTTAGTCGAATAAGAAAAAAGAGTTGCTGATCCACATTGAATCTTCCACTTTTCCGCTCGGTTGTGGAAAATCGTGTATTTGAACTCACAGCTTTTTAAATGTAAAACATTTCTTCACTAGTATATTAAAGTTTAGAAATGACTAAAGCACTTTTTTTTACTGATCCCTGCAAGTATCATGCTTAAAACATTCCACAACACAAAAACCAGGTAACTTGACCTGGCCTTTCACTTAGAACTCCCCATCATTTTCATTAATAGTTTTTTTGGTAATTCATAATGAGCTATTAATATAAGCATATATAAATCGAGTAACCACATATTTGTGCTTATATCATAATCCTCATTATTTATTTTCTTTTCGAATTCGTTCATCAAACCTATTACTAAAGCACAAACCAGAAAATATAGATATTGTGTTAATACATAAACCCACTCTTCTTGAGTTTCTCCAATTGCAGCAATCCCTGAAAATATAGCTACTATGAAGAACCACATACTCAATACTATCGATATAACTAAGATAACAAATCGAACAAACCCAAAAATATATAAGGCTAGCGTTTTTATTTTTATCACCACCATTTATACAGCCCTTCGACAATGGCCAACATCAACATTTTTTTGATTATTATTCTATAACTCCTCTATTTTACGAAAGAATTGTTTTCCAGTCATTAGTCAAAATCAACTCCCCCTTCCATAACTTTTCCTTGCTCATTCTCTTTTTCTGCTAATCCTCTTCTATATTATTCTTCAACTTTTATTTAAACCTCTATATTTTCCCTGGTCACCGCTATTTCTTGAACATTCATCCTTGTAAACTGTTCGATCATGTCTTTAAGCCAAGTGATGCACTTCCTTTTAATCATTGTGTTCGGATGACGATATCCCCATTTAGGTCTCTCATAGGTAAGACCTTCTCTTTTAGTATTCTCTGGGGAGCTTTTCTGTGCTTCACATGCTATTGTTTTGATTATTGAACTTTTCCCGAGGCTAACATACCGACATTTTTAAACTGGTTATCAAGAAAGGATAATCTGTTCATAGTAGGATGAGCACTTGCACGGGTGTATAATAAAAACTATGGAATAGACTTTAGAGGATAGAGTACACTTACTTATATGGAGGGAATACATTGAAGCCTACAATGAACAGAACTGCTTTACTGAATCATGAGGATATATGGAATGCTGTTATCGAAGAGATATGCAAATATGATTTCCCTACAGAAATAAAACCACTAATGAGGCTTTCCTTGTATTTCAATATTATTCAGAACTTGAAAGCGGCGGGCATGAAATGTTATTTACGTGGTTTTCTGATTATATCAATGAGGTAGGCATAAATCATTACAAGAAAGAGCTAATCCTTATTCTTGAGAAAATAGATGCTCATGATTATGCTGTGATTTTGAACGAGCACCTTGAACCATTGTGGCAATTATACGTAGCTTTAGAACATGACGAGAATCTAGAGAATGATTTTTATCGTATGATAGAAAAAGCGGACAATAAGTATTACGAACTTAATGGAAAGTTAGAACATTTATTAGAAGGTTATTTTGTTAACATACATACCAATTTAATCGAAGTCATTGAAGATTAAATCTTAATATCCCTGTTTTCTCCAAAATTAAAAACACTCTAAGTGAGTGTAAGTAGTTCAGACTGGAGTACCAAACATTAAATTGTACTTCAAAATGGACTATTTTTTTATTTAAAACTACATACCATATTGCACAATAATTGCTAACTAAACTGTGATATAATTTGATAATTAAATGGTAATTTGGAATTTTATGGGTCTTATATGGATAAGAAATTATTTCTTAGACACGAACAAAAGCATAATTTTTAACAAGAGCATTGGATATTTTTGAGTATTTATTCAAGTCATGCTTGATTAATAGGGGGATTTATTGAAAAACAAGTTGAAAAAGTCTTCAAAAGATAAGTCTATAAGTGGTGTTTGTGGAGGTATAGCTGAGTATTTCAATATATCTTCTTTGGCAGTAAGACTAATTTTTATTTTATTACCTGGTGCTAATATACTAATATATTTAATTCTTACTAATACGATGGATGATAGTCCTCCGTCATTATATTAAACTGACTGACCTTTCGTATTATAAGATTAACAAAATGTTAACTATTTTTGGTTAACCTTAATTTAGAAAGTTATTTTGTTAAAATACATACCGATTTAATCGAAGTAATTGAAGATTAAATCATTCATTGAAGCAAACGGGAGCGTTTCTTGAAGAGCACTTTAATCCTCGAATTTCATTAAAGTGTACATTGCATCCGCTCCCCTCTCAGCTTTTCCTTATTCATTCTCTTTTTCTGCTGATTCTCTTCTGGATAATTCTCCAACTTCTACTTCATCTACTATATTCCTTGGTCACCGCTATTTATTATAAAGATAGGGAATATGGTATTTTTCTAGTAACTTTTGGCCCATCAAGGTTTTACCCGTACTACTTACATCACTTATTAAAATAACCATATATCCCTCCGTACTTCGTTCGTATTTGGTTGGGACGTAGATCTCGTTTAACAATTGATGAAAGGAAGCGAACGAGGCAATTTGGTTCAATGATTTCATTATCTCCGTTGATTTGCTCCAGTCAAGGTTCTTAAACAGGCACTCTTCGCTTTTCTTACTATTGTTGTCTAGCTATGTCCCAGTTGCTGAAATGCCAGAAAATCGAGAACTCGCTTGATTACAAGTTTTGTCGCGTCAGCATTGTAAGACGGTAAACTACTATCGGTGAAGAGATGTTCCTTGCCTTCGTACAGGAAAAGTTCGGCATGATTGGCCGACGTCACAAGCTCACGGGCCGCGTTGAAGTCGCCATCTTCAATGAAAAAAGGATCTTCACTCATGGCGTGAATTTGCACAGGCAAATCGGCCGGCCACTGAGATTCAAACGCCGAGGTCGGGAGGCAAGCATGAAAAAACAGTGCGCCTCTGGCGCCTTCCCGAGTTTGAGCGAGCTGCTGTGCTGCCGGGACACCGAGTGAAAAACCAGCATAGACGACATCGCGCGAGAGCTCACTGCCTGCCCGAACGCCGCGCGCCCTTACTTCTGCAAAACCGATTTCCTTCACAAAGGCCAAGCCTTCCTCTAGTGAGGAAAATATACGGCCGTTAAATAAATCTGGCACGTGCACAGTATGTCCCGCATCTCTCAGTTGATCAGCAATTTCTTCTATCCCCTTCGTTCGACCTAAAACATGGTGTAACAACAAAACTTCTGCCATCGATTTTTCCTCCAATTCAATGAATTTCCATATGTCTAGGTTTCGACAAGAACACCGGTTGACCTGCGTGAACTTTTAAAAATCTACCTATAGGTATTGATAGATTAACATTTTCCTTTACTTGGAGAATTCAATTCTGTAGTGAGCCCGTACATAATGATCCCCCCAGCAGCTTATCCGACCACTTCTAATAAAGGAATGAAAGATCTAATAGAAGAAAAAAGACACTTTATTCGATGATACAAAAAGGGAATTTTTCAAATTGTGAGTATGAATGATTTAACTTATCGAGATACATCTTAGATAGCTTCGTAAAGGTTGGTATTTTTACCAACCAAGCTAATTGAAACTGTTAAAATTATTCCTATGGTTAAATCAAATTTTGAGCATTCGTGTCAGTCCCATATCTCTAAGGGTTTATGCTTTTCTTCACCGTAGGACAAGGTTCATTACCTAACGAAAACGTCTTTTCCCACAAATTTAAATGTGGCAGAAAAGACGTTTTATACTGTAGTGCCTTATTTTATTGCCATTTAACGAGGAACCATCCACTAGGATTGCGTCGGTGCCGTGTATCCCCTATGTATTCTCTATTTGTGAAATAGCTAATTTGAAGAGTTTTCTAAACTTTTCTCTATCCTCTTCTGTAAAGGGTTTGGGCCCCTTTGTCCGTTTGCCGCTTTTGCGGGCCATGGCGCTCAAATAACGTGACTGTAACAGTTCGTCAATATTTTCATTCGTATAACGATAACCTTTATGATGAAGAACGGTGCACCCTTTCGCTAACCCAAGTGAAGCGAGGCCATAATCTTGCGTCACAATCAGATCGCCCGTTCTAGCTAAGCCCATAATCCGATAATCGGCTGCTTCTGCTCCAGAATCAACATAGACCGTCTCGACTCCTGATGGTTGTTCCTTATTGGAGAAATGAGAAAAACTGGTCACAAGAACAACTGGGAATCCTTCATTTCTTGCTTCAAAAATAATAATATCTTTTACCGGGCATGCATCGGCATCCACATAAATCTTCATGTTCATTACTCTCCTAATAATTGAATGGGTCAAAAGAAGGTATACCATGTATGACTTGGATACCTCTTTTCGGGCAGATTAACATTTCACGAAAATATTTGACCGTTTCTGGTACAAGCATATCATAGTATTGCATGATGAACGAAGCATCATAAAACCCGCTACTCAGTTATGCCCAAGTAACAGATCTACTTCATTATTCTTTTTTATCCATTAAAATGGAAAGCTATTGGTTTCTCAAACTTTCCTTTGTTTTTTAAAAAAAAGAGAACCGTCTCCATGTCTAAAATGTCCCTCTGTCTTTCCCCCATTTTCTCCATTCTAAACAGTTTGTCTATACAAACGCAATGCGTAAATCATACGCTATGGTGGGACTTGTTTTAAAGAACTGTCTTGTTATTGGCAGATGAAAGGAGGGATACATGGAATGTCAAAAGATAAAAAACTATCTTCATTGGTGAATGATTTATCAGACCGGGTACAAGCCCAAGACACAATTATTAAGGACTTACAAAAACAAATGGCACAACAACAAGAAGCGTTAACGAACCTTCTTGCTAATATGGAAGCGCAGGAAAGATCGTCAATGAGACTCCAAGAGTATTGTGAAAGCCTAAACCAAACATTATATTCACTAGCTCAAAACGAAGCCATCACTCTGCCCACACCACCACCACCGCCACCTCGTCCAAGGGATCCTTTTCCAGTCTCAGACATTTTTAGTAAGCTAGACCTCGAAAAGGTACTAAAGATCGCAATGTACGTTTCGAACGTATATTCAGAAAAAGATGACGATGAAAGTTAAACAGTAAAATGGTTCATGCTTTTATTCATCATCCCTCTTTGGCTGTCGAGAAACACTCGGCAGCTTTTTCCTTTTACTATTCTAACTCTGGATTAGGTCCATCACATATGTAGCTAAAACTCCATAACAAAAGAGGCTAGCCGAGTGGCAAGCCTCTTTTGTTCAAGCTAATTTTCATTGTTAGTAGCCTGCACCAACAATGATAAGAAGAATAAATAGAACCACAATCAACACAAATGTGCTGTTGCCTCCACCGCCATATCCTGACATATCGTTTCCCCTCCTTTCTCTTTAATCTCTATACCATATTCGGTTTCCTCCAATTCTGTCTGGACAAGCAACTTAAGGTAAATGCGGATTTTACAAATTGAAGAAAGAAACTAAGGAAAAAGGGGGCGGATTCACCTAATACCACGATCAAAAAAACGTGTCTACGGAGAATTACAACAAAATATCCCTTTAAAATTCCGCTACCTGAATATGATGAAGCATTAAATAGTAGAAACATATAGATTATGTGCTAAACTCCCTCACTTTCGGTCAGGCATATTGTATCTCCGTCAACTGTTGGTCCACAATTTTTTATGGGACACAGCTCACTGCTTCCTTTGGCTATGATTGAATTCATTTAATCTCATTTTTATGTAAAAGATGACCTAAATTGTGAAGCATGACAGTGTAAATTACCCACGTGTCCATCCTGGACTAGGAACTGTCCCTATGGACCCCCTTGCTCAATTGAGAGAAAAAGGGCCATTGATTGACCCTTTTTCCTCATATGATCTTCCTATCCTGATAATCGTTTTCCTTCATCTGATTCGGCAGATTCTGAATGGATTGGACAACAGTGTCAAGCTTGGCTTCGATTCTATGAAGCAAGTATAAGGTGACAACAACCGGAAACCCTACTTCACTTATTAGTGGGATGAGCTCTTGCATGGTCCTTCCTCCTCTCTATTGGTTTTTCACCGAATTATAGGAAAAGCCGGTTCCTAATGGAATCCGGCCTTCTTTATTGATTAGATGATTTCATATTCTGTGACATTCCGTTCGACCACGCGGGCACCGCCGACGGATACGAGATACCCGTAGCTAGAGAAAAATGCGTTCGATGCAATAATCGCTTCCATTGCCACTTTAAGAGCAGCTGGATCGATTGGTTCAACTGGGTTATCCACTGTTAATCGAGCGACCTTCCCTAGGTCCGTCCCAAATTGAAGCTCTAACGTCTTCGCCATGCTTTTCACCTCCTTCCTTCCCTACCATCAGATTAGATAAGATCGTAATTATCAGTACGTTCTACCGAGCTAAGAGGATACGCGCAAAGTCCGCCTAGTGCTGTTGCTGCCTGATGCAGTTGATCAGCAGTCGCCTCTTTCCTTACATTCGCATAAGATTTCCCTTTGAAGATTGGCTCGCCTTTCTCATTCAAGCCAGTCTCAAACATTAATGTGATGCGGGAATCCTTTAACATTGCTTGTGCCATTGTTTCTCACCTCCCTTCACCCTTTATATAGAGAGAAGAGTGAAAAAAGGACAGGGGTAAAGGGAACAAAACATAAAAACGCTAGTGGAGAGAACTTAAAATTACAATATGAATAACATTTGAATCCACAGTTAAAAAAGCAAATAGCACACAAACAAGCTCAGAGTTTATTGCTCTGAACTTGTCAATTTTAAGGCTTTTATTTTATTAAAGCCTCCAAAGATTCAAGGTATAAAAGCTTATTTGTTTTTAAACAGCAAACGTTTAATCATTCTAATTTGACCACGATGATTAATTTCATCTTCAAAAACATGAAACCAAAGGTAATAATTATTATATGGAACTCCATTTCCCCATTCCTTCTCCTCAAATAACCATTCATTCTTTAATCCTTTGAGGTGTGTTAAAGTCTTCTCTCTGACTTTAGACAATTCATCCATATAGTAATTAACAGTATTTTTATTAATGGTTTTTCTGGCATCTTCACCAAGTTCTAGTGCGGATTTCCATTGTTTAAGCTCCAACTCATTAATATCTCGGTTTTCAAATGATATGACCTGATGTACAACTTCCATTGAGGCGATATGGAGTAAAAGAGAACCGATCGTATTGGAACCTTCATCGATCAAATAATCCAATTCTTCTTCACTTAAATCCTTTATCTCTTCTAATGTAACTGCTCTTGTATGTTCTAACATAGATGCAAGTTCACCGACCTTTGGTGAGAAATCCCCAATGTTGTTAATCCGATACTCTATCATTCAATAAAACCTCCCGTCAAATCTATAATAAGGTTATCAGTTTATTAACATAAATAAAGACTGATATTAGTTGGAAATGAATGTTACAATTGAATTAGATACAGTAAAAGGCAGCCTAATTTTTTTAGGCTGCCTTTTTCAGTATCCTGCCGGTTAACGAAACATGATCCATTTTTTCTTTATTTATAGGCTCTGTTCAATAATATTGTTGATAATAATTAAATATAAATCAAGGACCCCCAATTCGGTCCTTGATTATGTAAATACTACCTATTCAACATTTACTGAAATCACTGATACTTCATCACTTGGGAATTCATCAGGAAAGGCTTCCCAAACTAGCTCCTTCGTTATTGTTTGATATAAAAATTCTACCATTGATAATGGGTAAATATGATACTCAGATGACCTTGTTTCATATACAACGATTTTCCACTCATCAGGCTTTCCTTCTGTCAACCAGTACAATTCGTCACCGTTATCAGTAAGACCCCAGGGAAGAAGCCCACCAACTGAAGGATAAATATTATGAGTAAAGTATTCAGGGTAATTATTTTTTGATACTTGATAGGAATCTCTAATCACTTTCCCTTTTTGTATCAGATTTAAATTTTCATTTTCAACAAATGGGGAAAGAACCCATAGAAAGTTATCTATTCCTATAGTTCCATAACTTTCAATAAATTTCGTATAGTCTGAAGGCAGCTCTGTACCAAGAATATTAAATACATTTCCCCATTGTTCTTTATCTCCAGAGTGTTGTGGAATCTTTGGTAACGGGAGAACCTTTATTAACTTATTCATCATTGTAACTACTCCTCAGAAATATTTACGGTGATTACTAATAGATTACTATTATTCTAGTCAAAAAGGTAGTTTAATGCTAAACTATATTTGAATAGTTTAATGTTAAACTACTTTTGGAAGGGATGATCCTAATGGGGAAACTTCAAGATAAAGTTGTTATCATTACCGGTGGTGCTAATGGGATTGGTAGTGGAATTGCGAAGTCAATGGTGAAAGAAGGGGCCATTGTCACGATTGTTGATTTAAATGAAGAAGCTGGTAAAAGCATGGAAAAAGAACTTCAAGCGTTCTCACCACAATCCATGTTTCTAAAAGCAAATCTAATGGATCGAGAAAACCTCGGTACAATTGTAAGCACGGTGGTTAAAAAATACGGAAGACTGGATGTTCTCGTAAATAACGCCCATGCTTCTAAGCAAAAAACCATTGAAGAAACTACACAAGAAGATTTAGATTTGTCCTTTGGAACTGGGTTTTATCCTACCTTTTACTTAATGCAGGAAGCGCTTCCATATTTGAAAGAGTCAAAGGGAAATGTGATTAATTTCGCGTCTGGTGCAGGGTTAAATGGGCATGAGACTCAAGCTGCGTATGCGGCCGCAAAAGAAGCGATTCGAGGGGTCTCTAGGGTAGCTGCTAATGAATGGGGCCGATTTGGGATTAATGTGAACATCATTAGCCCGATTGCCAATTCACCAGGTGTCGAGGCATGGGCAAAAGCACAACCGAAATATTATGAAGAAGTCAAAAGTAGAATACCATTGGGTTACTTCGGCGATATTGAAAAAGATATTGGCACTGTTGCCGTGTTTCTTGCTTCCGAAGATTCTAGGTATATTACAGGACAGACTATCATGGTAGATGGTGGGACAACGATGCTTCGCTAAGCTAGGGATGGAGAGGATAATTTGCAAGAAAAGGATCTTTTTGAACTTATTCATATGATTGATAAAATTAATAACGAAAACATTATTAGGTTCACAAAAGCATTCCCCTACCCGCTTGGGATATCTCCAATACTGGTGTTATCCGATTTAAAAAAGAACGGGGTTCAAAAGCAAGTGGAACTAGCTGATAAGCTCGGCTATACAAAAGGGGCAATGACGAATATTGCGACAAAGCTTTTGGACTTAGGGCTTGTTGAAAAAGTGTTAGATGAAACAGACCGTAGGGTTATTCAATTGCGGATTACTCCTACTGGTGAAAAGGCACTGTCTGAAGCACAAGCAATTGGTCAAACCTTATTTATGCAACATTTCGAAGCCTTAAATGAAGAGGAAATCAATCAGTATTTTAACATTCAAGAGAAGCTTCTAAAACATATTGAAGACCAAAAATAAAACCCATCAGGAGGTATTTTCCATGAGCCGATTAGCTGATAAAGTAGCGATTATTACGGGTGGAGCACGAGGAATGGGAGCGAGTCACGCTCGGTTGTTTGTCAAAGAAGGAGCAAAAGTCTTGATTGCTGATATCCTGGAAAAAGAAGGACAAGCCCTTGCCAAAGAATTAGGAGACAATGCAAGGTTCATCAAACTGGATGTCACCAACAAAGAAAACTGGGAGCAAGCAGTTGCTGTTACGGAGGATGCATTTGGCCCAGCGAATGTGTTAGTAAATAACGCCGGAATTACGATGAATAAATCAATCGAAGAAATGACTCTAGAAGAATACAAACGTATCGTTGAGATCAACCAAGTGTCGGTATTCCTAGGAATGAAAGCGGTTATCCCTTCGATGAAAGCAGCAAATGGTGGTTCAATTGTGAACATCTCTTCGATGAATGGACTTGTTGGGGGTGCGATTGGCTATACCGATACGAAATTTGCTGTCAGAGGCATGACAAAAGCCGCTGCGCTTAGCTTGGCTCACTATGGCATTCGCGTGAATTCCGTTCATCCAGGTGTCATCGAAACACCAATGATTGTCCAAGAAGAAACAAAAGACGCCGTTAAAGAATTTGCGAAATACATTCCGAACGGCCGTGTTGCAAAACCTGAAGAAGTATCGAACTTGGTTTTGTTCCTTGCTTCAGATGAATCTAGTTATAGTACAGGGTCAGAGTTCGTTGTCGATGGCGGAATGACAGCAAGATAAATAAGGGAATTCACTCCCCTTATTGGTGAAGAAAATAGTGAAGGCTTGAACCTATGAATTTCCGGGTTCAAGCCTTTTCGATTTTGTAACCTTAATTCCACCTTGTTTCCTGAATTCACGTAATCATAGAAGTTTTTGATTTTTCAGTTACGTCCCCTATAATTGTTAAATATCTATTTCTTCTCATTAAGGACATCTAATAGAGTGACTAATAAAAGTGACAGGCACCATCCAGAATTTGGATGGTGCCTGTCATCTATAGTAAAATAAGGGTTTCTGCCTACACTATCAGATTGCTATCAAATAGATATGTAGTTAATAGTCGTAGATATCACTCTCAATATTTATTTGTCGAAACACGTTTAAAGAATTGTAGTTTTCTGTCTAAGACTAAAAAATATGAAAGATTATGCATAAAGGATAGAAGGAAATTGTTGCCAGTGTTTAAGTCGAAAATAAAAGCAGAACTTACGTCCACTCTACAAAACTTGGTAGACGCAAAAGTCCTGCTTTTGTATAATGACGAAATTTCGCCCGACACTTGAGCGGTTCAATGAACCGAAAATTTTCGTTTTCATCTAGGATTGCTGCATTGGATATACACTCTTTAGCATGCTGTGAAACACCTAGTTCCATAACGCCCACATTTTTCCCTTCTAAGTCAGTCAGCAGCAGTCCAAACTCTTTCTTTCGGTATCCGGTAATAAACACTTCAGTGTATTGATAATTAATTACTTTCAACCAATCGCTCGACCGCTTTCCAACTTGATATCGAGAATCTTTGCGTTTTAATACAATGCCTTCGAGAGATTGATCACGAACAACATCAAAGTATGCCCGGCCCATTCCAGTAATGTATTGGACCTTTGATAACTGTTCACTGTCGTGTTTGATGATGTCAGCGAGGAGGTCTTTGCGATCAAGCAGAGTTGAAGCTGTTACCCGTTCATTATTGTATTTAATAACATCAAATGCAACAAAAGATACCGGAGGCGTTGAATTTCTTTCCGACACAAACCGATTCATCATTGCTTCAAAATCCGGCTTGCCGTCTTTGTCTGTTACAATTAATTCTCCATCTAGAACTGTTCCAGCGGGTATTCCTATGTTCGTTAGTTCCGGAAATTTAGACGTTACCTCATTGTTGTGCCTCGTATAAAGTCGAACTTTTCCCTCGTCATCAACAGAATAGATTAATCGGATTCCATCAAGCTTTAGTTCTGTAATATAGTCTGCGGAGTCAAATGGTTCGTCGACTCTTTGTAAGAGCATTGGAGAAATGAACAATTAAAACACCGCCTTATTAGATGATAATGGTTCATTGTAGCACGATTATTAATCTAGTTAACTAGTAGTTTGATGGAAATTATCCTATCAAGGTAATTTATCCTGATAAGTATTTAAACAGCTTGCTGGTGGTACCCCAAATTAACGGTCTTTGGTAAGGTAAGGGATTTTAAAAAAGAGTTTTATATAGCCGTAGTCATTTATTCCTTAGTTCATATTCTTCAGTAATATTACTAGAAAGTTTTGAAATCGTGATAAAATGTATATAAGCATTTTTATCAAAATAATGATTTAAGGGTGGTTTGGTTTTATTGAACATTTTATGGGATTTCGACGGAACATTATTTGATACTTATCCTGTATATACAAGAATTCTTTCTCAAGTGTTGGGTGAAACAGCAGATAAACAGGAAATCTATGAGAAATTAAAAGTTTCCTACTCACACGCAATTCAATTTTATAACATTTCAAGTGAACAAGAAGATTGGATAAAAAAATTAAAGAAAGAAATAACTCCAGAAGATATGAAACCATTTAATGGCGTAGAAGAAATTTTAAAATTTGCAAATAAAAATGTAATTGTCACACACAAGTCGAGAAAAGGTGTTGTAGACATCTTAAAATATTATGGATGGAATAAATACTTTGTAGATATGGTTACGAAAGATGACGGATTCCCTCGTAAACCTAACCCATCAGCTTACAAACATTTACACGAAAAATACAAAATCACCCTAGCCATTGGGGACAGAAAATTAGATTTATTACCCGCAAAAGAATTGGGAATTTCAACTTGCATCTTTCAAAATCAAGTGGATATTGCAGATTATCAATTGCAGGACTACACTGAGTTTTTTTAATACGATTCTTCCTGATAAATTGGCATTTGACTAAATATACCTGAGAAGGTCTTTTGCTGTTTATACCATTCATCTCCAATCACTGTACGGCCCCGAATCGTCATTAATACTTATAAACATCCTTTGCTTTTTAGCTAACATACATCGCCATCGTGAGAACAAAGAAATAGTGAGACACCTAGGGGAATAAGGGTTTCTCCCTACCCTATCAGATTGATAGCAATTAGATATCTTTTTGATAGGCACAGATATTTTAACGATAATAATTTGTCGAAACGCGTACACAAGAAATTGTAGTTTCTTGTCTAATGTTAATTGATATGAAAGATTGTGTATGGTGGTTAGCCAAAAATATGTACTAGTGTTTAAGTCAAAAATATAAGCAGAACTTACGTCTGCTCTACAAAACTAGGTAAACGCAAGACCTGATTTTTGTATAAAAACTTGCTTGATTTTTAGCCTTCTTATTTCACTTAAAACACCCTGCTTTTTCTTACATATAATTTGTTCAAATTTGTACAATAATCCATTTCCGAAAAAACAGGCTATATGCATGTAACATGATTATTTTTTTTCATAAAGTAATTCATGGGAACTTAGGTGAATTTAGACCCCTAATTTTCATTTTCCTTTTATGTATATATTCTTTTGACTTCATTAAAAATGAAGTCTTTTTTTCTCCTTTCCTTTGGTATTGTGATGCTTTAAACTGAAACAATTTTTTAGTGCAGGAACTATGGAGAAATTTTCATCCTGTTTAGCTTATGGTAGCTAGGTAACAATATTTAGTAATGATCTGTAAAGAGGAATGAACATTGTATGTACTTCTTAATTATTTCTGTAACTATTTTTATTGTAGTTGCGTTATTAGTCCCAAAGAATCTACCCAAAAACGAGTTGTACGCTATTGCTTTATTTTCTATTGTATTTGGTTTTGTTAGTGATATAGTTTTAGACCTCAAATATAATCTTTATGGATATTTTAATCCTGGTGTTGATTTGGCGGGTTTTTTGCCAATTTTGTTCATTTTTCCTTCTTCAGGTGTTTTATATATGAACTCTTACCCTTTTAGAAAATCAATCCAGAAACAAATAACCTATATAGTAGGTTGGACTCTATTTAGCCTGACTTTTGAGTATCTCTCTATTGAATTTGGATATTTTTACCACAACCAATGGAACTACTGGTTATCCGCTATTACTTATCCATTTTTACTCTTGATTCAGCTTCTTCACCTCAAAATTTATAAGGTTTATCAAAGTAAATGATTAGCCTTAAATAAGAGTAAGTAAACTTTTTAGCTTCTTTCTTTTACATTTTTAGAAAATAATCCCTTTAGTTAATCCCATTAATTTGGTAAGATGTTTCTTAGGTAAAAAAAGGAGTAGACTTTATGAAAAATACCGCTCAAAAAATAGTTTTAAGACCCTGTGAGCTTTTAACTTATATTGAATTTTTGAGGAAGCATCTTATTAAGATGGGATTGACTTACGGTTTTAATGATGATCGGACTATACAAGCTAGTCAGGAGCTTGATTATTTTATATATGAGTACCAAAGGGTTACTGCTTAAATAGCGAAATGATTTATTTGTATATATGGGTTCAAATTCAATGTTAGAACAAACCCAAATGCTATGTAATTGGGAAAGCAGCAAATTGTAAAACACCTATGGTTATAAACTCACCTATTTTCTTTTCATCATCAATTCCAACTCTAAACTTCCCCAGAATGAAATTATGCTTAATGAGAATAATCCTAATCCCATTACAAAATCAACACCCATCCAACTTAAGACTGCATTGCTAAATAGGTTAGAACCTAGTTTTGGAAAATGAAAAACACTAAAGAAAATAAGGTAAAAACAGCATTGCGAATGGAATACAAATGAAATAGTTTTTATCTGACTCATCAAATTTATGTACTTTAATTTTTGCATCCTGTTCTAATGATTTCGCCGCCGAATTAAACCTGCTCCAAATTAGGGCTCCTCTACAATCAGCCTCTTTGCATGAAGAAAAACGCTTTCCTTATTTCAGAAAAGCGTCCAATTTTGATAGATTATTTCTATTGGAGAGTATTGTTGGACTCAGCAGTTCAGATTGAGTCTTTGAGTTCCTCTATTTTTTGCATGAATCCCTAATTAATTACTCAGAGGTAACTAATGATCATGGCGTTTGTTTACTTCAATTGTAATGAACTCCGGCAAATAGTTTGGAGTACATCCTTTCGAAACTTTGTCATCTTTGTAAAGACCCGTTTTCTCACCAAGTTTAATACAACGTGCACGATTCTTTTCATCATAAACGCCTATCCAGCCGGCGGTGAAATTCATCGCCCATTGTACTTCCGGTTCTTCCTGGGCAATCTTAGCTTCTAATGCTGATAGCAAGTATTCGGTATTTTCAGGTGGTGTTTGTCCAGTCCATCTCAATCGCCCTTGATAATACCAGAACACTCGCCTTTGAAGAGCAGAAGGACTATTTTCCCATGACTCTATCAATGCAATTTTCTTCTTGTCTTTGGTGAGCTGATTGGCCATTAACCAATCCATTAAGTTATTTCGCTCATTAAAAGGGTGAATCTGCATATCTTGATCAAGCTGATTTAGCAGATCCTCTGTAAGGAGTTTTTTATCCATAATTAAGATGGCTAATTGTCTGGGCAAAAACTCTCCTGTTGACCAAAGTTCCATAGCGAGTTCGTGATCTTTTTTAATGTCTTTCGCGAGTTTTCGTAAGTCGCCAAGCTTCGTTTTACTATTGATCTGAGATAGAATGTTTTCTGCTTTTGAAGAGAGTTTTAGTTCTGTGCCTTCATTTCCATTCATTTTATACAACTCCTTTATTCAAGCACTGTTTCATATATCAAGGACTTGCTTCCGTTATAAGTAGTGATGTGCCTCCAAAGTGATATTGTAGTCTATATGTATTAAAGCTTTCCCCACCTATACTAGAAGAGCAACCATCTAGAATAAGAATAACATTTTCTTCCTTTTTATTGAATACGAAAAGAGCTATCTTTTAAACCGTTCCATTTGAGATGGTCTTTAGCTGTTTATACAATGTCATCTTCGACCCAATGTCCTGTCCTCGACAGCCAATTTTACTTTCTTTTTAGCTAGCCTATATTGTTAAAATCCAAGGATTCCACCTACGAACCCTAATATGACTTGAGGAAGTCCAACTACTAGGTCGTTATTGATTAATCGTTCTCCCCCACTACATCCTAACAAAAGAGAATAATACTCACTATTGCAATCACAAATGAATTTATTTGAGATTGCTTATTTTTACTCATTTCATACCCCCATATTATTTATTGTGAAAAATGTTCTATTACTAAAGGGGCCTTCATTTTCAAGAAGATATTGCCTCATGTTAATTTTGAACCACACCACGGACAAAATTCTATTCCGATTCTTGAAGAACCACCATCATGAATGATCAAGCCGTAATCATTTTCTTTTCCATTAAAGATAAGGATTTTATCAGGACACTCAAATGGATTCTCATGAATATCACATTTGAAATTCGCATGATAATCCATATCCTCACAACAATGTTTTTTCATCAATCTCTTCCCCTTTTATAAAAATAGTACTAATTGATGAAGAAAGCTATTTACTGGCCGTTCAAATAATCCCTCTTTTTTCAAATTAGAATTGATCCATCTTTTACTATATAAAACTACATTCTCTGTTTAAACTGTTCAATAAAGATACTTACCTGTCATCCATTTAAAGATTCTCTAGTTCTTGTTTTACCTTCTCCCTAAAATCCTCATCACGAAGCAACTTTAACTGAAATTGATTCATGTTTCGGCTTAGTTTGGTTTGTTGGGTGGATGATAAATCATCTGCTAAAAACACAAATTCTGTTTTATTTTGGTTTTTATCTGTGGCATACATCGCCATCGTGAGAACAAATGCTGTTGACCCACCTTTTTGACCGGCATGTGTTAACCATTCTTGATTCTGTGGGTTTTTCATTAATTGTTCCATCACAGGATCTAGATGCTGATATACTTCAGGTTTGAAGAATTCTTTGCGGTTGAGTTTTTCCATAATGGAAAGATAATCTTCTGCACTCCCCCGTGGCAAACGATCCGACCAGATTCTCTGAAACTCCATGTCTAGTTCGTTTATGATGTTCTTTTTTTCTTCGTCTGTAGGAGGCTGGGTCTTCCAGTTTTCATGAATCCGTTTCGCGTGTTCGCGGTATTCATCCAAACTCATCTCCTTAAGCTTCGCCACCGTTTCTTGTTTCGTTAAGTTCTCCTCGTTCATCACCTGAATTGGGATAAACAAGGAACTGACGAGCGGATAAATAGGCTCATGACTGTTGATTTCTAGGTCAATTATGTTCCCATTGATGTTTTCTTCCCCAAGCACTTCTATTAAATACTCTGTATTGGCATTAGAGCTATAGGCAATCATTCCGTTTGCGACTTCACTTAAAGGAACAGCGTCATCTTGCTTTGTTTCTTTCACAGATTCAAGCCAAGCTTCATGGGCACCACCGTCTGTTTTGGGAACATAGTAGGTTTCCAATTCGTCAAGTGAGACAGGTTGTTGAGGGTCAATCATCCCTTCTGCCGCCTGCCGAGCGTATTCAATCGCAAGGATGATTTTCATGGTGCTGGCTAAAGGCAATGAAACCTGTTCGTTTACGGCAGCAAGCGAGTCCTGGTTGTATTGTATAGAAACCGCAACACTTTGCTTCGCTCCGTTTTCTTTAATGAATTGTAAAAAATACTCTGGATCCTCTTTGTTTGCAACCTTCTGAAGTACCCAACTTCCAATACCAAATAAAAGGAAACTTCCCCCAATAATGCTCGCTGCAATACCAAGTCTTTTTTTCATCGTATCTTCCCCCTTTTATGAGTTCGCGTCGGTACCGTTTCATATCTACTAGTACGGTAGAAGTTTCTGAAAAGTTTCATATTTCACTAGAGTGGAATGCCACTTATGATAAACTCAGATTAACCACTGTTCAGTTATAATAGATTTTTCTTGTTCAGGAACGAGGCAGGATTTGCAAATAGTGGTATAAACCAAACTTTAGGGTACATTTAATACAAACTATAACGTTTAAACCGAAGAGGATTGATAATGGGTATGATTAAGCTGATTACGGAATTAATTGATAAACAATATGGAAAGCCGCAAGGTCTATTAGGAACGTATATTGGTGAAAAGATGGTAAAGCAACATAAACCTGAAACTCTATGGACTATTGAGCTATTAAACATTGTGCAGGGCGAGAGTGTATTAGAATTAGGATGTGGTGCTGGTTATGCAATGAAACTTATCCTAGACCAAACTTTAGTAGAACAAGTAGTAGGAGTGGACCTATCGCCTACCATTATTCGGTCGGCTGCGATTCGAAATAAAAACGGATTAAATGCTAAAAAAGCTACATTGGTTCAAGCAAATGTTAATAGATTACCGTTCCAAGATGAAAACTTTGACAAAGTGTTAAGCATACACTCAATTTATTTTTGGGAAAATTTATCTGAAACTTTCTCAGAAATATACAGGGTATTAAAACCTGGAGGATATTTCGTCATCACCCTTTGTGATGCCAAAGATGATGAAATCTGGGAAGGGATAAAAAGTATGATTGAAGATCGATTAATTCCTATTGCTAAGGAAAATGGATTTCTCAATGTTGCATTATTAAAAGGTCCAAAATCTAGACAATTCCATACAATTGCAGTTTTGGGACATAAACATTTGTAAGTATATAATCCCTTTTAAAAAACGAGTAGCATTTCTTAGAAAACGAATAAAAGAACCTCTAGGGTCCTTTTGTTTCTACAGTTTATCAACATTAACGGTTAACAGAGCCTAATCATAAAAAAGAGAGTAGAACTAGTTTTGGTTACATGTATAGAATGGAATCTAAGATATCCGGAGGGGAATTAGTTGTTATACAGTCCTAAATGGAGTAAAGCGAAGAAACAGTTGAAGAGTTATATTTGCGAGTCTCTGAGAATGAGAGTAGACTTTCATATCATCAATTACCGTAAAGCCCATGACCAGTTAGGGAGAGCTGTGATTACGGTTGATAAAGTGGAAAAGGTAAGTATGTGCACCATCACTGCAGAGAGAGCTGAATATGCTAGAGAAACAAAGATACGAGTTGAAAACGACCATTTCAATTTTGATGATATAACTATGAATCGAGATATTCAAGACCAAGCACACGAACAGTTAAAAACAGAAGGAATCTATGCACAATATGATTTCTTCACTGCCTTAGAGATCTACTTCAACTCATCCATCGAAGAATTGCTACAGTCAACAGATCACTTAATTAAAATATTGACGCTTTTAGATCGTCGGGTAGGCAAAAGAACCCTTCTAAAAATGAAAGAAACCATGATACTAGAACCTAAAATCGTTCAGGATTTTTATCAACTTCGTTGTGATGCAGAAGGTATTCCTACTGATCGAATAGTTGTTGAAAGCTAATATTGATTACTAATGAAAACTTTTCGATAAAAAATAGAGTTGCTCTCACTAAAGGACTGGTTAGTGAAGTCAACTCTATTTTCTATTAGGCAATCATTTGTAAGGGAACTGATTGTATACCTTTGTCGGGATTCGAACCCGAACTCCTTTCAAAAGCATAGGCTAGGAAGAACAGTCTTCCCTACGAAATTTCACTTACTCCGCAGATTTTCTTTCCCATGATTCTGCAACCCTTCTCCTGAATATAGTGCTACAATGTTTTCCGGCGCTCTTCCCTCTAAAGCGATATAAATTTGTTTTTGCTCTTTATCTTTAGAAGACCCATTTTACTAAAACTCCACTTAAATCTATGACCATATAACCAAGCTCTTGTTAAATTCCCGCATAGGATATAGAGAAAAATAATAGTAGAAGGAGTGATCGTACATTGTCACTAGACAAATTTGTTGATGCGTTGCCGATTCCTAGTGTGCTGAAAGCAAAAGGGAAACACAACGGAATTCCCTATTATGAGGTAGCCATGAAGCAAGTTCAGCAAAAATTGCACCGTGATTTGCCACCAACTACCGTTTGGGGCTATAACGGTTTGTATCCTGGCCCGACGTTTGAGGTTCGTCGGAATCGTCCTATTCTTGTAAGATGGGAAAACCATTTGCCTTATGAACACCTCTTGCCAGTTGATCGTACGCTTCATGGTACAGACCATGACCAACCTTCCGTTAGGACCGTTGTTCATTTACACGGGGGACGTGTTCGACCAGAAAATGATGGGTTTCCGGAAGCATGGTTTACGAAGGACTTTAAAAATGTTGGAACAAAATTCTTACATGAAGTTTATTATTACCCTAATTGCCAGCGTCCTGCTACGCTCTGGTATCATGACCATGCGATTGGGATCACTCGTTTAAATGTTTATGCAGGGCTTGCAGGGTTTTATCTGATTCGAGATGAGGCCGAAGATATGCTGAATCTTCCTAGTGGGAAATATGAGATTCCGTTAGTTATCCAAGATCGTTCGTTCTATCTTAGTGGAAAACGGCGAGGTGAATTATTTTATCCGTCTCTCCCAGATCAAGATCCACCTCCACCACCGCCTAATCCATCCGTCGTTCCAGAGTTTTTCGGCGATACTGCACTAGTGAATGGAAAAGTGTGGCCTTATCTTGAAGTCGAGCCACGAAAATATCGATTCCGTATCTTGAACGGTTCGAATTCCCGTTTTTACCGGTTACGACTTAGTTCTGGACAAGATATGGTCCAAATCGGCACAGACGGAGGTTTTCTTGAAAAACCTGTTACTGTTACAAATGAAGCAGGACTTTTGCTTGCTCCGGCAGAACGGGGAGATATGATGATTGATTTTTCAAACTATGCTGGTCAGAACATCATTCTAACAAATGATGCCCCATCCCCATTCCCGAATGGGAACCCGAATGTTCCGGCACTTCCAGAAATTATGCAATTTCGAGTGAAAGAGAGAGTCTCTCGCCCGGATAGAAGCGAAATTCCATCAAAACTTAGCTGTTTAGAAAGACTTGAACAGAATCCTCTTGTACCAGTAAGACAGAACTTCCTAGTAGAAAGTGACGACGAATTCGGCCGGTTAAAACTTCTCTTAAATAATATGGATTGGAACGAGCAGCCAATCACGGAAACCCCGTACAATGGCACGGTAGAAGTTTGGGAACTTTACAATTTAACACCTGATACTCACCCGATTCACTTACACCTCGTTCAATTCCAAATACTCAATCGAGCTCCCATCACATTCGATGCAAATGGAAATATCACCAGTATAGGAGACCCAATAGCCCCAGATCCGAATGAAAGAGGTTGGAAAGATACTGTTCGCGCAAACCCTGACCAAGTGACGCGCATTATAGCCCGCTTTGGACCATTCACTGGAGTTTACCCATGGCACTGCCATATCCTTGAGCACGAAGATCACGAAATGATGAGACCTTACGAAGTACTTGATAATCCAAACTTTGACCCAACCCAACCTATTCTGGGCGAATGTCCAGACGATTCCTTTAGCCAATGTTTCGACTGTCACCCTCCATTCCATTTTGATGGCAGAAAAAAGAAAGAGAATTACGACGATAACGCAAGCAATGATGAAAGTAGTGACTAATACAGAAAGACAGTTCCAAATGAGGTAAATATCATCGGTTGGGGAACCCTCTTACAGATAAGATTTAACAAGTGAGAATATTGAGTTGTATTTATAGTAAAAACTAATCTAAACTATAGTTGACCCAAGACTTACTGGTGTTAAATTCTTTCTTTAGGAGTGCAATGTATGGATAAACAAGGTCAAGAAAAGTTCTTAAGTTTTATTTTACAAAGAGTTCAAGAGGGGAAAGAAGAGGAAGCTAGAGAAATACTAGTAGAAAACTTCAAGAAACAAAATGAAGGTACCTTTTCACAAGAGGATATTCAAGCGTTTATTCCAAAAATGATTAGCCTTATAAAGCCAGAGAAATTACCTGAGATTCAAGCAGTCGTGAAGAATTTTTCTGGGGATTTCAACAAACAATAAGTCAAAGCATCTAAACTCGTTGTTTTTGAGCTAGATCAATCTTCCTTAAGAGAACCAACTTTGGTTCTCTTATTTTTCTGTTCTTCCTTTTTCTTGAACGAAACACGTTCGTTCAAGAAAAAGGGAAACACGAAATTTAAGAATAGAAAGGATCGATCAGGAAGAATCTATTATTTTCAGTCGCTTTCGCAACAAACAATCGGCCAAAAACATCAGGCTCCGAAGAATCTTGTTTAATGGATTCCACAACTGATGTTTTCATCCTTCTCTATTTATAATAAACTGAGCGTTCCGCAGCGAAAGCATCTGCTTTCGTTACATGAATTGTACCAAATGGATGTTGTGGAGGCGCATAGATGGAATACAGTTTTAACGGGATATTGCCTGTATTCTTTACATTATGCCAGGTCCCAGCAGGTACCATAATTGCCGAGTCATCCCCTACGTTCCGGACAAAGTTTAACTGATTTTTTTGCTTGCCCATTTGAACCATCCCTTGCCCTTGTTCAATTCGTAAAAATTGATCAACATGAGGGTGAATCTCCAAACCTATATCTTCCCCAACTTTAATACTCATCAACGTTACTTGCAAATGATCTCCTGTCCATATGGTGGTACGGTAATTATTGTTTTGTTTCGCCGCTTCATTAATATTGAGGACAAATGGTGTCCGTCCATAATCTTTTCGTTCCATCCTTCTACCATATGGCGTTTGAACATACCCAAATCTATTTGATGCAGCTTGAATGGTATATTCATTGTGCCATCCCATTGGCGCATTACCATAATAAGGGTTTTGATATGGATGCGTGTTTGAATCATAATAACGGCCATTGTACATTTTCATCCACTCTTTCATAAATTTTTACCTATCCTATGCTAGCGGAACATGAAATGTACTTCTTTTACGCTTCCAACCTCATTCAAGCGATATTTGTTATCCTGGTCCTTCTTCCTATTTAAGACTTGGACTAATTGTATAATTTCTGGTGCACCGTACATCTCCCCAACTTAGTTTCCATGGGTATGCTCTTGTTTTTCATGTAAAACGTGATTATCTGTCCATTCTCAAACAAACATAACATACCCTTCTGTGTAATGATTTTGATTGACATCTTGAGTTTGGGATTGGTGGAGAAGTAACATACAAACATTGGTAAACATGACAGCATCAACAGATTGTAATCAACAGAACCATGATTATGATGCGGCTTAAACCCCGTGAATTCGTCTTTCCCTACTCTTTCCATACCAACACTCTGTATAAAAGGATAACGTGTTTCAAAAGTTCTCTATGAAAATTTACGAAGGCCATTTGGTTCATTCATCCCTCTCTTCCCTTTTATAAATGCACCGCTCTAGGTAATTGCCTACCCTTTTTGCATTAGGAAACATACACTAACTTCAAATCCATTAGAAATAGAATCAAATATATCTTGCAGGGAGGAAATGTTGGTATGTCCGGTACCCTATTTGAGGCAGCGTTGTATTTTGAAAAGGTATTTCGTGAAAGCAAGGAATATCAAAATTTACAAAGACTTTATCAAGCTCTGAATCAAGACCCACAAGCCAAACAGCTTTACCATCAAATCAACCAGCTCCATACCCAATTACACCAAAAACAAATGATGGGGCAGGAAATTCAGCAGCAAGAAATCGCGGCATTGCAAAAAATGGAGACAGCCGCCCAACAAAATCAAACATTTAAAAGGTTAATGGAAGCCGATCACCAAGTGAATATGCTGATGGTTGAATTAAATAGAATCATTTCAAAACCGCTAGAAGAATTGTACGGTCACCTAGGTGAAAAATAAATTATTCACAATTGCTTCATCCTATATTCTTAAAGTGCTTCGAAAAAACTCTGCAAAGGTAGCAGGGTTTTTTCAATTGGAGGACAAAAAACAGCACTATTTTATAGGATTGCCATTCTTTCGCTATAAGCAAGGAAGAACACTATATCGTGAGAATCTTATGACATTCATTAGGAACACAAAAAAATGGAACTATTTTTAAGGAAGATAGGCACTCATCTATCCGGTTTAGAATATGGACACATACACTACTTTTGAAATAACTTGGGGAGGAGAGAAAAAATGGAAAGATAATTTTTGGGAGGCCCTATTTATGGAGGTTATCCATTCCACCATGAGCCTTGGTTCTATCATCGCGATGAAGTTGAATCCGTTTATCCTTATTAACGATATGATAGACCCATTTTTAATTAGAAAAAACATTATTGTCGTCTAGCATACGTACTAAACCAGCTAAAAGTGAAATCATAGTAAGAGAAATTATTCATTTTTTAGAATGGATATGAAACTCTAAGCGTTTCATAAAATTGAACATCTAGGGAGGAAAACAACTATGTATAATGAGCTTGACCTTGTTCAATCACACGACAATGAGGAAAGGATTTTTGGCCGCCCGTTTGGCTTTGGTCGTCCATTTGGTTTCGGAAGACCGTTTGGCTTTGGAAGACCATTCGGCTTTGGTCGTCCGTTTGGCTTTGGAAGACCCTTCTTTGGCCGGCCATTTTTTAGACCGTGGGGCTTTGGCTTCAATCCATTTTTAGGAGGAGTTGTAGGAGGTTTATTAGGTAGTGCGTTATACCCTGGTTATGGGTATGGCTATGGGTACCCTGGCTACCCTTATTACTGGTAATCGTTTGTAAGTACTATCATCATTTTCTTGTCTTGAAAATAGCTCAATCCTAGTTTGAGCTATTTTCCATTTATTTCCTTATCCCGATCTTTCTTTATAGATTAACCGAGTTCAGATAGCTCCTGAAGCTTCGGAGAACTGATAAACTTTTTTCTTTCAAGCAATTCGGGGAATAAAGATTAAGAAATATTCAGCCTCTCTAGAATAATGAAATTCGAAACAATTTTTTATCTGTATCGCACATTCGTCACCACAAACGTAACCAACTGTAGGTATTTTCAATTGATTGATCGTTCGTTCGTGCATAAAGCAAATACCGTGCTTTATTAAAAGAATTTATGTTCTTTTCCCCATTGGACTATTTCCACATATTCCCTCATGTGATCAAAATCTCGTGGGGCTTCAGAATGTACCTTTACTAAAGTCACTTTATCCTGATTATTTTTCAAAAGAGTTTTCGCTCCTTGATCTCCTTCAAGTTTTAGAATTTCAGGAAACCACTGAAAAGAAAAAAGGACAGGATGGGAGGGTTTTGTTTTATAGATTGGTTGAAGAATTGAATATGTGTTCTCTTTATACTCTTTAATTAATAGATCAATCGTCTGTAGACAAATGAAGGGTTGATCACCTAAGACAATTAAGGCTGCTCCAACGTTTCGTTGGTGTAAATACTGGATCCCCATCTTCAGCGAGGAACTCATTCCCTGATAAGATTGATTGTTCTCAAGAACAACAACTGGCAAATCGTTTACTTCCTGCTTCACTTTTGGATATTCTGAATTGGTCACAATGACAATTCCATCTGCACTTGCTGCAAGAAGTCTGGTCACGAGAAATCGTATAAGGGTTTTGCCACCAAACGGCAATAATAACTTTTGCTGCCCCAATCTTCTGGAATACCCTGCAGCAAGTACGACGATCCAAACTTCTTGATTGAACTTTTCTTCGGATGCCTTTTTTTTACTCATATCCACAACCTGCTTAAGGAACCACCTGCGCGGCCGTTCTTCACAGCAATTAATTCTGACATAATACTTACCGTGATTTCTTCCGGCCCTTGTGCACCAATATCTAACCCAATTGGCGAGTGGATCTTTGCCATCTTATCTTGATCAATGCCGTGTAGGCTCTCCTTCAACAACCCCACTAGTTTCCTCATTCGTTGATGTGACCCTAACACACCAATGTAACAGAAGTTACATTGTATAAACGTTTGAAGAGCCAGATAATCTAATTCTAAATTGTGGGTCATGATTACGATGTAAGGATTTGTTGGCAAGTTTAATGAAGAATAATTCCCTCTTTTGATCAATAGATGGTTTACTTCTGGAAACAAAGAGGTCAGATTTTGCTTCCGATGATCCATCACGTTTACTCTCCAATTTAAGTCATGGGCACGTCTGGCGAGCAATGCTGCATCAGGACCAGCGCCAACAATCAATAAGGAAGGCAAAGGATTTACTAGTTCAACAAATCCCCTCACCTTCCCCCCCTCTATCACTGTTTCAATTATTCCAGCCTTCATCGAACCATTGAAACAATTCTTCTTTTGCTTTTGGTGAAAGGTTGACAGATACTGTCCCACCTCTATTTTGTCTGGTTCTGATGACTCGATACACATAAAAAAATAATAAGGTTGATTGCAATGTAATCTGGCCTCGATTTCATCGAGAATCTGTTTGGTTTTTTCTTTTTGATCAATCGGATCAAATGGTTCTAACCAGACCGTGATGACGCCATTACACCCGACACCCAACCCCCACAAATCATCTTCATTTCCATTAAAATCATAAACTACTTTCTTTGGAGTATGAGATAGAATGACATCTTTGGCATGTTCTAAAAGGTCCCCTTCTACACAGCCTCCGCTAATCATTCCAATCACTTCTCCAGATTCCAATAATAAACACCGAGCTCCTTCTCTTTGGTAGGCTGAACCCTCGACTTTTATGATGGTTGCAAGAATACTTCGTTTTCCTTCTTCCCAGCAGCTCTTCAGTGCGTTGTAGATTTCTCTCATACGCTTTCCCCTCTCTTACTCCAAAACTCACTGAACCTAAGGGTTTATCATTATCGTCTTTCTACCTTTCAGTTAGGTATATGAAAGAAGGTAAGCATGCTTGTTAAGGGATCTGTCATTCTTGTCCTGTTATAGGTTACTAGGATGATTTATTCTTTTCTAAGGCAAACTTAATGGCCTTTTCGATTTCGCTATAGCTGGTACAGCGACAAATATTTGATTCAAGCCATTCTTTAATGGTCGAATCATCTGCATCTGGTTTTTTTTGAAGAAGAGAATGACCATTCATAATAAACCCTGGTGTGCAATAGCCACATTGGAAAGCAAAATGTTGAACAAACGCTTGCTGAATCGGGGTATCCTTTAGGCCTTCGATGGTGGTGATTTGCTTTCCTTCCCCCTCTACCGCCATCATTAAACATGATTTCATCGGCCAGCCGTCAACATGAATGGTACAAGCCCCACAATCCCCATTCAGGCACCCCGGCTTTGCACCTGTTAAACCAAGTTGTTTTCGAATCGTGTACAAAAGCGTGTCTCCCGATCGAACGGTCACCGTTTGCTGTTCATCATTAATCTTTAATTGTATGGTATGGAGTTTCAACCACTCACTCCCTTTCCCCAAACTTTAACGCTTCATATACATCCAAAAGAAGGTTTTGTAGAACGAATAATCTGTATTCAGATGATCCCTCCACATCATCAAGGATTGGACTGGGTATGCTAGCTAAAGCATTTTGGATTTTCTCCTGCGGCGATCCCTCAAGGTTATTTAAAGCATCCTCCATCTCGTTTGATCGAAACGGAAACGGACAGAGGCCGCTGATGGCCACCCTTACCTTGCGATCGATTTTTAAAGCGGCTATGGTGATTAATGGGTATCCTGTATCCCATTGTTGCCGGCGTTTGATGCTGATAAAAGGCGCGTGAAGATAGCGAGTATCCGTCGCTACCTGAATTAGGAACTCTCCTTTTTGCAACAACAGTCTCTCGTAAAAAATCTCATTAATTGGTTTTACTTTTACCCCTTCCGGCCCAACCATCACCATCTGGCTATCTGCTAATAAAAGCGGAAGAACAGCCTCGCGGTAGAAAATTTGTCCGCAAATATTCCCACCTAGAGTTATCTTTCCACGTGCTGTATGGTCGGCTATTTGCTTAGAGGTACTAGTCAATAATGGAAAGACATTCGCTTCCTCTAATTCCGTCAGTGTTAAATTAGCTCCTAAAACAAGATAACCCTGATCAAACTGAATTACCTTGCCTTCTGGAATGCCTTTTACATCAATGGCTGCTTCTGTATACACTTGGTTGATCCTCCCAAGGGTGAGGAATTCTGTTGCACCGGAAATATACATCGGCTCTTTTCCACTTTGGTCTGCCTGTTGAAACCGTGTCACAGCTTCCTGGAAGGATTTTGGTCGTTCATATTCAAAACTAAATGGCAACATTACACGTTCCCTGCCTTTGTCTTCCAAATTAACTCGGGGGTTAACGGAAGGTGGTGAAGAGACACATTTGCCGCTAAGGAAAGGGCGTTTCCTAGGGCACTAGGCATGCCGAGCAAACCATGTTCTCCTACCCCGCGCGCACCGTAAGCTGCCTGTAAATCAGGGGTATACACAAAATCAACAAGATACTCTGGATTTTCTCCATAACGGATTGGTCGATACGTCCTGAGTTGCGGATTCAATACCCGGCCAAACTCATCGTAGTAAAAGGTTTCTCTCCCCGCAAACGATAGCCCCATGCTCATCGCCCCCATCACCTGCCCCAAAGCCGCTTTTTCATTTAACACAATCCCAATATCAATCACTGAAGCTGCTTTGATTAATCGATAGGTCAAGTCACGCCGATCAAATTCAACTTCTACCCCATAAGCGGCGACCGTCCATTCTGGTCCAGGATTTCCCTCTCCTGTTTCAGGATCCAGATGTGAAAGATGCCGAAGAATAAAATTTCCTCTGCCGATGATTTGGCCACCAATTGAATTTCCATTTGGATATTGATACCCATAGCAAATATCCTTAAAATCAACACTTATTCGCGGGTCGTCTCTTGTAAATACTTTCATATGTGCTACTTCTAGATCTTCAATTGGTGCCCTAAGAACAATGGAGGCTATTTCTTTTAATTGAGCAATCACATCATCAGCTGCCTCTAATAGCGCCCTTCCTGCCATATAAATTCCCCTGCTTGCGACTGTCTTCCAATGCTCAGGTGTCGTTTGCGTATCCACAGTCATTCGGACATGTATTTTGTCGACATCCATTTTCAATTTTTCCGCAAGAATTTGAGCTAGCACGGTTTTCGTTCCTGTGCCAATTTCGACAACACCAGACATTAAATTGATGCTTCCATCACGGTTAAAAGTCAGGATCACACCAGAAGGGGCGTTCGAGTCAATCGTCGATGTTTTCCAACTGCAACTAACTCCTTTTACCCTAACCAACCTCTCATTGATTTCCCTGACTGGTCCTTCTTCCCACCGTATTAACGTACGCAATTTCGAAATACATTCTTGCAAATTCCCGACATTACTTTGATTAAGAAGAACTCTTGTCGGAGTAGTATGACCGGGTTGAATGGCATTTCGCTCGCGCAATTCTAGCGGGTCCATATTGAGTTTCTTTGCCAATAGATCTAAGGTTCGCTCAACAGCAAATGAAAGTTCGGAATGACTAAAACCGCGAAACGGTGCTGCATACGTATGGTTGGTATACATGCAATAAGAATCACACCAGACATGATCAACCTTATACGGCCCTGTACAATCAACTGCTCCTGCGCGCGTGAGGTCAATGGCTTTATCTGAATAGGCTCCACCATCCCATAAAAACTGGATTTCCATTGCTTTTATCACACCCGAATGGTCCGCCCCGATTTTGATTTTTGCATCTAGGCCTATATGAGAGGGTGACATCATCATATCTTGCTCTCGCTCATTGAAAATCTCGACCGCCCTTCCTCCGACCGCCCTTGAGCTTAAATAAGCTAGGATTTCTAATTGCACGGAAGCCTTTCCCCCGTAGGCACCACCTACAAGCGGAGTATCGACGACAATTTTTCCAATATCCTCGTCAAAATAACTCGCAATTAATTGTTTTACCATAAAGGGAGCTTGTGATGAGGTGATAATTTTTATAGTCCCGTCGGGTGTAATCTCAGCGGTCGAACTTCTCGTCTCCATTGCTGCATGATCGGATGGAGAAAACGAATAGTCTCCCTCGACCGTAACAGAGCTTTCCCCCCAGCCTTTTTCCATATTTCCTTTCCGTATTTTTACATGATGAGCAATATTCGTCCCAGGAACCGGATACACATCTTTTTCCCTCTCATACTCACCTAAGTGTTCATGGACTAACGGAGAATTTTGTTGAAATGCTTGTGTTGGGGTATGAACGACTGGAAGTACCTCATACTGAATCTGAATCAAACTGGCAGCAAGGTCCCCTTGATTGGGTGTATCCGCAACCACGATGGCAACGGCTTCACCATGATAGCGTACTTTATCGGTCGCAAGTGGAGGGCGATCCCGCATCGATTCACCAGTTAGAGGCAGTTGTTCTCCTGTTATAATCGCTCGGACTCCTGGTACTTTCCTTGCATCTGTCGTATCGATTGAGAGAATTCGTGCATGACCATAAGGACTGAGCACGACCCTTCCTGACAACTTTTTTGAAGTATGATAATCGTGTGTATATTGGGCTTGGCCTGTCACTTTGTCTTGTGCCTCTTTACGAATCACGCTTTTCCCAATAACCTCCATATACATCCCTTCTATCTTGTTTATTTGGGGGCACTGTGTTCTCATCACCCAAACTCATCTCTAATCTATATTCAGGTTTTAGAAATAGTTGAAATTAAATTGAAATCAATCTCCATTAAACTCTGCAAACCTTTGAAGAATCCACTTAATAAGTGTGGAGAAAGAACAGGAGTCCTCTATATTTATTGGCAGCAAGAAAATTCACTTATTCGTCTCGGACGGATGGTTGAAACCATTCTCACAACAAAAAAATTCCCTAGTAAATACAACCGAAAATGGGAAATTTAATGATAAGGGAGGCTAAAATATGGAGTTATCATTCATTTGGAAATCATTTTTATTAATTTTCTGTGGTATCTTCTTGTTAAGAATCGCAGGAAGAAAATCCATCTCACAAATGACACTTGCACAAACCATTGTGATGATTTCCATTGGGACCATTATCGTACAACCCATCGTTGAAAAAAGTGTAATTAAGGCCATCGTTGGTGCTAGTATTTTTGTGGCTTCTATTCTCACCATCGAATATTTAGAGACGAAATTTAATTTCTTTGAAAGGTTCATTACAGGGAAATCTAAAATCGTGATTGAAAACGGGACTTTAAAAATTGATCAGCTTAAAAAACTACGTCTTACCGTTGACCAATTGGAAATGAGGTTACGTAATCAAGGAATATCGAATATTGAGGATCTAAAAACAGCAACCATTGAACCGAATGGACTACTTGGGTATGAGTTAAAGGATGATGCTAAGCCTTTAACAGTTGGTGAATTCAAAAAAGTGTTAGATTCCTATTTACCATCCCTTCAGAATCGTGAACAACCACACACACAAACTGCTTCACCACCAAAAGGAACTATTTTTGAGGAATTGAAGATGAACAAAACACAAGACCACCCAAAATATTTACAATAGATCTTACGATGGAGTGGGGGTTATTAGATTTATATAGATCACTCAATATAAGTTCCAACGCCAATCATAAATCTGAAAAATCAGCGCATTAACAAATACCTTGTTGGGATTTAATTATGCCTCCTTCTTATTGAATGTTCTTTCAAAATGCTGTTTTTGCAAAGCTCAGACTTTACAGACCTCTGCAAACGCAGGAAAAGGTGTGGTGAATAATAAAAAAGCCTCAATTGTACTTGAGGCTTTTTATCTTAGAATGGTTATTTTCTCGACGTTTCGAGGAAATGAAATAAATAGTAACCCTTTATCCATGCTTACTTGTAATAAATCCGCTCGGGTTTCTTCTGGGAGATCTATCACACGCTCAAAGTGTCCATTGTATCTTTCAACCCTAACCTCCGTTTGGTTAGGAAGAAAAGTCTGCGTTCGACCACTTATCCTGATTTCCTTCTTAGATATAAGTTTAAGGTCTAGTTCTTCTGCATGAACCCCTGGAATTTCAACAATCACATAATGATAATAATCATCTTGAAGCATATCATATTTTGGATACTGATCCTGAAGCCTTACAAATCCCTCCGGTTGCTTTTCCTCCAACACTTTTGTCCAAAAATCGGTCTTTTTATATTCATTCGTGATTTCAAGCCATTTTCTGATTTTCTCGATGTCCATGCCCTAAGCTGCTCCTTTATATTTGATTGGCGATTGGCATAGAAGGATTCGCAATTTGATCTTGGTCACTTACATCTGTATCAATCGTTCCAGAACTTGATACGGATGAAGTTGGGGAAAAATCACCCATAGAAATATTCGCTCCGATAAATTTACTATTGGCTGTATGACTGTTGTGAACAGTAGGACCCACATCAATATTGCCGTTCTGGTTCGCTCCATTCACTTTTAAATTCAAAATATTGATTTGATAAGGCATACTCTCTGCCTCCTTTTAACTTAGTGGTGGGACTGGTGGAACTGGTGGAATCGAACGATTCGGGTTTACATAAGAAGTATCCGTATTCCCGATAGCTGTCTGATCATTAACATCCGGATCAATCAAGATGTTTTCCATGATTGCTTCTGTTGGAGAGGTATCTCCATAAGATGAATTCATCCCTTGCGATTTATTATAAGCGGTCGGACTATTATAAGCTGCCTCCCCAATGGTGACAGAACCATTACCAGAAATACTGTTAATCTTCAAATAGTGTAAATTAATGATTATTGATGACATGATCATGAACCTTTCTTTTTCATTTCATATCCTACTATATGCCAACCAATACCCAGTTGTTCTTTCCAATCAACAAGCTGCAAAACATCAAGTAAGACAGACACCACCGTGGTACCTGCCTATAAGCTATACATATTTATCATAGAATGGATGGTTATTTTAATCTGATACTTACCAAAATCTAGGCATGACCTACTCTACAGTAAAAACATCCCCTATTAACCCGCTTCTTTAAACATGTTTCCACAGACATATGATTTTGCCGTTCTCATGAGTTGTTCTCTTTCTTGTACCATCTATTCTACATCGACTGGTGATTGTAGATGATCCTTATATTTGTCAACAAATAAAGATCCGTTGCTATTGATGACCGCATAGTAAACTTCTTCGATTTTTAGATTTCTTTTCCGAAATTCCGATTCAATCCATTCGCGGTTATACTTATCGTCAACATTTTTATCGATTACTTTTCCATCCATCACCAACTCAACAGGTAAATTCTCATTCGAATGAGGGATATGTAAATCTTGTTTTGTTAAACTTTGATAAGGCTTCTTTTTAAGAATGGATAGTTCCCCGTCTACTTCTAATAACGCAAACTCTACTTCATAAATGTTAAATACATTCTTCTCTCTCAAATGTTGATTCAAGTCGTCGATTGAGAACTTTACTTTTTTCATATTTTCTTCTAAAAGCTTTCCCTTTTCGATTAACACGGTCGGTCTTCCAGATAACCACTTCCGTAAACTTCGGGATCTTGAGGAGATACTATTAAACAAATAGAACAAAATGACTAAGGTTAGAAACGCTACAGTCATTTCTTTGAAACTTAAAGCTGTATCAAAGCCCATGTTCGCTATGAAAGAGCCAATAACGACCGACAAAGCAAAACTATAATAATTTTTATGAGAACCGATATGTTTTCCAATTGAAAAAGTAACAAAAAGTAAAAGGATGAAACTTACGCTTGTCCTTAGGACTGGAATCAAAAAATCCATCAGTTCATTCTCCTTTTAACGCGACCTTTAGCGTTATCTTCCCAATTGATCTATTTTTTCATTCTATTCTTTGGCCCAAGTTACAAATGGACGTATGAAGAAAAGCCCTATTTCATAACCGCTAAGAAATAGGGGAACGCATCATTACGGAATGATCGATTCAAACATATTCCCAATCCCATCAGAAATCAACACTTCTTCGCCTCCAATTGCTTGTAAACCAGATCCTAGAGATTGTAATATATCTCCAGTTACGGTTAATTTTTGTGCTTGCAATAGAGAGATTTCATTTAGGTTGTTAATCTGTTTCGTTACACCATGGGCTTCAATTAGTTGTCCGATCGTTTGCGTCCATATACCCGCTAAGATTTTTTGCTCCGCACTTGATTCTCCATTTAAGAAATATAATCGAGTTAATAAAATGGCTTCTGTGAACACAGCACCTGCTTGTATCCATTGACAAACCGCAATCCCCTTTTCCAGAGATTGTATTAATTCTTTCTTTTCCTTCTCTTCTCCTTTTTCGCTCCTTACTCCATCCATATACGTTCACTCCAACGATTATTTTTGATTCTTTTGAAACATAAAATGGTTGCTATTTGTAAGGATTGCAATAAAAATTGGCCATATTTTCTGTGTTTCTTCCTCCACCATTGCTTTCCCCTTTACATCCAAATCGCTAGAATAATGATGTCGTTCATTCTTTGCACTCTCGAGCTGAAGTGAATAGGCCGTAATCAGTCGTTCAAATACTGTCGTCAAATTTTTATGTTCGACCCTCAAAAATGGAGGTGGTTCAATCCCTTTTAGTTTCTGTACGGTCCTCTTGCAAATGGCGATATTCTTGTTTAAATGATCAGATAAGGGTGATTTTTCGGTTTCTCCACTTATCTCACTAATTTCTTTTCCAATCCTCTTTAGTTCTTTTCCATATTCTACTAATTGCATACGCATTCACTCCCGTGTTCCCGATCCTTATGGGTAGAGTTGCTCTAATATATGTATCAAAGCTTGTTCTGGTTAATTACCCACTACAGCAGACAAGGTTATTAGGACAGGAACATGGGTCATTGCATTCTTGCTATAAACCCTTACTATTAATTTCCCTTTGAACCTAGTAAAATCCACTACACTCCTATCCTTTTCTGAATTCTTTTATTGTTGTTTTTAGTGAAGCGTAAGAACCAATCGCAGCATATCCATAGAACCATCCCATGAATAATCCAGCAAAGAGGTGATGGCGGTGTGCAAAAAAGATGGAAATACAAACACCTGTGACTAGCGCCACTGTTGGCACCCACCTACTTGGGACCTTAAAAATCCACTTGATTAGTTGAGTTACTACCAAGACTACAGGAACCGCAATAATTGCATCCCAGAAATTTGTATGAATCGTTGGAAAATGCATTAAAATGCCACCTTTAAGTTAATGGTTTAGGAAAAAGCATGAAGAAGCCTCTTTCCCCCTAATGAATAGTATTCATTCAGGTGATACTATTTATAACTAACTGTCTTAAGAGGATGATTCTGTGATTTACTTATACGATGATTATGCTGGAACTCATAGCACTGCACTAGCTGCAGCTTATCATTTAAAGAAACTGCCAATGGATCGGCAGTTAACAAAAGAAGAAATCCTAAATGTGGATTATTTTAACCAATTAACCAAAGCTGATTTTGGTAAGATTTTTTTTCATGGAGTTGATGAGGATGGAAATTCGGTTTATACAATTGGAAGAAAAAGGAATAAACTAGTTATTCCTGCTTTAGAAAATCTTTGCTTATTGTTGCAAGATGCCTATCACCAGCACGAAAAAATCATTTTCTCCAATACATCGCCGACTGTCCCGCTAGCCATGACATTGGGTGGGTTCTTTTCAAGAGGTCTTGGAATTGATTTCATTGGTGTCCCATTATTAGTTTTAGGAGCAAAACAATGTTGCAAGGATATTGTTCAGGTAGTGGAGTATACGAAACAAATTGGAAAATCTACGGATAAAAAAGTGGTGGTTTTGGAGAATAAGACTTTTAAATGAAATCTTTCATACTAATTCCATTCAGATTTTTTACAGAATTAACCTCTCTTTTACATCGCAAAGCAGGCTAATCTTTCATGTTAATTTTAAGGTAGTCTTTATACACTCCTTCATGATAAGAAATCATTTTGAGAATATATTTCATCAGCGTATTCAGATTATTGATTTAAGGGGGAATATTTTAAGGAGTAAACTTTTCTACCAATTGTTGAGAACTAGTTTTGTTTACTAAGTAAACTTAACAACCTTTTGGATCTTAAAAAAAGATAGAGTTGCTTTTTCCTATCAAGGAAAGGGCAAACTAAATGTATGCCTCTGGCGGGATTCGAACCCGCACTCCTTTCGTAAGCATAGGCTAGGGGGAACACGCTTCCCTACGGACTTTCACCGACAGGAATTTCACCTGTCTCAGCTTATTTGCTTTTCGGTGCTTCTGAAACCCTCGCCTTGCGACCCGGCGCTACAATGTTTTCCGGCGCTCTTCCCTTCTATAGCTACAGAGGCATATAAAAATATTATATGCTGCGAAATTGAAAGAATCCATTAGTTGTTTGCATGGTAAGGTGTTTCTTGTTTTAGGAGTTTCAGTGACGCTTTTTCCCCTGAGTACGCTAAGGGATGAGTTGAAAAAGCCCTCCTTAACTGCTATGAACGAGTAGTTAAGTAGAAAAATAGAGAAATTCAAGGGTCGAGCTGCTTACTAGGTTTCCATTGTGAATTTTGCACATAGTGTTGCTAATCGAGTAGGAGGGGGTGACTAACCCCCGAC
>NZ_JACWFH010000035.1 GCF_019749255.1 Mesobacillus maritimus | reverse complement strand
CTGAGCCAGGATCAAACTCTCCAATAAAGAGTATGAGTTAAGCTCATAATAAAAACGTTGGCTCATGTTATTCTATATTAATAGAAGAAACATGATAATTTATTGTTTGTTGACGCTTGTTTGTTTAGTTTTCAAAGAACAATTTGTGCTGATGTTTTTGTCAGCGACAAGGATTAATATTACATCATCTAAATCATTTCGTCAACCTCTTTTTAAAAAAGAAGTTTTAAGAAGTGAATCATTTTCAACCGCTACCGAAGCAGCTAAATTAGAATAACATCTTTCTACTATCAATACAATAGAAATATTTTATAAATATAATATTTTTACCCAAACCACTACTGATTGTTAGTAAACATCCTCCATTCTACTAAGCTATAAGGATTTTTCATAATAAAAGGGAAGGTTCCATCTAAATTGCAGATGGAACCTTCCCCCTATCATTTTAACGAATTTTTATTTCAAACGGTTCTCCTAACATGTTCACAGTAAGCACTAAAGGTTTATCAGATTCTGCAACTGTTTTTGGAACTTGGAAGTACACATGTATCGTTCCTTCTGATAAAGCATCGATACTTGATGCCCCTAGCTTTGTTCCATTTTCTTCTTCTGCTGTACTGGTATTTTGAAACTCATGTTTATCATCGTAAAGTAAAGAGAAATTAATTGCTCCTAAACTATTTCCGAACGAAAGAGAATCCGTTCGATCATTTTGGATAGAACCGTTTAAGTGAAAATAAATTTCCGAATCTGAGTTGATTTGGTTATTTGCCCAAGTGTCTTCAGGATCTGCGTTGGATGCACCAAATTTTGTTGTGAACTCTGCCTTTGTTAGTTTCATGACAATTGAACCATTATCATATTCAAAAACCTTATCTTTATCGAATAGGTTTCCAGAAGATTTAACTTCTTCGTTTTTGTCCGAAGACACCTCAAACACATCAGCCTCTTCTTCTGATTCTGCGTTTCCATCTACCTCTTTTTCTATTTCCACTTCTGAATCTGTACTAGCTTGATTATCAGTACCTGCCTCTTCATTCACTGATTCCTCTGCTTTTGTGGAAACAGGTTTCTCAGATTCCCCACATGCTACTAAAGACACTACCATGACAATAGCAGCAAATAATAAAATGCTTTTTTTCATTATTGTTCCCCCTAGTTATTGAAGCATATAGCCTATCATTCTTTACAATATTCACTTGAGAACTATAGCGGATGTTTGCCAAACACCCAAAAATAGATTAACTATGGTAGTTTATCATAATTAGAATTTTTTTCCTGAAACCTTATCCCTATATTCTAAGAACTAAAGATAGTCCAATATAATCATTTTTTTGTTAAAAAACCCTCTAAAAAAAATAAAAAAAACCTTAACCCCGGAAATATGAGTTAAGGCAATAGCAATCCCTATACTTTTTAATTAAATAGTTTAGCCACTACTCCCACAATGATAACCACAAGCACAGCACCAATTAGTGCAGGAATTAAAGAATAATTTGCAACGATTGGACCCCATGTCCCAAATAAAACCTGTCCAACCCAAGTTCCAATGAAACCTGCAACCATCGCCCCTGCCCAACCTCCAGGCATACTGATAGGCGAAATCTTATCTGCCACGATACCAATGACTAACGCAATAATTGCCGAAATAATAAAGGTAGTAATGCTCATTTACTCACTCCTTTTTAACCAACATATGAAAACTAGTAATGGATGGTGTCATAGTCATGTCAGGAGTCTAACGAAATTTTTCGCATAAAAAAACACAGTCCAAGGACTGTGGTCGAGTACGACTATTAAGGTCTCACTGTTTCCCTTTATCGTGATGATGCTTGTGGTTTCCATACTTGGGAATATAATTATTCTCTTCTAACTTTTTATAATGAGACTCGATGTGCTCAATCAATTTATCTCCCTTTTCTACTGTGAAAACTCCGTATTCCACATACTTTGTTATAATCTCTTTCTTTTTCTCGAAGGCTTCATCGTAGAGCTTTGCAAGTTCATTCTTTTGTTCTTCTGTTAATTTGACCTCTTTTGTTTCCTCTGTCTCTTGATTTTGAGCAGCTGCAGAAGTAAACACTACGCCAAATGATAAAAGAATTAGTGTAGCGATGATACCTAATTTCTTCATTTTATTTCCTCCTTTTCATTGTGGTCATTGGTATTTTTTACAAAAACAACCTAATTATGCATGAAAAGGAGTCGAATGACTGCTCTTACTCTTTCTAGTTTTATTAATAAAGGAATCTCACCTTTATATCCTAGGCTTTGTCCAAAGCTTCGTTAAATCTACATAGCCAAAATGTTTAATCTCAATATTCATAAGATTTATCGAAAATGGGATGTGTCTTTTAACATAATACAACGGAATACATAACGATTCGTTTTTTAGGTATTCTTCTATTTTCAGATGCTGAGCGTTCCACTCCTCAAAAGGGATTTGGTTATAGGCCTCTAATTCTCTATGCAGATGTTCATCGCGTTCAATTAATAGATGTAAAGGAGAAAAGCTGTTTTTCAAAAAGAAAAAATAATAAAAAGTTTGATTCAATTCAAAAATTTCACCATGTATAAACAAGTCGGTGTCTAAATGAATTTGAGGATTATAAATGGCATCGTGAAAGGTCACTTCTTCCATTTCCACTTGGATTCCTGCCTGCTCTAGCTTATCTTTTAACCAATGAGACGTTTCACTTGTATAGTTAACATACCTCATTTTAATTGGGCCCGACATCTTTGGCTTCGGTCGCACCTCCAGCGTATACGACTCCGATAACCCAATTAAGCACCCTTCATGATTTCCCCTTATTCGCGTATTCACCTCTGAAAGCTCATGGCGATGTTGTGCGATGATAGAATGAATAAATTCCCTGACTTCTTTTCGCATCATATCAGATGAGCGATAGGGATTCATGACCACCACACCAAACCCGGAATCACTTTCTACCTCAAAGGTATCAACCTCCCCCGATTCATGTGCCCCTTGATAGACTATCTGAAACTCTCTCGGAACCTGAATAAACTCGACGGTATCAAGTAAGGGTCGGTGTCCAAAATATTGTTTAAAAGCACAGAGAACGGTTTTCTCAGGAGAATCTTCTGCAAGATAGAAACCACCTGTCCCTAGTAATCTACCATTTATTTCTTTAAAAATACTGGCAGTCAATAAGCTTAATAGCTGTAAAACGTATGTACAGCCTGAGGGAAATTCTACCTTTACGATAAGTGGCGCCGGGGATGTAACCATGGTGATAGGCTCCCAAAGTGCTGCGTAATGTTCATCATTTTTCATTCTTAAGAATGAATCAACGACGTCTTCCGCTTTCATAATCGAACCATCGTGAAAAGCGACGTCTTTCCTTAGATATAAGATCAATGAAGTATCGTTGTACTCCCACGTATGAGCAAGCTCAGGTGTAATCGTATTGTCAGCATGTAGTGTAACGACACGATTATAAAGATTGGCAACAAGGTTCGCACTCTGAATGTCGGCTGCATGTTGCGGGTGAACCGTTAAAAACGGATAAAACCTTGGAATCATTAGACGGTCTTGGTCTTCTTGATGAAAGCCGAATTTTGCTTGAAAGGCCATCATTAATCGTTGTTTTGTCTCAACTGACCAGTCTAATAATAAAAGCTTACTCACCTCTTTAATTGCATCATCTCTAAGGTATTGTAGGAAAAGTTGTTCATATTCCTGCTCGACATTTCGTTTCCACTGAATCGTAGACGTATTCCCTCGCCCTCTTCCGGATTGAAAGGATAACCACCCTTCCTCTTGCCATTGCTGTAGTTTTCGCCGTGTTTGCTTCGTGCTGAGCATTAATTGATTAGCGATGTCTTCTAATTTAACACTCCCTGAATCTACATGGTTATAGAGTGACAACAAATAATGATCCATTCTAGGCTCCTTTTAAAAGTGGACATAATTATTTAAAAAGTTCATTTTTAATTACCATAGTCTCCTTTAATATAAAGAAATAGAAAGGGGCTGACAATATGAAGTGGAAAGAATACCCACAAAACATTAAAGTTCGTCTAATTACATCTTTTTTTAATCGAGCTATCTCCAGTGCGGTTATGCCCTTTATGGCCCTGTTTTTTGCACAGCATAAAGGGGCAATATGGGCAGGGATTTTCCTAGGAGTTAACGTCTTTATCGGATTTCTCAGCAATTTAATCGGAGGATACATATCTGACCGTTTTCACCGAAAAACAGTTCTACTTTTCACTTCAACTACTAGTAGCCTAACGTTCGGGTTGATGACCCTCAGCTTACTCCCTGACCAGAAGTTGATTATGTTATTTGCGGTGAGTTATATGATGTTTATGGCATCTAGTAGCCTTGGCCGACCAGCGATGCAGGCAATTATCATCGATTCCACTACAGTTGAAAATCGCAAGGGTGTGTATGCGTTAGATTACTGGCTCGTTAATTTATCGATGGCCATCGGAACCGCGCTTGGGGGTCTATTTTATGTCCATCACCAGTTAGCACTATTTATCATTCTAACCTTAGTTTCTGCTAGTCTACCAATTGTTTATCTAATTTGGCTACAGGATACATCCGTGAAACAATTAGAGAAAACTCATCAAAATATCTTTCTTGATTTAGCGAATAATTACAAAGTTGCTCTTCAAGATAAACCTTTTGTAATGGCCGTTGTCGGCGGGATGTGTATCTACGCTGCCGAATTTTCCCTAAACAGCTATATCGGGGTCCGTTTAGCACAAGAGTTTCGCGCAGTATATGTAGGAGGTTTTGAAATCGCGGGTGTCAGAATGTTGAGTCTATTAAATATTCAAAATATGTTACTGGTTGTGTTATTAACTTTTATTGTCACAAAGATTACCGACAAATTTGATAAGAAGAAAATGCTATTAGTTGGTCTCATTCTATATGGTCTTGGCTACACCATCATCACGTCCGCAAATGTTTGGTATATATTGATTTTATTTAATCTGGTCGCAACCATTGGAGAACTTGTTTACTCCCCTATTGCCAACGCCGAAAAAGCAAACATGATGCCGGATGATAAACGAGGATCATATTCTGCGTTTTCTGGTACAAGCTTTAGCGGAGCTGATCTAATTGCCCGAACCACGATTATTATTGGGGCCTTTCTCGTACCAAGCATGATGAGTGTATATATTGGAGTGATTTTAATGATTGGAACGTTTCTACTTTACGGGGGATTATTTATCTTTCGCACAGGTAAACAACACAGAGAAATCAAAGTCCATAGTACCATGTAGGAAGGTAAGTCAGATGCACCATGAACGATTCATGGTGCATTTTTAATTAAGAATATGACTTTTATTCTTTCTCTACTTCATCTTCCCAAGCAAGCATTCCACCAGTCATGTTTGTTACATCAAACCCTTGTTTCGTTAACAAATCACAAGCCATGCTGCTTCGCCCTCCAGAACGACAAGCGATATAATAGTGCTCCTTTTTATCCAACTCATTCACCCGGTCCGGAAGATCACCTAAACGAATATGACGTGCTCCTGGAATCTTTCCTGCTGCTACCTCATCATCTTCACGAACATCAATAATATTTACCTTCTCACCATTTTTCAATTTTTGTGCTAACTCTTTTGTGGTAATATCCTTCATTTTGATAACCTCCATTAGGTACAGTACGCTTTTATTATCTCAATAAGGTTCCATTTTATTATCTCTAAGAAATAAAAACCTCATCCTAGAGCAAAACAATAGTTTGACTTTACGATTCACATTGAATAGAATATTAATAATTATCAATCAAAAGCAATGAAGAGAAAAAGTAAAATGATATGGTTTTACACAGAGAGCTTCAGTAGCTGAAAAGAAGCAAAAACATTCATTTGAACAATGGTCTCTGAGCTTCGTACTGAACGTACTTCGGTATAAGTAGGATACGACGAGATTTGGCACTCGTTATCCATGTCACAGTATAAGAGTAACATGATTTATCTATTACTCCGTACTTGCTGAGGCAGATGGTGTGAACCATTTGCGAAATAAGGTGGTATCACGTGGAATCTAAACCTCGTCCTTAACTTTTTATAGTTATGGACGAGGTTTTTTTGCTTTTTAATTATTTTTTGGGAGCTGATGATCGATGAGTATTTTTATTGGTGGGGCTTGGCCATACGCGAACGGATCCTTACATCTGGGTCATATTTCAAGCTTGTTACCTGGTGATATTTTAGCTAGATATTACCGTTTAAAAGGTGAAAAGGTGTTATATGTATCAGGCAGTGATTGTAACGGTACCCCGATTACAATTAGAGCGAGACAAGAAGGAGTAGCCCCGCAAGAAATTGCGGACCGTTACCACCAAGAATTTGAATCTAGTTTAAGAAAATTAGGTTTCTCCTATGATATCTATACACGCACAGACACAGCCCATCATCACAAAATCGTCCAAGAGATATTTTTAGAGCTTCTTGAAAAAGGCCTGATTTATAAAAAAGAAATTGAACAATCGTATTGTGAATATGATCAGCAATTTTTACCCGACCGGTACGTTGAAGGCATTTGTCCGAATTGCGGAGCCCATGCGCGTGGAGATCAATGCGATTATTGTTCAACAGTGTTAGAACCACTTGAGTTGCTTGATCGGAAATGTAAGATTTGTGGTCACCAGCCTACAACAAGATTAACGGAACAGTTTTACTTTTCCTTAAGCTCTTTGCAAACGAAATTGGAAAAATACACCGAAGCAGCGGAGAAGAATAAAAATTGGCGAGAAAATGCATTTTCTCTTACTAAACGGTACTTAAAGGAAGGTTTGCTAGATCGAGCTGTGTCAAGAGATTTACCGATTGGAGTAAGTGTTCCAGTGGCTGGATATGAGAAAAAGAAAATTTACGTTTGGATTGAGGCTGTTTCAGGTTATTACACTGCCAGTAAGTTATGGGCGAAAGAAACGAATCAAGACGATTCAACATTCTGGGATTCCTCCACAACATCTTATTATGTCCACGGAAAAGACAACATTCCGTTTCATTCCATTATTTGGCCCGGGATTCTCACTGGTTTAGAAAAAGAGGCATTGCCAACACACATCGTTTCGAACGAATATCTGACTTTAGAAAAGAAAAAATTATCTACAAGTAAAAATTGGGCGGTTTGGGTTCCAGATATTTTAGAAAGATACAACCCAGATTCTATCCGTTATTTCTTAACCATCAACGCGCCAGAAAAAAGAGATGCCGATTTTTCGTGGAAAGAATTTATTTATAGTCACAACAGCGAATTATTGGGTGCGTATGGAAATTTCGTGAATCGGACATTGAAATTTATCCAAAAGTCTTTTGACGGTGAAATCCCAGAAAACGACATTCCTACGACCATTCAAGACAAAGTGAAATCGTTGTACGAGGAAGTTGGTCAATGCATTGAAACAACTTCGTTCAAACTCGGGTTGGAAAAAGTTTTCGAGCATGTTCGGTTTGCAAATAAATACTTCGATGAACAACAGCCTTGGTTACAGATAAAAAATGATCTTGAAGCTTGCAAACAAACTCTAGCCTCTTGCGTTTATCTGATTGCCAATTTAGCTCATGTTCTAATACCGTTCCTCCCTTTTTCTAGCAGCAAGGTTAAAGACATGATTCGAATTGATGAAACCGAATGGAGACCATTTCATGTTCTTTCACAACACTTAACACATGTGGAACCTTTATTTGAACGGATTGATCAAGTGAAAATTGCGGAAGAACGCGAAAGGTTAACTAAACAATTGTTGGATTGAGCCTCACTTAGGAGTACACAACATTCCTCTAGCATATATTGCGCTAGATAAACCAACGCTCAGTGGTTTCACTGAGCGTTTGCTTTTAATAATATAATGTACTATCCCATATACCCTAGCTATCTTTCACACCTTACGCTTTAAAAATATCCGCAACTATATTACTGAATTCCCTTAAATAATGAAGATAATTGTTCCCACCATAGTTATATCTTTTGTTGTACATTTTCGCAACAACCATTTGATATTCCGGAATCACCAATAAAGTTGGACCCGTAACACCCAAGATTTGATAGGAACCTTTAGGCACTCTTTCGCCGATTTCACTTTTTAGCGTCGAGGAATCTTTCACATACCAAAACAAGCCATGTTGCGGGAACTCTTTTTCACCAAAATCCGGACTATGTACTTGGGTAGCTAATTGAATGACTTCCTTTGGAACAATTTGCTTCCCATTCATCACTCCATTATTTAAATGAAGTTCTCCCCAAAGCGCAAACTCCCGAGTAGAAGTATGAAGATTTGAATCGTAACCTGTTGAACTACCTAGTTTAAACAAAGCTGGTTTTTGGGGATCATCCACTACTTTTACTAGTTTTTCAGTAGGTTCTGTAACCCAAGCAGTATGTGTAAAACCTACTGGCAAAAACACTCTTTCCTGGATAATCTCAGGGAAACTTTTATCGTAAAGTTTATGAATAAGTTCTGTCATCATCGTGATGTTCACTCCTCGGTAAGCCCAGCCACTTCCTGGAGCAAATTCCCGATAGATTGTTCCATCCTCTCTTTCATTCAAACCGTGAGAGTGTGTAACCAAATGCCTAATGGTTGTTCCCGCTAGAAGTTCCTTATTAAGAGATTCAAAGTAATCTGTAACCTTATCATCTAAACTCTTTATTTTCCCTTCATATAACGCATAGGCGATTGCCAAACCTAGGTAACTTTTTCTTGCTGACGCTATATTAAACATGCTAGTTTCCGAGACAGGAAGAGAACCTTCTAGATTAGAATGAAAACCGCTATAATGCTCTAATACGATTTTATTATTCTGCATAGCTACAATGGAAGCAGCACTACTATGATTGCGTTCCTTTATCTCTTCTACATACGAAATGAGCTTGTCAGATTCAAGTTTCACTAGACTACGTCCTTTAAAAAAAATTGTATTTTAGTAATTCAAAAAAGAAGCGAGGGGACCCCTCACTTTCATTCTTAATTAAATATTTTCAATTGCTCATAACCCACTTTTCCTGAACTCATTAACGGGACAATCACACATTTCTTCGCCAACTCTGTTTCAACTTTCTCAATCCATTGTTCTTCGGCAACTGCTCTACCTTGCAACACAGGATCTTTCGTATCTGTTACATGTAAACTTTGATTGATAATCCACCATTGAGGGGTAATTTCAGCACGCTCTAAATCGGCTTGAAGGCGACTTGCTTCAAGCACAGGCGTTGCTTCTGCCAAAGTCACAATGACGACACTCGTTTCTAGAGGACTTCGTAACCGCGGCAATAACTTTTGGACACTATTCGGAACCTCTCCCGTGGTCCGTTCCAATTCCTTGTGGTAAGATTGCGCCGCATCTAAAAGAAGCAAGGTATGGCCGGTTGGCGCCGTATCGATGACAACAACCTCTTCTTTCGACTTCTCAACTACTTCAGCGAACGCCCGAAATACAGCAATTTCTTCGGTACATGGTGAATTTAAATCTTCTTCAAGATAAGCAAGACCAGCATCATCGAGCTCTTTCCCTGCAGTAGATAAGACTTCCTGCTTATACACATCAACTTCATGCTTCGGATCAATTCTGCTAATACTTAAAAGAGGATTGCGCTCACTGTTTTTAAACATCAACTCAAGGTGTGCGGCTGGGTCTGTAGTCGTTAAGTGGACTTTATGCCCCTTCTCAACCAACCCTACAGCAATTGCGGACGCCATCGTCGTTTTCCCGACTCCGCCTTTGCCCATAGTAAAAATAACCCTTGTCCCTTTTGTTGATACATCTTTAATAAGATCCTGTAAACCTGGAAGGTTATGATAATTTTTACAATCTGTGGCAGATTTTGCGGATAGCAATGTTTCATAGTTTAAAAGATGACGCAAATTCTCTAAACCTGTTAACGAGTAAGACACATAGGGCAACGAATAGGATTTAACAGGTTTAAGTCCTTCAGGCAACCGTTGGATTGCATCTTGCTGCTTCTCGTAAAATGAAGAGGATACACGTTCATCCGCAATATAGTTTTCCATCAGTCCGTTCACAATTAAAAATTGATTTAGGATGCCAATTCCTCTAAGTTCCTGCGAAGCTCGGTCAGCCTCAAATAACGAAGACTCATCTGGTCTGGCAACTAGAATTAAGCTTGTTTTTTTGCCGTCCGCCAAGGCTTCCATGCTTTCAGCGTAAATCGCCTTTTTCTCTGCAAGACCCGATAGTGGCCCTAAGCAGGAAGCTCCGTGTGTACTTTCTTCTAAAAAGCCACTCCACGCCGTAGGAAGTTGTAATAAACGTAGAGTATGTCCTGTTGGCGCAGTATCAAAGACAATGTGATCATACTGTTCAACGATCGATCTATCCGATAGCAAACCTGTGAACTCATCAAAAGCCGCAATCTCAACCGTACACCCTCCTGATAGTTGCTCCTCCATCGTTGCCACCACCGAATCGGGAAGCTTCCCACGAAATGGGCCTACGACCTTTTCTCGGTAGGCTCTTGCCGCTTCTTCGGGATCTAGATTACACGCATATAAATTTGCGACTGCAGGCACAGATTGAGGCGTATTGCTTAATTCAATTTCCAATACATCCTGCAAGTTGGAGGCTGGATCTGTGCTGACAAGAAGCACCTTTTTCCCTTCATCTGCTAAAGAAACCGCCGTTGCACAAGCTGTTGATGTTTTGCCAACGCCACCCTTTCCTGTAAAAAAGAGAAAAGGGGTGTGAATCACTTTTTGGGGTTCAAAACGTTGAAGCATAGTTTTCACTTCTTTCTATATGGCTGTTTACTAAAATCCTTGAAGATTTGCGTATGAACAGCTAGTATTTGTCTCATTAGTTCCTTCTTTATATAACTCAGAATGAGCTCAAATTAATCGTTATTGCTCTTAAAAGTAGCTAAGTTTGCAAAAAGAGCCTTTTATAATAAGGTAATCGACTTGTTTGCCTTTTTCTCTTTCAACTCTTCTTCAGCAACACCAAACCACTCGGAAAGCTGCTCGTTGGTAGGATATGTCCCCTGCTTTACAACTTCGCCATTCAACAATGTCATCGGCAAGGCGTCAGGACCTTCTTCATGGAGAACTTTGTTTACTACTTCATTTTCCGCGAACTTTGCAGGCTCACTTGCTAGGTTATAACGGATAATGTTACAGCCCTTTTTTTCTAAGAGAAAAACCGCGGACGCCATTCTCGTCAACTCAGGATCTACACTCGGTCCACATACTCCTGTAGGACAACATAATGCTGGATCAAAGACCTCTACTTTATTCATTTATAAAAACCTCCCTTAGTAAACACCAAGAGGGGCAACCCTCTTGTCACTCCTTTACTTGCCAGTTTCTTTAAATGTCTGAATACGCTCACCGATTTCGTCACGAACGCGCTGGAAGAATGCCCACTTTTCTTCTTCGGTTCCTTCTGCTTTAGCTGGGTCATCAAATCCCCAATGATCTCGTTTTACATGTGGTGGAGTGACTGGGCATTTGTCAGCTGCATCTCCACAGAGTGTCACAACAAATTCAGCATGATTTAGGATTTCTGGATCAATCATGTCCGAGGTTTGTTCAGAAATATCGATTCCCACTTCTTTCATCGCTTTTACTGCATTGGGATTCAATCCGTGCGCTTCAATCCCCGCACTTTTTACCTCCCACTCATCACTAAGATGTTTTTTCGCCCAACCTTCAGCCATCTGGCTGCGACAGGAGTTTCCGGTACATAAGAAGTAGATTGTTTTTTTAGACATAGATGATATCTCCTTTAGTAAAATTTTATGAAATAAGCATTAACCATAAATAGAGCCCAACTAACGTGATGAATAACGTGGGAACCGTCAGGATAATTCCTGTTTTAAAATAAGTTCCCCAAGATATCTTAACTCCTTTTAAACTAAGCACATGTAGCCAAAGCAAAGTAGCTAAGGAGCCAATCGGCGTAATCTTTGGACCTAAGTCAGACCCAATCACATTGGCATAGATCAAGGATTCTCTTATAACACCTGTTGTATTAGTATCGGCAATTGCAAGTGCGTCAATCATGACGGTTGGCAAATTGTTCATTATTGAAGATAATATCGCTGCAATAAAGCCCATCCCAAGGGTTGCCGCGAACAGTCCCTGGTCAGCTACCAGCTGAATCACATCCGTTAGAACATTTGTCAAACCCGCATTTCTCAATCCGTAAACAACGACATACATCCCAATTGAGAAGAACACGATTGCCCACGGCGCTCCTTTTATTACTGTCCTCGTATTGACAGCAGGGCTTTTTCTTGCCATGAACAAGAAAAAGATAGCCACAATCCCAGCAATAATCGAAACCGGAACACCTATGAATTCACTAGCAAAATAGCCAATTAACAGCACCGCAAGCACTAGCCAAGATAGGGTAAACATTTTCTTATCGCGAATTGCTTCCACAGGTTTCCTTAAGTGAGCAACATCATACTTCTTCGGTATGCTTTTACGAAAAAATAAATATAAAACCAAAATACTTGCACCAAGCGAGAAGAAGTTTGGAATGATCATTCGGGTAGCAAATTCAACAAACCCAATGCCAAAGAAATCAGCTGATACAATGTTTACGAGGTTGCTGACGATTAGTGGAAGCGAGGTCGTATCCGCAATAAAACCACTCGCGATGATAAAGGGAAAAACCATCTTTTCATCAAATTTCAATGCCCGGACCATTGCTAGAACGATTGGGGTTAAAATAAGTGCAGCACCATCATTGGCAAAAAACGCAGCCACTAGCGCACCAAGAATGGATACGTACACAAACATTTTGATGCCACTTCCGTTTGCAACCCTCGCCATATGTAGGGCTGCCCATTCAAAGAACCCAATTTCATCAAGAATAAGAGAAATAAGAATGATAGCAACGAACGCCAGTGTTGCATTCCAGACAATCCCTGTTACATCGAGGACATCACCAAAATCAACAACACCAACTAGTAAAGCCAGTACCGCTCCTCCACAAGCAGACCAGCCAATTGAAAGGTTTTTTGGCTGCCAAATAACCAAAATGAGCGTGATGATAAAAATAAGTGAAGCTAAAATTGTTTGGGTCAAAAATCACACCTCCATTAATTGCACGAAATACGTAGTCCTTGTTTTTCTAAGGAAATCAATTTTTCCCCTTGATCCGGAATATGCTTAATAACATCCTGAACAAGTTGATAATAGACATTTTCTTGGTTTAGAGAATAAAAAATCCATTGTCCTTTCCGGTTTTCTTTCACTAAACCAGCATCCTTTAACTTTCTTAAATGTTGGCTAATGGCAGGCTGTGACATATTAAAAATCTCAACAAACTCACAAACACAGCAGTCATGTTTGATAAGAAGTCCTAACATCGACAATCTTGTCTTATCTCCCATCAGTTTTAAAATTCCTGCTGTTCCTTCTAAATCCTTTTCCATAAAATAGTTCACCTCCATGCAACATATAAGAAACCAGTTATATAACCAAACCATTATATAATAAAACACTTATATATAGAATTCAACGCTTTCTATCATTTATTTTTTTTCAGAAAAGAGTCATCTTGATGATTTAAGTGAAGGTTTTTACTCATTGGGGATGTTTCAGTGGTTTTTTTCAAAATGCTTACTTAATTTCTTTCATGTTCTAAGTACTTACTTTCGGCTACTATCTACACAGCTCTGAGACTATCTACGATCCCGCGGTTCTTCTCATGGCCATTATTTTGCCTTCCTACTGGATTTTGTCCTTGATCAGGCTTCTCATAGACATTTTCTTCCTTTCCTAGTGGATTTTGTCCTTGATCAGGCTTTTCATGAACATTTTCCTCCTTCTACTGGATACTTTTCACATTGAAGTAAAAAGAGCATAAAAAAAAGACTCTACAAGAGAGTCTTTTGTGTCTTTATTAGGTTAATTAGATTTTTTGAACGTTAGAAGCTTGTGGTCCACGTTGACCTTGTTCTACTTCAAAAGTTACTTTTTGACCTTCATCTAAAGACTTGAAGCCTTCGCTTTGGATAGCTGAGAAGTGAACGAATACATCGTCTCCGCCTTCGCGCTCGATAAATCCGAATCCTTTTTCTGCATTAAACCATTTTACTGTACCTTGTTCCATGTTTGTTTCCTCCTCGTGTGTGTTCCACACATTTTGTTACTATCCTTGCTTACGTCTTCAGGTCGAAAGTTTTTGATCACTTAACATCCTTGTCGAACAAACAAAAATAATTCTTCCTTAGAATAACAGATATTGTATCTTAACGCAAGTTTATCTGGATTAAAGTTTTCTTTTACCAAAATTGTGTGTGGAGATAATCATATTATTACGTTCTAATAGCAAAGTTATACTTCTAAATTATGCTTTTATTAAATACTTTTACAGCTTTGGCGTCTTCTATCCTTTTACGGAATCAAGAACCCATAAGTGAGGCAACAGTACCCCTAACGTTACAACTTTTTTAAGCCTGTCCTTCTTTAATCGAAGCCAACTTGTCCATAAATTCACGGGCTACTTTTTCAACTGAACTGTAATCCCCATTCGAGATTCCTTTTGTTAAAGCACTCCCAATTCCGACAGCAAATGCTCCATTTCCCATCCATTTATCGATATTATCGATGCTTACTCCACCAGATGGCATTAATTGCACATGTGGGATTGGCCCTTTCACATCTTTTATAAAACCAGGTCCTAGTAAGCTTCCAGGGAAAAGCTTTACTACATCCACACCGAAAGTAAGTGCTTGCATAATTTCAGTAACGGAACCACAACCAGGTAAGTATGGGATTGCATAACGGTTACACATGGTTGCAATCGCTCCATCAAAATGAGGACTAACAATGTAACGCGCACCCTTCATAATCGCTATTCTCGCTGTTTCTTCATCCAATACAGTACCTGCGCCGACAATCATATCTGAATCTGCCGTACGAGCTAACTCAGCAATTGCATCCTCCGCACCTGGTGTAGAAAACGTCACTTCAAGAGAGCGAATTCCTCCTTTATAAGCTTGTTTTGAAATTTCAACTGCCTCTTCCTTATTTTCCCCACGAATAACGGCCACCAAATAGCCTTTATGCATTTCAGTTAATGTTTCGTATTTTTGTAACATGCTACACCTCGTTGTATTATATTTTAATTATGCTTTTCAAAACTTTGTTGCTCTAGATCCAAAATGTTCCTACTCATATATAGTTGCCCATACTGTTACAAAGATGGATACGATATATGACTTTTACCTTAACAAAACATTCGCTTAGGTATATATAATCCTATTTTAGAATACAAATAAAATTGCGACAATCTTTTTTCTCTACTAGTTCTACTAAGGAATACCTTTACATGACAATGTAACACTCTCATCCTACCATCAGGATTAAATGGAATTTCTTCAATGACCAGTGGTTTATTGTTGAGCTATAAATTCCACCTTGGAACTAAGTGTTCTTTTGTGAAATTGCCAGCACTTATCCCAAAAAATTTTTATTTACGCAAGAAAAAAACCGCGTAATCTGCGGCTTTTTGATGTTTTATTCTCGCTTTAATAAAAACGAATTAAAGCATTTTTATTTTTCCCATATGGCATGCCCTGATGTATTCTATTGCCCTTTATTATCATCCACTTGTGTGGATTCAACTGGTTGTGGTGGTGGTGATAAACGTTCTAATGCATCTGCGATCCTTTTTAGATTTTTTACCATTTCTTCGGATTGCTGGTCGTTCATACCGTTCACATCCTTTCCAAGCCCATTTCGGGTTGGCTTACTGTAAACATACCATAAAAAAGTTAAATAAAATATGGCAAATGGTGAAAATTGAATCATTTTGCATTCTTTCCCCTGTTACAAGAGATTTTACTTTGTAAACTTTATGGGCAAAGATCACCTGTTTGAAGCCTTACAGGATGCATTGAAAGTAGTATATAGCGGGAGTGGGAGCAAATTAACTATAGTTTGGTGAAGAAAACGATAACTGAATGGATTACTAGTTGAAGGGTGAGCCTCGCCTCCTACCTTCCTCTACTTCACAAAAAAAAAACCGCCCAAGGAAGCCTATTGGCAAATGGACGGACTTGTTAACAATATAAGATTAAAGCATTTGTGAAATTTTCTTTGCCGATGCAATTCCATTTTCAATACAGTCTGGAATGCCTACCCCGTAATATGAACATCCCGCAAGAAGGATCCCTGGGTATTTTGTTGCAAATTTGTTTTCTAGCGCTTCGACACTTTTAGGATGGCCGATTAAATAGTTTGGCATCTGTTCAGACCAATTCGTGACCTCACTAACAATGGGTTCCACGTTTATTCCAAGACTTTTATGAATATCTCCTAAAGCTACCTGAAGTAGTTCTTCGTTATTCATATCCTTTAATTGTGCAAAGGCAGGATGACTACTTTTATAAAAGAGACGCACTAGTAAGTTTCCTGATTTAGAGGTGTGCTCCCATTTTCTGCTTGTCCATGTACAAGCATTACAGGATAGTTCATCAGTATTTGCTGTAATAAACCCAGTGCCATCTGCAGGAAGAATGCTGTCAGGAACGTCGTAACCAACATACACACTGATGAGTGAGCTATTTTTAAATCCCGAAAATCCTTTTTCAAGTTCAGGATCATCTATTAATTTTTCCGCCGCTGTATGCGGAATACTAAGGATAACGTGATCAACCTCTACCGTTTCCCCATTTTGAAGGTCTATTTGGTAATGACTATTGCCTTTTTTGATTTTCGTCACTTTTGTATTCTTTAGAATCTCTACGTCTTCAAGCACTTTTTCAAACGCCTCAATCAACGTACCCAACCCATTTTTAAAAGAAAGAAATTTCCGTTCTCCCCCTTTAAACTTTTGGCGATTGGCTTCCAATCCTTTTATGATGCTGCCATATTGTTCTTTATACTCCACCAAATAAGGAAGCGTTGAGGCAATGGTTAAGTCACTAAGTTTACCCGAATATACCCCAGAAAGCACAGGGGCTATTTGCTTTTCCACCAATTCTTTTCCTAGGAAATGTTCTAAGAACGATCCTACTGAGTCGTTAACGGTAAAGGATTCATTTTTTGTATAAAAATCCTTTAAAGCCGCTACTTTCCCTTCTGCAGATATAAGGGTGCTTTTTGCCAATGACTCAATACTTGCAGGAATCCCAAAAACTGAATCGGCTGGAATTGGTTTCAAATTTCCCTCTGTATAAATAAACGAAATACCTGTTGAGTTATATACGACCTCTTGCTCCAATCCTAATTCATCAATAAATGACATATTTTCAATTTTACGAGCAACCATCGAATCGGCTCCCGCTTCCATCACAAATCCACTTTCATGAACACTGCGAATTTTTCCGCCAAGTTCACTTTCCGCTTCTATTAAGATGAGTCGAATATTTGCTTGATTGCTTTTTTTCCATTTATGTAATTCATACATCGCTGATAAACCGGTAATACCCCCACCGATTACAAGGACTGTTTTCATGTTAACACCTCTAAAATGTTTCTTATTTATCTGGGCTCTTTTCTCAACCTTTGATGCTTTTAATGAGCAAAACGATTAATTCGAGCTCAAACTAAGCTGCATAAAGAAATCACTGTTAAGAAAAGAGCTTGTAAACGACTTAACCCCTAATCATTAGCTGTTCTTACGCTAAAATCGGCTTTAGGATTTTAGCAACAATTTTTACGAAAACAGCCTTTATCTTTAAAGTGTACCATATATCACTTCACGGTATCCTTTGGAGTGTTTATATAAAAAATGGTCCCTGATGGAGCATATACCCAAATCATTATGCAATTCGATACATAATCGTTTCATGAAAAGTCACACTATAAAAAGGTGGTGTTCATCTTGAGAAGAAAAAAAACAATCTTATCCGAGACCTTTTTATTACTTTCTACTGTCATAGCACTAGCGTTGTTACCATTTGCAATTATCAAACGTCCATTAAAAGACTGGATTATCGTTTACTTAGTTAGTATCATTGGGAATTCTTTAACCGATAGATTTCTGGTATCAAGAGGGTATTTAGGGTATAAAATTAGACCTTTTTCAAATCGAGTAAAAATTCATTTACCTTTTGATTATATCCACTATCCTTTATTGCTTCTTTATTACAACCAATGGACATTAAACAGCAAACCAACAGGTATTTTTTTCAAGCTCTTCCCGTTTGTCATCCCTCAAGTGATCGTTGAAACAATTGCTGCAAAAAAGACCAAGTTAATTACATGGAAAAAAGGCTGGTCATGGTACCACTCCGCGATCAGTTTAGGTGTTAAGTTATTACTTTGTCGGAGCATTATCGCGATGATTAGAGTAGCCAATAAAGATAAAATCTCAATGAGTTAAAAGGGACCATGATGTGTTCCTTTTTATTTTATAGCTTATTTCCTATACACAAAGATACGATATCCAGACAAATTTCCGAGATCTTTCTCCCCTCATTTCACTTTTGTAGAGCACCCAAGCCCCCTATCCGCTACCTCTACACCACTCTTCTTTCCAAAATTCGTCAGCATTTATAACTCAATAGAAAAAACACGATACCTGCAATATCGTGTTTTCTCTCAATGATTATTTGCTACCACTATTATTTCATCAAATAACCTCTAACAAAGGTTCTTTTACACTAACTTTCACACGAACAATCCTTCGATCACTCATTTCAGTTACTGTGCACACAATCCCTTGGTATTCAATTGCTGGGCGTTCATGAGCTCCTGGAATATAACCAAGCTGCCCCAGTACAAATCCACTTAATGTATCATATTTTTCGGTTGGGAGTTCCACTTTCAAGAGTTCTTCAACTTCATATAAATTAATCGTCCCTGCCAATAAAAAGTTCGTTTCATCCACCTTTTCAATTTCCACACCATCAAGCTCAGGTTCATCATACTCGTCAAAAATATTTCCAACTATTTCTTCTATGAGGTCTTCTATTGTCACAATTCCGTCGGTCCCACCATATTCATCAAGCGCAACGGCCATATGAATATTGTTTTTCTGCATGTCTCTAAACAATTGGTCAATTCTCACAGATTCTAACACATAGTAAGGTTCACGAATCAGTTCTCGAAGATTAAAAGCAGCACGGTCGCCACTTTCGATAAACTGAACTAAATCTTTCAAATGCAATATCCCGATAATATGGTCAAAATTCTCTTCATAAACAGGAATTCTCGTGTACTTTTCTTGATTGACGATTTGAAGGGTTTCCTTCAAGCTCAAATCGATTGGAATCGCATTAATATTCGTTCTATGGGTCATGATATCCGAGACCGTTTTATTATCAAATTCAAAGATATTGTTTATCATTTGTTTTTCAGAATCCTGAATCGTTCCATTTTCCCTGCCGACATCAATCATCATGCGAATTTCTTCTTCAGTAACTTTTTCATCCTCCGCCTTCGGATCAACTCCAAATAAGCGAACCACTATATTGGTCGACAACGTTAAAAATTTAACGAATGGGGATGTAATCTTCGATAACATCGTTAAGGGAGTTGCTGCAGCCATTGCGATTGCTTCAGCTTTTTGCATGGCAAGTCGTTTTGGCACTAACTCACCCAATACAAGAGTGAAGTATGATAGCAGTAAGGTAATGACGATGACAGAAATCGTCTCTAGGATGCTCTCCGAAAGTGGCATACCCAGTTTAACAAGGAACCCAGCTAATTTTCCTGAAAAGCTACCAGCTGCGAATGCACTCGCAAGGAATCCCGCAAGCGTAATCCCAATCTGAATCGTTGCTAAAAAACGGCTAGGCTCATCCAGAAGAGCGTAAAGCATTTTCGCTTTTTTGTGGCCACTATCGGCCATCACTTTAATTTTATTATCATTTAAGGAAATTAACGCAATTTCAGATGCAGCAAAAAATGCGTTCAACAGAATTAGTACGATTAGAACCAATATTTCGGTTCCCAATAAAAATCAACCTCCGAGAGTATATAAAATGGTCTAGCAATTCGAGTTAGATGCCTTCCATAAGGAACGCCTAACAATACTAATGAAAAGAAGGAATCAAATTCTTTTTATATAGCAAAGCAATTAAGTTTAAAATTGATTCCGGCGCCTTCTTAGGAAACATTTTTTTACGATAAAAGGACAAGTACGCTGTTTTCAAGTCATCCCACTGCTTACACGTTTTCACTTGGCGGAACCGAGCAACATCAATAATTTTGATTTGCCCATCCTTTGTGAGAAAAATATTACGCAGGTGAATATCCGAAGGATTCAAGCCTCTTTTCCTCGCCAAAAGGAGCGCATGATCAATCTCTTTGATTTGCTTCTCCTGAATCTCAATCCCCTTTACTAAGCAGTCAAACAATGTGTAGCCTTCAATATAATCAATAACCAAGTACCCAACCCCTGAATCATACAGGTTTGGATAGTAGGAATTATCTTCGAGAGCTTTATAAATCTCTGCTTCTTGTTTTGCTAGATGTTCATAGGGTGAAAAGAAAACTTTGAGCACTACATTTTCATCTTTAATTTTAAACACATAAGCACTTCTTCCTTTTCCAATGAACTCTAAATTAGGATCTTTGTCATTCAGACTGATTTTTGACCCATTTCTCATGAACGACACACTTTGAGCTAGTCTACTGAATGATTTCAAATCCAAGCTTCCTCCTCTTTCTTTCATCCTCTGCAAGCTGCTTCAGGTAGCGCAGCTTGCAGTGATAAACAATTTTAATTTACGCTACTTGCTGTTCTGTTTTTTCTTTTGTTAAGAACCACCCGGCAGCGGCAATTCCAATTAACACGATATAGAAGATTAACTTCCACTCAGTGGAGTGAGCAAAATCATACGGAAGGACTCCAATATCCTTATGACCTAAGGTTAAAACCGCGAGTTTGACGCCTACCCAACCGACAATGGCGAAGGCAGCAATTTCAAGTCCAGGCCTTGCGTGGAGCAATTTAACAAACAAGTTTGCTGCGAAACGCATGATAATTAACCCTATTAACCCTCCAGTAAAAATCACTAGGAACTTTCCTCCATCCATTCCGCCTATCTGAGGCAGGTTTGTGTTTGGCAGGGTCATTGCTAAAGCAACTGCTGCAAGAATAGAATCAACAGCAAAGGCGATATCGGCAACTTCTACTTTCAAAACCGTTCCCCAGAAGCCCGCTTTCTTCTTTTCCTTTTTCTCGGTAGTCTCTTCCTTATTTTTAAAGACTAGTTTTCTTATAATATGGTTAATCGCAATGAATAGAAGGTATAAAGCTCCTATCGCTTGAACTTGCCAAACATCCACAAGGAACGAAATGATAAATAATGAAGCAAAACGGAAGACAAAGGCTCCAGCAAGGCCGTAGAAAAGAGCCTTCTTCCTTTCCTCCTCCGGAAGATGCTTGACCATGATTGCCAATACCAAAGCGTTATCAGCAGCAAGCAAACCTTCAAGGGCGATTAAGAGTAGCAAAACCCACCCGTACTCTAATAAAAGGGAAATTTCCAACTATCGTTTCCTCCTAAAATATGTTTTTTTATTTTCATCTTGTTCTCAAAGTTACACCCTGTAGTCTGTATTGCCCGATATATAGGGTGTCCATCCTCTTATTTGCTCTCCTCTACAATCGCAATGGCGTCTTGATCGACACTAGCTACCCCTTGGGTGAAATGCAGTCTAGTTGTAAACCGATATGTCATGACTTCTGTAGTTGGTTTGATATTTTCTGGAAGCGTAAATGTAAAGGGAAGCTGGTTCCCTGCATTCGCTTCAATGGTTGACGACGTTAAGATGGTTGCTGTGTGTATCACTTCTTCTAACTCAAGAATCGGGTCTACCCTCACCAAATCACACTCGATGCGCTTCAATTTTTGTTCAATGGTTCCACCTTTTATGTGAAAGGTTCCCCTTACGGTTTCACCTGGTTTATATTCTTCCTTTTCAAGAATAAGATCAATTTGTGCAGAACCGATCCCTACAAGTGACATATACTTTCTCAGTAACATAACATCCCCCTATTACTATTCATTTACCTTGACGTTTTTATGGTTTCAACCTTCATTTTGAATGCGAATGCCTTGCATCGAGCCGCTCCTCAATTTTTGCAAGCTCTTGCGGATCTTTTAAAAGTTCCTCCTTGTTTTTCTTGACCAACTCATTAAAGTTCACTTTTTTCTTTTTCAATTCCACCACTCCTGTTTTTTAAAAGATTGCTATTATTGAAGTTCATATTGGCTGATTTCAGGTTATAAAAAAAACCTTTACCATTTTGACACGGTAAAGGTTTTAGAAAACAACAAAAGACCTCTACCAATAGGTAAAGGTCTTGCTAACAACTTGACGTTGCCAACAAAGCCGGGAGATATGAAACCTCCGAAATGACGACTCTGCTGTAAAAGCTACTCCCCTTTAGGAGAACTATTCGAATAATATTATTTACACTATAAACGACTGAGTGGTAATTTGTCAAATCCAATTAAAATTCTAATCTAGTTTCTAACACTCAGATTGACAATTCGCCAAGCAGTTAAAAAACTAAGAGTATTCACATGTTCACATTTACCTGTTTTGTCTTTTCTCTGAAACAACCTCACAAACCATCTCATACATTTTCTCCACACCTTTTTCTGATGCCTCGAAATTAAAGGCACTTTCCTTGGCAATGCCAAGTTGATTGGCTTCTTCTGCAGCGTCGATGTTTGCTCCCATAAAAATAAACTCCCAATTGTATTTCTCTTGTTGATGCTGAATCAATTTTTTAGTTTTTTCATAGGAAAATTCACGACTTGCATTTTCCAGCCCATCGGTTGTAATCACAAACAATATTTTGCCTGGTCGATTTTCCTCAGTAGTAGTAGATAATCTATGTCCCACATCTAGAATACTTTTTCCTACCGCATCAAGAAGTGCTGTGCACCCACGAACATAATATTCTTGCTCCGTTAGTTTTATGTCCTTTGCTTGTACACCGCTCCATAAAACTTCATACTCGTCGTCAAACAAAACTGCCGTCACAAGCGTTTCTCCTTCAGCTTGACATTGCCTTATTATAAAGGCATTGAACCCTCCAACAGTATCCTTCTCAAGCCCTGCCATCGAGCCACTTCGATCTAGTAAGAAAATAATTTCTGTTAAATTGGTATTCATCTCAGTTCATCCTCTCAAATTTGTACTCCGTGATACAATAGTACTTAAGTTCATCCATGAGTTGGTCGCCTGAGAAGCGACATTTTGGGAGGAAGATTAGATGCTCGGAAAAGAAATGTTAATGCACCTAGAAAGATATGTTCAAGAACATCTTGAAATGGAGGCAGTTGTTTATAAGTCAGCAGAGCCTTTCATAGAAAGTGAGAAATATATCGTTGAGGAAATCCAGCAGGGGGAGTTAGAGGATTTTATCAAAACCCACCGGAAACCTACACTCAATCAGGTACTTTTCCGTTTTATCGATCAAGCAGGGGCACGCGACTCGGAGGTATACAAAAAGGCCGGCATCGACCGGAAACATTTTTCAAAAATACGAACTAATCCAACCTATCGGCCTAAAAAAAACACGGTTATTGCTCTCGCACTCGCTCTTGAACTAGGTTTCGAGGACACCGAAGAACTATTAAGCGCCGCTGGATACTCGTTATCAGATAGTGAAACATATGACTTGGTCATTCGATTCTGCCTCGAGAAAAATATTTATGACCTATATTTAGTTAATCAGGCTTTGGATTATTTTAGACTAAAGCCATTGATTTAGCTTTTAAATGAACCAAAAAAAATCCAGTTCATGCCTAGGCATGACCCGGATAGGTACGTCTTGACCAGTGCTCCTTTGTAACTTCAGTTTCCGCTAATTCAAACGTAGTTCGGTAAGGTTGAAATTCGACATGCCTGTTTACACCATACAAGGATTGCGGAACACACAAAAACAGTGCTAAAGCCTCCTTGAATACATAACGATCGATTTCTTTTGCTAGCTCGATTCTCTTCCTTTTATCGACTTCAGCCTCCATCTTTTGCCACAATTGATTGAATTGTGGCAATTCCGGTCCCGCTCGAAGGGCACCGCTTTTCCCGAAAAATTCCCGGTGAAAAAATGCCGGCGTATCTTCATAAAATAAGGCTGTTGCACTGGCTAAAAGAATATCCCAGCTAGGCACCAGCTTCTTTTCCGCAAGAATCTTCATCCAGTTTATTTCATCGTCTTCATGAATGATCATGACTTCGACGCCAATGTCTAAGGCTTTTTGCATTTGTTTCGCCATCAGGTTGGCAATGGCAGCATATTTACTTGTGGCCGCAAGTTTTAGTTTTCTTCCCTTTGGATAGTTTGCTTTTTTCATAAGGGAACGGGCATTTTCCGGATCATATGCACGTGCTGCTAGTTCTTTCGGGTAGTCAACAGCCCAAGGTGGCGTCAAGGCAGCTACTTCATCGGCATATCCAAAAAAACCTCTTTGAATTAACTCTTCACGATTGACCGCTAAATTTATCGCCAATCGAAGATTCCGATTATTAAAATTAACATCCTGGCGAAAACGATTAAACACTCCTGCTAGAACTTGATTTCCTTTTTCAGATACCAGCTTTGCAAACTTGGAAGCTATTACCTTTCTCGCATCCTTCGGATCAACCTGTGCTACGATATCGACTTGACCTTCTGTCGTGGTACATAAATGTAGAGCTTCTTTAGAGGATAAATCATTTCGAAAAACAACACTTCTTAGTCTTGGACCACGCTTTTTATTCCAGTATTCTCGGTTTGCTTCTAGAACAACCATCGGGGTCCTTTCTTCTTTTACAGTCAGCCAGGTTGCTTCAAAAGGCTTCTTATTTATGAAAGCCGGTACATTTTGAATGGATGAATATCCTCTTGAGAGGATAAATGGTCCAGTGCCCCACGGGCCTGGTGCATCCAATACTCACCAATGTCCCTCACCTGAGCCAAGCTTTCTATATCCAAAACCGATTGTTTCATAAAAGAGATCGTTCCCCATATGATTTCCACGCATTTTCCCAATTGCTAACCCGTCTTGCTTAGGAAAATGAAATTCAACGATATCATCATCAACAACGGTCAGTTTCGTACCGGGCGGAAAATTGAGCCAAGTCCCAGGGGGATGCGGGGCCGCCCACTTCTGAAGCTCAATAAAATTTTTTTTAACTATATGCGCAGTAAACTCCTCGCCATTATGGTAGGTGACACCTTTTCTCAGTTCCACCCTAAGCGTTGTTTTGTTTACCCATTTTGCACTGGTTGCTAGTGCCGCGATGACCCTCCCCGCTTTATTCGCGCGTACCAGCTCTTCCATCGTGTTGAACAATACATAAAGCCAATTGTAAGGAGAAGGATCCACCACATAAACGGTACCTTGCGGGATCCCGCTTGGATTCCTCGTCGTCATCGTCCAGCCTCCTTTCCGTATGGTTATGTATATTCTCAGTTGGAACAAGTCATGATATTTTACATCCTAGGTTGATGGCGCCTGCGTTCCCTTTTTCATTAATTTCACTCTATTTTGGGCACGTTGGACATTCCTGCGTTCCCTTTTTATTCTACTTCACTCGGTTGGGGCACGCTGGACATTCCTACGTTCCCTTTTTCTTTCGACTTCACTCATTTCGGGCACGCTGGACATTCCTGCGTTCCCTTTTTCTTCTACTTCACTCGCGTTTGGGCACGCTGGACATTCCTGCTTTCCCTTTTTATTCTACTTCACTCGCGTTTGGGCACGCTGGACATTCCTGCTTTCCCTTTTTCTTTCGACTTCACTCATTTCGGGCACGCTGGACATTCCTACGTTCCCTTTTTCTTTTGACTTCACTCATTTCGGGCACGCTTGTGCATTCCTGCTTTCCCTTTTTCTTCTACTTCACTCGCGTTCGGGCACGCTGGACATTCCTGCGTTCCCTTTTTTTCGACTTCACTCATTTCGGGCACGCTGGACATTCCTGCGTTCCCTTTTTATTCTACTTCACTCGCGTTTGGGCACGCTGGACATTCCTGCTTTCCCTTTTTCTTTCGACTTCACTCAATTCGGGCACGCTGGACATTCCTGCTTTCCCTTTTTCTTCAACGGGGCACGTTGAAACATCCATCCAAATCAACTCTATTAAATCTGTTATCGTTGTAACCAAAACCTCATTAATACACCCAAAAAATACTCTCCTCTTCCTCCTTCGTTCTTTTAAACCCAATTTTCTCCAACACACGAATGGAAGCATAATTATCAGGGTCACAAGTAGCTTTCACCTTTTTTACATTAGGATGAGTTAACGCCCACTTCACCATAGCTTTGCCCATTTCTGTTGCGTATCCTTTCCCTTGGTAACTAGGAACTATGCTATATCCAAGGTCGATAACTCCATCCTCATTAGGTCCACCCTTGAACCCTATCCCCTACAACGAGAAAACCTTTTCGGTCGATCATCATGCCTTCCCACTGGTTTTCATGAGGGTATTTTCGAAATCTATCAATCTTATAAGGAAAAAACTGTTTGTATACTTCTAAGAGCCACTCTGGCGCTAATTGATAGGAAGTACCCTTCTCATACAAAACCCTTTCTCCTTGTACTATTGCCTCCATCATATCCTCAGATAATGTAATCATCTTAAGTCTTTGTGTTTTAATACAAGGCAAATAGAACCCTCCGTTTTCTTACTTAATTTTAAGATAGAATATCACAAAAAAATGAATAATATTGAAGATTTAAAGGAATGGATCTAAAGTATGATAATCTGCTATTATATTGAAAAAGCTTTTAGGAGGACTATTAAAATGGGAACTTATTATCTCTTTCTTGTCATATTCTTTGCAGCTTTAGTTTGGATTAACTGGAACACCCAAAATCCAAGGGATTGCTGGTGAAAAACAAGTTGCCCGAATCTTAAACATGCTAGACCCTAACGAATACATACTGATGAATGACCTTTATTTACCAAAAGAGGATGGCAAAACCACTCAAATTGATCACGTACTCATCGGTCCCCAAGGAATCTATGTAATTGAAACGAAAAATTATAAAGGGTGGATTACTGGGTCTGAACACAAACAAACTTGGACGCAAACCAATTATAAAAGAAAGGACAAATTCTATAACCCAATTTGGCAAAACTCTGGTCATATCAAAGCACTTCAGGCTGCAATTGGAGACAGTTTATATGATGTTCCCGTTCATTCGATTATTGTATTCGGAAGACAAGCTGAGTTAAAATTTACCCAGACTTTCAAAAACGCAACAGTTATTAATAGCCCTCAACTTCTTTCACACATCAAGTCGGTGGAAAGTTTAAACACTTACACCCTACCTTATTTTAAGAGACAGAAGCTAAATCATATATTATCTCGGTATATTCCCAAAGATCGCAAAGCACAAAAAAGGCAAAGCAAACTACATGTCGAAAATCTTAAAAACGACAAGAGCACCCGAGACCACAAAATCTCTAAAAACATCTGCCCTAGATGCGGAAGTCATCTAGTCATCAGAAAAGGTAAAAATGGAAAATTCAAAGGGTGTAGCAGTTTTCCAAAATGCCGTTTTACTGCCTAAAGCCATTATCCCTAAAATAAAACCATACACCAAACCTACCAGTGTCTAAATCCAAGCAGCAGGTACAACACTAGCGGAATGCTTTTATGTGTACCTAGTATTGGTATAATAATGGATTCTACGTAACCAGGAGGACACTCGTTTCTTATCTCCATCCCAAATGGGCACCCTAACTATTCACTTTAATTTCAGCAAATCAATGAACAAACTTCAATCAATATTCAAACCTATATTAGTCTCCAAAACCTGAATCAGGGTTCACCTTCCATTGACTTTACCCCGAGAAAGTGAAATACTTTAATAGGGATTAAATAATAGAATCGTAGTTTTTATCTCTAATGCATACCAGCGAGGTGTTTAACATGAAGGTGAAAGATTTTATGATTCGGGATGTCGTGAAGGCACATCCAAATGACAGTGTGCGGGATGTCATGAAAGTCTTGGTTGATAGGAAAATTGGAGGATTACCAATTTGTACTGAAGACGGTAAATTAATTGGCATGGTCTCTGATGGAGATATTTTGAGAGCTATAAAACCAATTGAACACAAATTTTACCATTACCTTTATTATATGGCTTTTGAAGAAGGTCAAGACCTGGATACTCGCTTAGGGAATTTGGCAAACACCGAAATCATCAATATCGCTAAAACCAGAGAGATCATCTGCGTCACTGAAGATGAGGATATGGAAAAAGCTGTAGAGCTTCTAGCAGAACACCATTTCAAGAAGCTACCTGTTATCGATCGTAATAAACATATCGTTGGTGTTATAAGCAGGGGCGACGTGATTCGAAAAATACAAACTTCCATTATTAATGCTTCATAATTGATTTAGGTAGAGGCCCCATTAACTTGCGGCCTCTTTTTTTCTCCTGCCATTATGTTTGACTAGGTTGCCGTTAAGTCACTGAACAATCCAGCGTAGTATTTAATCTCCCCTGCTTCGTTTTTTATCGCTGAAATCGTTAGCCATTCTTGATAAATGTCACCACTTTTGCGCTTATTCCATATCTGGCCTTGCCAATATCCATTTTCTTTAATTTCTTCCCACATTTTTTCATAAAAAGTTTGGTCGTGTTTTCCTGACTGTAAAATGCTTGGGGTTTGACCAATAATCTCATCAGGAAGGTAGCCGGTTACTTTAGTAAAAGCAGGATTTACTCGAACAATCGTCCCATCTTTTTCTGTAAGCATCATCCCTTCTGCTGTATGTTCAAGTATATTTTCAGAAACAAATAATTTATCTTGATAATACATCCAAAACACGAGGATTAAGCTCGCAAGTGAAAGTTCCGAAAGTGCCATAAATCCAATTGAATAGTGACCTGTTAAACTAGATACAGCCGTTAAAAGTAATGGAGGAAAAAATCCACCTAGCCCACCCATTGCTGCAACTATTCCATTTACAATACCAGCTTGCTTTGAAAAATAAAGCGGCACAAGTTTGAAAATCGTTCCGTTTCCGATTCCTGCAAAAAAGGATACAGCTAAACAACCTATCGTATATAAGAGAAGGGAAGGGGTAAAGGCTAGCAACGCCCCAGCTAGTGTGAGACCCGCGAAGACCATCATGAGTATTTTAAATGGATCAAATCTGTCCCCCAACCAGCCTCCAACAGGCCGTAATATAGTCGCAAACACGATAAAAATAGCAGTTCTCACCCCTGCATCCACTTCATTTAACCCAAAATGATTCACTAAGAAACCTGGTAAATAAATGGTAAAGGCAACAAATGCACCAAAAGTAATAAAATAAAAAAATGAGAGAAACCATAGCTTGGAGTTACGATAAACTCCTTTGATTTGTTGAACCAAAGGGGTGTTTACCTTCGGTTCTTTTCGGTCACCTAATAGAAAATTCAAAACTGCAAACAAAGCCAATAAAACGAGATAAAAAAGTACCGTTCTACGCCAACCATACATGTTTGCAAGAATAGGCGCAGCAAAACTAGTTATCGCTGTTCCAGCGTTCCCCATTCCATATATCCCATTTACTAACCCATGTTTTTCTTTAGGGTAATACTTTGGTAGAGCTGTCACTCCCGCAGAAAATACTGCGCCCGAAATCCCCAAGAACAACCCGCCAAGAATTAAGTGTCCCATCGAATTTGCAATACTGATAAAATAAACAGGAAATAAAAGAACAATAAAACTTAATAGAAAAACGATTCTAGCACCAAATCGATTTGTCCAATATCCAATTGGTACCCTCATAATAGAACCCAAAATGACAGGTACAGCTGTAACGATTGAAATCTGACCTGTTGAGAGCTCAATGTCATTTGTAATAAAAGGCATCAAAGAGGACAAAATGACCCACACCATGAATCCCACAATTAAACTTGAAGTTTGTAACGTCAACTGCAAACTACCTCGATGCATTGATTTACTCCCCTTTCCTTATTTGTGTTTATTCATATGTATTCCCAATATAATAAGTCTCCAATTACATCATGAAAAACGGGAAGAACAAATAATTGCCTTCCCTCAAAGTAATAAAACTCTTTTTACCTTCACTCGTAATCGTCATATGATCTATTTAACGGTTTTGTAAGTAAACCTCCAAAACTTGTTTTAGGCGCTCGGGGTTATTAGAATTAATAACATAATGATCACCATTTAATTCAGTCGTAACATCCTCGACACCTTGTAATTTTAGAAAGTCAACAATATCATCAGCATCTTCGTTTTGGGTTACGAATATCTTTTTTCCAACGAATTCATCATTTACATAAACATCAATTTCATCATGCGCACTTTTCGCCTGACCCATATCCGTTCCGTACCCATATGGTTTAATTGGTGGAAGTCCATTTTGATTGTATGTTTCCATTGTTACTCCTCCTTCCTTTTCCTTTTAGTTTGCTCATTCTAGTAAGCGATTTATGTGTAATAACCATTAATATCTTATCTCTGAAGAAAGGCCAATTTCTCGTTTACTAATAACACCTTTCATGGATAATCTTTCTAAACACCGTATTCAATCTGACTGAAAAGATATACTACTAATAAGCACATTAAGGAGTTGTCATGAATGAACATCGTTACCTCTTCTTTATATCGTGGATCAGAGTGGATTATGCGGTTTGCGTGGGTTCAGCTGTTATGGCTGGGTTTTTCACTCTTAGGCATAATCTTACTAGGATTTTTCCCTTCCACCATTGCCATGTTCACTGTAATTCGAAAATGGGTCATGGGGCAATCTGATATCCCCATCTTAAAAACATTCTGGAACACCTTTAAAGATGAATGGGTAAAGAGCAATCTTTTTGGGGTACTCCTCACCTTAATCGGGCTATTAATTTATGTGGATCTTACTCTTGTCAACCATAGTACAGATTCCTTTATGCAATGGAGCAAGTATCCCATGTTGTTACTAGTAATAACCTTTTCGTTGATTTTGCTTTATGCCTTTCCTTCTTACGTTCATTATAATGTGAACCTTTTGCACGTATTAAAAAATTCTCTTTTCATTATGTTGGTTAGTCCCGTTTATAATATGGTAATGATTCTTGGCTTAGTAGTTATCTTTCTAATAGCCAACCTCCTCCCACCTTTACTTGTGTTTTTTGGAGGTAGTGCCATTGCTTTTGTCATCATGTGGTCTTGTTACAAAAGCTTTTTAAGTATTGATCGCAAAAAAGCAAAATTAAAGAATCTCTCAAATGAGCCCTGAATTATATTTCAGCGGCTCATTTTTTATGCAATTTCAGATTGGTTTTAGGGTGCAAAACGTACTCTGAGGACAACGTTAAGTGCAAAGAAACAATTTACTAATTAGAACGCCGAACTGTTTGAGTTTTTTAAAATGAGACTTAGTTCTATTTCCAAAACAAAGTCTCGTTTTATTTCTATTCGAAATGTCCTTGAGTACACCCCTCATAGACAAAACTCTCCTTCCCAATGAAGGAAATGTCCTTGAGAGCACCCCTCATAGACAAAACTCATCTTCCCAATGAAGCAAATGTCCTTGAGAGCACCCCTCATAGACAAAACTCATCTTCCCAATGAAGGTAATGTCCTTGAGAGCACCCCTCATAGACAAAATTCATCTTTCCAATGAAGCAAATGTCCTTGAGCTCACCCCTCATAGACAAAACTCATCTTCCCAATGAAGCAAATGTCCTTGAGCTCACCCCTCATAGACAAAATCATCTTTCAATATAAACAAAATGTCCCTGAGCTCACCCCTCATAGACAAAAACTGTCCTTCAAAATGAAGGACAGTCATGATTACTTCTAAAAGCAGTGAGGTTACCCTTTAACCGCTCCTGCTGCAATTCCCTCGACAATTTTGTTACTTAGGAATACGAAGGCAATTAGGATTGGCAAGATACTGATTACAAGTGTTGCCCCAATGGCTCCCCAATCTGTACTATATTGACCAATAAAGTTTTGAATCCCGACCGTCAATGTCTTGTAACTATCTGAACTGATAAACGTGTTGATAAACACAAACTCATTCCAGTTATAAATCATATTAATAATGAAGGTAGTCGACATTACGGGCATGGACATTGGCAAGGTGATTTGGAAAAAGATTCGATGAATCGAGCTTCCATCAATAACCGCCGCTTCTTCAACTTCTCGTGGCAATGTCGAATAAAATCCAAGTAAAATCATAATTGTTAATGGTAGATTAAAGGCTGTGTACGTTAAAATAAGCGCTAATGGATGATCAATTAAGTTGATACTTAGGAAAAAATTGAATAACGGGATGAGTGTAGAGTGAACTGGAATCATTAACCCAATCATAAATAACCCTAAAACCAGTTTACTCAGTTTCCAATTCATTCTCGTTATTGCAAAGGTCACGAAGCTGGCTAGTAGGATTGTCAAAGCTACAGAAACCAAGGTAATCCATACACTGTTAAAAAAGTACAGGTTGATATTCCCTTGTGTCCAAACAGTAGCGTAATTTTCCCATTTAGGATCAGCTGGCAAGGCAAATGGTGAAGCATTAAATACTTCTTGATTCGTCTTTAACGAGAAAAACACTAACCAGATTAAAGGATAGATTTGCAAAACGGCAATGATCCCTAAAATCAAGTAAAGGATCGCATAGCCGAACTTCCCAGCAGCATTGCCCTCAGACTTTTGCAGTTTAACTTCTTGTTGCCCGGTTTCCGTCATAGTTGCCTTTCCCCTCCTTTAGTATTCAACCTCATCGTCCGTTCTCGTTAATCTTTGAATGACAACAGTAGCTAGTAAACAGAACAATAATAAAGCAAACCCAACGGCACTCCCGTATCCAAAGTTATAGCTGTTAAAGGCTTGTTTATACATGTATGACGCGATAACCTCACTAGCTCCATTCGGTCCGCCACCCGTCATAACATAAATGAGGTCAAAGTATTTTAGTGAACCCACAAAGGATAAAACGATTGTTACTTTAATGACCCCCATAATAAGTGGAAGTTTAATCTTATAAGCAATTTGCAAAGGAGAGGCTCCATCAATTTTTGCCGCCTCAATAACAGAGTCTGGAATATTTTTTAGTGCCGCATAGTAAATCAAAATGTAAAACCCTGCATATTGCCAAATAATCGGGACAAAGATGGCACCTAAAACTAGATTAGGTTCAGCCAACCACGCTGGCGGATTATCTACACCGAAAAAGACGAGAAGGCTATTTAATAACCCATTCGAAGGGTGATAAATTTTTAACCATAACTGTGCAATGGCCACTGAAGACAATAGCATTGGAATTAGGTAAATTTTTCTTAATAGGTCTGCACCTTTTATTTTGGCTGCAAGAACAAGCGAGATCGCTAAATAGCCAATTAAACTTAATAGAGAAAAGATGGCCAGCAGTAATGAGTTTAATGAACTCTGCCAAAAATCATCATCGGTTAATAATTTGGTATAGTTACTTAAACCGATAAAGTCCATCTCTCCGATTCCGTCCCATTTCATTAATCCATAATATCCAGTCAAAATAATTGGGACATAAATTAACACTAAAATTAATAGGAGTGCTGGCAACACATACATAGCGATTACCCATTTATTAGACATCACTTTGTTCATCTAATCATCCCCTTTCCCTTGTTTAAAATCAGAAGGTATAATTAAGGAAAAAAGGGCATATCCATTTAATCGATATACCCTTTTCCTCCTGTTCATCCCAGTTTTATTCCTCGTCTGCGAGGACCTCTTCATGTCTGGTCGCGAATTCTTCTGCGGTAATTTCTTTTCCAAATAACGATTGAATTAAATTCAAATGCTCTTGTGCGGCAGACGCGCTCATTTGGACATCTGCATATAGAGTGATGTTTGAAGCCTTGTTTAACTCATCCAAAACATCAATAAACATCTCTGGTAAATCCAATTGAGAGGTATCTACTTTTGTCGCTGGGATTACACCGGCACCTGTAACAGATACTTCTCCCCATTTTTGAACAAAGAATTTTACGAAATCCTTTGCTTCTTGCTGAACCTTTGAATTCTCAGAAACGAATAATCCTACACCAGGGCCACCAACAAAGCTATTGATATCTCCTTTTCCACCTTCAACCAATGGGAATTTAAAGAAACCAATTTGATCCTTAAATTCTTGTGGAACATCTTCATTTGTTGTGAAGTTTGGTAATTCCCATGATCCCATCATATACATCGCAGCTTTTTCGTTCATAAATGGTCCTTTTGCCTCTTCATTTGAAAGCCCATTGTACCCCTTAACAAATGCACCAAGGTCTACTAAATTTTGAATCTCAGCAGCAGCCTGTACCAACGCTGGATCTTCAAAAGAACCAGAACGGTTAATCGCATTGGTTAATGTTTCCTTTCCACCAATTCGGTCAGCCAAATACATATACCACATGGAACCTGTCCACGGCTCTTTATTTCCAACAGTAATTGGAGTTACTCCATTATCGACTAGTGTTTTGACGACATTTTTAAAATCATCAAAAGTCTCAGGGACCTCCAGATTGTTTTCTTCAAAAATTCTTTTATTATAATAAATCGGAGCAATATTTAGTTCCAGTGGTAAGCCATAGGCTTTTCCATCCACTGAAAAAGCCTCTGTAGTTCCAGAAATAAAGGATTCACCCAGCTCACCTTCTAAAACATCATCCAGCGCAGCAAACTTTCCACCTTCAACATACGGTCTTAAAAAGCCTGCAGCCCATGTGAGCCCTACATCAGGCAATTGATTCGACGAAGCTAAAACCTTAATCTTCTCTTTATACTGATCATTTGATAAAATTTCTGTTTCAATCTTTACATCTGGATTTTCTTCCTCATACTGCTTAATAATATCTTCGACGATTCCATGATGCTGCTTTGAACTCCCTGCCGGCCATAGGTGCATCATTTTTACGGTAACTTTGTCGCCTCCGCCTGCAGTACCACCACCGTCACCAGCGTCATCACCTCCGCCGCAACCACTTAAAACGATGGCCGTCATCATTGTAAGAAGTAACAGCAAAGAAATACCCTTCTTTTTAAACAATATATTTCCCTCCAAAATTTTTGTCGTCACTCTAAAAAGAGCAGAAAATCTGCCATAAAACCTTCCATCTTACTCTTCTTCAAGTAGTTTCGATTTATTCATAGGAGTCCGTTTTCTTCCTGCCTTGCTTATCCACAAAAATTATGGATTCACCAAAAAGCTGGGTACAAACGTAGACCAGCTTTTTGGTTTATTTATTATGTGTTTCTTCTTAAAAATCGTTTGAACCAAGCGACTTGTCCATCACTTAACAAGCACTTCTATATTCTCTTATCCTCTAACTGCATCCAATAAATATTGATTTAAGATGGCCTTTAAATTCTCTTGACGTCCTGATTTATTGCTTTCAACCTTATCTAGTTTAAGAGCATACTCGCTTAGTTTGTGGAAGTCTGCCTTTCCTTCCACCACTTCAAGACCGATTCCCTCTCTATAGCTGCTGTAACGATCGGCAATGAAGTTCTCGAAAACCTTATCTTCAATCAGTTTTTGGGCAACCTTTGTTCCAACTGCAAAGCTATCCATTCCGGCAATATGTGCAAAGAATAAATCCTCAGGATCAAACGAGCCTCTTCGTACCTTCGCATCGAAGTTCAAACCACCTGAGCCTAGTCCACCGTTCTGGATAATTTCATACATCGCTAATGTTGTGGAGTACAAATCTGTTGGGAATTCATCCGTATCCCAGCCGAGTAATGGATCACCTTGGTTTGCATCCACAGATCCTAACATCCCATTGATGCGCGCAACACGTAATTCATGTTCGAATGTATGACCAGCAAGAGTAGCATGGTTCGCTTCAATATTAAATTTGAATTTGTCTGCCAAATCGTACTTCTGTAAAAACGATATTCCAGTCGCAACATCAAAATCATATTGATGTTTCGTAGGCTCTTTTGGCTTTGGCTCAATAAGGAACTGACCTTCAAACCCGATTTCTTTTGCATAATCGAGTGCCATATGGAAGAAACGTGCTAAATTATCAAGTTCAAGCTGCATATCTGTATTAAGTAAAGTCTCATAGCCTTCACGTCCGCCCCAGAATACATAGTTTTCAGATCCTAATTCTTTTGCTACTTCAAGTCCCTTCTTTACTTTTGCAGCGGCATAAGCATAGATATCTGCATTTGGAGAGGTTGCTGCACCAAATAACCAACGCGGATGGGTGAACATATTGGCCGTATTCCAAAGTAATTTGGTTTTACTCGTCTTTAAATGATCTTTAATGACCCCAACAATTTGATCAATGTTGTCTAAAGTTTCTTTTAAAGAATTCGTCTCAGGTGAAATATCAAAATCATGGAAGCAGAAATATGGAACATCTAGCTTTTCAAAGAATTCAAAGGAAGCTTCAACACGAGCTTTGGCTAAATCCATTCCGGTAAAATTGTCATAAGGTCGAACCATTGTCCCTTCTCCAAATGGGTCAGAACCTTCTCCAGTAAAAGTATGCCAATACGAAACTGCAAAGCGTAAAAACTCTTCCATGGTTTGTCCGTTGATTGTTTCTTGCGGATTATAGTATTTAAAAGCATATGGGGATTTGGAATCCGGCCCCTCGTATTTCACTTGATTTACATTTCCAAAATAGCTCATTACCCGTACCCTCCATCTTTATAAAAATTAAGTTGTTGGTAACACTGATTGAGAAATGATTGCCACCAATTTCTAGTGTGTTGCTTGAGAGTTAATTTATTCTTTAAAATTTATCTGACCATTCCGCCAATCGAAGTTGCCTTATACGTACCCAATTTCGCCTAGGTTAAATAGTGATCCAATGCATAGGTCTGTTAATCATTTCCTATACTACAGTTAGGTTTGTACTTATAAGCAATGATAGATAGAGTTCAATACATATAGGAGGGAATAAAAATAAATGGCGGAACTTCGACTAGAACATATTTATAAAATTTATGATGGGGACGTTACGGCAGTAACTGATTTTAATTTAGATATCAAAGACCGAGAGTTTATTGTATTTGTAGGACCATCTGGTTGTGGGAAATCCACCACTCTTCGTATGATCGCAGGATTAGAAGATATCTCAAAAGGGGAATTCTATATCGATGATCGACTGGTAAACGATGTTCCTCCAAAAGATCGCGATATTGCCATGGTTTTTCAAAACTATGCCTTGTATCCTCATATGAAGGTCTATGATAATATGGCTTTTGGATTAAAGCTGAGAAAAATGGATAAACAAGAAATTGATCGACGGGTGAGGGAAGCGGCAAAGATTTTAGGACTTGAACAGTACTTAGATCGAAAGCCGAAAGCACTATCTGGTGGGCAACGCCAGCGTGTTGCTCTAGGTCGGGCAATTGTTCGTGATGCAAAGGTCTTTTTAATGGATGAGCCATTATCTAACCTTGATGCAAAACTACGTGTTCAAATGCGCTCTGAAATTATTAAACTTCATCAACGCTTAAACACGACAACCATATATGTTACCCATGACCAAACAGAAGCAATGACAATGGCTACTCGTATCGTTGTGATGAAAGATGGGATTATTCAACAAATTGGGGCACCGAAAGAGATTTACGATAAACCAGAAAATGTTTTCGTTGGTGGATTTATTGGTTCCCCTGCGATGAACTTCTTTAATGGGGAACTGAAGGAAAATAAGTTTGTAACTGGAAATTTTTCATTCGAAGTTCCAGAAGGCAAATTAAAGCTTTTACGTGAGAAAGGCTACATCAACAAGCCCATTACCCTTGGAATCCGTCCGGAAGATATACATGATGAACCTTTGTTTCTTGAAATGTCACCAGGTTCAACCTTCACGACGAAAATCGATGTTGTAGAATTAATGGGGGCTGAAACGATTCTTTATACTACCATTAATGAGCAAAATATGATTGCACGAATTGACTCAAGAACAGATATTAAAGCCGGACAGAGTTTGGCTTTAGCCTTAGATATGAATAAAGCACATTTCTTTGTTCATGACACTGAGGTAAGAATACGCTAAAATATGTGCTTTCCTGCCAAACAAAAAACAGGCTATCATATGTTGATAGCCTGTTTTTTTACTATTTTAGAGTTGTCCATTTGATATTTGTTCATTAACTTTTTGACGATTCTCTAATTCTCTAATAACCTTTGCATACGTTTTGTCATCAAGGTTATAGAACTTAATGTCAATCATCGCCAACACAAGTAAGACAATTGGTACAACTGTTGTTGTAAGCAAAATACCCGTTAAAGAAGATTGAGTTTGAGCTTGGTTTGCAACATAACCGAATTGTGTAAGAACTAAACCAGGGATGATTCCTCCAAGCGCCATACCAAATTTAAAGAAGAAACCAACGATTGCGTAGATAAGTCCACCCATTCTTTTTCCTGTCTTGTATTCACCATATTCGATTGTCTCGGGGATAAGTGCCCACATGTATCCTCCAGCAGTTAGAGCTCCTGCAGCCGCAACCAAACGGAATATCATGATTGCCCAAACTACGGATGGTGGTGTTATAAGGATACCTAGTAATCCAACGATCGTAACAGCTAAGGAAATATAAAGTAATTTTTTCTTTCCTAGCTTTTTATTTAACCAAGGAATAAATGGCAGGATTACAAAAGCTGGAAGCGTACCAATCAAGCCATACCATTTAACAAGATCAGGACTATCCATATTGTACGTAACATAATAAATACCCACGGAGTTAATAACTGAATTCACACCAAAGATAATGATAAAGAAGATACTTAAAACAACTAATGGACGGTTTACACGCAACTGTTCAAAAATATCAGTTGGTTTAATTTTCACGCCAGCCTCTACTACTTTTACACGTTCTTTTGTTGATTTAAAAGTGAAAAGGATAAGCAGGGTTCCAACAACCCCCATAATTCCCATTGTTATTTGCCAACCAAGAGCTGTATCGCCTGACATATCTCCGATGTATGAAGATAAGAAAGGTACAAAGAAGGAAACAATTAATCCACCGATGTTCGCGAAAATCATACGAATAGAAGTAATGCTGACTACTTCATCGTTGTCACGGGTCATCGCAGATGTTAGAGCTCCATATGGAATATTAATAAATGTATAAACAACTGTTAACAAAGTATAGGTAACATATGCATAAACCAACTTACCCCACTCATTGAAGTCAGGAGTTGTAAAACAAAGAACTGCTAAAATGGCAAAGGGAACTGCACTATATAACAAGTAAGGTCTAAATCTTCCATACTTTGTGTTTGTTCTATCTACAAGACTTCCGATGATTGGATCGTTAATTGCATCGAAAACCCTAACTACTAAGAACATTGTACCTGCCGCAGCGGCAGAGATACCAAAAACATCGGTATAAAAGAATAATAAATATGTAGAAACAGTAGCATAGATAAGGTTACATGCTAAATCACCTGAGGCATAGCCCACCTTTTCTAATTTACTTACTTTTGTATTGCCGCTTGTTTCCGTCACTTCTGGACTTCCAAACTCAACTTTTTGTGCCTGAGCCATAATGTCATCACCTTCTATATTTTTATCACTAACTTTTTGGTAACCTCACAAACAAAATTTGAATACTGTAGCGGTTACGTTATAGAGTTTTAAAAAACATCATTCTAAATCCCTGGAACTGCTTACAAATATAAGTAATAAATCTATTAAAATTATGTATGCAAATGCATACTGGGTGTTTTGTCTTTATCATATCCTTCATTGAAACATAAAATCTTAAGATTTAAGAACGGTTACATAAAATGGTTTAAAACGATCAAAACCACATTGGTATGCCATCTTAATACAATGTTTCTTCTATGAAGCTAGAATTCATTTCCTTCCTTCACACTTTGTTAGTTCGTTCAATGAACTAACTATTAAAAATCATAAACCCGTTCTGTTTTTTTGTCAACGGTTTCAAAACAAAAATAGACAACTCACTTTTTTGTGCTAAAATAATAACAATGGAAGAAATAGGGGGATCATAATGGTATTCGTAGATAAATACGCAATACGTGAGATGAACGAAACAATTGTTCTCGAACATATTGTGAATCAAGGACCACTCTCACGTGCAGCCGTTGCGAATAATACGCATTTAAGCAAAGCGTCTGTTTCTGAGATTGTAAGAAAGCTAACAGAAACCAATCTTGTCCATGAAATTGGCATTGGTGACAGTACGACCTCCGGTGGCCGACGACCAATTATGCTAGAATTGAATAAACATGCAGGGGTTAGCTTAAGCTTTGACATCGGTTATAATTACATCGCTACGATGCTTACCTATCTTGACGGTGAAATTATTACTGAGCAAATTATAGAAGATAAGATTAATAGAGAAACGCTTATCGACAAAATTGAAAACGTTGTCATAGATTATCAGCAGATGATCCCCAAAACAAGCTATGGTATTGTTGGGATTACCATTGCCATTCATGGTGTTGTGTATGATAATTCAATTGTGTTTACTCCTTACTATGATTTAGCGAAATTAAATATATGTGAGGTCTTAGGGAACCGTCTCGGAATTCCTATCTTTATCGAAAACGAAGCAAATCTTTCAGCGATTGCTGAGCAAACCTACTCATCAAACTATAAAAATTTAGTTAGCATCAGTATCCACTCTGGGATTGGAGCCGGAATTATTATTGATGGGGAACTTTATACTGGTGAAAGAGGCTTCAGTGGTGAAATTGGACATAAGATTCTCTTTCCTGATGGAAAACCATGTCCCTGTGGAAATCGTGGTTGCCTTGAACAATACTGTTCTGAAAAGTCAATTCTCGAATTCTTTACTGAAGGAAACCAACCCACCGAAACAACCATTGCTCAACTTAAAAGTGCTTATTTGACAAAGGATCCTAAAGTGACTGAGTTAATTGATAGAGCCGCAAAATACTTAGCGATAGGAATTAATAATGTGACAACCGCCTTTAGTCCGGGCGTCATTTTTCTTAAAAGTAGGTTAACTCGTGAAATTCCTGATTTTCTCGAGAAAATCAATAGCAATCTTAACAGTTTTATTAATGAAGATGTTGAACTGCGGAATTCAACTCTTGGAGATCAGGCAACCTTATTGGGTGCATCAGCTGTAAGCATTCGGAATTTTTTACGTATAAAATCCATGAAAATACAGCGCTAAGGCTTATTCTTTCGCACATTCAGATAGGTAGATTCAAGGGTAAATGACATTTTCCTTAAAACGAAAATGCAAGCGTTATCAATTCTATTCTATTAAAAACCATTTTACTTTTCATCCTTTGTTAGCTAATTAGAAAACAAAAAGTACGTACAGAATGAATCGACAATTCGTCGATTCATTTTTTATTTAATCCCTTTTTTCTGTATTTATATACATGCCCTTCATTCACTAAAAGGAAAAAGAGAGCCACTAATTTACAAACAATCTCCCCTCTACTGTCGGTTAAAACCCTTTCCTTATGAAAACACTATGGTATGGGGAACTTTATTTGAATGGTTGTTTTCGAGATGCTAAAACTCTAAAGCTAATGGTAGCGTGACCTCCCCCAGTTCTTAAGCGTTCATCTCGTTTGCAAGCTCTTTTCTCATTTGTAATTTTTTTGTAGCTAACCAAGAATGAGCTCAGGTTAATGTTTTTCCTTTAGAAGCAACCTAGTTTGAGGAAAGAGTCAATTGATTTAAGAAGAGGGTGTGTTGTCTTGGACGATCATGTAGTGGACGTATTGGATGATGAATTAAAAAAAATGATTGATGTGGAAATACAAAGAATGACGTACACAAAAAATTTCCGGTCTCCGTCTGCAGAGGAATGGTATATCTTTTTACCCAACTACAAAGACCCTTCAACTGGCGGTGCCGCAGCTAAAGCCATTATTCAATACAATATCTTTGACAATAAAGAAATTTTTATCAATACGACAATTATCTTCGACGATCCTGCTCTCTTTAATAACAAACTGAACCGTCTAGTTTATGCCCTTTCAGATGAAATTGTTAATCGTCTGGTTGGCTATGCAGATACCCTTTTATCTGTACATGCTGGTGAAAATTCCTACAATGCTGTGTATAAACAATAACCATTATTGGAGGGGGTTAAGATGAATCATAAATTAGTTGAAAGTATAAAAAAGGATGCCATTCCACTAAAAGATTTCAATGACTACAGTCCACTAATGAAAAAAGTGGCTGAGGCTAAATTTGTTTTACTGGGAGAATCCTCTCATGGCACATCCGAATATTATCAAATTCGGGCCAAGCTCTCCAAACAACTTATCCAAGAAAAGGGCTTTACTTTTATCGCTGTCGAAGGCGACTGGCCAGCTTGTCAACATATTAATCGGTATATAAAAAGCTATGATAACCGATATAAGAATGCACGAGAGGCCCTGACCGCTTTTGGACGTTGGCCTGCTTGGATGTGGGCAAATGAGGAGTTAATTGATTTAATTGAATGGATGAAAACCTATAATCAGGATAGGCCAAAAGAAGAGCAGGTGGGCTTTTACGGGGTTGATGTTTATAGTTTATGGGAATCAATGGAAGAAATCATTAAGTATTTGGAGAAAACCAATTCTCCTGATCTTGAAACAGCCAAAAAAGCCTTCGCTTGTTTTGAACCCTTTAACCGTGACCCTCAGCTCTATGGTGTATCAGGCTCATTTTACTCTGAGGATTGCAAGGATGAAGTAGTCAAACTGCTCACTGAGATAACATTAGAAAAGAAAAAATACACAAGTTACTATGAAGAAGGCAAATTGAACCTCGAAGTGAATGCAATTGTGGCTGCAAATGCTGAAAATTACTATCGAACAATGGTCACTGATGATACAGAATCATGGAATATTCGTGACCGGCATATGGTAGAAGTCCTGAATAAAATTAGCTCCTTTTATGGAGAAAAGGCGAAAGGGATTGTTTGGGAGCACAATACCCATGTTGGGGACGCACGTGCAACTGATATGGCTGAAGTAGGGATGGTAAATGTCGGGCAGCTTTTGCGAGAACAAAATGCCGACGATGAGGTGTTTATCGTTGGATTCGGTACCCATCGCGGGACCGTCATTGCGGCAGATGAATGGGGGGTAGATTTTGAACGAATGATTGTCCCTCCTGCTCAAGAAGGAAGCTGGGAGGATGTGATGCATAAAGCTGGTCCGCATGACAAACTCTTAATTTTCGATAAAAATAATCATGATAGCTACACCGACAGCATTGGTCACCGTGCAATTGGAGTTGTTTATAATCCTAGGTATGAGCAATATGGAAACTATGTTCCATCTATTATGAGCGAACGGTATGATGCATTTATATACATTAATAACACCAACGCCCTTCAACCATTAGAAGTGGAAAGAGTCCTTCTTTAATTCTTTTGGCTCCTTCCTCAAACCTTACTTTCACGAAAACAGCACTTCATTCAAACATGGAAAACCCGCCACGAGGATTCCCCTCATCGTGCGGGTTATTTATGTATGATGTATCATAAAATAAAACAATTCATCCTATCTATTTCAATGTACTTCTAAACTGGTCATAATCAGATTTAATATAATGAAAAGCTGCTTCATGTCCACCAGCGTCTGGATGGGTTATTTTCAGTAATTTTTTATAGCTTGCCACTACTTCTTTCGGACTGGCTGTTTTTGATAGTCCTAACTTTTGTCGATAATTAGGTGATTTCATAGGTCGTTGTGGCGTCTTCTCAGGCTCTTTTTTATTCCCTTTATAGAGCTCTTCTTTTAACCTTAATATTTCCTTTCGTAACTCAATGTTTTCTTTCATTAAAGCACTAGTTTCTTGCTGTATTTCCCGATTTTCATTTTCTAATTGGACAATTTCTTTTCTGTATTGCTCTTTTTGCTGAAGAAGTCTATTAACTGAATTTTCATGGAGCTCTTCTAAACCCTTTATATGCTCGTCTTGTGCTTTTAATTTTGCTTTTAATTGGCGAATGACTCTTTCTTGATTTGAGAGATTCGTTGAGTATTGCTTAGCATCCTTTTCACTTGAAATGTATTCGGACAGCTGCTTTCCTTCCCCAACATTTTGAATCCTTCCTTCACGGAGCCATCGTTTAACAATTTCCATCCCTGTACTAGAAGCAACACCGGCGTCCATCAATAGATTAATGGCTTGATCCGTATCATCGAGGATGTATCCTGATTCTCTACGCTTGGATGGGGCATATTTCACCTTACGTTCAAGTAGCCAACGTCTAACGGTTAGAATTCCTACATCTTCTGCAACTCCTGCGTCCTTTAATAATTCAAAGGCCTGATCCGTGTTCACCATGGTCCCTCCTTCTTCCCTCTTCAGCTAGTACGTCATTTGTTAATCCTAATCATATAGGAGTTAGTAATTAAAGGGAATGGATAAAAAAGACTAAAAAAACGGTGAATCCAATGGCTTATTTTTATAGTGCTATTTGCGTAAAGATTATTGCTAACATCCTCAACATCATATTTTTTCAAATGGTAGTTATTTTTTTCGATATTTTATTTCTCCTCCAATAATCGTCATTTCAATATCCGTGGTTAATAGTTCATCGGGGTCTTCCATTTCGAAAGGGTTGGCTGAGTAAACCGTCATATCCGCTAATTTCCCTCTAGTAATTGTCCCCTTTATTGTTTCCTCATTTGTCGGGTATGCTCCAAGTTCGGTAAATAAGCGAAAAGCTTGCTTCATCGTGAGCTTTTGTTCTGGATAATAGCCATCATGCGTTTCTCCTGGTTTTTTACGGGTAACGGCTGCATGAATTCCAAGTAGTGGATCGACTGGTTCAATCGGGGAATCCGACCCCCCTGCACAAATGACCCCACCATCGATTAATGATTTCCAGGCATACGAAAGCTTCATTCTTTCTTTTCCTAAACGTTCCTCGACCCACGGGAAATCACTCGCTAAAAAGCGTGGTTGTATATCCGCGATTCGATTTGGATGAGAAAGACGTGGGATAAGTTCTTCCCGTAAAACTTGTGCATGAATTAATCTGTCACGATAAGTGGTTGGCGGAAATTGATCCAACACATCAAGAACATTTTCCAAAGCTTTGTCCCCAATCGTATGAACAGCAATGGGCATATCTAACTTGCGAGACCGTCTGACAATATCATATAGATGTTCCTGATCATACATCGCATCCCCATAATTCTCAGGATCATCCTGATAGGGTTCAGATAAAAGAGCGGTCCTTCTTCCGAAAGCTCCATCTGCAAAGATTTTGACTGCCCCAATTTGCAACGTATCGTTCCCGTAGCCTGTATACATTCCAAACTCTTTTAAGTCTGGTAAAAACTCATGGTTGATTAAGAGATTACTACGCAAACCAATTTTTTCTCCATTTAATAGCTCATCAAATAGCTTCCATGTTTTTTCTAATCCTCCCAAGTAAAGAGGATCATTCGTATGGACACTTGTTAAGCCCTTTTCCATGGCAACATGCATAGTTTTACGCATGACATCTTTCCATGTTTCATAAGAGTGGGCCGGAATATTCCGTTTTACCAAGGTCATTGCAGATTCAAGCAACAACCCAGTCGGCTGCTTCGTTCTCTCATCTAATACAATTGTTCCGCCTTCAGGAACCGTGATGGCTGGATGATACTGACTCATTTTAAGAGCCTTGCTATTTACAACCGCAGCATGTTGACAAACCCTTGTTAGCATTAAAGGATTCCCTGGGGCTACAAAATCCAGTTCAGAAGTCGTTGGGATGCTTCCGTCAGTAAATAAATTTTCATCCCAACCGATCCCTAATAGCCATTGATCTGGTTTTAGTAGCTTTGTATGTTCCTGGATTTTAATTAACATTTCATGTTTGGAGCTGACACCCGTTAAATCTAAATGGATAAGACTATCTGCGATAATGGAAAGATGAAGGTGACTATCGATTAAACCTGGTGTAACGGTGTTCCCTTCTAAATCTATAACACAAGAGGTGCCACCCCATTGAAGCAGAATTTCTTCCGTTGTGCCCATGTCAATGAAACGGCCATTCTCGGTGACAACGGCCTGTACATTTGGAATACGTGAATTGAATGTATAAAAGTTTCCATTTGAATAGATTGTTCTCAAGCTAAATCTCTCCTAATAGCCTATTTAATGCTTTTATTTTACCATTCAACCAGATTGATAGCACAGGGGCAGGGATACAATTACTTTGGCTTTTTAAGTTTTAGCAACATTCTTTTCGAAAACAGCATTTACTATCAATAGGATTCGATCCCCAAAAGCATAAAAAAATAGCGTGAAGCCCTATGGGATTTCACGCCTGAAGCTTATTGTATGAGTCTCTGACATTCCTTATGATTGGTTACTTGCGATCTTTTCTTTCTACGGCATATTTTGCCTCAGTGTAACTTGTTACCTTCCCATTAATAGGATCATCCTCTTCAAATTGGATAAAAGAGATTGTATGTATTCCCGGCTTAAGCATAGAACCTTGTAAACCTATTGATGTATCTTTTCGGTCAACAAACTGTTCCGGTCTTACATACGTTTTATCTACAAACACAAATGATTGTCTACTTCCATCGAAATCTTCTGCATCAATGCCAATTTGTATCCGACGATCATCACCATCCACAAAAAACACTGGCGTTTTCCCATCTTCGGAGGTGCCAGCTGGTGTATGAATCGTAATTTCACCGCTCCCTTTTTCAGTAACCTTATTTGGAAATGGGTATTTTCCCATCATCATTTCCTCATTGTCATTATCGTTCGTTTCCATAATCGTACTATATCCACTCATATTATTGTTTTCCGCACTATTATTACAGCCAACTATTGTTACAAGAATAAAAAATATTCCAGTCAACATGAATACTCTAGCAAATCGACCCAATCCTTTTCCTCCTTAAATTATTTTATTGAACAGGTAAAGTTAAAGGAAAGGTTGTAGCAACCTTAAGCACAATCCTTAAATAGGGTGCCCAATTGAATGAAAAACATACTCTGATCAATAAGACAACTGAATTGGTGGCACTAGTTGTATAATCATGGCAACGAAATAAAGTCACTCAAATAAAAATAGGAAGAGACTCTCAATCTATAGATTGGGAGCCTCTTCCGTTATAAAACTACCTTTTATTACACTGTTTTGATTTGATTGGCAACTGCGGTTGTAATATCCTTTGTTGTTTTCGGGACGAATTTTTTTAATACCGTCTTTTGCATGGTAGCAAGTGGGCCTTTTGTGGATACAGGCTCAATCTCAAGATAACCTGTTATCCGTGTATGATTGTTATCAATCACATCTGCTTCATAATGCCCTTTCCCAACAAAATCCTCTGAAAGACTCCTAAAATGGAAGGCTACTTTTCTTGGTTCAACCCATTCCTTGATATCAACCTTCAGTTTGGCTGTTTTCTTTAATATCCCTATATCCCCTTTAATTGCCCATGTCGATTGTTTTTCGTTCACAATCTCATGTTCTTCATAACCAGGTACTGTAGCAGCCCAGTTATCAATATCGCTTATGTACGTCCAAATTTTTTCGATTGAAACTGGAAGTTCAATTGTATGTTTCCCATTCGCCATTTTTTCACCTCATTGGTTATTTACATGTTGTTACCACAAAATGAGTGTTTCATATTCTTCAATCTTTTTGCTCAATATTAACTTTATGGTTTACACATGTTGGCTATGACTAATTATGTTATTTGACCCTGAATCGTTCACCCTCGCTTCATACAGTAATACTGTGATTCTTTAATAGGAAAGACACAAAAAGATGACCTCATGGAATGTTTGAGGTCATCTGAAAAAATTCTAGGTTTATTGTTCCTAGCTTTATAGGCAAATCAAATCCGCACTTTTTATGATTAATCGTCCTTATCCTTCTTTTTATCTTTCTTCTTATCCTTCTCTTTCTCTTTCTCTTTCTCCCTACCGTTTCTGTTCTCCTTACCGTTTCCTCTACCCTTTCCATGGTTCTCTTTCTTTTTCAACCAATTCTTTTCGGGATTTCCTCGATCCTTTTTTTCTTCCTTTTTCGGCATTGGAGGTGCGGGCACATAATCCCGTTTAACTCCTTTTATATATAATTCATTTTGAATTTTTTCTACAGATTCTGGCTGTACAAAACGGCCACTCTCTTCGGCGTATGCCTGCATCATTGTTTTAAAGATATAATGGGCAATCCTCGAATCCTCTGCTGTCAGGTAGTTTCCGGTTCCGTTCTGGGCATATCCAGTCCAGACAGTCATCGTATAGCTGGGGGTATAGCCAGCAAACCAGCTATCACTTGTGGCATCCTCTGGATAGCCATATTTACTAAGCGTCTTTGCGTTGAAGTTGGTAGTTCCTGTTTTCCCCGCAAGATCAACTCCCGGTAAGGCTGCTAGTTTCCCTGTTCCATTCGGTGCATTGATGACTCCCCGAAGCATATCTGTCACCATATATGCGGTATAGTCCTGCATCACCCGCTCCGCTTTCGGCTGAAAATCGATTACTTTTCCATCAGGAAATTCGACTTTCGATACAAAATGGGGCTTCCTATAGATTCCTTCATTGGCAAAGGCTCCATAAGCTCCTGCTAATTCAATCGGAGAAACTGTATTACTTCCGATTGAATAGGACTCGTATACTGTTCCATTAGGATAAGTAATACCAAGGTTCTCTGAGAAAGCTTGTGCCTTATCCAATCCCACGCTCTCCAGTGTTTTTAAAGCAGGAATATTTCTTGACTCAATCAGTGCCTCGCGGATGGACATCATCCCACGATAATGTGTATACGCATTTCGGATTGGATCCCCTGTTGAATACTGGTAAGGAGCATCCTCGATTTGATGATAAGTAGACCAATTTAAATATTCAATCGCAGGTCCATAGTCAAATATTGGTTTAAATGTTGAGCCAGGTTGGCGTTTTAAATCAGTCACAAGGTTATGGCCACGGAACGTGGTTTTAGACTCATTTCGTCCACTTCCAATTGCTCGTATTTCACCTGTTTTTGAATCCATAAAAGCAAAAGCAGTCTGAAAGCGGTCATTAGGATAAGCGACCAGGTCCCCTGCTAGAATCGAATCAGCAACCTGTTGAGCCTTAGGGTCAAGCGTTAGGAAGATTTTCAATCCATCTTTTGTAATATCCACGTCTTTTATCTGTGTTTCTACTTCCTTTACCGCAGCGTCTAAAAACGCTTCATATGGCATGCCGTTGCTCGTTTTTTCTTCAACAATCCCCTCAGTCACTGGAACTTGTTTAGCTTCATCTCTCTCACTATTGGAGATATAACCATGTTTATTCATTAATGTAAGAACCACATTACGTCGATGTGTTGCTGCCTGAAGGTTTTCCGGCTTTGTCGGATCATAATTATTCGGACTCTGCGTCAATCCAGCCAGCATTGCTGCTTGGGGCAATGTTAATTGGTCGAGATTTTTTATATCCAACCCATAATAATTCTCAGCTGCAGCCGCCACACCGTAAGAACGGTTCCCAAGATTAATTTTATTGACATACATTTCAAGAATCTCTTGTTTGCTATACTGCTGATCCAGTTGATAGGCTAGGTACCATTCCTGCACCTTTCGCTTAATCGTTTTTTCTGGTGTTAGAAATGAATTTTTAATCACTTGCTGAGTAATCGTACTAGCGCCCTGGCTACCAAATTCTCCGGTTACGTTCACAAAAATTGCCTTAGCTGTTCTTAATATATCTATCCCACGATGTTCATAGAAGCGGTTATCCTCCGTCGCTAGGATAGCTTCCTCCAATTGTTTCGGAATTTGGTCGTACGAAATTTTTGTTCGGTGTTCCGTTCCATACTCGTGGATCATTTGGCCGTCTTTATCATAAAACTTCGATGATAGCGGGTCAGCTAATTGGGCTGAATCTAGCTCAGGAGCATCTTGAATGAAGGCATAAACACTGACCCCAACTACTGCTAAGCAAATGAAACAAAAAATTAGGAATCCGATTAATAGCTTTTTTATCGTTTTCGTTGGCTTTTTCTGTCGCCTGTTTCGCTTGTTGGCTTTTTCGGCAGACTTACGTTCTTCTCTTGTATGATAAGTACTCGTCATGATGATGTCTTCCTACCTTTACCTTTGTTCTTATTCCAATCGATATCTACATGTCTGTCTTCAGAATCTCTATAGCTTTTAATCTATTTTTTTAAAAGTTCCTTTTCATTTAAAATAGAAACACGGATATACCGAATACGCGATGTATCAAGGCGATCCAACCCCTGTTCCGAACGTATCTTTAAAAAGTTTGATGTCGCAATTTTCTTTACCAATTCCTCAAATATTTGTCCTGCTTGTATATTTAAATCTTTCACAATATTTTCTGTTTTCACCTTATCATCCAAAATATAACAAACTCGGAATTTATTCATAACACAACACCTTTTCCATTTTTCTATCTCACCATAACCAATTGAAATGATGACTACTGAATATCATTCGTTAACGTTCTATTCTTTATGGGGGTTTTTTTATGGAGACACACCTTGTGCTTCCTTCCAAACTATTATTAACCAATTATGCTTTCCCATGGCAAAACAAGGCCTTCTTTATTTGCTAAGGTACTATTCTCAGATCAATTAGCTACTGAGCATAAAATAAATATAATTTTGCTCTGTTCCACTACAAAATACTTTTTTACTATAAGAACCTAGCTTGCAAATTTACGATAACGTACAAAATCTTTTATCTTGTGTTAAAATCGACTTTAGGATTTTAACAGCAATCGATCCGAATACAGCTTTAGATTAAATAGAAAAATGAGTGTCAATACTCAAACATTTATTTCATATTCGAACTGGAGGAATACCTATGAAGAAAATCTCAATTCTCTTTCTCTCTCTTCTTGTCATGATGTTTACTTTTTCATCTATCACTTTTGCTGATGTTGCCGAAGGGGACAAAATTATCACCCTTGGAGAGAATTTATCAGAGGAACAAAAAAAGCAAATTTTATCTGAATTAGAAGCAACAGATTCCACTCAAGTTATTACCGTTTCGAACCAAGAAGAACATAACTACCTTGGTAATCTACTCCCTAAGGCAACCATTGGCACAAGAGCCATTTCGTCTTCTTCTATCACTTATACCGAAGCTGGAAGTGGATTAAACGTTACCACCCACAATATTAATTGGGTGACGGATGAAATGTATTTAAACGCACTAATAACAGCAGGAGTAAAAGATGCTCATGTTGAGGTAACCGCTCCGTTTAGCGTTTCAGGTACCGCCGCACTTACAGGATTGATTAAAGCATATGAAATTTCAACAGGAGAAAAGATTCCTGAAGATGTGAAGAAGGCTGCTAACGAAGAAATGATTCAAACAGCTAAATTAGGGGATCAAATTGGAGCAGAAAATGCATCTGCATTATTTGCTAAAATTAAAGAAAAAATAGCCGCAAACTCCCCTGAAACTGATGCAGAGTTACGTGATATTATTCTGCAAGCTGCAAAAGAGTTGGGAATTACCTTAACAGAGGAACAAATCCAACTGTTAATGGACGTGTTTAACAAACTGAAAGAGTTAAACATAGATTGGAACCAAGTGGGAGAGCAACTGAACCAGGCTAAAGATAAAATTTCAAAATACCTACAATCCGAAGAAGGACAGAACTTTCTTGAGAAGCTTAAGCAATTCTTTATTTCCTTATTCGATGCCATAAAAGCCCTATTTAGTTAAGAGCCTTACCGAGGCTAGCATTCTCAAAGTAAAGTAAACAATAAGAGGACCCTTCAATTCGAAGGGTCCTCTTATTTGTACGCTAATTAAAGAAGTACGGTCTAAAAAGTGCATTAATGTACAAGTTTCAATCTAGAAGAAGAACTTCATCGCCCACCTGAATTTCACCAGTTCTGATGACTGAAGCATAAACACCAAAATTACTTTTTCTTTCTTTAACAACCGTTTTAAGTAAACTCGAATCTAGTTCTGCATTGTCTGGATTAACGGTAATAATCATACACCTTTCGCAGTGAGCTACTAATTGAATTTCAACTTCACTGCCTATTTTAATTCGTCGACCCATCCATTTTTCTTCACTAAACGGCACTTTGTCTATTAATGAAATGAATAAATTAGGTCGAAAACGTCGAACATCAATCTCTTTTCCACCCCATAATTCTTCCAAGTAATCCAATGAAGCGTCTGTCGCAAGGAGAATATGTTCTACTTCAATGGGTCCAATAGGCACAAGCGATGGAGAATATTCCTTAGTAGAAATTTTGCGTTTCGACTTATTTTCCATCTCTTTAATTAATTCTTCATCTTGCCAATTGAAAACTTTCCCCTCAGGCGTCATGACCTCGACTTTTGGATATTCGTCTAATGAATCTTCACCTATAAACCTCGCTTGATATTGAACCATTTCTTTAAATTGGGTGATGGTTAAGAACTTCCCATGATTTGTCTCGTCTATATAAGCATGGCTACGATCTCCATATAACCCATATTCCATTATTTTGGACTTTTCTACACTTTCTCCGCGAAGAGATTTTACTGGGTGACGAACAAGTTCTTTAATATGACCAATCAACATTTTAAATCACTCCAACATCAATTTAACTTGCAGGATATATAACTAATCTTTCAGTTTAGGATACTTCTAAACTATCATGTTCTGACTGACAGATTATTTTCCGTTTTTTACTACTGACATTGTATGAAACATACCATTTTCAATGATTAATGCATTGAGTTGACCATCGAAGGCACAGCCACCATCAATACCGATAATCCGGTTCTTACCAAAGTAAACATTGTCTTGATTATGTATTTTTCTTGTGGGTGTATGTCCGAAGATAACAGTCTCAGGCTGATTGTAGTGATAAATAAATTCATCACGAAGATGGAGAAACTCTAATTTGGTTGTTTTTTTCAGGCCGTGTATCGGATTAACTCCAGCATGAACAAAAATTAGATTTGAGTCCACTTCAACGTATGGGAGTGATTTTATAAAGGAAACTTGCGAATAAAAACGATCTAAAATCATTTTTCTTATTTGATTTTCTTTTATTACGTCACTAAGTAATTGAGAAATATCTACCCTATTTATCCCTAGTCGATTTAAGCAACTATTTATCGTAGCCAGTCCACCATTCCTGCCAGCATAATAAAGAATATTTTCCTTATCTTCAAGCCATTGTATAAATAAGTCGTCATGGTTTCCTAGTAAAGCCCTTGCACCTTGTCTACACCATTCGATTACTGTATCCAACACTCCTATGCTATCAGGTCCCGAATCTACATAGTCTCCAAGAAAAATAACTTCTTCTGGTTGAGCGTTTGTCTTCTTTAACAGTATGTCTAGTTCTACAGAACAACCATGAATATCCGAGATCGCGATTTTTCTCATTTTTTCTTTTCACCTGCCCTATGAATACTTTCGACATAACTGAGCTCATTAAGGTACTTTCAATCTTGTCTCTGATAGATTAGTAACTCTTACTCTATAATAAACCCTATTATGCCTAACATTGTATTAATTTCGAAAGATTCCAAATAAAAACTATACAGACTTTCATGGCCTGATTGCTGTTCCTCCCACGAATCGATCGGCACTTGTAGTAAACGTAAGCCAATAATCAACAGAGAACAGAATTCGCTCTTCCCTTGTTATCCCGCTTATTTTCCCTGCGGATTATTATATGTATTAGCTAAAGGAATTTTTGAACCAGAACCATCATATTGATTTTTATTAATTGTCTAAAAGTGAGTCACAACTAGTCTTCCTTAATAAAAAATACCTTGGAGGCTTAAGATTCCAAGGTCCTTTTTACTTATTACAACTATTAAATAGCAAACACTATTGAAAAACCGGATAATCTTATCTATGGGGAAAAGATCTAATTAAATTTGAAGTCCCTTGGGTCTTGAAGGAAATTGGTTATGCTTAACGATGCAGCTCCGAGGGCCCAGCATATTTGTTGAGTTGGGAGATGAATATCTCATCCTTTAGCGAAATATACCTCGATTCCCTCTTTGTAACCGCCTTCTTTATGGACTTTAAAATAATGGGATTAGACTCAATCAAGTCACTTCTCAAGATAATCGAATCGGGGTTAAACGTATTGAAAATATTTGGTAAACCAACCCCTAAAAAATAACCAAATTTCTCTATTTCCAACAATATATCCCAATCGTTTTCTAAAATCTTATGGACTTGTTCAAGTGTTATTTCCCTTCCCTCTTTTATCCTAGAAAGATTCCTTTAAACAAAGTACCGATCCCTTTATCTGAATTTTATTATATCGAAAAAATTTATTAATTTGTATATTGTTCTCTTAAAAAATATGTGCTAGTATAAATTCACAAACTTAGTTTATTCAGTAAACAAACAAAATTAATAATCTGTTTTATTTTTTCGTAAAAATGTAAATGGTTTCACTATGATATTACTAGTTAAAGAGGTGAAAAAAGGCTCAACATAAAGAGAAACTCAACATATTTACCTTTTGAAGGAACCTAAATTTTTAATAGTATGATTGAAAGTTATTTTACAATATCCACAAAATTAGATCATTCAGATAAACTAAGTAAGCGCTTTTTTTATTTATCAATTATGTAAGCGGATAACGTTTCACCAAACTTATTTATGTAAGCGGATAAATCGGATAAGAATTTAACCGAAAAGGAGATAGTAACATGGCTTTAATGAAGTCAACAATTCCAGAAATGGACAATAATTCTAACAAAGACATTAAAAATGACGAGTATCGCGAGGTCGGCCTTGCTGAACGTATCGGTTACGGTCTTGGGGACTTTGCCCAGAACCTTGTATTTGGTACAGTCGGAGGATTCCTGGCACTCTACCTGACTACAGTTAATGCCATTGGTACAGCAGCTGCTGGCTTTATCTTTTTGTTTGTCCGGATCGTCAACGTTGTCTGGGATCCGATGGTTGGTACGTATGTCGATAAACGAACATTTAAGAGTGGTAAATATCGTCCTTGGCTTCTGTATGCAGGTATTCCACTTCTCATTTTATCAGCGATGCTATTTGTTCCAATTCCAGCCATTCGCGGTTCAGTCGCAGTAGCCTTTATCACTTATTTGCTGCTTGACTTAGTTTATTCACTGGTTAACATTCCTTATGGTTCTCTGAATGCATCACTAACACGGAACCCTCGATCAGTAGACAAAATCACAACTACTCGTATGATGCTGTCAAACGTTGCTAACCTAATGGTTTATACACTGTTCCCAATTTTTGTCCAAATGGCATCACCAAAAGACCGCGAACTTAAAGACACAGGGTTCTTCGGTCTTCAACTCAACATGGGTACTTATACCGATGAATCAGCAGGTAACGCCTGGTTTTGGGTTTTCATGGTTTACATGGTTATTGGTGCAGTCGCGTTGTTCCTTTGCTACCGCCTTACAAGAGAAACAGTAGTCGCAACTGCGGAACAAACTGCAAAAGTAAAAGCTTCCGACCTGTTCGTTGAAATGAAGAATAATAAGCCACTCGTTATTCTTGGTCTGTTCTTTATGCTTGCTTTCACTTTCATGTTCTTCATGAACACCGTAAACGGTTTCTTTAACCAATACGTGGTCAACCATTCAGAGTGGATGGGTGCGATAGGTCTTATCGCTTCTATTCCTGGTATACTTTTCCCAGTCTTCTGGCCAAAAATCAAGCATATCTTTGGTAAAAAAGGATTCTTCTATCTCTTCCTTGGTATGTTTATTATAGGTGAACTCCTTACTTGGGTATGGTCGTTAGAAGGCATGCACGATTCACTTGCCCTTGCTTATGTAGCAACCTTTATCAAACAATGGGGTCTCACTTCAGCAACTGGTTTCATGTGGGCACTCGTTCCTGAAGTTGTCTCTTATGGTGAAATGAAGTCCGGCAAACGTAACGCTGCTATCATTAACGCCATCATGGGTCTCTTCTTCAAAGTTGGGTTTACACTAGGCGGTGCCATTCCTTTATGGGTACTTGCTGCATCTGGTTTCGATGGAAATGCAGTGAAGCAAACAGCAGGTGCCCTTGCCGGTATCAATTTAACAGCTATCTGGATTCCAATTGCGCTTGCTATCGTTTCAATGATTATCATTGCTCTTTACCCACTTTCAGATAAAGACGTCGAAGATATCAATAAAAAACTTGATGCTTCTCGTGCCTAAGCAACACTCAGATAGACTATTAAAAATGAATTGAAACACGAAAAACAGCACAAGGACTGTGCTGTTTTTTCGTTGTTCTACTACTCCTTTAACCCAGCGGCAACAGAATCGTCGTCAGTACCCTATTTTTACTGGTTTAAAGTTCAAGTATGGAATCATCTATATATCCATTTAAATCGCAATATCTTAAGAATCTCTTATTGTTTTTATCCTTACATTAGCAGGAACTGGACTTAATCACTAATCATGTAACATATAGGAATTATAGCTTTTAAGAAGTCTTTTATTAATATCATGATTTGCTATATCCTCCCGAATAATTCATGAAGTAATTAAAGTATACATGATAATGATGTATCATTCTTTTAGAAAGCCATCCTATGGCTTTTATCGTTAAGAACATATCAAGCATAGTGGTAAATAAAAATTCTTCTCTAATCTTTAGATACATTTACTCAGTTTCTCGTATAAATCTAACCTTTGAGAATTTTGTTTTTGGCATCAAAAAACCTCCTACAATGTTTTAGTAGAAGGCTACAAACTAAATATTATGCAAACGGTCTACAACTGAATCGCTAAAAAAGTATAAAAATCCGTTTGGGCATATAAATGACCAATATGTAAGAAACCTGATGGTTGGCGGGACCGCGTGGGAATCGAACCCACCTGACCTGGCACGCAGGTCACAAGCGGTTTTGAAGACCGTGGAGGACACCAGTACCCCATCCAGCCCCGTAGTGACAAGTTCTATTATAATTCGCCATTCATATTTTTTCAACCTTCTTGACTCATTTGCCAAAGAATCCCTCACTTGTCTTATTCACTATGCTGATACTATAATAAAAATAACGAGATTTAGTGAATGAAGGGGATTTAAGATGCTAGACGGATGGTTTATGTGGTTTATCGTATTTTGGTCGGTTGTGATGGTCGGGTTAATGGCAATTGGTGGGTTTTTTATGTTTCGGAAGTTCTTGAAAAAACTTCCTAAGGAAGACGGTAAATCCGATATGGATTGGGAAGAGCATTATGTGAACGAAACGAAGCATCTCTGGCCTGATGATCAAAAGGAATTTCTTGAAGATCTAGTGAGCCCAGTTCCGGAACTATTTCGCGATGTGGCACGTCAAAAAATCGCAGGAAAAATTGGCGAGTTAGCTCTAAAGGAAAAGGTTTCAAGAATTACCCAGGACCTAGTCATCCGTGGTTATATCATGGCGACACCAAAACGTGATCATAAATTTTTACGACAAAAGTTGTCTGAGAACAAAATTAATATCCAACCTTATGAACATTTATTTTAAGCTGTCTCAGTCGAGACAGTTTTTATTTTGCCCTGAAACTTTAAGGGATTTTTTTAAGTCATATGTCTATAAAAGCTGCTCAAAAACTTGTATAATGTTATCTAATTGCATAGTAAATGTTTTCTAGGGTTCCGCAGGCGCACCATGCTTGGTCTGGTCCGAGAGAAAACACACAGTATTTATCTGTGCCACGGAGGGATAAAAGCCCGGGAGATCTGTTACCTATCCTAACAGTTCTCTCGGTTTTTTTATTTTACGGGTAACCTATTAAATATAAGGAGTGAGTCTTCATGAATCGCAACTGGATCATCGTAATTATTGCGGCCCTGTTTGAGGTCTTTTGGGTTATTGGGTTAAAGCATGCCGATAATGCTTTGGAATGGGGCGGCACCATTATTGCTATTATTGTAAGCTTTTACGGATTAATCATTGCCGGCCGGGGACTTCCTGTCGGAACTGTATATGCCGTTTTTGTTGGCTTAGGGACTGCGGGGACAACTGCTGCAGATCTCCTCTTTTTCGGAGAACCTTTCAAGCTTGCGAAAATCCTCTTGATTCTTCTTTTACTTGTAGGAGTAATTGGCTTAAAGCTGGTTACAGATGAAAAAGTTTCTGAGGAGGTGAAGGCATAATGGCATGGGTCTCGTTAGTGATTGCAGGTTTATGTGAAATGGCAGGGGTTGCGATGATGAATCAATATACCCATGATCGTAAACTGCGTTCTCTCCTACTGCTAATTCTCGCCTTTGGTGCAAGCTTTTCCTTCCTATCCCTTGCAATGGAAACCTTACCTATGGGAACAGCCTATGCGATTTGGACAGGAATAGGTGCCTCAGGAGGAGCTGTGATTGGTATGTTATTTTACGGGGAATCAAAAGATTGGAAACGGATATTATTTATTGCGATAGTGTTGAGTGCTGCAGTTGGGTTAAAGCTAGTTTCTTAATTTAGGGGCTGGACGATTGAGCATGATTATAGCTGAAGGTTATAGTAGTAGTTAGATTGTTTTCATATTCAATCGTCTAGGAACTCCCTTCTTTTCGGGCAATTAACTCCCTCTATTTTCCCGTTGTACCCACCTTTCCATGCTCACCAGGCAATTACTCTTACTCCCATAAAAAGACGTGTGAACCAAGTTCACACGTCTATTCATCAACTTATTCTAATTAGACTGTCGTTGGCTTAATCTGTCCGTTTAACTCACGAAGAAGCTTTTTATACTCAATGAGCATCGCTACACGCCATGGAACAATCATTCCAAACGCAAGGATCCAGAACATTCCTCCTAGCTCACCGACATCGATTGTTGCGCTTAAAATAATCTTAGCAACCAGTCGAACCAATAAAAGCCCTACTAAGATATACATGAACGCCTTTGAGCGTTTTAAATAAATTTCGTTATCTTTAATTTCAAACTTAGACGTTCTAATCAGCAAGATTGAAAATAGCATCCCTATGGCCAATGCCTCGACCACTTGTAGGAACTCCACTCGAAACATGGGAAACAAAAACATTAACGCTCCCGTACTCATAAATACTGGGGGCAGAATGATTTTTTTCGCTGATGTTGGTCTTTTCGCTGCCTTCATACGCACGAACAGTGCAAGAGTCCCCATCCCAATTGCACCTATTGTCGAGAGTAATAAATAGTCCATATGTTTCATCCTTTTAAGTAGGTTTACATTGTCATTATACAGTAATTTCGTTTTGATTTTAACAAAGTAAAATCATATATACTTTCCTCTCATTGTTCGAACGGTAAACTTATAGACCTTGAAAGCCTCCAAAGAGTGGGGATAGGAAAGCAATAATTCGAGTCATCCAATCAAAATAAAGGACAACCCCCATCAGGATCATGATGTAGCCACCAATTTTCATGATTTTCACATTGTTTTTTCGAATCCATTGCATTTTGCCAACGAAAAAGCTAAGGATGAAGAATGGAATCGCAAATCCTAGAATATAAGCGATCATATAAAGCATTCCCGATCCTGGATTAGAACCTGCAAGCAAAATAACGGACGCAAGGATAGGGCCAGTACATGGAGTCCACCCAGCTGCAAACGCCATTCCAATGAGCACCGTACCAAAATAACCTGCAGGACGGTTTTTAAATTCAAATTTCCGGTCTTTCATTAGCCATTTTGGTTGAAAGATTCCGACCACCATTAAGCCAAATAGTACAATGAATATCGCACCAATTTGTCGAATTAAATCATTGTACTGACTGAAGATCTGCCCGATAAATGAAGTGGCAAAGCCAAGGGCAATAAAAATAATGGAAAAACCAACAAGAAAAAACAGTGTATGGAGCATGCTCCGCCTTTGCAGCATCGCATTATCACTCTTAATCTCCCCTACTGACATCCCCGTGATATACGATAGAAACGCGGGATAGAGGGGAAGGCAGCACGGTGATATGAAGCTTAAGAATCCAGCCCCAAATGCTAGAAGAACGTTAACATCCGTCATTAATAAACATCTCCTGTTTTACATCAATTCGTTTTCATTCTAACAAATCCACTCCATAAAAGATACGAAATGGACTGTGAACAATTTAGTAACGTTGCAAACCTCAGAATCTCTCGCAATTCGTCGAATGATTCCCTTTGAATTCTAGGCTATTTTGAATTATACTAGATTTCGTGCCTTGAAATTTCTTGAATTTTTTTCAATAGATTTACAGATAATAGTTACTATTATTGGAAAGGAAACTCAATGTCAAAAAACGAACTAGTTAGACTCATTGAAAAGAAACGCTCCGAACTCATCCAAATAGCGTCTACCAATGGATTAACCTCCTCTGCAGCGATCCGCTATAGCCAAGAACTTGACCATTTACTAAATACCTACAACCGAAAATACACTCAAACAAGTAAAACCTATTAAAAACAGCTGAAAGCCAAGAAGGCAACCAGCTGTTTTATTTTTTTCTTCAGGCTCCCGATCAAACTTTGTCTCTTTTTCCAATAAAGTTGATCGCATATGATTAGAGCATGCAAAGTTAACTCACCACATCCTCTAATCTTTCAACAGAACCATTTTGGAGCAAATACATCTTATGGTATAGCCCTTTTAGGTTGAGAAGCTCTTGATGGGTTCCCCGCTCTACGATTTCCCCTTGATGAAGGACTAGAATTAAATCAGCATCTTGAATGGTTGATAGACGATGAGCAATCGCAATCGTCGTTCGCCCCTTGCGCATTTTTGCAAGAGCTGTTTGAATTGCTTCCTCAGTTTCTGTATCAATATTTGCAGTTGCTTCATCTAAGATTAATATCTTCGGATTGGTTGCGATTGTTCTAGCAAAAGCTATCAACTGTCTCTGACCACTTGAGAACGTCGCTCCCCGTTCGACCACCTGATGGTCAAAGCCTTCCTCAAGCTTATTTACAAATGCGTCCGCCTGAACAAATTTTGCCGCTTCTTCAATTTCCTCATCCGTAATTCCCTCGTTGTGAAGACGAATATTATCTTTCACGCTTCCAAAGAAGAGGAACGGGTCCTGAAGAACGAGCCCCATACGGTCTCTAAGCTCATTTATTGGGTAATCCTTAATGGATACTCCATCAATGATGATTTCGCCACGGTTGTACTCATAAAAGCGCATCAAGAGATTAATAATTGAGCTTTTGCCACTACCTGTGTGACCGACAAGGGCAACTGTTTGACCCGGCAATGCCGTAAATTCAATGTTCTTCAAAACATCACGTTTACCATCATAAGAAAAGCTCAAATTACGAACCTCAATTTTCCCATCTACAACTTTTTTATCGCTCACAACAGGCTGTTCTGGTGCGATATCTTTGTCGTCTAGTAGCTTAAATACTCTTGAAGCAGCAACAATGGCCTGCTGATACATCGACAACCGCTGCATAATTTGGTTTACCGGCTCAAAGAATCGATCTAGATAATTGATAAACGCATAAAGTACACCAATTTCAACTGGATTTTCAAACGAACTAATCCCAAAATAGCTTAAAACAATAATAAGTGCGAGGATATAAACAAGATCAATCGCTGGTCGTAATAATAGTCCGTCTGCTTTTATATTACGCATGCCTGCCTGATAGTGTTTATCATTGATTTCCCCGAATTCACCTCGAAGGCGTTTTTCCTGACGGAATACTTGAATGATCGACATTCCCTGCAACGATTCGCTAAGTTTCGCATTAAGCTGACTAAGACGCTCACGCATATCTAAGTAAAATTTCGAGCTAAGTTTTCTGTAAATCACCATGATCATCATAATAAACGGCATAACAATCAAACAGAAAAGAGCCAATTTTACATTTAACACAAACATGGCAACCAGGATTCCTACTAGTAAGAACCCACTCTGGATAAAGGTGGCAATGACAAAAACGAACATATCCTTAATCGCTTCAGTATCATTTGTTACTCTTGAAACAATTGACCCTGCCGGGGTTCTATCGAAATATCGTAATCCAAGGGATTGTACCTTCGTAAACACATCAACCCGTAGCTGCTGAATAATTTTAAGAGCAACCTCTTGAAATTTATAAAGTTGATAATACGATACAAACACGTTCATAATTTGAATTCCCATATAAGCGATCCCGAGCATCAGCAAGGGCTCATATGGAAAATGTCCTATTGTTAAATAATCATCAATGAATATTTTGATTAAAATGGGTCCAATGACATCCCCAACCGTCGTCAGCAATAAAAACCCAAATGCAAGTAATATTGCTTTAATATGCGGCCTAGTATAAACCAATAATCTTTTTAACACTGTTCGTTGTTGTTTCGAGTCTAACGGTGTTAGTTTCTCCTCCATACGTTACCCCCCTAACTCGACAATCTCTTCTAGCTGTTGGCGCAAATACATATCCTTGTACCAGCCCTCGTGTTCCATTAACTGCTCATGAGTGCCGCGTTCAACAATCTCGCCTTCGTCTAAAACGAGAATTAAATCCGCATGTTCAATCGCGCTTAGGCGATGTGCGGTAATCAAAGTTGTCTTTCCTTCCCGATTGTCTTTCAATGCTCCTAAAATTTCTTCTTCTGTCTTCGCATCAACTGCGGAAAGAGAATCATCTAAAATTAAAATCTCTGGGTTCATTAAGATTGCCCGGGCAATCGATATCCGTTGTTTCTGTCCCCCTGACAAGGAAACACCTCGCTCCCCAACAACCGTTTCATAGCCATTGGTAAAATCAAGGATATCTTCATGAATACGTGCAATTCGAGCCGCCTCATAGATTTGTTCACGAGGGGCATTGGGTTCAGCAAAGGCAATATTTTCAGCAACTGTGGCTGAAAATAAAAAATGATCTTGAGGAACATAGCCAACCGCTTCCCTTAATTTATCTAGTTGATAATCTGTCAGCATTTGTCCCCCAATGGAAATACTTCCATCATAGCCTTCAAATTCACGAATGAGGACCTTTAGAAGCGAAGTCTTCCCCGCCCCTGTTTTACCGACAATCCCTAAGGTTTGGCCTTGATGTAATGTAAAATCAATCTCTTTTAACTGAGGCTTTTGTTCCCCTGGGTAAGCAAATCTATCTATTTTATAGACAATATCTCCTTTAGGAACCATTTGAATTGCACCCTTTTGATCGCGAATCTCTACCTTTTCACCTAATAAGGAATTAACTCGGTCAAGTGAAGCCCGCCCGCGTTCGACAATGTTGAACAAGTGACCAAAGGCTAGCATCGGCCAAATTAAAAGCCCTAAATAGGTGGTAAAGGATACCAGGCTCCCAATCGTCATTTCCCCATTTAGGACGAACCTTGAACCAAAGGCAATGGATAAAAAGAAGGAAATCCCGACGATTAAAGAAATGGTTGGATCAAATAAGGCATCAATCTTTGCAACAGAAATATTTTTCTTTACAACATCCTCTGATTGTCTACGGAAATCTTCTATATCTTCTTTTTCCTGACCAAAGGTTTTAATGACTTTAATCCCCGTTATACTTTCTTGGGACTTATCATTCAAGGTTGAAAATGCCTCTTGGGCCTTATGGAACCGCGAATGAAGCATTTGTCCGTACCACCCAGTGAGAATGGCCATTAAGGGCATTGGCAAAAGACAAATCAACGTCAGTTTCCAACTGATGGTGGTGGCCATCGCAATCACAACAAACCCACCGGTAGCAAGGGAGTCGACCAACGTAAGTACCCCTACCCCAGCCGTTTGTTGGATAGCTTGTAGGTCATTTGTAGCATGAGCCATTAAATCTCCAGTTCTCCGTTTTTGATAGAAATTTGGCGACATCCTGGTAAAATGCTCATAGAGCCGATTACGTAAAAGCTTGGCTAGCTTTACAGACGAACCAAAAATCATAATTCTCCAGAAATAGCGAAGCACATACATCCCTACTCCAGCCACAATCAGGATTAGAACCCATTGAAAAAGTCCCTGTCTTGTCAGCGTCCCCGTCTCAATCTCGTCTACAACCATTCCAATTACCCGAGGTGGAACTAGCTGTAGAAAAGCAACAAAAAGAAGCATAAGAATTCCAATTAAATACGCTTTTTTTTCTGCTTTAAAGTACCACATTAAATCTAGAAATGCTTTCATTGTCTTATCCTCCAAGCACGTTACTCTTAAGCCTCACTATTTTATCAAATGTTCACAAAATAAGGAAGATTAATGTTTCCGCAATAATTTTAATCATTAGACTCTTTAAATCCATTTGGATAAGAGTAGCTCAATAAAAAAACTGCCCCAATTGTTAGCTATCAACAAAATGGGAGCAGTTATTTAGGAGTACTATATGAGAGTAATCCTTTTCCTATTAATGGAGGAGGATTACGGTTTACTTATTATGGTCACACACTACACTGTTTAGTTCTAGGAGCTTTGGTTAAACTTACGCTTATTTTGCTTGAGTTTGTTTATCTAACTCCTCCTGGTTTTGAGCGGCTTTCTCTTCTGCCTCTTTTTTCATTTCTTCGATTTCAGTTTTCATTTCTTCAGGGATATACTCTGCCTTGTCTATATACCGAATGATTACTTTATAATCGCTGATCATATCAGTGTAGTTTTTCTCATTTGTACTTTCATCTACATAGGATTTTGATTGCATTTCATCATGCTTTTTTAATGCAGAAGCCAAATTGTAAAAGTCTTTCTGAGAATCAGAATCAAAGGCAACCGTTTCTTTGATTACCGTATCATAGTCTCTCGCAAGTAGTAATTCAGTGTATTTTTTATCTTCTTCCGTTGGAGTTCGTACACTTTGTTCTTCAGTGTTCTTGTCTTTCTCAGAATTCTTTTCTGTTTCAGCTGCCTGATTGCCTTCCGGTGCAGACTGCTCTTCACCAGCTTCTTTCGTTCCACAAGCTGACAATACTAAAAGTGCAGATAGGATAAGAAATAATGCTTTTTTCATGTAAAAGTCTCCTCTTGTTTGTTTTGTTTCTATACTTTTTTTAATATGTACCTAAACCATGATATTTAGGTGTAGAAGAATTTTCAATTATCCCAAAACTTCTTCAGTAAACGTGAAAAACCACTTTTCTTTGTCATTTCAAAGAAAAAGTGGTTTTTCATGTGTGCTAGCTTTTACCTCTAGCAAATGTAACCTACTTCAGTAGTAGTGCTCATTTTATTTACCTTGCTGTTTATTCATTGCTGACATCATTTGATTGATCTTCTTCTGAGATGGTTTTTGTCCCATCTGCATCATCATGACTTTTAGCATTTGTTCATTAATTGGCGGATTTTTCTTCAAGTAGTCCATCATATACTTACGAGCAATGAAAAATCCTAGTGCTACACCAGCAGCTAAAGCTAGTATACCTACTAGAACGTAAGTCCACATAATCTTTTTTCCTCCTTCATGTTGTCTACCATACAGTGTACTCGACCAAACGTAATTATACAATATTCGCGAGCATTTTTCTCTGTTTTAGACAAATTTTCTTTCTTTGATAGGCTTCAACCACCCATATCGGTTGCTGCCGATATCAACAGCCATGAAAGAGGTTTCAATTTTACGAAGGACTTCAAAGAAAATTGTTTCTGCTTCCAGACTTCCTTCGGATTCTACCAAGAGAGTTCGATCATTCAATACTTTTAATGCGGCGCTACTTTGTATTTTATTCGTTCGAAGATAGTACATTCCTTGTTCTGCCTTAAACCCAGTATGTTTTGAAAGCTGCTGATAAAGCAATTGATGGATTCGTAGTACAGGTAATGGTTTAGTCAGATACTCAATTTGCCTTGAGATGATTGAATGCAGTTCACTATTTGCAGAGCTGTGTTCCTTAAATAATTGATAGAACATTCTTTCACGACCAACATAATGGCTAGCGATTTCATCTTTAATTAAATAAAGTTGATAGGACCTCATCCGATCCCCTCCTCTTTAGACAGGCTTTATTCCATTATAGAAAAATAATGCTTTCGTATTTGTCTAAAGGTGTTGCGAAAAGGCACTTTTTTTGTCAGATTCGAAAATTTACCCTAAATGTATAATACTATCCAATCCTTTTATTAAAAAAAGTCCTTTCTTCACATGACAAGACATAAAAAGGGAATACTATCTATCACCAAGGTTATTGAAATTACAACTTGATTTCTCTATAGAAACGGAATGATTGAAGATGGAAGATAAAACAAATATTCGCTTAACAGCTGCAGAGATGTCAGGATTATGGACCCAATACATTAACGACACATTAGTGAAGTGTATAACTAGTTATTTTCTCGAAAACGTGAGCGACGAGAAAGTTCGCCCTGTGATTGAATTTACTTTGAATACTGCCAATCAGAACTTAACCATGATAGGCAATATATTTAAAAAAGACCACTTTCCCATTCCGGTTGGATTTACGGATGAGGATGTTAACATTAAAGCTCCGAAGCTTTTTTCTGATACATTTATGTTGATGTATTTACGTCATCTGTCCATCCTTACCATGGCCGCGAGCAGTGCGATGTTAGGTGTAGTCACTAGAAGAGATGTTGTCGAGATACATAAAGTCGTTTTGAAAAAAAGTGTAGAATTACAAGATAGGACAAGGGACCTCATGTTAGAGCAAGGTACTTATATTCGTCCTCCCTTTATCTCCATTCCTGATAAGGTTGATTTTGTAGAAAAACAGCAATTTTTAACTGGTTTTTTCGGAAAGAAGCGCTCCCTTTCCTCAGTCGAAATTACTCATCTGTTTCTTAATATCCAAACGAATTATATTGGAAAGACCTTAATTACTGGTTTAGCTCAGGTTGCTGAAAAAGAAGAAGTAAAACAGTTGCTATTAAGAGGAAAAAAGATGGCGCAAAAACATGTGGAAATCTTTAGCAAGTACCTTTTAGAGGAAGACCTACCAGCTCCTATGGGCTGGGATACAGCCATTACAGATACTACTGCGAAGGTATTTTCAGATAAGCTAATTGTATTTCATGTATCTGGAATGATAGCGGCAGGGGTTGGAAACTATGGTGCTGCGATGGCAGCTAGTCCGAGAAGGGATATTGGGGCACGTTATGCTTCCTTGGTCCCCGAAGTCACTCTTTACGCTGAGGATTGCGCAAACCTAATGATAAAAAAAGGCTGGATGGAAGAACCCCCACAAACGGATGACCGTGATGGGTTAATAAAAGGCGAACCTTTACCAGAATAATATTTTATATCGCTTTCAAAACTCCCTCTTTACGAGGGTTTTTTTATCCCTTAAGACATAAAAAAGGAATGAAGACTTTGTCTCCATTCCTTTTTTATTGTTCAGATACAAGGGCATCTATCATGAACAAGCCGCTTATTCGATTCTATGATGATTAGTTTTGAATAAGAGCTTTCACACGGGATACAACATTTTCAACTGTAAAACCATATTCCTGCATGATTTTTTCACCAGGTGCTGATGCTCCGAATTGGTCGATAGCAAGGACCTCTCCCTCATCTCCAACATAACGGTGCCATCCTAATGATGTACCCATCTCAATTCCAAGACGTTTCTTAACAGATTTCGGAATCACAGATTCTTTGTATTCCTTAGATTGTTGTTCGAAACGATCCCATGATGGCATGCTGATAACAGAAACCTGAATTCCTTCTGAAGCAAGAGCTTCTTGAGCTTTTACTGCAAGGCCAACTTCAGATCCAGAAGCAAGCAATAACGCATCAGGGTTATCATTTCCAGCTGGTGAAATTACATACGCACCACGAGATACACCGTCATATGCATTCTTATCAGTATCTTTAATTGTAGGTAAGTTCTGACGGGTTAACACTAGTGCGGTCGGCTTATCCTTGGATTCTACAGCTACTCTCCAAGCTGCAGCTGTTTCGTTTCCATCTGCAGGACGGATAACACCTAGATTTGGCATCGCACGTAGTGCTGCTAATTGCTCAACTGGTTCATGTGTTGGGCCATCTTCTCCAACTGCGATACTGTCATGCGTAAACACATAGGTTACTGGAAGTCCCATTAGTGCTGCCAAACGAATTGCAGGACGAAGGTAATCAGAGAAGACAAAGAATGTTCCACCAAATACTTTTAATCCTCCATGCAATGCCATTCCATTCATTGCGGCACCCATTGCAAATTCCCGAACGCCAAACCAGATATTACGACCTTCAAATGAGCCAGGGAAGAAATCTCCTGAACCTTTGACCATGGTTTTGTTGGAACCTGCCAAGTCAGCCGAACCACCGATAAAGAAAGGAACAGAATTTGCAACAGCATTTAGAGCTTCTCCTGAGGAAGCACGGCTAGCAAGACTCTTTCCTTCTTCATATACAGGAAGAGAATTTTCCCAACCTTGTGGAAGCTCTCCTTTAGTCGCTGCCTCAAGTTGTGCTGCGAGTTCAGGATATTCAGCCTTATACTTTTCAAAAAGTTCATTCCACTCTTGTTCGGTAGATTGTCCCTTTTCTACAATCTGCTTTTCGAAGTTTTGATAAACTTCTTCAGGTACATGGAAATCTTCTTCAAATGTCCATTTATACGCTTCTTTAGTAAGCTTTAACTCATCTGCACCTAATGGAGCACCGTGTACATCTGACTTACCAGATAAGTTCGGAGAACCATACCCGATGACGGTTTTCACTTCGATCATTGTTGGACGTTCTAAATCACTTTTCGCTTCTTCTAGTGCTTTTGCAATCTCTTCTAAATTGTTTCCGTCTTCAACACGGATATATTGCCAGCCATAAGCCTTATAGCGACCTTCTATACTTTCAGAGAAAGATTTATCTAAATCTCCGTCAAGTGATATATCATTTGAATCATATAAAACAACTAAACGCCCAAGCTTTAGATGAGCCGCTAGTGAAGAGGCTTCGGCTGAAACGCCTTCCATTAAATCGCCGTCTCCACAGATGCTATATGTAAAGTGGTTTACAATTTCGTATTGATCTTTGTTATAAACTGCCGCTAAATGACGTTCTGCCATAGCCATACCTACTGCCATAGCGACACCTTGTCCTAGTGGTCCAGTTGTTGCTTCTACCCCAACTGTGTGTCCATATTCAGGATGACCAGGGGTTTTACTTCCCCATTGACGGAATTGCTTAATTTCCTCCATTGGCAGTCCATAACCGGAAAGGTGGAGTAAGCTATAAAGCAACATCGAGCCATGTCCAGCAGACAAAACAAAACGGTCACGGTTCAACCAATCAGGATTTTTTGGATTATGATTCATGAAGCGAGTCCATAGAGTATACGCCATTGGGGCTGCCCCCATCGGCATACCTGGATGCCCAGAATTAGCTTTTTCAATTGCATCAATCGATAGAGTACGAATCGAGTCGATGGATAGAGTATCGATTTTATCGAACATTAGATACATCCTTTCTATTTAAACTACATACAACCTTAATATTATAGGTACTGCTTTTTTTATTCAACAATTGTCTACAAAAAAATGCAAAAATCTTCTTTAACCCTTTTTATTATCCCAAAAAGGTGAACTACTATGTAAATGCATAAAAAAGCCAAGGTCATGACCACGGCTTTTGAAATTCATTTAATGTAGCTTTTTCTTATCCCGAGCTTGTTCTTCCTTTAACTTCTTTGGTGTAACATCATTTCCAAGGGGATCAACAATAGTGACACCTTTTAATGTGTTGACCATAGAAGCTCTAAAAGTCTGGAGATATTCTGCTCGTAGTGCAGATTGTTCTTTCGCCTCTTTTTCTGTTAAACGAGAAGTCTTGGCTTTTCTCGCTAATTCATTAATTCTTGCTAGTTTATCTTTAGAAAGCATTAAAAAGCTCCTTTATTAAGAAATTAACATAGAAGCTATTTTACGTGAAAAGGGTCTTTTTTACAAGAATAGAGCACAAAACTCTCTATAGATGGATCACGTTCATTTTGAAAATGATTATAGTAAGAGAAAAGCGATTCAACGACCAACATCAAATTAAAAGATAAACATCTACCAATTACAAGTTATTGGGATTGTTCATCATCCAACGCTTTTGAATCCATATATTCTTGATAACGTCGGTGAACGGTAGCTTTTGATACTTGATATCCAAACCCTCTTAGCGTTGCTGCAATATCCGCGAAAGTTAGACCATTCTGGCGCAACCTTACGATTTCAGTAATTGGTGCATCTTTGCGCTCACGCCCAGAGTTTTCTCCTTGATTTTTTAAATTTCTCTCAGGCTGATATCCCCTTTTAATTGCTCGATTCATCCCACGTTTGATTTTAATATTATGTAGTTTTCTTTGGTACTCTTCGACCATACCTACAATCTGCAAAACCATTGTATCTGAATCAGAAAGCTGAAGCTCTCCATGGTGAGAGATGCTATATAATTTAGCACCTTCTTTCACTATGCAATGAAGGAGGGCAATCTTAGCATTTCCTCTGCCCAAGCGTGTTTCGTCTTGAATGAGTACAGCATCTATCTTTTCCTCCTTTATCGTTGTAAGGAGTTCTAATATCCCATCTCTTTCTAGGTCATAGCCACTAGCCTGTTCTTTTATAACGGTGAAAACTTCCAACCCTTTACTTAAGGCTAAACCCAGTAATTCTTCTTCTTGTCTTACTAGCGAAGATTCTTGTGTATCTTTTTTGGTACTAACTCTACAGTAAATAACTGCTTTCATTTTTTTCACCCTATTCTAGATCAATCCCAGCGTATTGCTCTGCATCGTTTGGTGCGGGGGTGACCGGTAGGACTAATTCCTCCCCTACATAGATTTTACCATCTGAAATTCCATTCTTTCTCTCAACCCATGCAACAAATTCATGTTTAGATAGATTATGATTATCTGAAAAATCCTCGGCCATCTCCCAAAGTGATTCCCCTGATTTTACTGTTACTTTTATGTATTTTTCATCCTCTAATTTAAGCCCACTAGCTAATATCAATGAAAGTATGAGACTCGTTGCGATTAATAAAATGGTATAAGAGTTGTTTCGCCATATCTTTTTCATTATTCACACCTCATTTCAGAATGTATGTTCGTTTATTTGATTTGATTATAATGCGAACATTTGTTTCTTGTCAACAAAAATGTTCGAACTTATGTTTGTACCATACGAACATACGTGTTATAATAAGAACAGATAAAAAAGACGAGGTGCGTGAAAATGACAAAATTATCAAAAAGGCAGCAAGACATCCTTAGTTTCATCAAGGATGAAGTTAGAAAAAAAGGCTACCCACCATCCGTTCGTGAAATTGGCGAGGCAGTAGGCTTAGCATCTAGCTCAACTGTTCACGGCCATCTGGCCCGTCTAGAAAGCAAGGGATTAATTCGCCGGGATCCTACTAAGCCACGTGCAATTGAAATCCTTGAAATCGACCAAGATATACCTACTCCAAAATACAGTGTTGTAAATGTCCCTGTTGTCGGAAGAGTTACAGCAGGTCAACCAATCACTGCTATTGAAAATGTTGAAGAATACTTCCCACTTCCAGATACACTTGTCCCTTCCGAAGAACAAGTGTTTATGCTTGAAGTCATGGGTGACAGTATGATTGATGCTGGTATTCTTGATGGTGATTATGTCATTGTTAAACAGCAGCAAACTGCCAATAATGGAGAAATTGTCGTAGCTATGACAGAAGAAGATGAAGCAACTGTTAAACGTTTCTTTAAAGAAAAAGACTTCATCCGCTTACAGCCAGAGAATCCAACCATGGAACCCATTATGCTTAGAAATGTTTCTATCCTTGGAAAAGTAATTGGCGTTTACCGTCATATGCATTGATTGATCTATCAAAAAGAGCTTGCCCCACTACCTTTTGGTTAAAATGGGACAAGCTCTTTTTGATGGGGATGGATAGTAGAATAGGATTATGGGATTTGGAGCGGCTAAGCTGACCACTTTTAGTTTATTCTCTTGAAGAGGAAACACTGAACGAACCACCGTGACCGTGTTCTGTTTTTCCCCTCTTAATGGATCGCTGCACGAACCAGCTTGACCATTTTCATATTTCTATTCCCTACATAAAAAACCCCCGACACCATAGGTGCCAGGGATTTTGGGGGTAACAAATTTATTAGTACATGCTCATGTACTGCTCGCGCTCCCATGGGTGGACTTGCGTACGGAACATATCCCACTCGATTTCTTTTGCTTCGACGAAATGTTCAAGGATGTGCTCACCTAATGCAGCACTGATTACTTCATTTGTTTGCAACTCTTCTAGGGCAAGATGAAGGTTTGAAGGAAGATCAACGATTCCTGCTTCTTGGCGTTCTTCTTTATCCATTACATAGATGTTGCGGTCAACTGGTGCTGGAGGAGTCAATTTGTTCTTGATTCCATCTAGTCCAGCTTGTAGAAGAACAGCCATTGCTAGGTATGGGTTAGCCGCTGGGTCTACGCTACGTACTTCAACTCGTGTGCTCAATCCACGGGATGCAGGAATACGAATCAATGGTGAACGGTTTTGTGCTGACCATGCAACATAACAAGGAGCCTCATAACCAGGAACCAAACGCTTATAAGAGTTTACTGTTGGATTTGTTACAGCAGTGAAGGCTGTTGCATTTTTAATCGTACCAGCAATAAACTGTCTAGCAGTTTCACTTAATTCAAGATCACCTTTTGGATCATAGAATGCATTTTCGCCATTTTTAAACAATGATAGATTCATGTGCATTCCAGAACCGTTTACACCAAACAATGGTTTTGGCATGAATGTAGCGTGAAGACCATGCTTACGTGCAATTGTCTTTACAACTAGTTTAAATGTTTGGATATTATCACAAGCTGTAATTGCATCTGCATATTTAAAGTCGATTTCGTGCTGTCCAGGAGCTACTTCATGGTGAGAAGCTTCAATTTCAAAGCCCATTTCTTCAAGCTCAAGCACGATATCACGACGGCAGTTTTCACCAAGATCAGTTGGAGCAAGGTCGAAATATCCACCATTATCATTTAACTCTAGAGTTGGTTCCCCTTTTTCATCCAATTTAAATAGGAAGAATTCTGGCTCTGGTCCTAAGTTAAAATCTGTGAAACCTAGCTCTTCCATTTCTTTTAAGACACGCTTAAGGTTTGCACGTGGGTCACCAAGGAATGGAGTTCCATCTGGATTCTGAATATCACAAATCAAACGAGCTACTTTTCCTTTTTCAGCAGTCCAAGGGAATACAACCCATGTGTCTAAATCAGGAATTAGGTACATATCTGATTCTTCGATTCGTACGAATCCTTCAATGGAAGAGCCATCAAACATCATTTTGTTATCTAACGCTTTTTCAAGCTGACTGATTGGAATTTCAACGTTTTTAATTGTTCCTAAGATATCAGTGAACTGCAGACGAATGAACTTAACATTTTCCTCTTGAGATAAACGCACAATATCTTCTTTAGTAAATTTAGCCATTCTTTTTTCCTCCTACTATTTTCATATTTTCATAATTTTACTGGAGTCTAGGCGGGTGGCCCTGGCCCCGATTAAATCTTCCGGCTCTGAGTAGCTCTTTGCGAAGAAGCTTACGCAACTCAGCATCCGATAGATCTTTGCGAACTTTTTCAGCTTCTTTGTTTTCTTCATCGGTTGGTACATCATCTTGTTGCTGCTTCACATTGAAAATTTGTTTAATGCCAGCAAGATTGACACCTTGGTCAATTAAATCCTTGACTTCAAGCAGTTTGTCAATATCGTTTAAGGAAAAAAGACGCTTATTGCCTTCTGTTCTTGCTGGAGAAATCAAGCCATGTTCTTCATAATATCGAATCTGCCGTGCTGTTAAATCTGTCAACTGCATGACAATCCCTATCGAAAACAGTGGCATATTCCGGCGAATCTGGCTTCCGCCCATTTGATTTCTCTCCTTTCTCCTTCTGATAATTTTATTATATGTAACGTAAGTTAACATGTCAACGGTATGTTATATAATCTAACATGGTTTTTGCTTAAGCGTTTAGAAATAACTTCAAATAAGTCAATCTATGGTCGTCCGTAGCGTTAGTTATCCCTTATCGACGAATCTTCATCCTTTAATCAATCATTACCATTCCTTTTTCAACTAATCGATCAAGCGCAAGACAGATGGCCATTTTTACATGGGAATACGTTAAACCACCTTGGACATAAGCAACATACGGTGGACGCGTTGGACCGTCTGCGGTTAGTTCTATACTTGCACCTTGGATAAACGTACCTGCCGCCATAATGACATCGTCTTCGTATCCAGGCATATAGCTTGGGTACGGGGTAACATGAGAATTAATTGGAGAAGCGAACTGTATCGCTTGGCAGAAAGCAACCATTTTGTCGCGGTCATCAAATTGAACCGACTGAATCAGGTCCGTCCTTTCTGCGTTCCATTTCGGCTGTGAGTTCATCCCACAGCGCTCCAGGATGGCCGCTGTAAACACAGCTCCTTTTAATGCTTGTCCTACAATATGCGGCGCTATGAAAAAGCCTTGGTACATCTCCTGTAGTGTGTAAAGAGAGGCACCTGCTTCGGCACCAATTCCGGGTGATGTCATTCTGTAAGAACAAGCTTCTACTAATTCAGTTTTTCCGACAAGATACCCACCTGTCTTGGCTAACCCACCCCCTGGATTTTTAATCAGCGAACCAGCCATCAGGTCAGCCCCGACATGACAAGGCTCTTGCGCTTCAACGAATTCACCGTAACAATTGTCTACGAAAACAACCACATCTGGTTTAATTTCTTTAACAAAGCGAACCATCTCACCAATTTCAGCCGTCGTGAAGGAAGGTCGAGTTGCATACCCTTTTGAACGCTGGATGCCAATCATTTTTGTATTTGGCTTAATTGCTTTTTCAACGTTTTGCCAATCTATTTCGCCATCGGCCGTTAAATCGACAGAATCATAAGAGATGCCGAACTCTTTTAACGACCCATTGCCACTCCCGCGAATTCCAACGATTTCTTCTAGCGTATCGTAAGGCTTCCCCGTCATATATAAGAGCTCGTCACCCGGGCGGAGGATTCCAAATAAGGCAATGGAGATGGCATGGGTACCGGAAATGATTTGTTGCCTTACCAAACCAGCTTCACCACCAAATACATCGGCATAAATTTTCTCTAATGTGTCACGTCCAATATCATCGTACCCATACCCAGTGGACGGAATAAAATGAGAATCACTGACCCTATATTTTTGAAAACTTTGCAACACACGAAACTGATTGGTATCAATCATTTCATCGATTTTTTTATGCACTTCCGCAATTTGTTGCTCGATTTGCTGAACTAGTGGTTCAAGCTTTGCTCCGGAGTTCAATTGTGTAAACATGTTGTGGTTTCTCCTATCTGACTGAATATTTATTAAGCTGCCCTGCCACTTGGTGGTCTTTTAAGGCAAACCCTTTACATACATATCCTTGCTTTTCTTCATCAAAAGCAAGCTCTCTTAAAATAGTCTCATTTTTAAGCTGAGAAAGTAATTTTCCCTCGCCGGAGGGAATCAGCACATGGAAGGGCTCCATAAGCTCAATCACCGTTTCTTCAATACTATGTCGGATTTTTGCTCGGTCCTGTTCATCAAGAGCGCTAATAAAAGCTGTCTTTGTTTTCGCGGTTGGAACGAAATCTGGATGAGCAATATCTCGTTTATTATAAATAGTTATTTGCGGCAATTGGTCGGCCTTGAGATCCTCTAAAAGTTTATTAACGGTTTTCTCATGTGAAAAATAATCTTGGTTTGCCATATCCACGACATGTAAAAGCAAATCGGCTTCCTGTACTTCTTCCAATGTAGAACGGAATGCAGCAACAAGTGTGGTTGGCAAGTCCTGAATGAATCCAACTGTATCTGTCATGAGGACAGAAAAACCACTTGGTAAGATGACTTTTCTTGTCATCGGATCTAGCGTCGCGAACAATTGATTTTCTTCATATGAATCCGCTTCAGTTAGTCGATTGAACAAGGTTGATTTTCCCGCATTCGTATACCCAACAAGCGCAATTTGAAAGGTCTTATTTTTCTTCCGGCGTTCCCGATATCGGTCGCGATGCTGAACTATGACATTTAGCTGACCCTTGATATCATCTATTCGACGACGAATATGACGACGATCTGACTCAAGCTTTGTTTCCCCAGGACCTCTCGTCCCAATACCAGCACCCAATCTTGACAGAGCAATTCCTTGTCCCATTAAACGCGGTAGCAAATATTGGAGCTGTGCTAGCTCTACCTGAAGTTTCCCTTCCTTTGAGCGTGCTCGTCGGGCAAAGATATCTAAAATCAACTGTGTACGGTCAATAATGCGAACTTCGAGGTCTCTTGACAAATTCCGAATTTGACTTGGTGAGAGTTCGTCATTAAATATAATTAAATCCGCTTCGAGCTCCTCCACCAAGGCTTTTATTTCATCTACTTTCCCTTTGCCAATATACGTGGAAGGATGGATTCGTTCACGTTTTTGCACGACCGAGATTAGGACCTGGCCTTGGGCCGTTTCTGTTAAAGAAGCTAGTTCATCCATTGAATATTGAAACCGCAAATCATCCGACGCAGGTGTTTGACAACCGACGAGGATCGCTTTTTCAGAAACACCTTTCTGTTCCAAGCGACTACCACCTTTCTCCTTATGTATTCTGAACTCATCATACCAAAAAAGAGTGGGGAACCAAAATTTTTCCACAACAATTATCTTGGCCAAAACAAGCTCGTGTTGGTAACATCATCTCAATTTATAAGACTCAAATAGGAAGAACCTGGCTATAGTTTAAAAAACTTTATATTAGTAAAAAGTCTGCAATCTACAATAAACGTAGAAATCACTTATCCTTCGTTAAAATCTAGAATTGGTTTTTAACTATATCTTTTCCAATAGCAGCCCTTATCCAAAGGGCAATGTTAAAGAGAATAGAATTGCCCTTTGCCTTCTTTTATGAATAGTTACTTCCACATACCATTTCATTTCATTTCATTTCATTCTAAATACAAATGCTGGTTCCCATAAAAATTCTTCAAAACAAATTCTTTTGCTGGAATTGGGAGTCTTGAATAGGACATAAGAAATTCCTTGTTATCGTACGGGACTTCTTTTAGAGACACATCGATATTTCCTGATTCCCTAACAGTGACAATTGCATAAGGTGCTAACGGCTTGTGTTGGCAACCTAAAGAGCCTGGATTAAAATAAATTCGTTCATGTGACTTAAAGTGATGGACAACATGGTGGTGACCAAAACAAACCATATCAGCTTGTGATTCTTGATAATGGGCATCAAGTTTTTTTACGGTTGGTTCATAATCTACTGGCAACAATTTTTCATCATCCGTTAAGTGATAATGCGTGAACAGAAATCTCTGGCCATTGTAGACAGCTGTAGACTTTTTCGGTATTTGTTCTAGATGTGGAATGAAATCATGATTAAAGTGCTCAGCAATCCATTGATGGTGCTCCCTCTCAGCCCCCCTACTATCTGGTTTTCCACCAGCGAGTATATCTAAGATTGCTTGATCATGATTTCCAATGACAAAGGAGATATCTTTTCTTGAAAACATTAGGTCAAGGACCTCATTCGTTTCATGTCCAATCCCAATTAAGTCCCCTAAACAATGGATATGAATTTTCTCATTGTCTTGGTCAATCTCATCCAACACAGCTTTTAACGCCGAATAATTCCCATGTATATCGGTCAAAATCGCTAATTTTTGCTCCATACCCAACCCCCAGGTCATATCAAATCAAATACCCCTTTTTTCTTCGCACTCCATACTATCGGCCATATGGAATCTTATATGTTATTATACAAATTTTAACATATATGTTCCTATTTTTTGTTTTGGATGTTTTACAATAGATTAAGGGCGAAAGCTTATGCTTTCGCCCAGACGAGTTAGTTTCTAATTTTCGTTCAATATTAAATCATTGCTGCGCAGGGTCACCAGTTCATGTCGTTCGAACTGATTTTCAAGCAATAGCCTCATTGCCTGGGCACGGATTGATTTTTCGATGATATTCCGGATATATCGCCCATTTGAAAAACCAGTTGGACCTAGGCTTGATTTAACCCAAGCTAGATGTTCACGAAGTTTCCTTTCTGCTTCGTGACTTAATGTATATTCCCTTTCATCCAGCATCCGTTGTCCGATTTCCATTAGTTGGTTGATGGTATAATCCGGAAAATCAACAACGAGCGGAAATCTTGAATGCAATCCTGGGTTTAACGATAGAAAATAATCCATTTCTCGAGAGTATCCAGCTAAAATCAGAATAAACTCATGTTGTTTATCCTCCATATGTTTGACAAGCGTATCAATAGCCTCTTTTCCAAAGTCCTTTTCCCCGCCTCGCCCTAAGGAATAGGCTTCATCAATAAATAAAATTCCTCCAAGAGCCTTCTTGATTAAATCACGGGTTTTCTGTGCTGTATGACCAATGTATTCCCCTACTAAGTCAGCCCGTTCTGCTTCAATTAAATGCCCCTTGGAAAGGACATTCATTTTGAGAAAGAGCTTTCCTATTAATCTAGCCACCGTCGTTTTTCCAGTGCCTGGATTACCTTTGAACATCATATGCAAAGCTTGGCGACCTGTCTTTAACCCTTTTTCTTCCCTTTTTTTATTTACATAAATCCAAGCATAAATTTCCTTTATCATCCGCTTCATTTCTTCCATACCAACCAGTGTCTCAAGTTCATCCTCAATTTCTTTTAGGGCTTCATGATCAGTTGGCTTCGGTTTCGGTTTCACCTCTAAATTTGGCGATTTAGGCAATTCTTTTATTGCCGGATTGCGTTTTTGTGCATTCAAAACAATGCTGATTTGTCCATTGTTATTCATGCGAAACGGTTGGTCCAAGCTTTCTCACCTCTATTCTAAGGGACAGTCTATATGAAGAAGCTCAAATTTTTAATAGCTGTGCAAAACGCTTCTGTATTCCCTCGCAAGGCACTACTACACATCCGTGAGCCTAGCTAACTCCAGCAGGAGCTTACTTCTTGTCTTTAACCACAACACCCTTGTAAAAAAACAAAGATGGCTCATGAAACACAGCTTAATTGAAAGCCTTTCTAGGAAAACCTCTTTTCCCCTAAGGGTTCATCCCCATATAAAAACAATCACCACTTTGCAGTTTAACGGGAAATACTCCTTAATCTATATGTATTCAAGCAATTAGAAATTCATTAAAAGGAATTTTTCAAAGCATAGCAAAAAGCCCGCAATGATATTGCGAGCTCCTGTATGATCATTCACCTAACCCTAATCATTTAAGGGTTAGGTTTATTCATCCATAAACGTGAGTTCAGTCGACGGTCCACTACCCCTGTGAACATCCTAATATTCACTTCCCAATATGAAGGAAAATGCACCTACAGCCTATTATTGCTGTGGGTCAAGATCAATTTGGACATTCTTTTGCGGTGCGAATGTTGAAATTGCATGCTTATAAACAAGCTGCTGTTTTCCCTCAGTTTCAAATAAAACTGTGAAATTATCAAAGCCCTTAATTTGTCCACGAAGCTGGAATCCATTTAATAAAAAGACAGTGACATTAATTCCATCCTTGCGCAGCTGGTTTAGATACTGATCTTGAATGTTAATTTGTTTCATTGCAGATCCTCCTTTTTATCTCTATTATTATGTATTCGCTTTAATCTGGAGCTTTCCTTCAATATAGTTGGAAATTTCCGCGAATTTTTTTTCATTGGCATTTGCCATTGACAATATTTCAAACCACTCTACATCCATTTTATTACGGAACCACGTTAGCTGTCTCTTGGAATAGCGGCGTGAATTTTGCTTTAAGTTTTCGACTGCTTCTTGTAGTGTAACTCTGCCATCAAAGTATTCATACAACTCTTTATATCCTATTGCCTGTATCGATTGACAGTCTCTAATCCCTCTGTCATACAAGTCCTTAACTTCTTCAACCAATCCTTGCTCCATCATTAGGTCCACACGCTTGTTTATTCTATTATACAATACCTCGCGTTCCATCGTTAATCCAACCAAGCAAGTATCATATAACAGTTCCGGCTGTTGTTCCTGTTGGTAAGCAGTCATGGTCTTACCTGTGCAATGGTAAACCTCTAGTGCCCGAATCACCCGCCTGAGATTGTTCGGGTGAATTCTCTCCGCACTTTCAGGATCAACTTTTTTTAATCTTTGATGGAGTTCTAGATTGCCTTTTTCTTCTGCTAATTGTTCAAGCTTCATACGAAACTCATGATCTGATGCAGCTTCTGTAAACTGATAATCATATAAAACGGATTGAATGTATAGCCCTGTTCCGCCGACAATCATAGGCAGTTTTTTTCTACTACTGATTTCAGTAATTTTCCCTCGAACCAATTCTTGAAATTCAGCGACTGAAAATGGCTCATCTGGATCCTTGATGTCAATTAAATGATGGGGGATGCCTTCCATCTCTTCCTCCGTAATTTTAGCGGTACCGATGTCCATCCCTTTATAAATCTGCATTGAATCCCCGCTGATAATTTCACCGTTAAACCTTCTCGCGAGTTCTATGCTCAATTTTGTCTTGCCAACGGCGGTTGGCCCAATTAAAACGAATAATTTCTCTTTTTGTTTCAAACAACTTCACACTGCCTTTTTTTAATCTATCTATCATTCTAACCTAAAAGTTTTTAGAAAAGCAGTTGAACATCTAAATATTATAACCCAAATATAAACGTCCTAATCTAAAATCCCTATACTTTTCCCAATCTCTTCTATTTATTTTATATATTTTTCCATCGTTTTTACATTTAGGTAACGATTCGATAACAATCGACACTTTACCCCCATAATCATGGTACCTTTTATAGAAGATTATGGGGACATAACTTACTAGAAGGAGACACAGGTGAAAACAATGATGATACAAGCTGAAATAGGAATTGACTTAGGAACTGCTAATACATTGGTCTATAGTAAAAATAAAGGAATTGCATTAAATGAGCCTTCTGTCGTGGCCATTGATATGGATACAAAAAAAATTGTCGCTGTTGGCACAGAGGCAAAGGAAATGATCGGGAAAACGCCTGAAAAAATTATGGCAGTCCGTCCTCTAAAAGATGGCGTCATCGCCGATTTTGATATTACCTCAGAAATGCTCGTCCAAATTATGAAAAAGGCAATGAAAAACGGAGGATTCGCGCTACGCAAACCAAATGTAATCGTTTGTACCCCTTCTGGCTCAACAAGCGCTGAGCGCCGTGCGATTCATGAGGCCGTACGAAGTGCGGGGGCGAAAAAGGTCCATATTATTGAGGAGCCAGTTGCCGCAGCAATTGGCGCTGGTTTACCTGTTGATGAACCTGTTGCCAATGTGGTCTTAGACATCGGTGGCGGTACATCAGAGGTTGCCATCATTTCCTACGGCGGTGTGGTTGCCTGCCATTCCCTTCGTATAGGAGGAGACAGGTTCGATGAACATATTATTCAGTATGTCCGTAAAGCCTATAATATCTTAATTGGTGAGCGCACAGCTGAGAGGATAAAAATTGAGATTGGTCACGCACTTGTTGAGCATGACAAACTTGAAATGGATGTACGTGGTCGAGATCTTGTTACTGGACTACCAAGCACCATTACTCTAAACTCTTACGAAATAAGAGATTGTTTAAAAGAATCCTTGCTTCAGATTCTCGAAACCGTTCGAAAAACACTTGAGGACTGCCCAGCAGAGCTAAGTGGGGATATCGTTGATCGTGGACTTGTCTTGACCGGTGGAGGTTGCTTGTTAAACGGAATGGAAGAATGGTTGAATAAAGAGATTTTTGTTCCCGTCCATCTTGCGCCAAACCCACTTGAAGCAGTTGCCTTCGGAACAGGTCAAGCATTGAAGTATATTCATAGCCTTCAACCTCTAGCAAAATAAAAAGATATAAGAAAACACACCTCAATCAAACTTGAGGTGTGTTTTCTTATATTCGTGATCTCTTATTATTTTTTGGGGAGTGTCATTCAATTTGCTACGTATTTCCAGTGAAGAGGGGCTCTATTTACATATAGGCTCGTTCTATTCGAGAAAAGATAGGCTATTCACACATTTCCTCGTTCTATTCGCAAAAAGCCTGGCTCTATTCACTCATTTCCTGAGTCTATACACGAATTTCATTCCTCTATCCGCATAACTATTTTCTATTCACACATTTCCTTGTTCTATTCACAAAAAGTCTGGCTCTATATTCACTCATTTTCTTTGTCTATTCACGAGAGTCACCTAAAATACGATTACTATTTTCCAAAGAAAAAACGCACCTCTTATTTGATGAGAGTGCGCTTGATTTATAATTAGATTTTTTTATCTTCTTTAGAAACTTCTTTGTCGTCTTCCATTAACCCTTTAGTTGACTTTTTAAATTCCCCTAAGGTTTGTCCAACTGCACGACCTAGTTCAGGTAGCTTTTTCGGTCCAAAGATGATAAGGGCTAAGACTAGTATAAGGATCAAGCCAGGAATACCAATGTTTGAAAACATTGCAATCCCTCCTTCTTGTTTATTAGTGTTAAGGAGGCGAAAGGTATGAGCGTTCAGGATAGGCTCTCAAACCTGACGGAGTAACACTTACCTAAATCATAAAACAAACTACTAGATTATACAAATGACAATTATCACAATTAATGTCTTCCGTTACATAACCCGCTTGAACATTTTTTCCATTTCATAGGTTGAATAATGAACAATAATTGGGCGTCCATGTGGACAGGTAAACGGATCTGAGGAACGTCTTAATTCATCAAGCAATGCCTGAATTTCATCATTACGAAGATGACGGTTCGCCTTAATCGAGCCTTTGCAACTCATCAGAATGGCGGCTTCTTCTCGCAACTTTTTAATGTCGACTTTTTTCATTTGTAAGAGCTGTTCAATCATTTCCTCAATTGTTTCTTTTTCCTCCCCACGTGGAAGCCACTGCGGATGGGCACGAACAATAAAACTATTTGGTCCAAATGGTTCTAAGAATACCCCCACCTTTTCCAACTCAGGTAGGTATTCATTAATACGGATCGATTCATCAGGCGAATATTCAAAGGTTAATGGAACTAACATTTCCTGAAGCTCACTTTCCACTTGGCCCACTTTTTCACGGAAATATTCATATTTGATTCGTTCCTGCGCCGCGTGTTGGTCAATAATATACAAGCCCTTTTCATTTTGAGCTAAAATATAGGTCCCATGCATTTGGCCAATCGGATAGAGCGTCGGAACACGTGATGGCACTCCAGATACATCCTGTGTACCTCTATTAGGAGGTGGTGTACCAAACTGGTCGTTAGCACCTAAGGTTGGCCATTCTTCTGACTCAGCTATACCACGGCTCTCAGGATCGTCTAATTCATACTGTGATTGGGTCGCAACACTTGAATACTCCTGCTCTTGTTGGAACGAATGGTTTGCGGATATACTTGACCAGTTAGTAGCCTCAATGTGTTCAGGCTCAGCATCTACCGAGTCAATCTTCCTTGTCTGGAGATTTCCCTGGCTTTGGGAAGGACTCCATGCCTCCCTTATTTCCCCATTTCCTTCAAAAGGGCTTTTTGGCAACAGAGCTTCTTTTTCAGGCATATGATCTAGTTCAAAATATGTTTGTTCTGATTTTGGTTTTTCCACTTTCGGGACGGGAGCTGTAAATCCTGCTGGAATTAATTGCTGCGTTTTAAAAGTGCGCTTGATTGTCTCCGTTACTAGTTGATTTAGCTCTTGTTCTTTACTTAGGCGAACTTCCATTTTGGAAGGATGCACATTGACGTCTACGAGCAACGGATCCATCTGTATGTCTAAGAGGACCAATGGAAAACGACCGATTGGAAGCAAAGTATGGTAACCTTCTTGGATCGCCTTTGCCAATGGATAATTTTTAATAAACCGGCCATTGATCATCGTCGAAATATAATTTCGTGATGCACGGGTGATTTCAGGAAGTGTAATCCATCCCTTAATTTTATAATCAAGAGACTCTCCGGAAATCGCAATCATATTTTTCACCATATTCATCCCATAGATGGCTGCCAACACTTGTCTGACGTCACCATTTCCCGTTGTATAGAGCAGTTTTCGGCCATTATGCACAAGCCGAATGGAAACCTCTGGATGAGAAAGTGCGAGCCGGTTCACTACATCGGTAATATTGCCAAGCTCCGTATGGATGGTTTTCATATATTTAAGACGCGCCGGAGTATTATAAAACAAGTCAGAAACGGTGATATCCGTACCTTTTCGGCTATCCGCCTTTTCGACTGTTACCACTTTCCCGCCTTCAATCACAATTCTTGTCCCAGCAGTTTCACCTGTGGATGTTTTCATCTCCAAACGCGCCACTGATGCGATACTAGGCAACGCTTCTCCGCGAAAGCCTAGAGTCCGAATTCTGAATAAATCGTTTTCGTCCTTAATTTTGCTTGTGGCGTGACGCTGGAACGCAATGAGAACATCTTCCTCTTCGATTCCGCCCCCATTATCGGTAATTCGAATTTTAGCCATGCCCGCTTCTTCTAAGTCAATCTCAACGATTGTGCTGCCAGCATCGATTGAATTTTCCACCAGTTCCTTTACGACGGATGCAGGACGTTCAACAACCTCACCAGCAGCAATTTTATTGGATAATGCATCATCAAGCTGTTTGATTTTTCCCATCCAAGTCCCCCCTCGTGTGGTTTCTGTTTGTACGTCTTTTAGATTACTTCTTCAACTTCCGCTGCAATTCATAAAGAGTATTCATCGCCTCAAGCGGAGTCATATCAAGGATATCTAATTCTGTTAATTTCTCGAGAACACGTTTTTCTTTTTTACTAGGACCAGAATTTTTAACGGATACAGATACTTCATCAAAGAAAGACAACTGTCCTGCTGACTCTTCTGTCTGATCCGTTACAGTTTGCTCCTGGGAAACTGACTTCTCTTCAAGTGGCTCATCAGCGATAACAGTCTCCGCGACAACAGATTCGCTGCTTGTTCTCTGCTCTTGTACGATGCTCCGACTCGCTACTGAAAGGCTCGTTCCATTCGACAGCTCGTCCTTCTTTTCAAGTGCCTCAAGAATTTCAGCCGCACGAGTGATAAGGTCCGCTGGTAAATCGGCTAGCTGAGCAACATGAATTCCATAACTTTTATCGGCTGCACCTTCTTTAATTTTATGAAGAAAAACAACTTTCCCATTTTGTTCAACCGCAGAAACGTGAACATTCTTCAGCTTTGTTAATTCTTCAACCAAAGAAGTCAGCTCATGATAGTGCGTGGAAAACAAGGTTTTCGCACCAATTCGGTCATGAATGTATTCAATAATCGCTTGCGCTAGTGCCATTCCATCGTAAGTGGAAGTCCCCCGTCCAATTTCATCAAATAAAATCAAACTGTTTTCTGTAGCGTTCGCGATTGCATTATTCGCTTCAAGCATTTCAACCATGAATGTACTTTGGCCAGATATTAAATCATCGGCAGCCCCAATTCTCGTAAACACCTGATCAAAGACAGGGAGCACCGCCTCAGCAGCTGGGACAAAGCAACCGATTTGCGCCATGATGGCTGTTAAGGCAATCTGCCTCATATAGGTACTTTTCCCCGACATATTTGGTCCTGTAATTAGGAGCAATTCACGATCTTGGTCCATGAAGCAATCATTCGGAACATACTCCTGTGCAGACATGACTTTTTCCACGACTGGATGGCGACCATCTTTCAAGACCACTTTCCGTTCATTTGTAAAAAGAGGTTTTATATAATGGCGCTGTTCGCTCAATTCAGCAAAACTTGTGAGAACATCAAGCTCACTCACAGCTTTGGCAAGCGCTTGGAGTCTAGGGATGTATTCTTTTACCGTTTCCCTAATCGTTACGAAAATCTCGTATTCTAGTTCAACGATTTTTTCTTCAGCCTGTAAAATTAAGTCCTCTTTTTCTTTTAATTCAGGGGTAATGAATCGTTCCGCATTCGATAATGTCTGCTTCCGCTCATATTGGCCTTCTGTTAACAGATGCAGATTTGCCTTTGTCACTTCAATATAGTAGCCAAACACTCTGTTATAGCCAATCTTCAACGACTTAATGCCTGTCTTTTCTCGTTCCTGACGCTCTAAACTCGCAATCCAGGTCTTTCCGTTTCGACTTGCATCGCGATACTGATCAAGCCGTTCATCGTAGCCATCCTGTATGATATTTCCTTCTTTTATTGAAATTGGCGGATTTTCTATCAATGCCTGTTCTAATAAATCTGTTACTTCCTCACAAGGATCAAGATTTTCAGCCAACTGAACCGCAGCCTCATCCCCCATCGCTACGAGCGTTTGTTTTAATATGGGAATTTGCTGCAATGATTTCTTTAATTGAACAAGGTCGCGCGCATTGACATTTCCAAATGCAACACGTCCAGCTAAGCGTTCTAAATCATAGACTTCCTTGAGCATTTCTCTAATTTCATGGCGTTCGAAGAAGCTCGTCATAAACAATTCAACAATCGACTGTCTCCATTGAATTCCTTTTACCTGAAGCAAAGGGCGATTGATCCATTGCTTTAACATTCTGCCCCCCATGGCTGTTTTGGTTTCATCGAGTAACCATAGAAGTGATCCTTTCTTCGCTGTAGAGCGAATGGTTTCTGTTAACTCAAGATTCCGCTTTGAAAAGTAGTCAATTTTCATAAATTGTTCTACTTCATACGAAACAACCGGCTGCAGGTGGTCTAAATTCCGCTTTTGAGTACGGTGAAGATAATTGAATAGTCTTGCTGCAATCAACTGCAATTTAGAATCTTCTAATTCAGAGAGGAGATGTTGATAGCTTTCATTGATTTCAAGATTGTCCTCAAAGGAGAAAGCAAGCACAGATCGTTCTTTTAATTTCTTTTGAAGTTCCTCTGGGGTTGCAGTATCAAGGACCACTTCCTTCGCACCTGATAATGATAGTTCATTAAGAACTTCCTCCACACTCCCTGAAAGAATGGTTACCCTACTTTCTCCTGTAGATAAATCACTGCAGGCAAACCCGTAAGTACCATCCTTAAAAGTAGTAACCGTTGCTATGAAGTTATTCTCCTTCTCACTTAATCCTCTACCTTCCATAAGCGTACCAGGAGTAATGAGCTGGACAACCTCACGTCGAACCATTCCTTTAGTGGCCTTGGCGTCCTCCATTTGTTCACAAATCGCAACCTTATATCCTTTTTGAATAAGCTGTTCTATATATCCTTTAGCCGAATGGTAGGGTACACCGCACATTGGAATTTTATTTTCCCCACCGCCTTCACGACTCGTTAATGTAATTTCTAATTCCTGAGATGCTTTGATGGCATCGTCAAAAAACATTTCATAAAAGTCGCCTAGGCGAAAAAATAAAAAGGCATCCTGATAATCTGCCTTAATCTGTAAATATTGCATAATCATCGGCGTATAAGCTGCCATAAAAATCCCCCAAAATCATCTTGTTTCGACATCATTCTAAAAACCCATTATATCATAATTTCAATCTCACTTTTTCTTCAATTCGTGATTTTTAAAGGGGAGTTCTGGAAAAAGGACTGTCTATCCTACCTACCCTAATTTAAAAAAGATTATATGCTTCGCGTCAATTCTTTTATAAATACAGAGATCCTGTTTAATCAAAAAATCCTAGAAACTGAAACCAGTTTTCATGAATGTGAACCCAATAATACCTGTAAAAGCCGACCATACTACTTGTCTTATCTATAAAATCGAACCAGTATAATCTTTTATTTTCTAATCTAGTTTTGGTTATCCTCTTCTCTTATTTGTTTACGAGATTTCATTTCATGTGACCTTCCATTTTCCAAATGACTTTGTATTTTGTATCCTCCTAGAGTCTATTTTTCGAACCAACCTTATCGAAAATGATATAATCATAACTGTTAAATAATCTGAATACTATTTCTTTTGCAACTTTTAGGAAGGAGGGTGATCATTTGTCATTACTTAAGGCTTCTATAAACAAAGCTGGGTATGAGATTGATAAAACTATTATTCATGATATTCACTTTAGTATTGAGTCAGGTGAATTAATTGGGCTGATTGGTCCGAACGGGGCTGGTAAAAGTACCACCATCAAAAGCATCCTAGGCTTGATGGCTGAGCTGGACGGTATAATAGAGTTTAAAAAAGATAAAAACTATTCCTATGTCCCTGAACGGCCAATCTTTTATGATGAATTAACATTATGGGAACATCTTGATTTTATTGCGGCTGTTGAGGGGTTAGTTGATCGCGACTATAAAAAGAAGGCAAAAGAGTTATTGGACGCCTATAAGCTCACAGATCATGCCCATGAACTGCCTAACACTTACTCTAAAGGGATGCAGCAAAAGGCGATGCTTATTTTATCTCTTATTGTTAGTCCTTCGATTTATATTATCGATGAGCCTTTTATTGGGCTAGATCCGAATGCGATGAAATTATTTTTATCTTCAATCGAGGCGGAACGAACAAGAGGGGCAGGCATTTTAATGTCGACGCATGTCTTGGATACGGCCGAAAGGGTATGCGATCGTTTCCTTTTGATTCATCAAGGCCGGTTAGCTGCACAGGGCACATTGGACGAAATCCGCCAACAATGTAATCTGCCGGGCGGTTCCCTTTATGACTGTTTTCATTTAATTGCTGAAGGAAAAGATTATGAATAGTATTTCTACCAGTCGTCTGCAAATGAGTACTTTTACTCTATTTTTCCAACGATTAGTGGGAGAATGGAAGTTTCAAACGCGAATTTTCCGTTCTATTTTGGATTGGACCGTCATTGTGTATATCTTGCTTCCCTGGCTTGTAGTATTCGGATTTATTTATCGTTCCTGGTGGGTTGACCAGCCTGATTGGATTGAACAAATTCCTTTTGTTCTGTTTATTGTATTAGGATATCTAGCAGCTTGGACCGGAAACTACCGTACTTTTATTCAAGAAGCAGACAAGGTATTCCTGGTCAAACACCCTGTGCTATTGGTTGCACTTAAAAGGATTAGCTACGGTTATTCTCTTTTGTTTCATGCCCTAGGGATTGGGTGTGTTACCTTATTGTTTTTACCGTTTTTCATCCATACTTACCAGTATACATTTACACAGGTTCTTCTCTTCTTTGTTCTATTAACAACATTAAAATGGTTTGTAATGGCCCTCAAACCAAAGCTGAAAAAGATTGAAGGGAAATTTGTCAGAGGTGTTTGCCGTGGACTAGTGTTCGTTTTGGGGAGCTGGAGCATTCAGTTTATTTATGGCTTCTGGATTCATGAAAGTTTGCTATTGCCAACCCTTGCATGCTTTCTGTTCACCGCCCTGGCGGTAGCTCTCTATGCCCCGCATCTCTCAAAGCTTTCCAACTTTGAAGAGGTTTTGGCAATTGAACAAGAGGAACGGAATAAGTATATGAACTCTGTACTTACCCTCTCACCTGAGTTGGAGAAGGTGAAGGTTTCAAGCCGAAAACGTCCATGGTTCTATCGTAAATCTAAGCGAATTTTTAAAAGAAGAAATGCAGAGACCGGATTTTCAGAGCTATTCATAAAAGTTTTCATAAGGAATTCTGCCTATTGGAGCGGATTTCTCCAAATTGTATCGGTTACAGCTGTAGCGCTCATTTTCGTGCCTCCGGTTTGGATTAAAACAGTAGTTTTTATTGCCTTTATTGTGATGTTACGTTCTTGGCTCATGTCCATCTGGAGTCAAATCACGATTTCCCACCCATTAACAAAAAAATATCGAGAAACCGATGCTTTTTTTACCGCTCGAAAGAGAGTTCTTTGGTCTCTTGTCATTATCGGACTTCTTCTGGTCCTTCTATCCGCTTTGGTCGGTCGTTTTCTTCTAACATTTGTCATGCTTTAATTTCAGAAAGCCAAGCACTGAAAGCACATCAGAACTTGGCTTTCAAATTTATTTTCTTCAAGCCTATTCCCTAAAAGAGAACACTAAATCCATGCCTTCGTAAAACTTAAACGTAAATTCTAACCCAAAATTTTAATTCTATTTTGTACTCATATTTTAAGGAATGCTATTTCCTGGGGAACAATGCCAATTAAACCTTGAGCTTTTGGGAGCTTTCCACCACTCGAAGGTGGAAATAAACCTGTAAAAATTTGAATGATCGTAGTTTTCCTGCACCATTCGGCCCATGCAGTCAACCTAGATAACATTTTGAACTTTAAGCAAAAAAAAACTAGGAAGTACTACCTTCCTAGTTCGTGCCTATTCTTCTTCTGTTCCTAAAAGGAAATCAGGATTTAAGTCCTCAAACTCATCGTCCTCGACTTCAAGGCCCCATTCGTCATCATCACAGTCTTCACAACCATCAGGATTGATGGCAACGCATACCTTTGTTTCACCAATCACTTCAGTTATGAATTCTCTTTCGACATGAACAATAATTTTGTTGCCATTCGGTGAAATGACTGCTTCGATGCAGTTTGGCTGTTGAAGAACTTGAACGAGTACTTCATGATCATCGATGCAATCCGGGTCACGGTACTTTAATTTGATGACATCACAATATGTCACTTTTTCAGTAACAACTTCTGTTCTTGTATTATCATCAAAAGAGTACCAAACGTTGATATCATAGGAACCATTGACCTCAACTGTTTTCCCGGACTTTTTCGCCTTATATTTGTGGTTAATGACCCAGCAGCCAAGAATACTACTTGGATCATGTGGTGGGCAGATCGTATGATTGGACTGTGTGAATTTACGTCCCTTCGCTACGACAGCTTTCGTGATAATCTCTCTGTATTCTCCCATTGCGAGCGAACCCTCCTCAATCAGTTTCAATTCATCCTATGCGGGACAGTAGACTAGTGTGCGAGATGATTTTTATCTAAATCCCAAGGATTATCAAAGGCATACAACATGATATGCCCAACACGATGAAAGGTTCTTAAAGGTCTCAGAAAGGAGAAAAAAATAAGGTGCTAGGCACCATCCATTTACTGGAAAGTATCCTAACACCCGATAAGTTTAGTGGCTACAGCTTGAGCCTTTAGCAAGCTCCGCGCCTGTTTGACCGCGCAATACGTCACCGCCGGTAGATTCAAGAATTTCATCTGTTACCGTATTGGAAATTGTTGAGGCAATAATTTGCAGCAAATCATTTACTTCGACTTGAGATTCTTTAAACTGTTGCACTACTGGAATTTCATCTAGTTCTGCTTCAAGCTTCTCAATTTTAGCTTCCGTTTTTTTCAATGCTTCTGGTTTCCCATAATGCTGGAAGTTCACTGCTTGCTTTTGTAACCCTTTAATAGAAGAAATCAGCATGCTGACTTTTTCATTCCCTTGAATTTGTGCTTCTGCACGCTTAAAGAAATCTACTTCTTCTGTTTCGGCAACCATTTTCGCAAGTTCTTTTGCTTGAGCAATGATATCATCTTTAGTATATTTAGCCATCCTATTTCACCTCAACTGATTGTTGTTCTTCCACCATTTCTCCGTTTAGTGACCAAGTTCTAGTATCGGTAATCTTGACTTTCACAATCTTACCAATCGCTGTTTTAGGGCCAACAAAGTTAACAAGTTTGCTTTTGCTTGTATATCCGGCAAGAACATCTGGGTTATTCTTGCTTTCCCCTTCAACAAGAACTTCAACCGTTTGACCTTTGTATTTTTCCAACGCTTTCGCAGACATTTCATTTACCACTGCATTCAATCGTTGTAGACGCTCTTTCTTGATTTCCATAGGAACATTATCCTGCATTTTTGCAGCTGGCGTTCCTTCACGTGGAGAATAAATGAACGTATAGGCAGCTTCAAATCCTACTTCTTTATATAAAGAAATCGTTTCTTCAAACTGCTCATCCGTTTCATTTGGATACCCAACAATAATATCGGTCGTTAAGGTAACGTTAGGAATCGCGGCTTTTATCTTTTCCACTAGTTCAAGGTATTGCTCACGCGTATATTTACGAGCCATAATTTTTAGCACATCAGACGAACCAGATTGTACTGGAAGATGGATATGATCCATCAAGTTTCCACCTTTTGCTAACACCTCAATTAAATGATCATCAAAATCACGTGGATGGCTTGTTGTAAAACGAACACGTGGGATGCCAATCTTACGGATTTCATCCATTAAGTTTCCTAAACCGTACTCTAGATCTTCAAAATCTTTCCCATATGCGTTTACATTCTGACCAAGAAGGGTGACTTCCTGATACCCTTGTGCGGCTAAGTCACGCACTTCCTGGATAATTTCCTCTGGACGTCGACTGCGTTCTTTCCCACGAGTAAATGGAACGATACAATACGTACAGAATTTATCGCAACCGTACATGATATTGACCCATGCTTTAATATTTCCACGACGTACTTTAGGAAGGTTTTCAATTACATCGCCTTCCTTAGACCATACTTCCACGACCATTTCCTTAGACATGTAAGCCTCTTTTAAAATATTTGGCAACCGGTGAATATTATGTGTACCAAAAATCATATCTACTTGGTTATATGTCTTAAGGATTTTATTAACGACAGATTCTTCTTGGGACATACAGCCACAAACACCTATTAGTAAATCAGGCTTTTCCGTCTTCAAATGTTTTAAGTGACCTAATTCACCGAACACTTTGTTTTCTGCGTTTTCACGAATCGCGCAAGTATTTAATAGAATCACATTGGCATCGTCAACAGAATCAGTTGCTTCATAGCCTAACGCCATAAAAATACCCGCCATAACTTCTGTGTCATGTTCGTTCATTTGACAACCGTATGTTCGAATATAAAACTTACGACCATTTCCTAGTCCACGGAATTCCTCAGATATTTGGAAATCATCATGATATTTTACTTCTTCCTTGCCTCGTTTTTTTGCATCCTTCAAGGAAGGCGGTACAAAAACAGTTTCGAAATATTTGCTATAATCCTTGGCGGATTTTTTGTCCGAAGGATTTGCAGTTTGAACTTGCTGGCCTTCTAGGCGTTGGTTTTCATTCATATTGTTTCTCCTTTCTTTCCTAAAAAATAAAAAATGAAAGTTTTTAAAGATATTAACATACAATAAGTAATTATAACTGTTATAAGACTCACAAACAATATCATATGTCACAGTTCAAGCGGTTAAAACATGACATCTTTCGGAAATAACCTACCAGCTTCCATTATAGTAAAATAACAAACTACAACCAAGCACAATAATTACCATGGAGTGTTTGTATTGTACAGATTAACTTCGTGCAAAGACGGCCATGGTGACCAAAACGCCTCCGTTGGATTTTCCAGCGTTACCTTTCTGCTCTTTCACAACCTTGTTTGGGCACGGTGGAACTTCCTGCGTTACCTTTTTCTCTTTCACAGCCTCGTTTGGGCACGGTGGAACTTCCTGCGTTACCTTTTTCTCTTTCACAGCCTCATTTGGACACGGTGAAACTTCCTGCGTTACCTTTTTCTCTTTCACAGCCTCGTTTGGGCATGGTGGAACTTCCTGCGTTACCTAATTCTCTTTCACAGCCTCGTTTGGGCACGGTGGAACTTCCTGCGTTACCTTTTTCTCTTTCACAGCCTCATTTGGACACGGTGAAACTTCCTGCGTTACCTTTCTGCTCTTTCACAACCTCGTTTGGGCACGGTGGAATTTCCAGCGTTACCTTTTTACTCTTTCACACCTTGTTTGGGCACGATGGAACTTCTTGCGTTACCTTTTTCTTGGGCACGGTGAAGCTTTCAGCATGAACCCTTCATGACAGCAAATTATTCATTTTATCAAATGATACGGGTACCAGGAAATAATAAGTTACTAAATAGAAAAAACCCCAACAAATGGTTGGGGTTTCCTTCTTATACAAACTCTGCAGTTAACTTATCAAAGTATTCTTGATCAAGTGTCAAGTCTGCTTCAGAAAGTGGTTTTTCGGAATAGCCACTTACTAACTCTTGGTAAGATGGACGTTCTGTGTTCTGGTAGATTAGTCCAGTTACAAGTCCGTCATGCTTCATCAAGGTTTGCATTGCATTTTCACGATTTGAAGGATCATAACCTTCGATATCACTTAGCTTTGTAAGATTCTCTTTAAACCAATCATACGTATTGACCTTATTATAGGTTACACAAGGGCTAAATACGTTAATTAACGAGAAACCTTTATGTTTAATACCTGCTTCGATTAAAGCAGTCAAGTCTTTTAGATCAGTTGAGAAGCTTTGTGCGACAAAGGTTGCACCAGCTGTCAGGGCCATTTCCATTGGGGAAATCGCTTGTTCAATTGAACCAGCAGGTGTTGACTTTGTTTTAAAGCCTGCAGCTGAACGTGGGGATGTTTGTCCCTTTGTCAAACCATAGATTTGGTTGTCCATTACGATATACGTAATGTCAATGTTACGACGAATTGCATGAATGGTATGCCCCATACCAATTGCGAATCCATCCCCGTCTCCACCAGAGGCAATTACTGTTAAATCACGATTTGCCATTTTTACACCTTGAGCGATTGGAAGAGATCTACCATGAATTCCATGGAATCCGTATGAGTTAATATATCCCGAGATACGCCCAGAACAGCCGATTCCGGAAACAACGGCCAATTGCTCAGGCTCAAGTCCAACGTTCGCTGCAGCACGCTGCATGGCTGCCTGAACTGAGAAATCGCCACAACCAGGGCACCAGTTAGGTTTTACATTGTTTCGAAAGTCTTTAAATGTAGCCATTTAGAACAACTCCTTGCATTTCGAGTGAATTTCGTGCGGCAAAAATGGATTTCCATCATATTTCAGCACTTTATGAACTTTTTCGGCATGACCGACGTTCATTTTTAAAATATTCGCTAGCTGACCTGTCGCGTTGTTTTCAATCACAGCAATTTTCTTTGCCGTTTTAACAAGTGGCAAGATTTCGTCAACTGGGAATGGGTGGATTAATCGAACTTGAGCATGGTTTACTTTCACACCATCTTGCTCTAATCGGTCCATTGCCTCCTCAATTGCACCTCTTGTTGAGTTAAAACCAACGATTAACAGATCTGCTTCCTCATGCGGAGCGTTCTTATGGACTGGCGTATCAAACTTAATATTGCTGATTTTGCGGAAACGCTTATCCATCTGTGCGATACGGTTAGCTGCTGACTCAGATGGTTTACCTGTTTCCTCATGCTCTACACCCGTAACATGATGGATTCCATTCTTCATTCCAGGAATCGTACGTGGGGAAACCCCATCTTCTGTTACTTCGTAGCGCTTAAAGTAAGCTTTGCTTTCAAGCTCAGGTAGTTCGCCAGTTTGAAGCTTACCTCTGCGAATTTCTACCTTACTAAAATCTAACGGTTCTACTGTTTGCTTTCCAAGAGAAAGCTGAAGGTCAGATAAGATAATGACCGGGCATTGATATTCCTCTGCTAGATTGAAAGCTTCTGCAGTGTCATAGAATGCCTCTTGGACGGTACTTGGAGCCATAACAATCTTTGGAATCTCTCCATGTGTACCATAAATCATCGCCATCAAGTCTGATTGCTCTTGTTTTGTTGGAAGTCCAGTAGATGGGCCACCACGCTGTGTGTCAACGATTACTAATGGTGTTTCAGTAATTCCCGAAAGACCGATTGCTTCCATTTTCAAGGAAAGACCAGGACCCGCAGAAGCTGTTATTGTCCTGACACCGCCATAGTTTGCACCAATCGCCATCGTTACTGCTGCAATTTCATCTTCTGTTTGAATGACTGTTCCACCAACAGCTGGTAGTTTCTTAATTAAATATTCCATGATTTCTGACGCAGGTGTAATCGGGTAAGCTGCCATAAATCGACATCCCCCTGCTAATGCACCCATTGCGATTGCGTCGTTCCCAATCATGAATAAACGCTTCTGGCCATCTGCTTTTTCAAGCTCCATGGCACCTACATTTGAGCCTAATTGTTCTTTCATATATTCATAGCCAGCTTTAATGGCTTCCATATTCTTTTCGACCACTTGTTGGCCTTTGCGTCCAAAGATTTCTTGTACAACTTCTTCGAATACTTGAATATCTAAGTCTAGAACTGCACTTGTTGCACCAATTGCAACCATGTTCTTCATTAGAGATGTGCCAAGTTCAGTCGCAATCTCAGTAAATGGAACCGCATACAAAGATGCTTCAGTATCTTCCGGTTTTGTTGGTCCGAATTTCGCATCTGCCATAATGACACCCTTACTATGAAGCTCCTTATAGTTCACATCAATGGTTTCTTGGTCAAATGCTACTAGGATGTCCAAATCATCGGAAATAGAACGAACCTGTGTCGTACTAACACGAATTTTGTTATTTGTATGGCCACCTTTAATACGTGAAGAAAAGTGACGATAACCATATAAATAATAGCCCAATCGGTTTAGGGCAATTGCAAAAATTTCCCCGGTACTCTCAATTCCTTCTCCTTGCTGTCCTCCAACTTTCCATGAAAGTTGATTGATCATCTCCTACACCCCTTTAGGTACGTTAAAAAATATGTAATTCTATTCCATTTATAATTTTAGCACTTTTCCAAGTAATTCACTAGAAATAACGCTTTAGCTTTTACTATAAAATTAACAACTTGGAGGGGTACTAAACGCTTTCAATTCTAGACCTTAGCTGGAAAAAAAGCAACCCTTTATGACTAAATATTGTACAAAATATGAATATTTTTTCATTTTATAGTTTTATTAAATTCAAACCACCTTTTTTGCCAGCATTACGCATATAATCCTTGATATTACTATGATTATACAAGCACCTAAGAAATTTATTCCTTCTTTCTCTCTTATCCTAAAATAATAATAATTGTATATTTATTCCATTTTATCGTTAAAAAAACCATCTGTCAGCTTGTACAGACAGATGGTTTTTCCAATTATATTCTGTTCCAGACAAGATGCCTTTGAAGGTTTCATACCTTGTACCATAATAAATAATAATGTTCCTAAATTCCCCGCATTACCTTGGTTCGATAATCAGTTTTATAGCGGTACGTTCCTCTCCATCTATCTGGATATCGGTAAATGCTGGGATGCAAATCAGATCTACTCCGCTAGGCGCTACAAATCCTCTTGCGATAGCTACTGCCTTCACGGCCTGATTCAATGCACCCGCACCGATTGCCTGGATTTCTGCATTGCCTCTTTCACGCAGAACCCCTGCAAGCGCACCAGCTACAGAATTAGGGTTAGATTTTGCTGAAACTTTTAATATTTCCATTCCTAGCTCCTCCTTATTTTATCCCCCAAAACCTGAATGCCCTATAATTCACTACTTTAGGGTAAGTTGTTCCACTGCTACTATATTCGGGAACTTCCGGGTATATAACCGAGCTGTTAAAAAAAGGAGGAGCTGTTTCCCTTTTATCTTAGCATTCTTCACTAACTTTGTAGCCTTCGCTGTTATATACGTCTAGAAAAGAGCTAGCAATCGATATTCATCGTTTGCTAGCTCTTTTCTAATTAGTGAAATTCCTTCGTAGCTCAAATCAGATGAGCCCAGAATAATGGTTTTTGCTTTATCATAGCAACAAAGGTTGAGAAAGGAGTTACGATTATAGGCATTAGCTAAAATGTGGCTGATCATCATTGATGCGTACACGTTGAATCTTTGTGGCACGCCCTGTTTTCTTATCTACATCGATGACCACGCCAGATAATTGTGTTCGTCCACCAGTACTGACCTCGAAACGGACCGGTAATGAGGTTAAAAATCGTTTAATAACCGCTTCCCTGTCCACGCCTAAAATTCCATCGTATGGACCTGTCATGCCTGCATCTGTTAAATAAGCAGTCCCTTCCGGTAGGATTCGCTCATCTGCGGTTTGAACGTGAGTATGAGTTCCGACTACTGCTGTTACCCGTCCATCGAGATACCAACCCATCGCCTGTTTTTCACTTGTTACTTCAGCATGAAAGTCCACAAAAATGATGGGAGTACGTTCCTTTGCTTCCGCAATTAGTTCGTCCGCCTTTTTAAAAGGGCAATCAATTGCTGGTAAAAACGTTCTTCCTTGAAGATTGATAACAGCGACCTCGTCTTGATTTACTTTTAAATATACAATCCCTGTACCCGGGACTTCACTTGGAAAGTTAGCTGGGCGTACCAGATACTTTGCCTTGTCAATAAAATCAAATATTTCTTTTTTATCCCACGCGTGGTTTCCTAAGGTAACAACCTGCGCTCCCATTTCTAAAAACTGGCGGTAAATTTTTTCATTAATCCCTTTTCCACTCGCAGCATTCTCACCGTTTATGATGGTTATTGTCGGACGATATTTTTCCTTTAGCTTTGGGAGGTATTCCTTTACCATATCCCGACCTGGTGATCCGACAACATCGCCGATAAATAATATTCTCATGTTTATTCCATTCCTAACATAATTTTTTTATCTAGTACAATTGTAGCACACTCATGATATTCCCCATATTTATTGTTTTTATCTATACAATATAAAAAGCGGTGCATATGCACCGCTTTATTTAGCGTATTCAACCGCCCTTGTTTCTCGAATGACCGTAACCTTTATATGGCCAGGATAATCAAGTTCTTCCTCGATGTTCTTCCTGATGTCACGAGCTAGGCGATGAGCTTGAAGGTCATCAATTAAATCAGGTTTAACCATGATCCGAATCTCACGGCCAGCCTGGATAGCGAATGATTTCTCAACACCCTCAAAGGATTCTGAGATTTCTTCTAATCGTTCCAAACGACGAATATAGTTTTCTAGCGCTTCACTACGTGCACCAGGTCTTGCAGCTGACAAGGCATCAGCAGCAGCAACTAGAACAGCAATAACAGAAGTTGGCTCTGAATCACCATGGTGAGAAGCGATACTGTTAATCACGACACGGTGTTCTTTATACTTTGTCGCCAGTTCAACACCTATTTCCACATGGCTTCCTTCTACTTCATGGTCAATTGCCTTTCCGATATCATGCAGAAGCCCTGCACGACGTGCTAGAATCTCATCCTCCCCTAATTCAGCTGCAAGCAACCCTGAAAGCTGTGCAACCTCCATAGAGTGTTTGAGAACATTTTGACCATAGCTTGTACGATACTTTAATCGTCCAAGTATTTTTATTAAATCTGGGTGAAGACCATGTACACCCACTTCAAACGTCGTCTGTTCACCGACTTCACGAATATGTTCATCGACTTCACGACGCGCTTTTTCGACCATTTCCTCAATTCTTGCAGGGTGAATTCTTCCATCTTGAACAAGTTTATCGAGAGCTAATCGTGCCGTTTCTCGACGAATCGGATCAAACCCGGAAAGAATGACTGCTTCTGGCGTATCATCAATAATTAAATCGATTCCTGTCAGCGTTTCTAATGTACGGATATTCCGTCCTTCACGCCCAATGATACGACCTTTCATTTCATCATTCGGAAGATTCACAACGGAAACCGTTGTTTCAGCAACATGGTCAGCAGCGCAACGCTGAATGGCTAGGGATAATAATTCCTTCGCCTTCTTGTCGGACTCTTCCTTCGCTCTGTTTTCGCTTTCTTTAATCATGACTGCAGTGTCATGAGCTAACTCCTGCTCAGTACGTTCTAAAATGATGGATTTTGCCTCATCACGCGTTAAGCTCGAGATACGTTCCAACTCGGCTTGTTGCACACGCACCATCTCGTCCACTTTGCTTTGCATCTGTTCAATATGCTGTTGTCTTTGGGTCAGAGAGTCATCTTTCTTCTCCAAAAGAATTTCCCGTTTATTTAACGATTCGTCCTTCCGGTCAAGATTCTCCTCCTTTTGCAGTAAACGATTTTCTTGTTTTTGCAGTTCATTTCGTCGCTCGCGCACTTCACGTTCTGCTTCTGTGCGTAGCTTATGAATGTCATCCTTTGCTTCAAGCAGGGCTTCCTTCTTTAATGCTTCCGCATCCCGCTTCGCATCTTCAAGAATCTGTTCTGCCGCATTCCTGGCTCCTGCTATTTTTGCCTCTGCAACGGATTTTCGATAAAAATAGCCAACAACTGCACCGACGATTAGGCCAAGCAAAATGGAGATGATTGGTAATATAAATTCCATCATTTCACCTCCTCTTGCTATGAACTTTTTTGTTACGTTTTTTAAAGTGTCGGCATGTATATTGTTTTATTTAAAATTCAACATACAGCACAAAGGCTTTTAAACGTTTTATTACTAGGAAAAGTAAAAATATACATGTTTAATTGTATGTTTTCCCATTTTTATTGTCAAGGGGTTGTCAGTCTTGGTGTTATAGTTTCCTACCAATTTTAAACAAATTTTCGATATGCAAGAAAAAGCAAAGCCAGATCAGCTTTGCTTTTTCCTCATTTAGAAATTATGAAAGCTCTAATTCTTCCTGATCTTCATCGGATTCAACTAGAGGCTTCTCTCCATCAAGACCATAGTGATCACGAATTTTTTGTTGAATTTCAAGACGAACAGACGGATTTTCCTTCAAGAACAGTTTCGCATTCTCTCGTCCCTGACCTACACGTTCATTATTATAGGAATACCAAGATCCACTCTTTTGAACGATATCAAGTTCAGAACCGATATCAAGGATTTCTCCTTCTCTAGAGATTCCCTCTCCGTACATAATATCCACTTCCGCTACCTTGAAAGGAGGAGCAACCTTGTTTTTAACTACTTTAATTTTTGTTTTATTCCCTACGATATCGTTGCCTTGCTTTAGGGATTCAGCACGACGTACTTCAAGACGAACACTAGAATAGAATTTAAGCGCACGTCCCCCTGGAGTTGTCTCAGGGTTTCCAAACATAACCCCAATCTTTTCACGAATCTGGTTAATGAAAATTGCAATTGTATTGGATTTATTAATAGCACCTGACAGCTTACGAAGAGCCTGGGACATCATCCTTGCTTGAAGTCCCATATGAGAGTCTCCCATTTCTCCTTCGATTTCAGCTTTTGGAACTAGAGCAGCAACAGAGTCAATAACAATGATATCAACCGCACCGCTTCGTACAAGTGCCTCAGCAATTTCTAGTGCTTGTTCCCCAGTATCTGGCTGGGAAAGCAATAACTCATCAATATTAACACCTAATTTTTGAGCGTAAACAGGATCTAGCGCATGCTCGGCATCAATAAATGCAGCCTGACCACCTGCAGCTTGTACTTCTGCAATTGCATGAAGAGATACAGTTGTTTTACCAGAACTTTCTGGTCCATAAATTTCAATTACACGTCCCCGTGGATACCCACCTATTCCTAGGGCTACATCCAATGTAATCGAACCACTCGGACTAGTAGATACTCTACGATCTGACTGTTCTCCTAGCTTCATAACTGAGCCTTTACCAAATTGCTTTTCTATTTGTTTTAATGCCATATCTAAGGCAGCTTGACGGTCACTCACTCAATTTCCTCCCTTTACAAAACGTTCTAGTACATAAAAGAAACGTCCATTTCTTAATTCAAAACTACTATTAATTACTACTCATACTATACCTTTTTTTTAGCTGTTTGTCGAGCAAAAAAACGAACATCCATTCGTTATTTTTGACTGGTAAGTTTCGCTAAAAAAATGATTTTGAACGCATTTTCACTCTCGCACCGTACAAATCGGATGCTAAAAATGCATTTTTCTCCATTTCGTTGGTATAAAAAGTTTCTCAGGGAACAGAGTTTATCTAACAAAGAGTCTAACAAAAAGTCTAATAAAGAGTCCTCGTTCTTATTACTAGAACGAGGACCCCCTTAGCTTCACAGCCTACTCTTTTAAACTATTAATCAGCAGTCGACAACCATGTTTGACCGCTCTCACCCGGTTGATTTCCCGAGTGCCTGCAAGCTGCAGCATTTTACTAAACGTTGGTTTTCCTTTTATGTGGATGCCCACAAAAACAGTCCCAGCAGGGTGGCCCTCAAGCTCATCGGGACCAGCAACTCCCGTAAAACTAATTCCGATATCGGCTCCCAGGAGCTTAGAAACATTTTGTGCTAGTTCTTCCGCACAAGCAGCACTAACTGCACCCTCTCCGGAAATGGTTTCTTTCCGGACCTTTACGATATCAATTTTAGCCTCATTTGTATAACAAACGACGCCCCCTTTTAATACACTGCTTGCACCTGCCAAACTCGTGAGCTGTTCCTGGAATAATCCACCGGTAAGGCTCTCAGCCGCAGCAATGGTTAAACCTTTTGTCTTTAAAAGTTTAAAAACTTCATTTATTAAGGAGGTATCATCATACCCATAAAAATAATCCCCAACACGAGCCAATATCTTTGCTTCTAGCTCATCAATAAGCTTTGCCGCCGTTTCTTCAGAGGCATGACTTGCTGTCAATCGAATGGTTACTTCCGACTCTGAAGCGAGCGGAGCAATGGTTGGATTGCTTTGACTCTCAATGAGATCCTCCAGTTTTGTTTCGAGAGCTGCTTCCCCAATCCCAAAGAAACGCAAGACTCTTGAAACAATCTTTGCTTGTTCGCTCATCTTCATTGTGATCGCTGGTATTCCATATTTCGTAAACATTGGTTCCATTTCACTCGGCGGTCCAGGCAATAGCATATAATGCTGATCTCCCTTGGTAAATAGCATTCCTGGGGCCATTCCATGGTCATTTTGCAACACTTCCGCTCCTTTAAGGACGAGAGCTTGTTTTCGGTTATTCTCAGTCATCACTCGGTTTGTTTTATTAAAGTAGCCTTCAATTGATTTCATCGCCACTTCATCAATCGCAAGATCAACACTTAGTTGACGAGCAATCGTTTCCTTCGTGAGATCATCCTTTGTTGGTCCGAGACCACCTGTTAGGATAATTAAGTCAGAGCGGCCTTTGGCCACCTCTAACACTTTTTCAAGTCTACCAGGATTATCGCCCACTACAGTATGGAAATACACATTCACACCAATACTAGCCAACTGCGCGGATAGAAACCGAGCATTTGTGTTGTTAATTTGGCCAAGCAACAGCTCTGAACCGACCGCAATGATTTCAGCGTTCATATATTTCCTCCGTCCTATTTGTGAATTCATTTTTAATCTCTAAGAGCCTGGTCCCTTCACTTCAAATTATTTCGAATTAAGAAACACTGCTTTATTTTTAATAAAATAGTCCAAACCAGACCAAATGGTAAAAATCATTGCAACCCATAGTGCGATATCATCGAAAGGGAGTGATATCATTTCAAAGATGATGTTATGTAGCAAAAGGGCAGATATCGCTACAATCTGAGTCCATGTCTTAATTTTCCCTAGCATATTGGCAGCAACTACTTCTCCACCTTCCGCTAAAATCGCCCGTAAGCCCGTAACTGCAAATTCTCTAAAGATGATGATAATGACAATCCAAGAAGGAGCAAGTTGAAGTTCTACTAACACAATTAGGGCAGACGCAATAAGCAATTTATCCGCAAGCGGATCCAAAAATTTCCCGAGATTTGTGACAAGATTGTATTTACGGGCATAGTACCCATCCACCCAATCCGTTGCCGATGCAAAGATGAAGATTAATGCTCCAATCAGATGGGTAATCGGCATCACTGTTCCTAGGAAGGAAACTTCCCCCCAATCAAAAGGAGCAAGCATCACCACTAGAAAGATGGGAATAAGGAAAATACGTGATATGGTGATTTTATTAGGTATATTCATTGGTTTTGCCTCCACAAACAAAATAAAAACCTGACTAGTAACGCCAGTAATTTTATATATTTTTTTATTTAATCAAAGGAAAAAATAGCCACCTTGCGATGACTATTATTCGCTTTTCGTATAACGAATTGTAATGTTCTGTGGTCTCGTAAGCTCACTCTCGGTAAAGGAGTATTCTAGCTTTTCACCATTAATGTAAATCTCTGTAGCTGGTACATTGCCAACGCGAATAACGGCTTCTGTTTCATTTGTAAAGTCAAGTGTCTCACTATCTTCCTTCTGCAGGGTTTTCTCAAAGAAAGACTTCCCCGCACTATTTTTAACACTTACCCATGTAGATCCTGTTGAAACAACCTTTAGTTCAAACGCGTCGGTATTTTTTAATTCATAGACAGTAGAACTTCCGTTGTTCTCAGTAAAAGCAAGTTCTTGCGCAGGTTCCTCTACTGGCTCTTCTACTTCATCCTCTGTCTCATCAGGAGTTGCGTCAGAGTTTTCGCCCTCACTTTCTCCCGCAGCGTCATCGGTGTTCTCGTCAACCACTTTTGGTTCCTCAATGTTTACCGGGTTATTTCCTTCACCTTCTAAGTCTTTCTTGTCATCTCCAGCACTTTGGACCATCCAGTACCAAACAAGCACAATCGCCCCAATTACAAATACGCCGATTAATATTTTTGGTAGTAAGTCTAAAACCTTTGATGAACTTGGCGACATGCTTTTCCGTGATTGAACACGAGAAAGCTGCTCTGGTAAATCATCATTATATGTACTCGGAATATCCTCTTTATATTGCTCAAAAATCTCGTCGGGATCTAAGCCTAAAGCTTCAGCGTATTGCTTAATGAAAGCTCGAACATAGAACTTTCCTGGCATCATTGCGTAATTGCCTTCCTCGATGCCAACAAGGTAGCGTTTTTGAATCTTAGTTATATCTTGTAGCTCATTTAGACCCAGACCTTTTGCTTCTCTTTCTTGTCTCAAGCGTTCTCCTAATTCTGTCACGATAACACCTTCCAATACATTTAAAAATCGAATCCTCCGAAATCTGAATCAGTGAACAAATGGTTTTGTTGAACCATATCATATGTTATTTCTTCGTCCTGATTGTTACGAAGCTCGATAATATAATCAAAGTCGTTCAATGAGTATTCCGTATTTTGAACAAATATATCAGGGTGCTCCACTACCTTAACTGCCGGCATGCGCATAATTTCCCTGACAAGCTGCCAATGTCGTTCATTCGCTCGTCTAGTTGAAACAATTCCATCAAGAATAAAAAGGTTGTCCGCATTGTATTCATCCTCAATTAACTGATTCCGAATTGTTTGCTTAAGAAGCGTAGAAGATACAAATAACCATCGTTTGTTTGCACATACGCTCGCTGCAACCACTGATTCTGTTTTCCCTACCCGCGGCATCCCTCTGATGCCAATGAGTTTATGGCCTTCTTGCTTAAACAATTCTGCCATAAAATCCACGAGGAGTCCAAGCTCACTACGAACAAAACGAAAAGTTTTTTTATCATCTGCATCTCTTTCTATGTAACGCCCATGACGTACAGCCATCCGGTCACGGAGTTTCGGTTCCCGTAGCTTGATTACTCTTATAGTGTCCATTGTATTTAAAATTGACTCGAGTCTCACGATTTGTTCATCATTTTTAGCTAAAATTAAAAGACCACGTCTTCCTTGATCAATTCCATTAATCGTTACGATATTGATGGCAAGCATCCCGAGTAAAGAAGAGATGTCTCCTAGCAAACCAGGACGGTTAATTGTAATTTCATATTCTAGGTACCATTCTTTCTTCTCCATCAAAACCCTCCAAACGTTCATATAGGTTTTCGTATTTCATCTATAATAAAGACGGAAATGCCTCACTTCAATTTTTAGAAACAGATTTGACAAGTAACTTCTAGCTTCTATAATAAATGATTTTGAACGAAGATGAAAGAAAAAGGAGTGAATGATAATGATTAAACCATGTTTGTCTTAATGTGGGGAATATCATTAACTATTGGGCTTAGTTTAAATATAAAAAGAGAGGCCTAAGCCCCTCTCTACTTGCTAAAACGTAAGTTAGCCGTTATTTTGAACAAGCTTCACCATTAGATTTGCAATTGCATGCTGCTCTTTTTCATCTGCAACAGACCACAAATCAGCAAGTACACGCTCTTGCTCGTTTTTCGGATCAACATTTTTCGCTAGATAATCCCCCACTTGGTACGCTACATCGGAGATTACATTATTGCTCATGCCTTCGCTTTGTGCTTGATCCAAACGGCTACCTAAAAAATCTTTCCATTGTCCCCAGTTATCTAATACAGACATATTTTGAACCTCCTTTTAAAGTGTTCATGGATATTTTGCTTTAGAAGCCTTCAAAATATTCATCAACCTAAAGAAGGATTTTTACATATACCATCCTCCATTTATTGCTAGCACATGACCTGTAATATAACTGGAATCATCAGAAAGCAAAAAGCCAACTCCATTGGCGATATCTCTGGGTGTAGCCAATCTGGATAACGGAATTTCCTCTTTAACAGCAGAAAGCTCATCAGGAGAAAAACCCGAAAGCATTGGTGTCTCAACTGCTCCTGGAGCAACTGCATTAACCCTAATGCCTGAAGGAGCTAGTTCTTTGCTTAATGCCTTTGTGAAAGAAATTTGAGCTCCTTTAACGGTTGAGTAAGCGACCTCAAATGAGGCTCCTGTCTGTCCCCAGATTGAGGAAATCACGATAATAGCTCCTTCTCTTTTCATGATTAGTTTAGGAAGTAAAGCCTTTGTTAATAGCAGTGGGGTTGTAACCGAGACATGTAGCAGTTTCGCCAAGTCATCCTCTGTTAAATCTTGTAGAAGTCCATATAAGGCCTGACCAGCATTATGGATGATTCCATCTAAAGAGAATATCTGAGATGCTAGCTGCTTATACCCATTTGGTAAGGATAAGTCCGCCATAATTGGAATATATTCTCCCTCAAAAGCTTCTAAATTATGTATTAATTTTTCAATCCCTTCACGATTTTGATTGTAGTGTAAGTATAAGGAGTATCCCTTTTCCGCAAGTTTAAAGGCGACTGCTTGACCAATTGCCCCACTAGCCCCCGTAATTAAAATAAACTTTTTCATCTTTTTCTCCTAACGAAGGAGCACCGACTTACCAGCCGGCGCTCCCCTTTCGTTCTTTATTTTGGTACCACTTGGCATACGGTAAAACGTTTTTCATCAATAAGGTCAGAGGCTGCAGCCTTTATGTCCTCAACAGTAATGCCCTCTAGCACCGGCACAACTTCAAATAAGTCCATATCATTAAATGCATAGCGTGTGAATTGGTTTGCAATGTACTCAGGTGAATTAATGGCACGTAAAAATGCGCCAATTTTTTTCTTTCTTGCCCTGACTAAGTTTTCATTATTAAAAATTGATCCAGTCTTCGCATCCATTAAGATGGAAGTAATTCTGTTTTCCAGCTTTTCAGGGTCATTTGTATCGCCCCCAGCCATTGCAAAACCAAAGCCCAGTTCTTGGCTGAAATCATAGGAAAAGGAGTCATCTATGAGTCCTTCATTATACAGCTCCGTATATCCAACCGAGCTTTTTCCAAATAAAATGTCGAGCATGATGTTAATCGACAGTTCTTTTTTCAACATTTCCTGTCCCTGTAGCGTAGAAGAAGGCGCCTTTATTCCAACGATACATTTAGGCGTTTGCACATTCATTTTCAACACTTGCTTTTTCTGTGCTACTTCCTCGATTTCTGATTCAAAGATTCTTTCTATTTCAGGTTGAGCACTATAGTCTTTCTTTGCCTGATTTTCCTTAATTTGCTTCATGATTTGGGTTGGTTCCACTGCACCGACAACAAAGAGCAACATATTACTTGGATGATAAAAAGTGTTATAGCACTCATAAAGCATATCCTTGGTAATATGTGAGATGGATTCTTTCGTTCCGGCAATATCAATTTTAACTGGATGTTTTTGGAACATATTCTCAATCACACCATAATATAAGCGCCAATCAGGATTATCATCATACATCGTAATTTCCTGACCAATAATTCCTTTCTCTTTTTCAACTGTCTTTTCTGTAAAATAAGGCTCCTGGACGAAATCCATCAATGTTTCAAGATTTTTCTCGACGTGGGAAGTACTTGAAAACAGGTAAGCAGTTCTTGTAAATGAAGTAAACGCATTTGCAGAAGCACCCTGACGACTGAATTGCTGAAACACGTCACCGTCTTCTTTCTCAAAAAGCTTATGTTCCAAGAAATGGGCAATCCCATCTGGTACTTTTGTAAATTCATCTTTTCCAAATGGCTTAAAATGATTATCGATTGACCCATATTTAGTCGTAAAAGTAGCGTACGTTTTATTAAACCCTTTTTTCGGGAGGATATAAACATCCAGCCCATTCTCTAGCTTCTCGTAATATAGTTCTTCCTTTAACTGTTCAAATTCAATTTTCTCCATTATTCCGCCGCCTCCATTCCAGTTAAAAAGTAAATGGTATCAAGGTTTACCTTGTTCGCAACGGCGACGACTTCATCCTTGGTCGTTTCTTGCATACCTTTTAACCAATCATCAAGGGAAACTTCCACTTTGGAAACTACATTATGGTACAAGAGTTCAACCATACCCCTAGCTGTATCAAGGGTTTCAAGCAGTTGATTTTCAATTACTGCCTTCGTTTGGTCGATTTCTTCCTCTGTGAAATCACCTGACTTCATGGCTTCCATCTGTTCTTTAATAATCTTTACAGCAAGGTCGAAATTTTCAAATTCGACCCCTGACATCACCATCATCAAGCCTTTATGACTCTCAAGCCGGCTAGCTACGTAATAAGCTAGACTATTTTTTTCCCGCACATTTAGGAAAAGCTTTGAATGAGAAAAGCCACCATAAATCCCATTGAACAATTGGAGGGCATAATAATCACGATCTCCGTACTTTATATTTGTGCGATAACCTATATTCAATTTACCTTGTTTTACATCTTGTTTTTCTTTAATGGTCTTCTCTTCTCGATTTGCACCATTAAGGGAATTGCTTTCTTTTGGAGTGCGTTCTGCAAATTGAAATAAGGTAGAGGCAGTGGTTGCTACCTGTTCAGGAGATACATCCCCAATGACATAAAGGTCTAATTCATCTTCAGCAAATGCCTTTTGGTAATACTCATAAAGGGAAGTGGCAGTAATTTTATCCACAGCTTCTAATTCTCCGTTAACTGGGAGGGCATAGGGTTCTCCAGCACACATTTCTTGGATAAGCCTAAAGCTTGAATACCTCATCTTGTCATCATAAACTGATTGAATGCGTTGCTTTAATGTGCGCTTTTCTTTATCAACTGTTTCGCTGTCAAATGAACCATTGTCTGCAAGTGGATTTCGTATCATCTCGGACAATAATTCCATTGCCTTCGCTAAAAGTGGTGTAGAATCACTAAGGAACTTTTCATTTGCTACTTCAATTGACAGAGAGATCACTTGATATTCGCCTTTTTTCGAAACATCCACAAACATATTTGCACCATAGAGGTCATCTAAATAAGATCGTAACTTGGCCGTTGTCGGGAACCCAGCTGTACTAGCTTGCAATACATGAGGAAGAAGAGCACGCTGTGTCACTTGATCTTTGGTCAAAGGTGCTTTCATTTTCCACACAATTGTATTGGTTTTGAATTTTTCAGTCTGTACGACGTGAAGCTTATAGCCTTGCATTTCCTTTATCGTTTCCGAAATCACTCCCATGAGGGGTCCTCCTTTTTGTTTCCAGGCATACATCATCTTTCTCTTGTTTCCTAGAACATTCTTTACCATCCCTATTACATCTTATGTATACCACATGTAGGTTATATTTTTATCTTTTCCTATTGCCACTTCCCTATTCTTACTATACCTTCCTATTTTCTAATTTTACAAGTAATGGGACTTCCTGCCTTCAGAGAAATACAGAAAGATGCTCCCCCTATTAGGGGAAGCATCAAGTCACACTAGTTATAGTTTCCTTATTCATCACGCTTGAATGTTGTTGAAAACTGATTGTCGATTCACCAGTATAGATAGTGGCTTGGTTCCGTCCAGAAGCTTTTGCTTTGTATAAAAGCTGGTCTGCATAGACGACCATCTGATCAATTGATGCAAATTGGCTACTTGTTGCAACACCAAAACTCATGGTAACTTTAATCCTATCCTCGGTGAAGCTCTTGTCTCGTAATTTATCGTATAGGTCGGACATAAAAGCCTCTATATGCGAGTTTGAGGAATCCGGAAGTAAGAAAGCAAACTCCTCCCCTCCATAGCGAAAGGCCATCCCTTGGTATTTATCGGCCAATTCACTGAAGACATTCCCAATTTCCTTTAGAACCAAGTCCCCTGCCATATGTCCATAGGTGTCATTCACATATTTAAAATAATCAATATCTCCTATGATTAACGTAAATGACTTTGAATCCGACTTTAACAACCGAATCTGTTCTTGAAAAGAACGGTGATTGAATAATCCTGTCAAATAATCGGTAATCATGAGTTCCTTGAATAATTCTTTTTGCTTCATATGGAAACGTTCTCTAAGCACAATCATTGAACCTAGTAATCCAATTATCCATACAAAAATGCTATTAATGGTAAAAACAAAAATCATATCAAAGGTCCATGTTTCTCCGAATAGAAACATAGCTGAATACCCAATCGTGACACCAATGGACGAAAAAACCGCTCCTTTGGTTCTCCAATAGATGGTCGCATGCATGATAATTAAAAAAGCAATAGGAAAGATTGGGCTTAGGACTTCTCCTGTGAGTGCTAAAAGCCAAAAGAAAGCTATAAAGTCAAAAAGGATGCCACCCTGTGTCAGAATAGAAAAATATTTATCTTGTTTTGAAAATCGAGTCAAAGCAAACTGTGCTATGGAAATATAAGCGATTGATAAGCCAAATAGTAATGGAAAACTTGCACTATTATATTGGAGACGTTCAGATAAAGGAGGAAAGTAAAACATGATGAAGGCAATGATCGCAAAAATCCACCTAAGATAGGAAAAAAGCTTTTCCGTTTCTGAATCATCCATGTATAAAGAAAACTTCATTTTCATGACCTCTTGTCATTGTTATTTTCTATTATATTTATTTTACCATAGGCAAACGCTTTCCTGCTGAAAAAATATGGAAGAAAAACAAAACTCCCGGACATAGTTGTCCGGGAGCGGTGAGAAAGATTTTATCTACTGCCCTTAATATAGTGAGTACCTGATGCTTTTGGTGCATCGGCACGTCCAATAAAGCCTGTTAATGCTAAGATTGTTAAGATATAAGGTGCAATAAGAAGAACAAGACTTGGTACATTCTCTAGGAACGGCAAGCTGTTTCCGATAATACTTAAACTTTGAGCAAATCCAAAGAAGATTGCTGCGCCCATTGCCCCTAGTGGATGCCACTTTCCAAAGATCATGGCTGCAAGCGCCATAAATCCTTGTCCACTTATCGTCGCGTGGCTAAAGTCAGAAGAAATCGATTGAGCATAAACAGCTCCACCTAATCCACCAAGTGCACCAGAAATGATTACCCCAATATAGCGCATTTTCGTTACATTAATCCCCATCGTGTCTGCCGCCATTGGATGCTCACCTGTGGAACGAAGGCGTAACCCAAATGGTGTTTTGAATACGACAAACCAAGCAATGATGGCAATGATAATTGCCACATAAGATGTCCAATAGGTGTTAGAAAAGAAAATTGGTCCAATAATCGGAATATCACTTAGGAAAGGAACATCAATTTTACTGAAACCTTTCTGGATAATATCTGTTTGACCCTTATCATAGATTAATTTCACTAGGAATAAAGTAACACCAACAGCTAATAGGTTGATTGCCACCCCTGATACTGTATGGTCTGCTCTAAAGCTGATTGAAGCTACAGCATGAATAAGGGAAAAAATCGCACCGACAAGCGCAGCTACTAAAAGCGCAACCCATGGGGTCCAGCTTCCTAATACTGAAACTGTTTCAAGGTTAAACACAATTCCGGTAAAAGCCCCAATGACCATTAACCCCTCTAAACCGATGTTAACGACACCAGAACGTTCCGAGAAAATACCACCTAATGCAGTGAGAATAAGTGGAGCTGCCCATAAAAGAGTAGAAGGAATCACAATTTGTAAGATATCCATGATGCCCACTTATTTCACCCCCTTTTTGCTCACGCGGTCAATAAACCAACGGATAATATAGCTTGATGCTACAAATATAATAATAAGTGCAATGATAATATCAACCAGTTCATTTGGTACCCCAGCTTCAAGCGGCATGTTTAAGGCACCAACCTTCAAACCACCAAATAATAATGCAGCGAGGACAACCCCGATGGCTGTATTTCCTCCAAGAAGTGCAACGGCGATTCCATCAAAACCAACGCCTGTAAAGCCACCCTTAACTGCCATGTATCCGAATGTTCCTAAACCTTCCATAGCACCAGCCAGTCCAGCAAAAATACCTGAAATGACCATAGATAAAATAATATTTCGTTTAACATTCATTCCTGCATACTGTGAAGCATGTTCATTGAATCCAACTGCTCGTAATTCGAATCCAGTTGTTGTTTTTTCAAGGATAAACCACATAATGATTGCACAGATAATCGCAATTGTGATTCCCCAGTGCATACGAGAATAATCTGTAATGCCTTCTAAAAACACTGACCGTAGAGAAGCAGAGTCTGCGATCATGTCAGTTCGTTCTTTCCCATCCGATAGTACCGAACGAATAATTTGATTCGTAATGTACAGTGCCGTATGGTTAAGCATAATCGTAACAATTACTTCGTGAACACGGAATCTTGCTTTTAAATAACCCGGGATAAAGGCCCAAAGTGCACCTGCCACCCCAGCTGCTAATACTGCTAACGGCAAGTGAATGATTTTGGGAAGATCAAAGCTAACACCAACCCAAATAGCTGCCACCCAACCCATGAGTAGTTGTCCTTCAACTCCAATATTGAATAAACCAGTTTTAAAGGCGAACGCAACCGCTAGCCCAGCAAGAATATAAGGAATAGTTTGGCGAATAACCTCACCAATAAAATAAATATCACCAAAGGCACCGTTCCATAGTGCTTGATAAGCAGTTATAGCATTATAGCCACTGGCAATCATAATAATTGTTCCAACTAATACCCCTAGCAAAACAGCAATGATGGGGGTTAATATATTTTTCATTCGGCTAGACATTTGCATCTTCACCTGCTTCCTTCTTCTTCGACCCAGCCATTAGTAAGCCTAGTTCCTGCTCCGTTGTTTCCTTAGGATCAACAATTGCAACAATCTCCCCTTCGTAAATAACGGCAATCCGGTCACTTACATTCATGATTTCGTCTAATTCAAACGAAACAAGCAGGACAGCTTTCCCCTGGTCACGCTGTTCAATTAATCGTTTATGAATAAACTCGATCGCTCCAACATCTAACCCACGTGTTGGTTGCGCTGCAATTAGAATATCAGGATTCCTGTCAATTTCACGACCAATTATTGCTTTTTGTTGGTTACCACCTGATAATGCTCTAGCAAGTGTGTATTCACTTGGCGTACGCACATCAAACTCGGAAATTAGATTTCTTGCTTTGTCATAGATTTTTTTAAAATTCATTACTCCAGATTTTGAAAAAGGTTTCTGATAATAGGTTTGTAGAACCATATTTTCGCCAATCGTATAGTTTAATACGAGTCCATGCTTATGACGATCTTGGGGAATATGGCCTAGACCCGTTTCCGTTACCTTCCTTGGTGGTAGGTTGAGAACATTCTTCCTATTAATTTTCACCGAACCACTTTCAGCCTTACGTAAACCAGTGATTGCCTCAATTAACTCTGTTTGACCATTTCCATCAACGCCAGCAATTCCGAGAATTTCGCCCGCACGAAGTGATAAATTCAGTCCTTTAATTGCTTGGACTCCACGAGAGTCTTTCACTTTCAAATTTTCTATTTCTAACACCTCAACACCAGGTGTTGCGTCTATTTTCTCCGTTTTAAATTCTACATCACGGCCAACCATCAGACTCGCTAAATCAGTAGGATTGGTTTCATTTACATTCACAGTCCCGATCCCTTTTCCTTTTCGGATAACTGTTACTCGATCACAAACCTCCATAATTTCCTTTAACTTATGTGTAATCAGAATAATCGATTTACCTTCTTTTATTAGCGTTTTAAAAATCTGAATAAGCTCTTTTATTTCTTGAGGAGTTAGAACAGCAGTTGGCTCGTCAAAAATTAAAATATCCGCCCCACGATAAAGCGTTTTCAGAATTTCTACCCGTTGCTGCATTCCAACTGAAATATTGGAAATCTTTGCCTGTGGGTCTACGGCAAGTCCGTATCTTTCAGAAATTTTACGTACCTCATCTTCTGCTGTCTTGATGTCGATAACCCCACCTTTGGTGGTCTCTTTCCCAAGAATGATGTTTTCCGTAACAGTAAATGTATCCACCAGCATAAAATGTTGATGAACCATTCCGATTCCTAGATCATTTGCGACATTCGGGTCGGTGATTTTCACGGTTTCGCCTTTTACCTTAATTTCTCCTTTTTCTGGCTGGTATAAGCCGAAGAGGACATTCATAAGGGTTGACTTCCCCGCACCATTCTCCCCTAATAGCGCATGGATCTCGCCTTTTTTCAACTGTAATGTTATATTGTCGTTAGCAACGAAGCCCGAAAATTCTTTGCGAATATTGAGCATTTCAATAACATATTCCACACGTTTCACTCCCCATCATGGTAGAAAATCCCTAGTAGTAAGATGTCAGACTTTACTACTTTTTTTAAAAAAGGGGCTTCCCCAATAAAACTTTAAATGAAAGGCAGAAACCATTCTGACCTTCAGTTAGAATTTTATTACTGCATCTAAATTTTAACCCTAGCGCCTTGATAACAAGGCGCCAGGATGGTTTATTATTCTGCAGAGAATGTTTCAAGTTCTTTCAGCGTACCAGGGATAACAAGGTCGCCACTCTTAATTTTTTCAGTGTACTCAGCAACTTTTGCTTCAATATCTGCTTTTGCTTCTACTGCATCGTTAATTGGTGCTAAACCAACACCATCATCAGCTAGAGTATAAACAGAAGTTTCGCCACCAGGGAAGTTTCCTTCTTTTGCTTTTGCTGAAATATCTTTAACTGCTACGTCTACACGCTTTAATGCAGAAGTAATGATAACATTTTGTTCTTTACCGTCAATTTCAACTACACCTTCAGCAGTTTGGTCGGAGTCAACACCAATTGCCCAAATCTTTCTTGAAGGATCTTTTTGCTTAAGGTCACGTGCTTCTTTAAATAGACCATTACCAGTACCACCAGCAGCATGGATAATAACGTCTACATTCGAAGAATACATTTTAGAAGCAATAGACTGTCCCATTTCTGCCTTATCAAATGCTTCTGCATATTGAACCTCTACTTCTGCTTCAGGGTTAACTGCTTTAACCCCTGCAATAAAACCAGCTTCGAAGCGTTCGATTACCGCACCAGTAACCCCTCCGATAAAGCCAACTTTGTTTGTTTCAGTTGTTAAACCTGCTGCGATTCCTGCAAGGAATGAAGCTTCTTGCTCTTTAAAAAGAATGCTCGCTACGTTCGGTTGTTCAACAACACCATCAATAATTGAAAAGTTGAAATCTTTTTGTTGAGCCGCAATTTCATTAACAGATTCTTGCATCATGAACCCTACACCAAAGATAAGGTTGTAATTTTTACGAGCTAAAGAATTAAGATTCGTTGTATAATCAGCATCTGATTGAGATTGTAGGTAAGTGTATCCATCGCCTTCAGTAAGGTCGTTTTCTTCACCAAACTCTTTAATCCCTTTCCATGCAGATTGGTTGAAAGATTTGTCATCAATTCCACCGACATCTGTAACCATTGCAACTTTAAAAGTTTCTTCGGTTTTATTACCAGAGTCGCCAGTTGTACCTTCTTTTTCGGCTTCATCAGTATCGCCGCCACCACAAGCGCCAAGAATCGTTCCGGCAGCTAATAAAAACGACATTGTTAAACCAAATTTACGTTTTTTCACGTCAGTACCCCCTAAGGATTTTGTTAGATTTAGTAGAAATGGAAGATTGCAACAAGCTACCGCTTTCAGTTTAGAGAAAAATTTAAATTCTTTTTCTAAAAACATGAAAGCTAAACTTATCAGCTTTGAAATAGTTGACCGAGTAAAGAATTGGAGTATCCATTTCATCAAAATGCATTTGTTTTAAAACAAGCAAGGCCGTTTCAGGTTCACACTCAAGAATCGGTGACACTTTCTCATGAAAACCAATTGGCTCAATCTGTGCTACCGCATAAGCAATTTTCCTGTCGGACCCCTCTTCTAGCATTTGAAAGATAGACTCCTTTTCATACGAAAAAGGCTCCGGAAAAATTTGGTGAGGAAATTTATCAATACAATAAACAACGGGTTCACCATCTGCGGTTCTAACCCTTTCAATGACATGAATTTCCTCTTCCGGAGAACAATTAAATCGACGAATATCTTCTTCAGTCGGACCTATTAATGTTGAATCTAAAAATACGGTTCCTGGTTTCATCCCCACCTGTTCAATCATATATGTAACACTATTAAGCTGCTCGATCCCCGATGTAAACAGTGGTCTGGAATTGACAAATGTACCAACTCCATGCCTACGAATCACGACATTTTCTTCTTCTAGAATACGCAATGCTTCTCGTAGTGTAGCCCTGCTAACACCTAATTGTTTTGCAAGATCAAATTCTGAAGGGAGTTTTTCTTTTTCTTTGTAAACACCTTTTTGAATATCTTGCTTTAGGCGATCAATTACTTGTAAATATAGGTGACGGTTATCTGACTTGATCGACATAAGGGCTTCCTCCAACCGAATTACTGCAGACATCAGACATCTGATGTTTTACATTTCTACTAATCGAAATTACTATATCACTTTTCCTAGTATAAATAAATAGAGTTTCAATTTTTTGTCGAAAAAAGTAGATAATATTTACTATTTGTACTTCTTACCCTTCCCATGATTTAAGTTAGCAAGTATAATTTAGTAATAGAGCTTTTTTTCGGCTGGAATTAAATAGAAAAGTGCCTCAAGACTTGTTATCTTGAGGCACTTTTTTGTGGCTGTATTCGGTAAAAATTGTTGTTATTATGAACTGGCTTCTTCTGATTTAGAGATAAGCACAGTACGAGGCTTACTGCCTTCGTAAGGTCCAACTACTCCTCTAAGTTCCATTTCATCAATAAGTCTAGCAGCACGGGAATAGCCAATCCTAAACCTCCGCTGTAGCATGGAAACTGAGGCGGTTTGCATCTCGATAATTAAATCAACGGCATCTTGATATAAGTCATCAGCTACTTCAGATGTTGTTTCGGGAACGTCCTCAGGTATCATTTCCTCTTGATATTGTGCTTTTTGTTGACCGATGACAAAATCAACAACTTCCTCTACTTCATCATCAGAAAGAAATGCGCCTTGTAAACGCACTGGTTTCGAGGCTCCTACTGGTAAAAATAGCATGTCGCCTCTACCTAATAGCTTTTCAGCACCACCCATATCAAGGATGGTCCGCGAATCGGTTGCTGAGGAAACCGCAAACGCAATCCTAGATGGGATATTCGCCTTGATCACACCTGTGATTACGTCAACCGATGGCCGTTGAGTTGCAATGATAAGGTGAATCCCAGCAGCACGTGCCATTTGAGCTAACCTTGTAATTGCATCCTCTACATCAGATGAAGCTACCATCATCAAGTCAGCTAGTTCGTCAACAATGACCACAATGTATGGCAGCAAAGGCTGCTTGGTGCCTTCCTCTTCATTTGCCCTTTTTACGTAATCATTATAGCCCTCAATATTTCTTGTTCCGGTATGAGAAAATAATTCGTAGCGGCGCTCCATTTCACTCACTACTTTTTGAAGTGCTTGTGAAGCTCGTTTCGGATTGGTTACAACTGGTGCAAGCAAATGGGGTACCCCATTATACACATTCAATTCCACCATCTTAGGGTCTATCATCATGAGCTTTACTTCATGCGGCTTGGCACGCATTAGTATGCTTGTAATAATTCCGTTAATACAAACACTTTTTCCGCTTCCCGTAGCTCCAGCTACCAAAAGGTGAGGCATCTTATTCAGTTCCGCAAGCACTGCCTCCCCTGTAATATCTCTCCCCAAAGCGATTTGCAACTTGGCTTCTGGTTTATTATTCCTTTTTGCCTCAAGCACTTCTCTCAATGAGACCATTGCGACCTCTGAGTTAGGGACTTCAATGCCAATGGCTGATTTCCCCGGTATTGGGGCTTCGATTCGAATATCCTTTGCAGCTAATGCTAATGCTAAATCATCATGAAGACTTACAATCCTACTTACCTTTACACCGACATCAGGATGGACTTCATATTTTGTTACTGCAGGTCCAAGATGAACTTGCGTTACTTTTGCTTTTACCCCAAAACTTTGGAACGTCCGTTCTAGCTTAGCAGCATTGGAGTGAATTAATTCGTATTCACCACTCTGATCTGTTTTATTGGGACGATTTAATAGACTTATTGGCGGAAGTTCATAGGCGACGTTCTCGACCTCGGTAAAAGTGATAGGTGGGGCCGTTCCGTCTTCCTTATCATCGTTTTGATCTTCTTTTTGCTTTTCTGCTTTTTTACTTATAGATTGATCATTCGCCACAACCTCACTCTTACCTCCCGATTCCTCGTGTACCAATTCCTCTGGGTAAGCTCTCTCGGCAAAGCTAGAGATAAGTGGTTCGGTATGGATAGGCTCATCTTCTACTAAAGTATCAGCTTCATTTTTATTCTTAGCAGCAGGCTTTGAGTTTTCCTTTGGCCTCTTTTCCTTTTTGACTTCGTGTTTTTCGGCTTTTTTTCGTGAAAAGTCTTGCTGCCACGTTTTCAAGTCCTCTAGAAACCCCTGCCATTGTCGGCCAATAAAGCTACCGATACTTTGGATTAGTTTACCAGCTGTTTCCCCAAAAGTTCTGCCCGTAATCAGGATAATTCCGATAATGATTGAAACGAAGGCGATTAACTGCGAACCCACTGCATCAAATAGGAAATAAAACATCGAAAATAATACGGCTCCAATCATTCCGCCCCCTAGTTCTGGCGTACTTGACTCACCTCTAATTTCCATCTTATACAGGTCCCAAGTATTCATAATCACACTAGGGTTTTCAAATTGACCACCATTTGACAAATTTTCAAAAAGGGTTACATGGCTTAATAGTAGAATCGCTCCAATGATTAAATATGTACCAAATAACTTAATTTGAAAGAGAAATGGAAGTTTCCGTTTCCACATAATATAAAAACTGAAAATGATTAGGCCTATAAGACTGAGCATGTACCATTCTCCCATAAAGAAACGGAAAAACAGCACAACTGCCTTACCAGCCGCACCTAACTTAGCTATCGCAATCACTGCTAAAGCCAGCAGTACGAGTCCGCTAAGTTCAAATTTCAGTGTCGATTTGAGTGGATCGCTTTTATGAGTTTGTCGTTTTTTCTTTTTAGCCATCTAATCACCTTACAATCTAGTCTTCGTTTTGCCTGCTGATAGAAACCCATTGTCTCCTTCTTAGATGAAGGTTGTTTTTATAAAGATAGTGTATAAAATCCTAAAGCATATTTTAAGTGTCTAGATGAAAAGAAGCAGCCTCTCTCGGCTGCTATCACAAGGGTATACTCACTATTATAACATAAGGTCCCGAGATGTTGGTCAAACATTCGTTCTATGAAAAGGATATTTTCGTACCAGGGGCACAATCTGTATTTAGATAATGCGAAGGGTCCGTGCTCATCACTCGGATAATCTGATAATTCATGGCATCAACCTGTTCAGCAAGGACAGGGACCCCTTTATAGTTCATCATCATCTGACCTGAGTTTTGCTGTTGTTCTTCTGGAGGGAACACCAAATCCTGCGGCATCATCGTATAGAGAATCATTGAATCAACCCCTCATTTTGTTCCTTTTTCAAGTCTATTAATTCATTTAACTTTTTCATAGCTACACCCAGTCCGCCTACTTCATTAATTAGACCACTTTCAACTGCATCAGCACCAACCACATTCGTTCCGATATCCCTTGTTAAGTTCCCTTTTGCAAACATCAATTCCTTAAAGACATCCTCTTTGATATTGGAATGTGTTGTAACAAAATTAATTACTCTTTCTTGCATTTTATCTAGATATTCAAAGGTTTGAGGGACACCGATAACTAGGCCAGTTAACCTAATCGGATGAATCGTCATCGTTGCCGACTCAGCGATAAAGGAGTAATCACAAGATACGGCTATCGGGACACCTATCGAGTGTCCACCTCCAAGGACAATTGAAACGGTAGGCTTGGATAAAGAAGTAATCATTTCTGATATCGCTAAGCCTGCTTCAACATCCCCGCCTACTGTATTTAGGATGACCATCAGGCCTTCAATTTTTGGATTTTGTTCAATCGCAACTAGCTGTGGAATTAAATGCTCATATTTAGTTGTTTTATTATGGGGCGGTAATTGTACATGCCCCTCAATCTGTCCAACAATCGTCAAACAGTGAATTTTGCTATCCTGTGACAGTTGCGGGACGTTTGTCTGCCCCAACTGTTGAATTTTCTCCATCAAACTAGACTTTTCTTCCTTTTGTCCTTCTGGTTTTTCTGGAGTGTTTTCATTCATTTCCATCATCCTTTTTTTACCCCCTACAGACATGATACCCATTAGTATGGACAATATTGGCTTTTTAATGCGGAATTCTGGATAATTGTGTGAAATCTGACGAAGCATTCAAGCTTCAATTAACCTTCATAATTTCTAGGCATTTGTCTCTTATACAACAAAAAGAGGATATCCAAAATGAATGGACATCCTCTTCTTCATCATACCTTATCTAACTTCCATTAAGATCGGCATAATCATTGGCCGGCGTTTCGTTTTATTAAACAAATGATAACTTAAAGCTTCTCTCATTTCTTGTTTGAGGCTAGCCCAGTCAAATGAATCTCTTGAAATTACTTTCTCAACAATTTGTTTCACGATTTCTTCGGATTCTGCCATTAATTTCTCTGACTCTCGAACATAAACAAAACCTCTCGAAATAATTTCAGGACCGGCAACAATACTGCGTGAAGGACGGTTTAGAGTCACAACCACAATTAGTACACCATCTTGAGAAAGGAGTTTCCGATCTCGGAGAACAATATTGCCCACATCTCCGACACCAATCCCGTCAATTAAGACATTCCCAGCTGGTACACGATCAACTGTGCGCACCCTACCTTCTACAAACTCAATGACATCCCCGCGATCTGGGACAATAATGTTGCCCACAGGAATCCCGGATTCTACTGCTACCCTTTCATGAGCTTTTAGCATTTTATATTCCCCATGAACAGGAATGAAAAATTTCGGGTTCATGAGATTGATCATAAACTTTAATTCTTCCTGACTTCCATGACTCGTAACATTAATTAAGCCTTTTCCGTAAACAACCTCCGCCCCTGCACGATGGAGTAAATCAATGGTCTTATTTAGGAACACTTCACTATTAATAAACGGAGAAACAGGAATTAATACCGTATCACCTTTTTGAATGTTGACAACTGGATGAGCCATCTTTGCCATCTTTTCAAGTGCTTCAATCGGCTCGCCTTGATTCCCAGTAATTAGGATTACTAGTTCATTATCTTGGTAGTGGTGGATATCATTGATAGGACAAATTTGTTCTTCTTCCACTTGTAAATAACCAAGTTCAATTACTTTCTCTAAAGTCCGTTTCAGACTTTTTCCGACGAGCACAATTTTTCGGTTACTTTCTAAGGCACTATTAAAAATGTGCTGAATACGACTTATATCTGTCGCAAAGCATGCAGCAATGACTCTACCTTCTGCTTGATCAATTCGATTGGCATATTCGCGCGCAACCACAACCTCTGATTGAGAATAGCCTGGTTTTTCAGCTCCAGTACTATCAGATAATAAGCATAAAACCCCTTTATCTCCGATTGCCGCCATCTTTCCTATCTCAGGTCGATAAAGCGCAGAAGCAGCTTGATCAAATTTAAAGTCACCAGTATGAACAATCGCTCCCTCTGATGTATGAATACAGACAGCTACAGAGTCTGGGATACTATGGTTTGTCTTAAAAAAGGTTACATGAGTCGAATCAAATTTGAGTTTTGAATTCGAGTGAATCACTCGAAAATCTGCTCTGCCCTTAAACTCTTGTTCTTTCAATTTTTCCTTTGCGAGAGCAAGTGTTAATCTTGTGCCATATACAGGTGCCTGTACCTTTTGCAGCAGATACGTTAATGCACCGATATGATCCTCATGTCCATGTGTTAGAAAAATTGCCCGTACTCTGTCTTTATTTTGAACCAAGTAAGTTAAATCGGGAATAACGATATCAATTCCGAGCATCTCATCTTCCGGAAACATTAATCCGGCATCTACGATAAAAATATCCCCGTCCACTTCTGTGAGGTACATGTTTTTACCAACTTCTCCGACGCCACCCATGGGTATAACCTTGATGCTTTCATTTACTCTATTATTCAATTGTTAGCTTCCTCCTTGCTGAATTGGGCCGACCATGACCAGTTATAGCTATTATACTTGATGGAGGAAACCCTTTACAATAGAAATCCGGTCCACAAATTGGCATTTATGCCAAATCGATTCAATTCGACTAGACTTCTTCCATTAAAAGCTAGATGAAACGTGAAGTCTCTCACATCAACGAAATAAAATCTATGAACGCACGCAGGGATTAATATAGAAATAAAAAAGCCAACCATTAAGGTTGACTTCTTAGTTCTTTATAAGCTCATAAATTTCGGCACGTTCCCGCTCATTCAGTGGAACAAGAGGCAGTCGAACCGATCCAACATCAAGTCCCATTAATTGTAGGGCTGTTTTAACAGGGCCAGGACTTGGAGCGTTAAATAATCCTTGCATAACTGGAAGCAACTTCTGGTGCAACTTTGCTGCTTCAGTATGATTTCCCTCTAGGAAAGTCCTAACCATCTTTTGCATTTCATTTCCAATGATATGAGATGCTACAGAGACAACGCCAACACCACCAATAGAGAGAATAGGAAGAGCCATGCTGTCATCGCCGCTATAAAGGTGGAAATCCTCTGATGTATTGGCAATTATTTTTGTCATTGCACTTAAATCCCCACTTGCTTCCTTCACACAAACAATATTGCGGATTTCTGAAAGACGGATAATTGTTTCTGGAAGTATGTTGACAACCGAGCGACTAGGAATATTATAAACCATAATCGGCAAGTCTGTACTTTCCGCAACTGCCTTAAAATGTTGATATAGTCCTTCCTGATTCGGCTTATTGTAGTAAGGAGCAACAATCATAATTCCGTCTACACCTAACTGTGCTGCCTTTTTCGTTAGTTCAATCGTAGCGTACGTATTGTTGCTGCCTGTACCAACAATTACAGGTACTCGTTTATCTACCACTTTTACAACATGGTCAAATAAGGCAATTTTTTCTTCTTTTGTTAATGTTGGTGACTCACCTGTTGTTCCTGCTACAACTAATGAATCGGTTCCATTCTTAATTAAATGATTGACCAGCTGAGTCGTTTTTGCGAAATCGACATGCCCCTTGCTATCAAAAGGTGTAACCATTGCTGTCGAAATACGGCCAAATTGGACCATTGTGATCCACTCCTTTACTTTTGTGCAACTCTATAAAAGAGTTTTACTCCGGTTTTCTAGCTGTCATTTTTCTTGTTGAACCGTTTCAAGCTGGAAAGCATCGTGTAACGCATTCACAGCAAGAACAAGGTCCTGCTCCTTGACCAATACCCAAATTGTCGTATGACTGTCGGCCGATTGTAGAATTCGAATCTCTTTTTCTGAAAGCGCCGTAACGATTTTCGAAGTAACTCCCGGAACTCCTGCCATTCCTGCACCAACTACAGAAACCTTCGCACAATTCCGTTCCACTTGTGGTTCATGCCCAAGTGATTCTAATACTGTTAGGGCACGGTCCGTCATTTCATCTGATACTGTGTAAACCACCCCTTTTGGGGAGATATTGATAAAATCAACAGAGATATTTTCGTTGGCCATCGCTTTAAACACTTCTGACTGAAGATTGTATTGGTCTTTTCTCGCAAAAACCTTTAACTGTGTTACATTCGAAACATGGGCAATTCCTGTTACTGGGCGCTCTTTTATATCAGCACCTTTGCTTTGTTTCGTATTGTTGTCCGTAACAAGTGTCCCTAAACCTTCTGAATAAGTAGAGCGAATTCGAATCGGCACCTTCGCCTGCATGGCAATTTCAACCGCACGTGGATGAATCACTTTTGCACCTTGATAAGCCATATTGCAGACTTCTGTATACGTGACGACAGCTAATGGTCTAGCGTTTTCAGCAATTCTAGGATCTGCTGTCATAATCCCTTCGACATCTGTGAAGATATCGACTCTTTCTGCACTAAGTGCTGCACCAAGAGCTGCAGCAGATGTGTCACTGCCTCCTCGGCCTATCGTCGTCACATCTCCATTAGGAGCTGCCCCTTGGAAACCAGCAACGACAACCGCATCGACATCCTCTAATTCTTTTAATAGGCGCTCACACTTCATATCCAGAATTTTTGCACTAGTATGTTCTCCATTTGTTAAAAAACCTGCCTGTGCGCCTGTTAGTGAGGTTGCTTTTACTCCATGCTCATGGAGTTTGCTTGTAAACACCACACTTGAAATCACTTCACCACAGGAGAGCAACAAATCATACTCCCTAGGCTTTAAACTATTTTTATTTTCACCAATGAGGGAAAGGAGGGTATCTGTTGCATACGGTTCCCCTTTTCTTCCCATTGCAGATACAACAACAACCACTTTGTAACCATTGCCTATGGCCTGCTTAATGTGGTTAATGGCATGCGCCCGACTTTCATCATCGCGAACGGACGTACCACCAAATTTTTGGACGATTATTTTCATCGTTACACCTCGAAGATGCTCTATTAATATTGTAAATTTTTTTACTAATGCTGCTAATTATTAGACTAACTTAAGTTCAATTAATTTTTCGGCAATCTGTACAGAGTTCCAAGCCGCTCCTTTTAGAAGGTTATCAGAAACAACCCACATATGGAAGCCTTGCTCATTGTCTAAATCTTTTCGGATGCGACCGACAAAAACATCATTTTTACCTACACAAAATGCTGGCATTGGATATAGTTGCTCTGATGGATTATCTTGTAAGACAACTCCTGGTGCATCAGAAAGCAAGGTTTTCACTTGATTGGAATCAATACCCTTTTTATCGATTTCGAAATAAACCGACTCGGAATGCCCTGTACCCACCGGAAGACGTACACATGTAGCCGCAACTTCTAGCGCTGGCATATGCATGATTTTCTTCGTTTCATTGATCATTTTCATTTCTTCGAATGTGAACCCGTTTTCTTCAAACTTATCAATTTGTGGGATCGCATTAAAAGCGATAGGATAATGTTTCTCATCAGAACCAACTGGTAAGATGTTTGCTTCAGGCTCTTTTCCATCTAGAATCGCTTGAGTTTGCTGATACATTTCCTCTACCGCTGCAGCACCAGCACCGGATACCGCTTGATAAGTCGAAACAATGACTTTCTTTAAGCCAAAGTTTTGACGTAAAGGTTCTAATGCCACGACCATTTGAATCGTTGAACAGTTTGGATTGGCAATAATCCCATTATGAGTTTTCAAATCCTCAGCATTCACTTCTGGAACCACTAATGGGACATTTTCATCCATTCGGAATGCACTCGTATTATCAACAACGATAGCTCCGCGCTTTACCGCTTCTGGTGCCAATGCTTTTGAGATACTGCCTCCAGCACTAAAAAGAGCAATTTGCACTCCCTCGAAGCTTTCTGGCTTTGCTTCTTCTATCGTAACTTCCTCACCTTTAAAAACAGCCTTTTTTCCAGCTGAACGAGCAGAAGAAAGTAAAGTTAGTTTTGAAATTGGAAAATTACGAGTTTCTAATGTTTTCAACATTTGTTGGCCAACAGCTCCTGTTGCTCCAACTACTGCTACATGGTATCCTCTCTCTTGTGCCATTCATAGTTCCCCTTCCAAATATAAATTAACCGACATCTGACGGGTCGATAGAAATATGAAGAGGCAGACCTATTCAATTGAATCAATCTGCCAATGTTATATTTTCATTTATTTTATCATATTCAACCACGAAGGAAAGGGAAATGGCAGATTTTATTTCGGTAAAGCATCGAAGAGTTAAGAATGGATGCTTTGCCCTTCCATATATTAAAGGGCTACTCCTCATCGCGAAAACGTTCTACTAAAACTGGCTGAACCTGGCGGCCATCCATCGCTGCTAGAATCGCATCTCTAGTCGCACCCATTCTAGCGACCAATGAGTTCGGTTTATTAACTGGATCGTCTTGACCGAAAGGAATAAAATAAACATTCTTTGTTGACATCAACTTCATGATGTTTACTCCATTTAGTCCAAGCGCATCATTGGTTGAAATCCCCAAAATAATTGGTTTTGAATTTCTCATAGTTGCCTTCGCAGCCATTAACACCGGGGAATCATTTTGGGCGTTTGCAAACTTACTTAAAGAGACCCCTGTCATCGGAGAAATAACCATTGCATCTAGCGGATACTTAGGCCCAAGTGGCTCCGCATCAACGATTGAATTAATCGCTTTATTTCCGGTTAAATCCACAATTCTTTGAACCCAGTCTTCCCCTTTACCAAATCTAGTGTCTGTTGATTGAACCGTCCACGATACAATTGGAATAACCTCTGCACCTTCATTGACTAATTTTTCAATTTCAGGGAAAACGGCATCGTACGTACAGTGGGAACCAGTTAATCCGAATCCAATTCTTTTTCCTTTTAAACTATTCATGATTGATTTTCCTCCCTCTTTTTCATATCTTCTCTAAGCAGCTTTATCAAGACATTTGCCAAGATTTGACCAGCAGTCTTGGGGGCAACGATCCCTGGGAGACTTGGTGCAAGCAGCGCTTTAATCCCCCTTTTTTCGGCATAGCGAAAATCTGTGCCTCCTGGCTTGGAAGCTAAATCGATAATGAGGGTATGGGTGGGCATCTTCGAAATAACCGATGCCGTTACAATCGATGTTGGGATGGTATTAATACAAATATCTGTGTCTTTTACATTTGATTCTAAATCGTTTAGATGAAATGCAGTGAGCCCCATTTCGGTAATCCTTGCGATATGCTCACTTTTCCTCGCTCCTACTTTAACCTTAGCTCCAAGCGCTTGAAAGGTTCGTGCAACGGTTACCCCAACTCTTCCAAGCCCTAAGACTGCAACGTTTGAGCCGTGAATGGTAAAATCAGTATGTTGAATCACCATCATAATGGTTCCTTCCACTGTTGGAATGCTGTTATAAATAGCCACGTCGTCACGTTCAAACAATTTAATGAGGCGTCGGTCAGCTTCCTTTGTGATTTCATCCAAATAGGAATTGCTGATTCCTGAAAATATAATTGCATGCTGAGGGAGTTTCTCAAGCATCTCTTTTGTCAAGAACACCTTCTCACTTGAAAAGATTGTGTCAACCTGACCTTTTGCATCTGTACCGCGAACAGGTAAAATCAGCGCATCCTGCACAGAAAAATCTATTTCAGTTATTTTTTCTTTCGTTGCTCCTGTAAAAGCATGATCCAATTGCTCAAAGCCAATTAGGGACAGTTTGGCATCATGCTCTGTCAGCTGGCGGATAATCTCCAACTGTCTGGCATCACCGCCAATTACAGCGATTTGCATTCCTGTCAGCATTAGAATGATCACCTTCTTTTCATTAGTCGAACAGGAATTTTTCTATTTACTCCAACATCATATGTCGTAGGTGTCTGTATGGTGAGTTATCCGCTGATTTCAAATATAAAAAGGCGCTGAAGCCTTATAAATAAAGGAATCTTGCGTTCCTTCAGTGTGCTTAAACAACTTGTATTTAAGCATATGGAAAAAATTTCGTTGAGGAGTAGTGCTTCGGGGAAATCCTATTTTACCGTATAGTCTTTTATCAACCTCGCTCGGGCATTTTGACGCCTTCTATTGGACAGGCAATATTTATAGAATAAAAAAAAGACTAGCTGCAGCTAGCCTAATTTTCATCTATAATGTCGACAATGACCATGTCGGTTCCTATCTTTTTAATCTGTCGCCAAGGTACTCTCAATTCTCCTCCTTGTCGTTTCATCCCGAACCATTTTACCGAGGGGATGACTAATGCTTTTATCTCGCCAGTCCGTTCATCTATTTCTAGATCCGTTTGTCCAAGTACCCCTAGTCTTTCTGCCTTTTTTACATCGACTATTTCTTTTCCACCTAATTCACTTAACCTCAAAGCCTCTCCTCCAATCTTTGTCTTACTATATATGTATCAGTTTCAATCGTAGTTTAGAATCGTAAGTCTCATATTAAAGGTTGGTGATTATACTAATGACTGGCTTTAAAGGGTAGTTGCCTTTTTATTAGATAAATTAACGTAGAAAGAACAAAAACAGCCTGCTCTAAAATAACAGGCTGTTCTTTATTTACTTATAATAATCCTTTTGGTAGTTCTCCATCGGGACTGATAAGTGAAACGGAGTATTCATCTGTAAAGATGTTGTTAGCCAATCCATTTACACTTTCAATTGTCACTTGGTCAATTTGCTCTACGATTTCATCAAGTGAACGATGGCGACTTAAGAGTAGTTCATTTTTGCCGTTTCGGCTCATACGGCTGTTTGTGCTTTCAAGGCTCAGCATTAGGCTACCCTTTAGCTGCTCCTTGCTATTGTTTAGTTCTTTTTCGGTGATTCCTTCTTGACGAAGCTTAGCAAGGGTTTCCTGAACGGTTTCAAATAAAACATCCAGCTGCTTCGCTCCCGTTCCACCATAAATCGTCACCACGCCAGAATCTCTGAAGGCAGAATGATAGGAAAAAACAGAGTAAGCAAGCCCTCGCTGCTCTCTTACCTCTTGGAACAGACGGCTACTCATGCTTCCGCCTAGAACATTGTTTAAGGTAATTAAGCTATAGACATCCTCATGACCAATTTGTAAGCCTTCAAATCCGATACATAGATGTGCCTGCTCAGTTTCTTTTTTACGAGCGACATGCTTAGCGTGGAAAGATGGCTTATGATACTCAATTTCTTTCTTTCCTGCTTCATACGAGCCAAACAGCTTTTCGACTTCTGAAATAAAGGTTTCTGGCACATTTCCAGCAATCGAGATGACGACATTCTCAGGAGTGTATGTATCAAACATATATTGATTTAATGTATCACCTGTGAATGTTTTTAAGGTATCCTCTGTCCCAAGAATTGGGTAACCGAGAGAATGTTCATTGTAAATCGCCTTACTTAAAAGATCATGAACAATATCATCAGGTGTATCTTCATACATCTTAATTTCCTCATACACAACATTCTTTTCTTTATCCAGTTCTCCTGCCTCAAAAGTAGAATTAAAGAACATATCGGATAAAACCTCAAGCGCATACTCGGAGTGTGTGTCTAGCACCTTTGCATAGTAGCATGTGTATTCTTTTGAAGTAAACGCATTTACCTGTCCGCCAATGCTATCGAAGGATTCAGCAATTTCTCTAGCAGATCTTGTTTTCGTGCCCTTAAAAAACATGTGCTCTAGGAAATGGGAGATCCCATTGTTTTCAGGTATTTCATTTCGAGATCCTGTCCCAATCCAGACACCAATGGCCACTGAACGCACAGTGGGAATTTGTTCAAGTACAATCCGCACGCCATTTTGGCATGTATATTTTTTTATCAAAAAGACCCCTCCTTTGGAAATAGCTAAAAACTACTCCTGCAATACCTTAGTATATTTCATTTTAGTTACTTTTTCCAAAATGAAGGCTTTTTTTTCATCTTTTGGACTTTTATTTTTTAAAACTTTAAGAATAATGAACTTAAGACTCCTCCTTCAAACCGTCCTTGTTCATAATTCTATCTTCACTGAAGAGTTTGGTAACTGTACCAATCTCTAAATTCTGTGCTTTAATCTGAGTAATTAATCGGTCCAACGATTTGGCAGTTGAATCGGTTGGATGCATTAAGATGAGTGCTCCATTATGGATTTTCCCCATTACCCTTTGAATCAAAACATCCGGAGAAGGCTTTTGCCAATCAATTGTATCTAGGCTCCACATAACGGTGCCGAGTCCATAAACGGAAGCGACCTTAGCAACCTCTTCCTTATAGCTCCCACTAGGAGGTGCAAACCACCGAGGCTTTTCTCCCGTAGTTGCCTCAATGACCTCATTCGTTCTTTTGACTTCATCGTGAATTCTTGACGTTGATAGGCTTCTCATATCCGGATGAGTAAACGAATGGTTTCCTACCTCATGTCCAGCTTCCACAATCATTTTCGCCAACTCAGGGTGATTTTTTACCCATCTTCCTTCAAGAAAGAACGTCGCTGTCACATGATGCTTTTTTAACGTTTCCAGCATATCGGACAAATATTCATTTCCCCAAGCGACATTAATGATAAAACTGACCATTGGTTTTTCTGGGTTTCCCTTATAAATAGCAGCGGGAGGAAGTTCAGATAAGTGTACTTGAGGATAGACTTCTTCGTACACCAATAGTTTCTCTGTGAATCTTCCCTCTTTCTTCATCTTTTTATACGATTTTTCAATATTGACCTTAACTCCGTTATAACCAGGAATGGCTTTCCAAACCGGATCGATTTTTGCGTCGGAGGGCTCTTTCTCATACTTTTTCGCTTTCTCTACTATTTCCATATAAAGAGGATCCTCATTCATCGATACCGTAATGGTTTCCGCTTTTAAATATGATAAGTAATGATCTGAAAAAGGATTGCTCACCAGTAGCCACGCACCGATTAAAATCGCGACCAAATAAGAAAACTTCTTCATTCCCCATACCTCCTTCATGAACCGGGAGATAGCCCTGTCCTGATTCCCTATAAAATAGAGTATGTTTAGCAAGGACAAGGTAGAACGAAGGAAAGGATTACTCTCCTTAGAAATGAAAAAAAACCAGGGTTAGCCCCGGGTTTTTTGATTATATTTATTCACTTTGTTCAGCTTTTTCACGTTGTTCTTTCAAAACGGCTTTGCGGCTAAGATTCACACGACCCTGGCGATCAATTTCAGTTACTTTGACTAAAATTTCATCTCCAATTTTAACAACGTCTTCTACCTTGCCGACACGTTCTTCTGCAAGCTCAGATATATGAACAAGTCCATCTTTTCCATTGAAAATTTCAACAAAGGCCCCGAACTTTTCAATGCGCTTTACTTTCCCTAGATACATCTGTCCTACTACTACTTCACGAACGATATCCTCGATGATTTGTTTTGCTTTTAGATTCATCTCTTGTTCCGTAGAAGCAATAAAGACAGTACCATCTTGTTCAATGTCAATCTTAACACCTGTTTCTTCAATGATTTTATTGATTTGTTTTCCACTTGGTCCAATAACATCACGAATCTTATCAGGATTAATTTTCATTGTTAAAATCTTAGGCGCATAAGCGGATAGCTGTTCACGTGGCTCAGCAAGGGTCGCTAACATGCTCTCAAGAATCTGAATACGTCCCTTCTTCGCTTGCTGAAGAGCTTCTTCTAATATCTCACGAGATAAACCATCAATTTTGATATCCATTTGAAGTGCCGTTACACCTTTAGCTGTTCCAGCTACTTTAAAGTCCATATCGCCTAAATGATCTTCCATACCTTGAATATCAGTTAGAATTGTGTAGTGTTCTCCAGATTTAACAAGTCCCATTGCAATCCCTGCTACCGGTGCTTTAAGTGGTACGCCTGCATCCATCATGGCTAATGTACTTGCACAAATGCTAGCTTGTGAAGTTGAACCATTGGATTCAAGTACCTCTGAAACAAGGCGGATTGTGTAAGGGAAATCTTTCTCAGAAGGAATAACCACTTCAAGAGCACGTTCTCCTAAAGCACCATGACCAATTTCTCTTCGACCTGGTCCACGGATAGGACCCGTTTCACCTACACTGAATAATGGAAAGTTATAGTGGTGCATGAAGCGTTTTTCTTCTTCAAGCCCAAGTCCGTCCAAAATTTGAACATCGCCCATGGCCCCAAGTGTACAAATACTTAATGCTTGAGTTTGTCCTCTAGTAAACAATCCTGAACCGTGTGTACGAGGTAAGATCCCTACTTCTGAAGACAGTGGACGAATTTCGTCAACACCGCGTCCGTCTGGACGAACTTTTTCTTCGGTAATCAAACGACGAACTTCACCCTTCACAATTTTATCAAGGATTTGTTTGACTTGTTTTAGCTTGTCTTCATCTGTTTCGTCTTCTTCATATTTTGCAACCACTGCGTTTTTAACTTCTTTTATCGCTGCTTCACGAGCATGCTTTTCTTGCACTTGAATGGCTTTAAGCATGTCGCTTTCGCATAATCCGCGGACTTCCGCTTCAATATCCTTATCAAGTTCAAAGAGTTTGACTTCCATTTTTTCTTTGCCAATTTTAGCGGCAATCTCTTCTTGGAATGCAATTAAACGCTTGATTTCGTCATGACCAAACATAATAGCTTCGAGCATGACTTCTTCTGATACCTCATCTGCTCCAGCTTCTACCATGTTGATCGCATCTTTTGTTCCCGCAACCGTTAAATGCATGTCGCTCTTTTCAGCTTCTTCAATTGTTGGATTGATGACGAACTTCCCATCAATACGACCAACAATGACTCCAGCAATTGGACCTTGGAATGGAATATCTGAAACACTTAGTGCTAAAGATGATCCAAGCATGGCCGCCATTTCAGATGGACAGTTTTGGTCCACACTCATGACGATAGAAATAACTTGTACATCATTTCTAAAGCCATCTGCAAATAATGGACGAATTGGTCGATCAATTAAACGGCTAGCTAAAATTGCTTTTTCACTTGGACGACCTTCTCTTTTGATAAAACCACCAGGGATTTTTCCAACCGCGTATAGTCGCTCCTCATAGTTTACTGTTAACGGAAAGAAATCTAAGTTCTTAGGTTCCTTTGACGCTGTAGCAGTACTTAATACCGCTGTGTCTCCGTAACGTACTAGGACTGCGCCATTAGCCTGCTTAGCCAACTGACCGATTTCAACACTCAGTTCACGACCGGCCCAGTCCATTGAAAATATCTGTTTTTCCTGATCCATTCATTAAGCCCCTCTCTTACTGAATCCGTTTGCAGCATCCTTACACTCTTTCCTTGCTGCAATGTACATTCAATGTATAGTGACAGCGACTTGAATCGCTGTACATTTTCAAAATCTTACTGAAAGTAAATTTCTTCAGTCTAGGTTTAGGCCTGTCCTGAAGACTTGCTCCGTTATTATTATGTACAGAAAAAACAAACTCTAAAATGAACAAGGATATGTTATTAATTTTATACCCAAACCTTTTATTTACACAATAAAAAAGCGGGAAAAATCCCGCTTTTTACAAATTATCGACGTAAACCAAGTTTGTTGATTAAGTCACGGTAACGTGTAACATCTTTATTACGAAGGTACGTTAAAAGGTTACGACGCTTACCTACCATTTTTAAAAGGCCACGACGAGAGTGGTGATCCTTCTTGTGAGTACGTAAATGATCATTCAATGCATTAATTTCTGCAGTCAGGACAGCGATTTGAACTTCTGGAGAACCAGTATCGTTTTCGTGTGTCTTGAACTCATTGATTAGTTCATTTTTACGTTCTTTTGTGATTGCCATCCGATTCACCTCCTACTTAATATCCCCTGTTACCGAGCAAGCGTCGGTGACTCGACTTGCCAAGCAAAGGTTCTTTTCTTTTTGGTACGTTTATAAGAATACAACTTTTTAAGTTAAAAAGCAAGTCTATGCGTAGTGTTTTTCAAAGTATTCAAGTGCACTCTGTTTATCTTGATCAATTTGAGCGACTAATGCATCAATTCCAGGGAACTTTTGCTCTTCACGGATCTTTTTATGCCACTCAACAATCGCGACTTTCCCATAAACATCTTGATTAAAATCAAAAATATGAACCTCTACGGTTGGTTTAGGGGCCTGTTCAGAGTGAAAAGTAGGCTTATATCCTACATTACAGACACCTTGATGCCAGCTGCCAGCTACATGGATTTGAACTGCATACACACCTGTTGATGGGAGAATGTATTCCTCTGAAACATCAACATTTGCAGTGGGAAAGCCGATGGTTCTGCCTCGCTTTTCTCCATGCGCAACAATCCCGCTTGTTGTATAGTGTCTACCTAGAAGCATTGGAATGGCATCCATCTTCCCCTCGCGTAGCTGCGTTCGAATTAACGTTGAACTAACCTTTTCACCTTCCACTGAGAGTTTGGGAACTACTGTATAGCCAAACAGTCCTCTTGAATGGAACTGTATGGTTTCCATCGTCCCTTTACCCATTTTCCCATATGTATAATCAAAGCCTGCCACTACGTGCTTAACATTCAATTGAATGATATAGTCGTCAATGAATTCCTGGGGCAATAAATTGGCAAATTGCGGAGTAAAGTGGATGATGTATAAACAATCCACCCCAAGCTTCTCAATTACGCGAATTTTTTCTTCGATGGGCGTGATGTATTCAACATGTTGAACGCTTCTGCCTAAGACAACAGAAGGATGTGGATCAAAGGTCATGACTGCGCTTTTCATTCCTTTGTCTGTTGCAGTCTTCATTGCTTCCTTAATGACTTTTTGGTGACCGAGATGGACACCATCAAAATATCCAAGAGCCATAACCTGAGGAGAAAACTCTTCTTTTTTATAGGAATGAGGGTGGTTCAATTTAATTACTTCCACTTCATACTCACCTTTTCTGACTAAGCCTATGTATCATAATTGATCATTTCTAAGCACTTTATCGGGCTTAAGTAATCCTGGTTTCCTTGGATGCTTTCGATAAATCGCTAACACCTTCCCATCGGTTTGGCTAACAGCTATCGGACCATCCTCTTGTAACAGATGTGGTGGAATATCCAGTAAAGCACCATTTTTCACTTTCTCTGCTACTGTATCATTTATTTTAAAATTCGGCAAATGAGAAATTCCGTCCTCAAGTGGCTTTAGCACCTTCTCAACCTCGCCCTTTTCTGCAAGCTCCTCGACTTGCTCTAATGTATAGCAATCTTCAAGCGTCATAGTTGCAGACTGTATCCGCTGCAGGTAAGACATATGTGCTGGATATCCAAGAGCCTCTCCAATCATGACCGCAAGAGTTCTGACATAAGTCCCTTTGCCACAGCTTACTCTAAATCTGAAGGAAACATTTTTCCCCGAAAATGTTTCACGGTCGTCAAGCAATTCAATCTTGTATATTTGAACGATTCTCGATGGTCGTTCGACTTCAATTCCTTGTCGGGCATATTCGTAAAGTCTTTTCCCATTGACCTTGACTGCAGAGTACATGGGAGGAGTCTGCTCAATTTCACCTGTTAAATTCTGTAACACCTCTAGAATTTCAGCCCTGGTAAAAACCTTCTCTACTTCTTTAGTTTCCACAGTATCCCCCGAAGCATCTTCGGTGGTTGTGGAAAACCCTATCGTCACTTCCCCTTCGTACGCCTTCCCTGCGTCGGTGATGTACTCGGCAACTTTTGTCGCCCTTCCCAAACATATCGGCAATACTCCAGTTACATCAGGGTCAAGGGTTCCTGTATGTCCAATTCGCTTCATCTTTAAAATCTTTCGTAAACGAAAGACACAATCATGCGATGTCATTCCTGCTGGTTTAAATAAAGGTAAAATTCCTTCCATGTTTCCTCCTAACTAGAAAAGCGTAAGCGCCCTGGTCAGCGGCGTATGGCCTGGAGCCCTCCAACCGAGATAAGGTTTTTCTTAGGGCTTCAGCCCTTAGAAAAATCATTCGGGTTCTTACGGGCAGTTTTAGAAGCTACCGCCCGTTAGAACGCGGAAAAGGAAACACGAAGAGCGTTAGCCCCTTCGTGCTTGACTCAATCGTAGGGCGGAGAGCGAAGGACACTAGCCGCTAGGGCACTGGAGCTAGACATTTCTCTAAATTAAAACTTTTATATTTACTTATCTTTTTTAGAAAAGCGTAAGCGCCTTAAAAGGCGAACTATCGAAAAAAAGGATAGACATGATGTCTATCCATTTTTTCTTTATCTTAATTTTCTCGTTCTTTTTCATCATCATTATTATGAACCTGGTGTAGAAGTGTATCAATTCGGTTGCCGTACTCTAAGGACGGGTCAAATTCAAAACTAATTTCTGGCGTCTTGCGAAGACGTATCCGTTGTCCGATTTCGGTACGAATAAATCCCTTCGCTTTGGCTAACGCCTTTAATGTGTTTTCTTTCTGTTCTTCGTCACCTAGAACCGAGATAAATACTTTTGCTTGCTGAAGATCACCTGTTACCTCGACATCCGTCACCGTTACAAAACCAATGCGGGGATCTTTGATTTTTCGGCCGATAATATCACCAAGTTCTTTCTTCATCTGCTCTCCAACACGATTTACCCTATGGGCCATGTTCGATCACCTCAGTCAAATTAAAGCCATTCAATATCTGTAATGGTTCGTTCTATTTCAGGAAACGAATCAATCATTTGAAGGGCATTTTGTAGTTCCCTTTCAGTTGACTGCCGAGCGGAAGAAACCGTCACAATGGCGATTTTTGTCCGCTGCCAGACATCCTGGAAATCCACTTCCGATACCGAAACATTATACTTCTGTTTCAGTCTTGTTAGAATCCGTTGTAAGACCGCTCTTTTATCCTTTAAGGAGTGAGCATCATAAATGATGCATTCACATGAAGCGAATCCTACAATCATTAACGTTCCACTTCTTCCATGATATATGCTTCGATGACGTCGCCTTCCTTCACGTCATTGAAGTTTTTAATGGTGATTCCGCACTCGTAACCTTGAGCTACTTCTTTTGCATCATCTTTGAAACGTCTTAGCGCATCCACTTCACCCTCAAAGATAACAATGCCATCACGGATTAAACGGACGCCACTATCACGGGTAATCTTTCCATCAGTAACATATGAACCTGCAATTGTACCAACTTTAGATACTTTGAAAGTCTGACGTACTTCAGCTTGACCAATTGTCTTCTCTTGATAAACAGGATCAAGCATTCCTTTCATTGCAGATTCAATTTCTTCAATTACCTTATAGATAATGCGGTGTAAACGAATATCGACTTCTTCTGATTCCGCAGCACGTTTCGCATTATTATCAGGGCGTACATTAAACCCAATTACAATCGCATTTGAAGCCGCTGCTAACGTGATATCGGATTCGTTAATAGCACCAACGCCTGTATGGATAATTCGGACATTGATTCCTTCTACGTCTAATTTCTGTAATGCTGCTGCAACAGCTTCTACTGAACCTTGTACATCAGCCTTTACAATTAGGTTTAAATCCTTCATTTCGCCTTGCTTCATATGTTCGAACAAATTGTCTAGGCTAATCTTTTGCTTTTCAGATCTTTGTGCTTGTAATGCATGAGTGGCACGAGCTTCTCCAACTTGACGAGCTGTTTTTTCATCTTCGAAGACAACAAAACGGTCACCAGCTTGAGGCACGTCGTTAAGACCTGTAATTTCAACAGGAGTAGAAGGTCCTACTTCCTTAACACGGCGACCAAGATCGTTCACCATCGCGCGGACACGTCCATAAGTGTTGCCGACTACGATTGGATCGCCGACTTTAAGAGTACCATTTTGGACAAGCAATGTCGCAACTGATCCACGACCTTTATCTAATTGAGCCTCAATTACTGTTCCAATAGCAGTGCGATTTGGGTTCGCCTTATATTCTTCAACTTCACTAACTAGGAGAATCATTTCAAGAAGGTTATCAATTCCTTCTCCTTTAAGAGCTGAAATTGGAACAAAGATGGTTTCTCCACCCCATGCCTCAGGAATAAGTCCATGCTCAGTTAATTCCTGCATTACACGATCTGGGTTTGCTGCTTCTTTATCCATCTTATTCACCGCAACGATGATTGGCACATTAGCGGCTTTCGCATGGTTAATAGCTTCCACAGTTTGTGGCATTACTCCGTCATCGGCTGCAACAACAAGAATCGTGATATCAGTGATTTTTGCACCACGAGCACGCATTGTGGTGAAGGCAGCATGACCTGGTGTATCTAAAAATGTAATCTTCTTCCCATTCTCTTCAACCTGATAGGCACCGATGTGCTGGGTAATCCCCCCGGCTTCACCTGCAGTCACCTTTGTATGACGGATAGAGTCAAGCGTAGTTGTTTTCCCATGGTCAACGTGTCCCATGATGGTCACAACTGGTGGGCGTTCTTGAAGAAGATCTTCTGTGTCCTCGGTGAAGTAAACTTCTAGGTCAGTTGTATCAACAAGAATTTCCTCTTCAACCTCAACCCCATAATCAGTACAGATTAGCTCAATTGCATCTTTATCCAAATCCTGGTTAATCGTTGCCATTACACCAAGCATAAATAACTTTTTGATGATCTCAGATGGTTCACGGTGTAACTTTTTAGCAAGCTCACCAACCGTTAATGATTCGCTAAAAGTAATCTTTGCTGGAAGTACTTTTTCTTTTTTATCTTGCGGTTGAGGAGTATGTGTCTGATTTTGTTTCCCACGATTGTTGTTTTGTTTTGATTTATTATTGTTGTTGCGTTTATTTCCTTGACCTTGACCTCCTGGTCTTTGTTGACCCTGACCTCCTGGTCTCTTTTGACCACCTTGACCTGATGGTCTTTGTTGGCCTTGACCTGATGGTCTTTGTTGACCTTGACCTGATGGTCTTTGTTGACCTTGGCCTGATGGTCTTTGTTGACCTTGACCTGATGGTCTTTGTTGACCTTGGCCTGATGGTCTTTGTTGACCTTGACCTGATGGTTTTTGATTTTGTTGTTGATTTGACTGCTGTGACTGTGGCTGCTTATCAATAGTTTTATTATAAATGGCGTCTAATCTCCTCACCGTATCTGTTTCAATTGCCGTCATATGGTTTGAAACTTCTATGTTCATTTCTTTTAATTTTGTAATAACATCTTTACTCGATACATTATGCTTTTTTGCATATTCGTACACGCGTGTTTTACTCATATTTTCACCCCCGCTAGAATTAATCGAGCAACGTCAACAGTTTCTTTGCAAACCCATCATCCAGTAGGGCAACAACCACACGGGCTTCTTTCCCAATTGCCTGGCCGAGCTTATACCGATCCTCTACCAGTTTATATGGCACATGATAGGAATTACATTTATCTGTTATTTTTTTTTGAGTATTGAAAGATGCATCCTTAGACAATAATACTAGCTTTGCCTTACCGTTTCGGATTTCTTTAACGGTTAGCTCTTCCCCAGAAATAATTTTACGCGCTCGATTGGCTAAGCCAAGCAATGACATCCACTGATCCTTCATCAGATTGGTCGTTTCTCCTTTTCTATAAGGTCAAGAAGCTCATCATAAAGTGACTCGTCTATGTTCGCTTCCAACTGTTTAGAGAGAATGTTTCGTTTCTTTGCAAGCAAGACAGTATCCTTATCCTTTGTGAGGTAAGCGCCCCTGCCAGATTTCTTTCCAGTCGGGTCAATGGATACTTCTCCCTCTTTTGAGCGAACAATCCGGATGAGTTCTTTTTTCGGTCTCATTTCACCGGTTGCGACACATTTTCGCATCGGAATTTTTTTACGGCTGTTCACGCTCATCCACCTCTTCCCTTAATCTAACTCTTCGTCTGAATAGTCTTCCTCATATCCTTCTAAAAGCGCACCGTCTTCACGAGGATAGATTCCAGCTTCACGAGCGTCTGTTTCTGACTTGATATCGATTTTCCAACCTGTCAGTTTAGCAGCAAGTCTAGCATTCTGTCCTCTTTTACCAATTGCAAGCGAAAGCTGATAATCTGGAACAACCACCGTTGTCGCTTTATCTGCTTCATTTACAATCACATCGAGAACCTTTGAAGGGCTCAAAGCATTGGCTACAAAAATGACTGGATCCTCTGACCATTTCACAATGTCAATCTTTTCGCCTTTTAGCTCATTCACAACTGCCTGTACTCTTGTCCCCTTAGGACCGACACAAGACCCAACAGGATCTACCTCTGGGTTATCAGAATGAACAGATATTTTTGACCTGTCACCCGCTTCACGGGCAACGGATTTGATTTCAACCGTGCCATCGTAAATTTCCGGAACCTCAATTTCAAACAGTCTTTTTAAAAGTCCTGGATGAGTTCTAGAAACAAAAATTTGTGGGCCTTTTGTTGTTTTTTCTACTTTAGTAAGAAAAACTTTAATTCGGTCGTGTGGCTTATATTGTTCATTCGGCATTTGCTCGTTCACTGGTAAAATCGCTTCAATTTTACCTAGACTTACATAAATGAACTTGGCATCGAGTCTTTGAACAATCCCTGTCATAATATCTTCTTCACGGTCAATGAATTCAGAGTAGATAATTCCTCTCTCTGCTTCACGAACTCGCTGAGTAACCACTTGCTTCGCTGTTTGAGCAGCAATTCGACCAAAATCCTTCGGTGTTACTTCCAATTCTACAACATCTTCCACTGCGTAGTTAGGGTTGATTTGTTGTGCTTCTTCAATGGAAATTTCAAGACGGGGGTCAAATACTTCCTCGACAACTTCTTTTCTAGCAAATACACGCATTGAGCCGTTTTCGAGGTTCAAATCAATACGTACATTCTGAGCCTGATTAAAATTACGACGGTATGCTGAGACTAATGCAGCTTCAATCGCATCAATCAATACATCTCTGGATATGCCTTTTTCTTTTTCGAGCACAATCAGAGCATCCAATAATTCACTGCTCATGAGATTCATATCCCCCTTTGGATTCTTACAATTATATTTTTCATAAGGCTGTTCATTCATGCCAAAATTTGTTTCACTTTATCAGAATGTGACCGCCAAACGAGCACTGGCAATTTTATCAAATGGCACAAGGACTTCTTTCTTTCTTGTTTTAATCTTTACTTCAATTGTTACCGTTTCACCATCAAATGCTTTTAAAATGCCTTCAAATGTTTTCTCATCATCAATAGGCTCATATGTTTTAATAAACACATTTTTCCCAATCGCCTTTTGGTAATCTTTTTCTTTCTTTAGTGGACGCTCTGCCCCAGGTGATGATACCTCAAGGAAGTAGTTATGTGGGATTGGATCAAGTTCATCAAGCTTCTCACTTAGACGTTCGCTGACTAGTCCGCATTCTTCAATATCAACGCCACTATCTTTGTCTATGTAAATTCGTAGAAACCAGTTCTTTCCTTCTTTTACATACTCTATATCCACTAATTCAAGGTCTAGATTCGATAATATAGGTGTCAAAAGATCCTCGACAACTTCTGTCACTTTGCTCATCTTTTATCCCTCCTTTATGGAATGGGCTCTTCCCGTTCTTTTGTCATTACATCCCGAAAAGGGCATACAAACAAGAAAGAGCGGGTTTCCCCACTCTTATCTGCCAGAGTTATCCTTAGTATTTCCAATAAAAATATAACATAACCAGATTTTTAATGCAAACAGATTAGGCGCCGCGAACGCTTGAGTTCCCTTGATTTTACTCTATTAACGGTAAGCTACTCCCCTTTTCCCCACAAAGACATGGAAATAACAACCTAAAGAAAAGGGTGCCTCAGAAGGAAGTTGCACACCCCCTCTAAGACACCTTTTTCCAAACCAATTTAAAACAATGAAAGCTGATTTTGATCAGGAAGTGCTTCCAGACAGCCATGATTGTCAAGGAATTCAATAATTGTTTTTGAAACTTTACCACGTTGCTGAAGATCCTCTTTCGAAAGGAACTCTCTTGCTTCCCGTGCTTTAACAATGTTGATTGCGGCGTTTGTTCCCAAACCAGGTATTGCATTAAAAGGTGGGATAAGTGAGTCGCCATCAATAATAAAATCAGTAGCACTTGAACGATAGAGATCTACCTTTTTAAAGGTGTACCCTCGCTCACACATCTCTAATGCTAACTCCATAACGGTCATCAAGTTCTTTTCCTTCGTAGAGGCATCTAGGCCCTTGGCATTGATTTCTTCAACCTTCGCTCTGATGCTGTGAGAACCACGAACCATCGCATCAACGTCAAAGTCTTCCGCTCTAACCGTAAAATACGCTGCATAATATAAAAGCGGGTGATGCACTTTGAAATACGCAATTCTGACAGCCATTAACACATACGCAGCCGCGTGCGCCTTCGGGAACATATATTTGATCTTTTTACAAGAATCAATATACCATTCTGGTACTTTGTTTTTACGCATTTCTTCTTCCATCTCATCTGAAAGACCTTTCCCTTTACGTACCGATTCCATAATCTTAAAAGCAAAGGATGGTTCAAGCCCTTGGTAGATGAGGTAAACCATGATATCGTCACGACAACCAATTACTTCACTTAACGTACAAACATTGTTGTGGATTAACTCCTGAGCATTTCCTAGCCATACATCCGTACCATGTGAGAGTCCAGAAATCTGTACAAGCTCAGAGAAGGTTGTTGGCTTGGTATCTTCAAGCATCTGACGTACGAATCTTGTCCCAAACTCAGGAATCCCGAATGTTCCTGTTTTACACATAATTTGCTCTTCTGTGACACCAAGAGATTGCGTGTTACTGAAAATTTTCATTACCTCAGGGTCATCCGTCGGAATCGTTTTCGGGTCAATTCCACTTAAGTCTTGGAGCATCCTGATCACCGTCGGATCATCGTGCCCGAGAATATCAAGTTTTAAGACATTATCATGAATTGAATGGAAGTCAAAGTGGGTTGTTCGCCATTCAGACGTAAGGGAGTCCGCTGGGAACTGAATTGGTGAGAAATCATATACATCCATATAATCTGGAATAACGATAATTCCCCCTGGGTGCTGCCCTGTTGTTCGTTTAACGCCCGTACAACCAGCTACAAGCCTGTCTGTTTCCGCTCCACGCATATGCAAGTTATTATCATTTTGATAGCCTCGAACATAGCCATAAGCCGTCTTTTCCGCAACGGTTCCAATTGTACCCGCGCGATACACATTGTCTTCACCAAACAAGACTTTGGTATAGTCATGGGCACGTGGCTGGTATTCCCCGGAGAAGTATGGCAATAGGTAAGCCTTTGATGTTATCTCTAGCTTTTCCCCTGCCCCACACCGTACGTGACCCTTTCGGTGTCATACGGCGCTCCATCGTCTTTATATTTACGATAATTTAAATCACCAACGCTTGGAATCCTACAACCTTGCGTAGTGTATTGAGTTTCTTTAATGCTTTGGCGTCTAATGTATGGACATGATGTGATTTAATAGGGTCTTTCATCGGATACTTTGTATGGATAAGCATATGAAAGTCTTTCTTTATAATGACTAAATTGTCGTACTCATCGGTACCGCCCATCTTTGTAGGCTGGATATGGTGACATATACAATTGATTGGCATTAGCCGTTCGCCTGTAATGTAGCACCTTCCTTTTTGTGCGACATATTTACTTATCCGATTGTTTTCGTACAAAGTAGATTTAGATGAGTAATTCCCTTTTCTTAAATGTTCAAGTTCTACTGCGGTCACATGTATTAGCTCTTTATGAATTCTTTGGCGGTCTTCTTTGGCGTAAATCGTAAATTCCGGGTCTCTTTGTCCTCGTATTCGATGCCGTACCGATTCAAATGGTAGTACAAGCAATCCATTACTTTTAAATCGTTTGTAATCGAAGTCATTATAGAACTTATCAATTACAGCATTCTTTTCTGTTGTTGGATTAAAAATATTCCGTTTCAACAAAGTTTTAATTTTAAAGTGTATGGTATGCCGTATATCATTAAAATCCGAAGACACCCTCGTGGCAATTTTATAGTAATTATGAATGCCTAAGGTAAACGAGTTGAGGTCAAGAACTTTGTTAGGATTAGGGCTCTTCCGTAGTTGACTTAGTTTATGTTGATAAACCTTCGTCACCTTTTCTTTTGCCTTCGGAGATATTTTTGAATTCACTATATATCCCGTCTTCGCTGTCCCTTTACGCACTGCTCGAAAACGCACGCCGAGAAAATCTGTCCCGTTCTTTCGAAGGTTTGTGATTTTACTCTTTTCAGGGCTCACATCCAAGCCTAACCGTTCTTTCAACCATTTTGTTACAGCAATAAATAGCTTGCGAGCATTTTCATAAGAGTTAGTAAAGATTTTAAAGTCATCAGCATAGCGAACGATATAACAAGGCTTTAATCTTGTTTTTCTCAAGGCATCTGTTCGATTCCTTTTTAGTTTATAGTCCACTCTTGTCGGTTTGGTTTCCCATTGATTCGATATCCACCAATCTAACTCGTTCAGAACGACGTTAGCTAGGAGCGGTGATAAAATCCCGCCTTGTGGAGTCCCTTTTTGAGGTATTCCCTCGCCTTCAATTTCAGCTTTTAACATTTTGCTTATAATGGTAAGAACCTTTTTATCTCTTATTCCAATCGCCCAAAGCTGTTTGCTTAACTTTTTATGATTTACGTTATCAAAGAACCCCTTTATATCCACGTCAACTACATAATGCTGGTGACTATGATTGACCATATGGTAACACCTTGCTAACGCATCATGCGTATTCCGATTTGGTCTGAACCCATAGCTTGATGGATGAAATTTTGCCTCAACGATAGGCTCAAGAATCTGTAGAATCATCTGTTGGATAAGTCTATCTTCTATCGTCGGTATTCCAAGAGGACGTTTATCTCCATTTGGCTTTGGAATCATCACTCGCCTGACCATCTCTGGTTTGTAGTCTAGTAGCTTCCGCCGAACCATTCTAATGAGCTTTTCTTTATTCATCCTGTTTAGATGTTTAATGGTGTGACCGTTTGTACCTTTTGTTTTGCTTCCAGTATTGCTTTTTATATTTCGAAAAGCGAGAAGAATATTTTCTTCTGTGATGATTAAATCGTAGAGCTTGTTAAAATACCTTCCCCTTTTACTTTCAGCGTACAAATGGTCAAATGTTTCTTGAACATTGAAGTATTCGTTATTTCTTAATTTTTGAACCATTAAGTCAGCCAACTAATCACCTCCAAAAAAGGCTTTCGTTTCTATTTAGTCATACAAGAATACTGACCTGTGTAGGATTTGTATCGTAAAAGACGACTTAAGCCCTTCCCTCAGAACTGTTTTTCCCTCGTACCTATTCAGTATATTCGGTCGTCGCAGGCAGTTCCTACAAACGGTACTACGGCTTTACTGCCACTTCGGCAAACCTTCATTATACTCAATCTTGAGCTTTTTGAAGAACGACTTTCAATCGGTGTGTAATCACCTCAAGTCTCCGAAGCTTCCCACGTTCCGTTAACTCTATCTATACATACTTCCGTAGGTTTCCTCTAAACTCCGTCTAGCTTGATAGCTCCTGTAAAGCTATATGGATTTTCATAACCTAACGTTTACTCATCCAAACTAGAAAGTCCTAAATGGACCCCTAAGCATTTCTACTTAGTGACATTCACGAAGAGTCAGTCGAGGATTCGTCCAGATAACTCTATCCATTCTAACCATAGAAGTTTTGTAGACACCCGGCCTATCATTTACAACCTATTAGGTTTTTCCTCACCATATTGTGTTAGGGTAAATTTCAGCCGACTTTAGCGGGCTCCAAACGAGTTCAACTATTTACATTGTCTCCTTCGCTTGCCGCAGATTCAGTGAGTGTGTTTCAAGGCGTTACCCTATCATTCCACACTTTGAGTTAACAGTTCTCCTAGCAAATTTGCTAGTGACCAATCTTTTCAATTGATAACGTGGCGCACTGAGATCGATATCGGGAACCTTATCTCCTTTAAAGCCTAGGAAGGTTTCAAACGGGATATCATGACCATCTTTCGTGTAGCGAATTCCACAGTTTGGACAATCTTTATCCGGGAGGTCGAAACCAGATCCTACCGAACCATCATCAAAGAACTCAGATTTCTTACATTTTGGACAAACATAATGCGGTGGTAAAGGATTGACCTCGGTAATTTCCGTCATTGTTGCGACGAAGGATGATCCTACCGATCCCCGCGAACCAACAAGGTAGCCGTCATTAAGAGATTTTTTAACAAGCTTATGAGAAATAAGATAAATCACGGCAAATCCATTATCGATAATACTCTTTAATTCTTTTTCAAGTCGAGCCTCAACGATTTCCGGGAGTTCTTCCCCATATATACTCCTTGCCATTCCATAACTCATGTTACGCATTTCTTCATCTGCCCCATCAATTTTCGGGGTGTATAGATCATCCTTGATTGGCTTGATGACATCAACCATTTCAGCCACTTTATTTGTGTTGGTGACGACGATTTCTTTTGCCTTTTCTTTTCCAAGGAAAGAAAACTCATCAAGCATTTCATCCGTAGTTCGGAAGTGTACATCAGGGAGGCGGTGACGATTGAGCGGGTTCGCTCCTCCTTGAGAGTTCACTAGAATTTTTCGGTAGATTTTATCATTAGGATTTAAGTAATGGACATTCCCAGTAGCAACTACTGGGAGATTTAGCTTTTCACCAAGTTTAACGATATTGGTAATGATGTTTTCAAGCGATCTCTCATCGCGCACTAGCTCTAGTTCTATCAAATGAGAATAGACCGGCTTAGGCATAACCTCCAAATAGTCATAAAACTGGGCAGCTTCCTCCGCTTCTTCCATTGACTTTTGCATCATTGTTTCAAAAACTTCACCTTTGTCACAAGCAGATCCTACTAAAATTCCTTCTCTGTATTTTTGCAGTACAGATCTTGGAATTCGAGGTACTCTGTAAAAATAGTTCAAATGTGAAATCGACACAAGTTTAAAAAGATTTTTCAATCCAGCTTCGGTTTGAGCTAGAAGCGTAATATGGTGTGGCCGAGCTCGCTTGTAAGCATTCCCTTGACCCATATAGTCATTCATTTGATCATGATACTCAATGCCTTTTTCTGCTGCTTCTTTGAGCATTTTGATTAAGATATAACCCGTCGCTTCCGCATCATATATTGCCCGGTGATGCTGGGTTAACTCAACATCTAATTTTTTGGCTAATGTATTGAGTCGGTGGTTCTTCATATCTGGGAATAAAAGTCTTCCTAATTCTAGCGTATCAATAACTGGGTTTGGTAATTTACCAATGCCAATTTTTTTACAACCGGTATTTAAAAAGCCCATGTCAAAGGATGCGTTATGCGCAACTAGAATGGCATCCCCAATCCATTCGTGGAATTCTCTCAGGACATCATCCACTTCAGGCGCGTTTTCTACCATATCATCAGTTATCCCCGTTAATTCAATAATGGTCGATGAGAGTCTACGATGCGGATTGGCAAAGGACTCAAAACGATCTACGATGTCCCCATTTTGAACTTTTACTGCAGCTAATTCGATAATCGTATCGTAGACTGCCGAAAGACCTGTTGTTTCAACGTCAAAAACAATATAGGTATCATCCGCTAGGAGGCGGTGTGCTGAATTGTAAGCAATTGGGACTCCATCATCCACAAGATTGGCTTCCACACCATAAAGGATTTTTATGTCGTTTTTCTTTCCTGCTCCAAACGCTTCTGGGAAAGATTGAGCAACGGCATGATCGGTAATTGCTATGGCTGAATGCCCCCATTTTGCTGCCTGAGAAACAAGATCACTAACACTGCTGACAGCATCCATTTGGCTCATCGGTGTATGAAGATGGAGCTCTACACGCTTTTCCCCGTCACGAGCCTTATCCTTGCGCAGCTTCGGTCTTATTTCATTGACATCATTACCAATCATTACTAAGTCACGGACAAAGGTGTCATTTTGAACGCTACCTCTAACCTTTAACCACATACCTTTTTTAATTACATTGAAAATCGCGGCGTCTTCTTTGTCACGAGAGAACATTTTTACCATAATGGAACTTGTATAATCTGTGATTTTAAAGGTTAAAAGTGTTCGACCACTACGAAGCTCTTTCGTTTCAGCATGGAATACATAGCCTTCAACTGTTACACGGCGTTCTTCATCCACAATTTCTTCTAAACGACGGAGATCAGCATCATCCTTAATCGTTAGGCCGATTGAAACCGGACCATCAGGCACTCCAGCATCGCCTTGGTCTTTCTCCGCTTCTTTCTTCTGCATTTCAACCATCGCCATAAGTGCACGTTCTTGGTCTTCTTTTTCCTTCGCTTTTCTAAACTCTTCATAGTCATTATTTGCTGAAGAATCTTGATTCACGACTGTATCAATGGTAAGGATTGGAAAGCCATAGGTTTGAAAAATATTAGCAAGGATTCCACTATACTTATTCTTAATCGCCATTCCTTCCGTTTCGTTCCGAACATTTAAAACCACTTTATGTCCCTGAACCTTTGGAAGTTGTTCATTCAGTAGTTTTAGTAACGGCGGAGCCATCCCATCAATTTCCTGAACACAATGTTTCCAATAGTCATGTACCAACTCTTCGGTAACAGATTGGTCAAGCACATTAAACGTACTTGTAACATTGGCGATATGAGAAAAGCTTCTGTCGAGTTGAGTCGTAAACCGGCTCATTAGGCTAGAAGGTATAATACGCTCAAACTGAAAAAAGAAATGCCACTTTTTCTGTTTCTTTTCGACCACCACTCGGTCAATTAATGCATCTCTAAAGTGTTCAACCATCGCATCTTCTGTTAGTTGAAGCTGCTGTAAAAGCACCTGAAAACTTTCTTTCTTTTTAGAGGAAAGATCGGTCATTGTTTCCCTCCTATCTATGAAATAAAATAAAACTACCATCAAAGAATTTCTGCCATGAATGAGTAGTTTGGGTAACTAGGAATCTGTCGAATATTTTTTTAGCAAAGGTAATTATAACATAAAACTCTTACTTGATTGCTTTCGGGGATTAAGAAATGTGTAGGAAATGATTAGAAGTCCTATTAGTGACCTTTTCTCTTTGGGATTCGCTCCACTTAGGGCACCTATCAATCCTATTGATGACCTTTCCCTTTGGGATTCGCTCCACTTAGGGCACCTATCAATCCTATTGATGACCTTTCCCTTTGGGATTCGCTCCACTTAGGGCACCTATCAATCCTA
>NZ_JACWFH010000034.1 GCF_019749255.1 Mesobacillus maritimus | reverse complement strand
TTTGTGCTTTTTTTTCTTCTTCTCTGTTTTATCCCTAGCGACATTTCCAAATTCCGGCTTAGATTTTGGTTTAGTTATTGGAACTTTTTGTCTACCCTTCGATGTTTTCTTTTTCTTCTTTTTCAAAGCTTTCATAAATGAACCTACGGTTTTATAAAGATAGGTTTGTAATAACCTAAAGAACCCAAATGTAGTCCTATCTGATTGAGTTTGAAGTTTTACTAATAAGGAAAGCCCATATGCGATTAAAGCCAGGAACATTTGGTTCCATATCCCTTGTGGCTTCGTGCTCCATATTTTTGTAAATTTCAAATGCTGTTTTACCCATTTAAAGAACAACTCAATTGTCCAACGGGCACGGTAGATTTCCATCACTTGTTGGTCCGTTAGGTCAAACCGGTTCGTTAAAATTCGGTAGGTTCTTTCTTTTTCATCCATAAATTCAATGCAGCGAACAGGCTTTTTAGACACGTTATAGGATACTTTTGCATCAAGAGTCACGGATGGATGAGTGGGTGTGTACTCTTTTAATATACCTAAACGAAGAGATTTCGTGAGTCGAACAACATAGGATATCCCTTTTTCTTCCCAGGTTTCAAATTTTTCTCTGGAAGGATATCCACGATCCATTACATAAATGGCATTTGATTCCTCAACCAAATCATCTGAACCTTCATTGTCACTTAACTTACCTGAAGATGGTACAATTTTGTCGGGATAAACTACATTTTCTGACGCAACTACCAATCTAGTATGCATCTTAACCGCAGTATGGCTCTTTGAAATAAATGCCCAATCACATAAATTTTTGGGTAAACTTATTTCAGTAGAATCAATAATTTTCAATACACCCAACCCATTAGGTAGGCCCTTCAGCCCTTTGGTGAACAGCTGAATCTTCTTTACAACTTTAACAAAAAGATTTTGTAACCATTCAGTTGGCAGGTCGGAGATCCTGCGACTTAACTGAGATCCGCTTATTTCTTCTATCCCAATCTCCTTACGGAGCTTTGGATGTGCCCCTAACTTTTCTTCCATGTTTTTATATGAATCCCATTCGTCCAACTGGGCCGCTACAAAAATTTTTATTAAGGATTTAGTTGAAAGTTTTTTCCCATAATCAATTAGGGGGCAATCATAATCCTCTAGTGGAAGTTGGGAAAGACATTGACAAATGAGCATTTCACGTCCTATACTTTTCTTGTTCATTATGAAACTCCTTTGTAGAAGACTTGTTTGTTTAAGGGAACAAAACAAGGTCAACCACTTCTACAATAGGAGTTTTTTTCTTGTGTGTAAATACATTTTTTTTGAAATTATGGGAAATTTTTAAACCCATGCAAGGCTAGTGATACATACCCAGGCACCTTCCAATTTTATGGATGGTGCCTGGCACTTTTTCAAGGCACTTTTCTATG
>NZ_JACWFH010000033.1 GCF_019749255.1 Mesobacillus maritimus | reverse complement strand
TTTTACGTGTCTACTCTATAGGGTACATTTTAAATCCCCTGCCTTCCCTTTTTTTATTTACTAGGGATAAGACGCTGGCCCCTTGCCCGAAAGGTACTTGCAGAAAAACAAAAAGAGACACGGAAGTCGAATCCATGTCTCTCTTTGGGACAAGGTGCCTGTCCCTCTGTCCTACTCCCCTACCACAGCGAATGTAGGTGTAGGTACTGTTAGGACTTGCACACAATTTCGGCCGGCTCTTTTGGCCTCGTATAATGCTTGGTCCGCTTGCCTTGTTAAGGTTTGGAGGGTATTCTGATTGTCCCCCACCCTATAGGCATGAGAGAGTCCGAAGCTGGAGGTTACAGTAATTTCAATATTGTCTATTACGATAGGATTAGCAGCAATATTCTCGCGTATTCCATTCGCCACCTCATAAGCCTCTTGAATTGGCGTATCTGGCAAACAAATGATAAACTCTTCCCCTCCATACCGCCCCATGATATCCTCTTTGCGCAAACTATTTTTTGCTACCTCAACAACATGAGTCAACACCATGTCTCCTGCTTCATGTCCATAACAATCATTCACACTTTTAAAATGATCAATATCAAACATAATAAGTGATACATGCTTGTCCGTAAGCTGTTCGATCTTTTCTTCGGCTGTTTTCTTAAAATACATCCGGTTGAAAACTTGCGTTAACCCATCGATACTTGCCAGCTCCTGCAGCCTTTCTTGCAGATGGACTCTTTCGGTTATATCAACAAACGTAATGATCTGGCCGATTTGGAGATGATTTTTATTATGAACAGGGGAAAAACGAATATGGAAATAATGCATGTCTTTTCCTATATACATATCATAGTCGCATTCCTGCCCACGGTGGATTATTTCGGAAAGTACTTGATTGCGATTCAATAGATCAAAAATTGGTCGCCCAATCGCATCGGAGGTTAAGGTCGGGATGACCTTCACCACGGACAGGTTATAATCAACAATCGCTTTTTGCTGATTGATGACAATGACGCCTTCATGCATACTTTCAAACACCGTTTCTCGCGCAATCGGGGCCACATTAAACATCTGAAACCAGAAAAGTGCTGCCCCGTGAAACAGAAATGAAAGACTCATAGAAACCGGGCCAAGATCAATTCCATATGGACTCATGCCATTTAAATAGAAATGATTCGCAATGATGGGCATAATTAACCCTGCTACCATTAATAAAATTTGCATGCGGAATTTAAATAGTGATTTTTTTATATGCATGAGCAAAATGACGACACTAATCATTAAACACATAAAAACAAAGAGAGCGTGAACATAGAACCCCGGTCCATACTCTAGTGCTAGAATGGGGAAAGGAGTATCACTTCTAAGAGCAACAGATGAGTAATAAAGATGGTGAAGGTCATTGGTATTTACCAAAAACACCGTGATTACGGGAATCACATATAACATCAACGATAGACGTTGGTTTAGCTTTTGACCAACATATTCAAAGCACATGAACAACATAAGCAAAGGGATAAACGGCATGGCGAGGTACTCAATCCTCAACCAAAACTTAATTTGTCCTAATGTAGAACTAAACAGCTCAAACGTATAGGCAAAAGTAAAGAATGCTGACAAGAGTGTGGCATACATAAAGTACCTTGCACCAGGTACACCAGTTAGTTTTAATCGTACATAAACAGATAGAAATAAACTTAATACCCCCGCCAAAATAATGCATAGTAAATATCCCCATAATTCTTCCAGCATCTCTATCTACCCCATACGATGTATTCTTAATACCTATAATTCAATTCATTATATAGCAAAAGGCAACGAATAGAATAGTGATTTTTTAGGACGGGACAGGTGGCGACAGGACATGGGGACAGGTCCTGTCGCCACTGAAAAGATGATTCCTAGCTAGATCTCGGGTTCATTGGCCTTATGAAGCGGGTTTCTCAGTGATTCCTAGCTCGATTTCGGCTTCATCTGCCTTATGAAGCGGGTTTCTCAGTGATTCCTAGCTCGATTTCAACTTCATCTGCCTTATGAAGCGGGTTTCTCAGCGATTCCTAGCTTGATTTCGGCTTCATCTGCTTTATGAAGCGGGTTTCTCGGCTATTCCTATCTTGATCTCGGCTTCATCTGCCTTATGAAGCTGGTTTCTCGGCGATTCCTAATTTGATTTCGGCTTCATCTGCTTTATGAAGCGGGTTTCTCAGTGATTCCTAGCTCGATTTCGGCTTCATCTGCCTTATGAAGCGGGTTTCTCAGTGATTCCTAGCTCGATTTCGGCTTCATCTGCCTAATGAAGCGGGGTTCTTAATGATTCCTAACTTGATTTCGGCTTCATCGGCTTTATGAAGCGGGTTTCTCAGTGATTCCTAGCTCGATTTCGGCTTCATCGGCTTTATGAAGCTGGTTTCTCAGCGATTCCTAGTTCGATTTCGGCTTCATCGGCTTTATGAAGCTGGTTTCTCGGCGATTCCTAGCTTGATTTCGGCTTCATCTGCACTAGGAAAGAAGCACCTCTGTTGCTCAGTCTCTTTTCGTCTTCTTAAGCAATCCACTTCGGTCTTCATATGATTTATATTTCAGCCGTCTCGGCAGATTTCATGTTCCTAGGATTACTTACTTAGGTACACGGAAATTTTAAAAACGCCAGAGTAGGCCCCTCGACCCAATATTTGGAAAACACTTAAATACCAAGAACGGGAGGAGATGAGAGGACTAATCCCCTTCTAGCCTATCTATCCATTTCCCTCTCAATGTCCTATAATTGTAGAAGTTACAAATACAAAAAATGTGGGAGAGTTTGCATGAAGGATTTTATTTTGCTCCTTGCTGAAATCATTAACACGCTGCACGATTTAATTTTTGCAATCAGTAACCGTGCTGGGTGGAATCTTACCGATAAAGATTTGCATCTTTGGGTATTTGGGATCGTGGGAATCTTAGCATTCATAGTTGTGAATGTTGTATTTAAATATTTAGCTCAATTCAGTATCACAGCCATTTCTTTTATTTATACTTTTACCGTATTAGTGGTGATTGTCTTTGCGATTGAGATCCAACAAAAGCTCACCGGACGTGGAAACATGGAATTTCATGATGCTGTAATTAGTTTATGGGGATTCATATTATTCTTTGCTGGCTACTTAGCAATCAAAGGAATCTACAATCTTATGAAAAAGTTTTTCTATAAAAAAAAGCATTAAAAAAAGGAGAGTAAATGGGCGCATCCATTCACTCTCCTTTTTCTACTTTTTATTTAATAACATTTAATAGGTTTCCCCATCACGTTTACAAGGTCTGTACTATAAAGTCTTTATCTCCCCTAGCATCCTATTTATCGATATCCCTCATAGCAAATCGAAGCTAGATATCCTGCTATTAAGATCGTAATCGATGAGAATACAACACTCTGTAGGCCCAGAGTCTGAAAACCTAGTAAAACAATGAAGACATCCATTATTGCAATCAACAGTCCTATATTTAAAGGGGTCGCTTTTGCTATGAAATAAGCAATTAAATCGGTGCCACCAGTACTTGTTTTGTACCTAAGCATCAAGCCAACCCCGATTCCACAAAGGGCTCCCCCTAAGATGGCACTCACCCAAATTGGCAACGCAAACTGATATGGTGCGAGCAAATCAATAAAAACAGCCGTCACAATCATTCCATAAATACTACCATGAAACTGAGCACGATCCTTTACCCAAGCATAAAGAATCAATGGAATACTCAATAAAGCCGACCATAGCCCCGCCTGAAAATCAAAATAATAATGAAGAAGCAAGGCCAGACCAATAATTCCTCCCTCAAGCAATTGATGCGGAACCAAAAAACCATTAATCCCAATACCCAGCAGAATACTTCCAATGATTAAAGCCGCAACCCTAGCAAACATTCCACCACCCCATTTCCCCAACCAATCCTCGACCTCTCTAATCCTTATGATGGTTGTCCTAGGAATATACGTAAGGATTGACGGTTGGGTTGAAGCGGGTGAGCGGTGGGACACGGGGACAGCGGTTCCTTGTCCAAAAGTTACTTGCAACGTGGGGAGACTTTGGGACCTGGTCCTGTCCCTCTGTCCCTATCCCTCTGTTCCGAACAATCCATACTTCACCTTAAACCTCTGAATAATCTTTATCCAGCTGCTGCCGAATATCCACAGGAAGAATACGTTGCTGATTCCGTGGGCGAGGTCGAAGTAGAGGCTTGTGCTGTAATAGGTGATGATTGCGGGCCAGTTTAGTTCCTGAATCATACTAATGACGACCCATAGATTCATGATCCACCCAAAGGCAATCCCGACAATGAAGCCGAATAGGCAGCGACCGAGCCTAGTTTGCATGATCCATGTTTTACCTAGCAATCCAGCCGTTAGTCCTATCATTCCCCAAGCATACATTTGCCATGGAGTCCATGGACCTTGGCCTAAAAACAGGTTCGAGACAATGGCTGCTAAAGTACCGACGACGAACCCACTTTGTGGACCTAACACAATGGCCGAGATGATAATCACAAAAGTGGTTGGCTGAACGCTTGGAATCGAGGCAAAAGGGACGCGGCTAACGGCGGCAATCGCCGCTAAAATGGCAATCACGACCAGTTCTCTGCTCAATACTTTTTTCTTTGCAAAGCTTATCATAAAAGGAAAGAAAGAAGACGCCATTATCAGGAGGCTTAAGGCAAGATAATGTTCGGTGTTCAATAAAGGAAAACCAACAAGCAGCACAAGAATCAACACCGAAATCCCGATTAAAATGGGCTTTTGACGCGCCATATGCGTCTCGCCTCCTCCAATGTTACAACTGGATATGCACTGCTGTTTCGTGTCGCCCGGTTCAACACCGTTGTGTAGTACGTATTCTCGTGAAAGAAATCCCGCGTGTTTTCCGTTACCGTAATTTTTCCTTGGAACAGCATGCTGCACCTTGTTGCATAGGTAGCAGAAAACTCAATATCATGGGTAACCATTACCACCGTAAGCCCTTCATCTACTAAAGTGGAAACAAGCTCTCCGAATGCTCTTTTCGATTCAGGATCCAACCCTTTTGTTGGTTCATCAATCAACAGAATCGTTGGTTCCACAAGCAAGCTACCGATTAACGCCGCTTTCTGCAGCTCTCCCCCGCTTAAGTCATACGGATGCTGGTTCTGCAAGTGCGCAATCCCAAACTTGTTCAGTAAATTTTGAATCCGCTCCTCTGGGTTCCTCTCCCCATGCTTTAATGCCAGGTGCTCAAATTCCTTTCTGATTGTATCCTGGATGAAAAACAGCTTCGGGTTTTGAGGAAGATAACTTACTTTCCTCGGTTCCCACTTTCGGACCTTCTTCCCTTTGTATTTCATCGATCCATGCTGTGCTTTTAAAATTCCGCCAATCACCTTTAAAAGCGTAGACTTTCCCGTACCGTTTGCCCCCACAATTGCCAGCCATTCACCCTCATAAATGGTTAGATCTAAATTGTACAAAACAGCTGGTGTATTTTTACTATATTGGTAGTCCACTTCTTTCAATTCTAAAATGGGCGAAGGAACCGCCGCTGCGCTACTAACCTCAGAAGGCTCGTCCCACTCAACATGCTCTCCTTGTAACCACTGTCTCGTTTCCTTCACATTCAAAGGAATAGTTTCTGCATGTGCTTTCTTGTAAAACTCTAAATATAATAAGGCAGAACTCGGTAAAAAACTCTTCATAGTCTTATGAGTCCCAAGCTCCTTCACCATTTCTCTTGGTGTTGTGTCATGTAAAAGTACCCCGTTATCGAACAAGATGACTCTGCTCGCAATTGGGAAAAGTTCCTCTAGCCGATGTTCCACGATGACAATCGTAATGCCAAATTCCTCATTTAACCGCTGCAGCATATGAATGAACTCCTTGGCTGCAATCGGGTCAAGCTGAGCCGTCGGCTCATCTAATAGCAATACCGACGGCTCGAGCAATAAAATAGAAGCTAAATTAAGCAATTGCTTTTGGCCGCCGGACAATTCGTCGATTTTTTTATCCAGTAAGGGATTTAAGCCAAAGAAATTCACCATTTCCGCGACTTTCTTGCGCATTTGTTCAGTGGTGAAACCCAGGTTTTCCATTCCAAAAATGAGTTCCTCAAGCACATTGTCCATCGCGATTTGGTTTTCCGGATCCTGAAACACCATTCCAAGTTCCTTTGCATTCACAATCGGGGTAACTTCCTGGAGAGGTTTCCCTTGAAAAAAAAGAGTCCCCTCCTTTATGCCATGAGGGGCAATTTCCGGTTTAAACAGACGAAGTAGCGTCGATTTGCCACTTCCAGAAGGACCACAAAGGACAACAAACTCCCCTTGCTTCACTTGAATACTGATGTCTTTTAATGCTGGTATAGTTGCATTTGGGTAAGTGAAACTTAACCTATGCGTCGCAAGAATTTCCACTTAACCATCTCCTTTCCTTCTGTCCAAATCGGAAAACCAATCATCATAAAAAATAAAATCCAATAGAGCCACTCCCTACCGGATAACCAAACTGGCTCCAAAACCGGTAGCAGTGTTAATACCCCATCGCCGAGCCACCAGCCAAACAAGACGAGTGATCCGCTCACCAACAGAAAAGCGAACGCCAACCAGTCTCTTTTTTTCATATAATAAGGCTGGTATTTACTTCGCTTCCCAAGTCCATACCCTCTTGCCGTCATCGAGTCAGCCGTTTGAATCGACTCCTCTAACGACCACGTTAACAAGGTTTGTAAGAAGAGCATTCCGCTCTGGGCGCGACCTTTAACCGAACCCGTTTTTAACGAAAATCCTTTTATACTCTGCACATCGCCAATTTCAAGGAGACGTTTCCTTAAAAGTGGCACAAACCTTAATGACAACATGGTCAACAACGCCCATTGGGGCATTATTTTAGAGAAGAGAAATACAAACTTATCTGGGGTAATAACTAAATTAAACGTAAGAAATAAGGTTAAGATGCAAACAAGGGTTAAGCTAATCATCACCCCTTGCCAAATTGCTTCCAGGTACACTTGTTTTTCAAACAAATAAAAGAGTAGATGATTGCCTCGTTGATTAAAAAACGGTGTCAACACAAGCGTTAGCACCGCCATAATGAGGATCATTGCGCGCCATTTCCTAAGCTCCAATCCTCCATCAAGCATAAAGTTCATCAGGAGAATCGCCACGGTCGCCAGCGCCAAAAACATCGGATGCTGATATAGCATAAGCGCTGCCATGGCGAAAAGATAATAAAGCAAAAGAATAATAGGGTGAAACGAACGAAAACCTCGTACCATGTATGTCAACTCAATCCTTTTGTTGGTCTATTCTATAGGCTGTTTTCTCAAATCTTATTGCTTTTGGATATAAATAGACTGATTAGACTTTGTTTCACTGCCAAAATAGCTTTTTAGATTTTGAGAAAAAGAGCTTACCAAATTACATTTATTGCACCAAATAGCTTATCTTGCCTTAAAACCGGGTTTAGGATTTTAACAACAATTTTTACGAAAAGAGCTATTCCGTATAGTTCTTCGTATAACGCCACATGATTGCTTGTCCTGGTTGGACCCCATAGACTCCAGCACTCCTATCAAGTCCCTGTCCGTTTACAAACGCTTCCCAGCCGCTTAATGGGCCGTGATCAAATTCATAAAGGTTATCGATTCCCTGGACATAAGCCGTTGCACTAGCACCTGTGACACTGATTTGAATTCCACGCGCCCTGACAATCTTTTGGGTAATGGATAGGACCGTATCTCCTTCTTGAAACTCGACCGATGTTACAGGTAAAATCGTGTCTTTTACACCAGGAGCAACAATCGTAATGGTTACAGTTTCTTTCGGTTTCGTCGGCTCTGGAGTTGGGCTCGGTTTGGTTGGAGCAGGTGCCACTACTTCTTTTGGCTTTTCTGTTGTTGGCTTTTCTGATGTTGGCTTTTGGGTAGTAGTATTACTGGATTTCTCTTGAGGTAGTGGTGATTTTTTGGTCGACTCTTTAGGTTGTTCAGTCTTGGAGCTCTGAGTTGAATTGACAGTCTTCTTGTTCTCTTGCGCGGGTGACTGAGTATTTTTATTCGTTTCTTGCTGTAATGATGAATTACTTTTGGTGTTTACCTGTTGGGATGGTTTAGCAGCTGGTTCTTCCTTAGTTGAAGCATCTGTACCTTCAGCTTCGTCAGTCTTTTCAGCTGAGTCCACGTCCTCTGACTCTTCCTTCTCAGCGACCACATCCTGAGGGGAATCATTATGTTCCGCTACCTCGACAGACTGTTTGAAATCGTCCTTTCCTTCGGGGGCGACTACCTCATCTTTTTCACAACCGGTTCCAAAAACAAACAAAATTAGCATCAGCGCCGTTATCAACAATCGCTTCATTCTATACTCCCCCTTTCCCAATGGCTCAAACTTTATTGCTTTTAGATACAAGATTAGATGGATTAAGCTTTTTCACTGTAAAATACTTTTAAATCATGAGAAAATAGCGTCCAAACTTATTAAAACGTACAAAATAGCCTAACTTGCGTTAAAAAACGGCTATAGGATTTTAACAACCATCCCATACGAAAACGAACTTCCCAATACAATGAATGAGGGTAATCCACCTAAAAGATGAATTACCCAATTGGTGCACTTACCTTATGCTGCTCGCTTACGACGAACATAGAAAAGAATCGAACCGCCAAGCAATAAACCAATTCCAACTAGCATCATATTGGCAGTATTTGTTGCTGTATTCGGTAATACTTTCCCGGTCTTTGAAGATTCTGTTGTTTCAGCATTTATGGAGGTGCCTGTGTTTTCCTTATTTAAATCTGGTTGCTTTTGCTCACCTGGCTGGTGTTCTCGTTGCTCAGGACTACCTGGTTGTTCTGGTTGTTCTGGTTGTTCTGGTTGTTCTGGTTGTTCTGGTTGTTCTGGATGTTCTGGATGGTCAGTTTCAGCTGGTGGTTCCGGCTGCTCGGGCTGTTCCGTTTCAACTGGCGGTTTCTCTTCACCCGCTAACTCAAACTGGTAAACCAATCCCCCACCGTTCACAAAGCTCTGGTAAGCGGTAAGTGCCAATAACGCTTGTTGTGTGGCCATATCACTAGATGAACCATCTTGCAGATGACTATATCCACCGTCATTTTGTTTGAATTTTAATAGATGCTGGACAAGGTTCCCGCCAGCTTTCGTAAAATCTTCCCCGATAGGGTCCACCCCGACAGAAGCAAGCCCCACAATGGCTGAGGAGACGGATTCACTTGCATCTCCCCCATTCATCGCAATGTCAAAGCCGCCTGTCTCACTTTGAGCATGAGATAAATAGTCGACAGCTCGCGTGATAGCTGATTGAACATTCTCTTGATCAGCGTATGGAGCTAATGCCGTTAAAGCCATTCCTGTGATATCGGGACTTGGAGTTGAGCCAAAGAAGCTCCATCCCCCTTGTTCTAATTCCCCTTCTAAAATCGTGTTAACCTGTGCTTCTCTAAAGCCTGCAGGTGTTTCATATTGTCCACTATCCACCGCTAATAAAGCATAGATATTCATATTAATAGAAGGATTTTCTAGATTCGGATGATTCACTAGTGATTCTACGAGATTATACCCCTCAACTGATGTGGCATCTTCTCCGGCAGCCGATAAGCCAATAATGAGCTTTTCCAAGTCAAAGATTCGGAAGTTCCCTTCTAGCTCTTTAACCTTCTCTTTCACACTGCTAACATAGGATGCTGGGATTTCTCGGTTTGTATTGGCTAAACCCCATACCCACCATTCACTTCCAGATTCCAAAGAAATATTATTTTTATCGATATAAGTTAAAATATCTGCAACACTAGCTTCTACATTTTGATTAATCGTTTCATTTGTTCCCGTTGGTTCTTCTGGTTGAGTTGGTTCCTCCGGATCTTGTGTTTCCGTTGGTTTCTCTGGCTCAGTTGGCTCCACAGTACCCGGGTCTGTTGGTGGTACATATGTCTCCAACGTTAGTTGAACATGATCATTTTCTGCTAACGTATAGTCGGCTGCACTCGTGGATAGGCCACTATCATTAACGGCAATACTCCAGTAATCATTAGGACCTACCTCTGTACTCCCAATATTTTTAATGAAGGTAAAATAAAGATCATCCACACTGCTATCTACTAGAAGTTGATGTTCTGCAGCGGCCTGTACTAGGGCGTCGTATGCACTAGCACCTTCCATTAATGCAACTTCCGTTTCTGGAATTACCGCTTCTCCGTCTTTCCCAATAGCCGATACCTTGACTGTTACAGATGGATTTGGCCACTCGGTTATCGCAAAAAGGTAGTTATCCCCATTCTTAGCTGGATGAGTTGAACTCCCTACTTCAGCAGATTTTCCATTAATAGTAAACGACCAATAAGCTGACCCTGAAGGAGATTGATTTCCGATACCTGTTATCATATTTCCAAAATCATAGACCTCATAAGCTACTTCTAAATCATGCTTTTCTCCGGCTTCAAGCAACAAATCAAAAGCCGTGTCTCCTTCGTCAAATCCAACAGCTGTTAATGGCAAGACAACCTCACCATTTTCATCAATTGCTTTAATCGTTACGCCTTGTTCTAATGTTGCAGCTTGTCCAACATGCGGGACAAATACTAGATTGCTAAGGATTAATAAAAATACCGCAAAACCTGCAACCCACCGTTGAACTAACGCAGTCTTGTTCATTATAAACTCTCCTTCTGTAATTGTTTTTTGTGCAAAAAAAAATACACCCCTATTCCTAGAGATGTGTACAGATGGTAGTTTCTGTTTTTTATATGCTGACATAAAAATGCCTGAAAAGCAGACATAAAACCAGAAACGTTCGTACACCTCCCTATCCACGTAGGTCGAATGGCGTTAAAAATAGGCAGGTCTCCTGGCTCATGATCAATGCTTTCTATCACCTTCCCATCTATAGACAGTGGCAATCAATAGAAAACTCCCAAAATACAGTGGCGGGACCGCGCCGGATTCACACCGGCTTCCCTCTAAGAAATTACATATAGTAGACTCGTAATCTCAAACCTATTTCTTCCGTATTCAATTATCATAATCATAGGGAAAGTTCTGCCAATTGTCAATATAAGCTGAATTTTGTCTAAGTTGGACGGTGGGACAAGGGGGACTGTCCCTCTTTCCCGTACTGGGACAAGGTGCCTGTCCCGTATCGTATTTTGGCCGTATCAAGAGGATCTGGGAGTTATATTAAGAATTTATCTTTAGGAGTCCTTCTCAACAAGGATTGTTCCACTAGAGCACTAAATAAGCCACTTTTTCGGATGTGTATGCTTTTGCTTTGTTTGTTATAGTTATAATACTCCCCTAAACAGCTTAAAAAACTGATCCAGACGAATTACCTCTGCCATATTTTTATCTATCTATAATCCCAAACCCATACAGATGGACAATGGTTATTTAACGAGTCTTAAAGTGTTGTAGTTTAGAGTAAATGAATTAACGCAATTTTTAAGGGTTAAGTTTCATCTTACTTCATTAAAAAAATTCTTTTATCATATGGTTTTGCATGTTATATGTTCACCAAACGAAGTAAACCCTCTGCGAATCTATCAAAGATGGGAGTTAAAATTTAATATGAAGAATGCTTCAACTGTTTTTTATGTATCATTAGCAATCGTGCTGGGTCTTGTTTTAATGGGAATCACGATGCCCCAGGCGTTGGAACAAATGACGAGTAGTGCTCAAGGCTTTATTACAGACTCATTTGGGTGGTATTACCTTGTAGTTGTATCGATTTTTGTGTTTGTGTGCTTCTATTTATTAGTAAGTCCAATTGGCCGGATTAAGCTCGGGAAACAGGAGGATAAGCCTGAGTTTTCACGCCCAACTTGGCTTGCGATGCTTTTTAGTGCGGGTATTGGGGTTGGTTTGGTCTTTTATGGCACCTATGAACCCATTAGCCATTATATGATTAGTTCTCCTACAGGCACAGAGGGAACCGATCAGGGGATTAAAGATGCGATGAGATTTACTTTCTTCCATTATGGAGTCCATGCATGGGCCATCTATGGTTCAATTGCGATGGTATTGGCTTATTTTACGTTTAGAAAAGGGGAATTAAGCTTAATTAGCCGAACTTTACGACCGCTGATTGGGAAGCATGCGGATGGAGCGATTGGCAAGGCAATCGACGTTACGGCTGTCGTTGCGACGGTTTTAGGGGTCGCTACCTCGTTAGGATTTGGGGCGATGCAAATCAATGGGGGATTGTCCTTCCTTTTTGATGTACCTGGTTCTATGATTAACCAGACCATCATTTTGCTGGTGGTGACAGTCTTATTCATGATTTCAGCTCTAACAGGGATTAGCAAAGGGATTAAGATTTTAAGCAACTTAAATATGGGGCTTGCGGCTGTCCTCTTCTTGATAGTCTTCGCGTTTGGTCCGACCCTTTTCATCCTTAACTTATTTACAGATACAGTAGGAACCTATTTGCAAAACTTTATGAACATGAGTTTGCGGATTGCTCCCCTGAACGAAGGGGGACGCGAATGGATTAATGGTTGGACGATTTTCTATTGGGCATGGTGGATTGCCTGGTCTCCATTTGTTGGTGTCTTTATTGCCAGAGTTTCAAAAGGACGAACCATTCGCGAGTTTGTTGTATGTGTCCTGCTCATTCCGTCTCTGATTGGATTCCTATGGTTTACCACCTTCGGGGGTACAGCTATTTTCACGGAATCTACAGGGCTGCTTTCAATTTCATCATTAGCGGCCGAGGAATCCCTTTTCGGCGTGCTGGAAGGCTTCCCGTTCAGCATGGTCCTATCGTTGCTAGCTGTTTTGCTTATCGTTATATTCCTTGTCACATCAGCGGACTCTGGTACATTTGTATTAGGGATGATGACAACGAATGGGTCGCAAAATCCAAGTGTTCCGATAAAAGTGACTTGGGGTGTCCTACTTTCAGCAATTGCACTTGCTCTCATTTATTCTGGCGGCCTGCAAGGCCTGCAAAACACGATGATTATTGCCGCTCTCCCATTCTCAGCCATTCTGGTGTTAATGGTCGTCAGCTTTCTAAAGTCCTTACAAAAAGAAGCAAAAGAGCTTGGCATTGGTCAGTTTACTATGGCTCAAAAGAAAGCAATGGCAGCACAAAGCAAAAAGGGTGTTAAAGAGGCGGGATAAAAACAAATCCACTATAAAAAGCGTTCCAACTTCGGTTGGGACGGTTCTCCTCTTCCACCTAGTATAGAAGTAAGAGAAGAACGAAATCGCTCCGCGATGGCTTCCAAATCTAGTTTAAACAGTTAAAAAAGTGCATAAAAAAAGAAAAGTTTCCTTTCTTATGGTATTGTTTAATCGCCAAACCAAACAAATACATTAGAAAAGAACTTTTCGCCCATGATTATAACACAGAACCATAGAAAAATATATAACACAAATTCCCTATCTAGGCCCCCTCCTGCCTCCTGATTTTTAATATTAAATTTTAAAATCAGGAGGCACACAACCATGAATCAATATGATCAAAAAGTAAACTTGTACTTTGAACTCAAAAACACTCCCGAGTCTTCAAGAGAGTCCTACGGAAGAAGGATACGTTCATTCATCTCTTTCATGAATGAACAAAACCGTCCAACCGACGGAACTACCCTTGAGGATATCCAGGATTATATTCTTCTATTAAAAAACGTACGGGGGCTTTCGGCAGGGACAATCAATAATTATATCTCTTCCGTCCGATTCTTCTACACATATGTTCTGGAGAAGGAATGGAATCCTATGAAGATTCCAAGAATGAGGCGTCCCCAATCATTTCCCGTCATCCCTTCCAGGGATGAAATTCTCAACCTAATAAACGCTATCCAAAATAAAAAACATAAGGCAATCTTTTCATTGTTATATGGAAGTGGATTAAGGGTCAGTGAAGTCGCGAACCTGAAGATTGGTGATATCTGCAGTAAAACCATGAGAGTTCGAGTGGCCAATGCCAAACATAACACTAACCGATACACCATCTTATCAAAGGAGTCACTCTTGGTCCTTCGGGATTATTTCAGGACCGAATTCGCCAATAAGAACTATTTATCTTCTGACTGGTTATTTCCTGGAGTAAAGGATAATCAACACATCCATGTAAAAACCATAAAAAACACCATGATTAGGCTTAAAAACAAATTGAAGATAGATTCACGTATTTCAACCCATACTCTAAGGCACTGCTTTGCCACTCATTCCTTGGAAGACGGGGTAGAACCGGTTTTGATCCAACAATTGCTTGGTCATAAAAACTTTCAAACATCAGCTGCCTACTTGCACATGACATCCAAATCCCTGATGGGGGTCAAGAGTCCAATGGACTCTGGCAAAGGCGAGTAAGAATGAATATCCAGGATTTGTTCCGTGACTCATTTTCTAGATATAAACAATCATACAAGCCATCCCTCGATCAAGCTAAAACTGCTAGGGATATCATGAACTGTAGAACTTCAGCCTTGGGCGGACGAACTTATGAATGTGATAGTTGCGGCCACTCTCAGGTCAGCTATAACTCCTGCCGTAATCGGCACTGCACCCAATGTCAGGGAGTCAATAAAGATATTTGGGTTGATAAACGAAAACAAGATATATTGAATGCGCCTTATTTTCACGTCGTCTTCACTATGCCGAACAGCTACACCAGATTATCTATCATAATCAACGGCTGCTTTATGACTTAATGTATAAGGCTGTGGCTGAAACATTGATGGAGCTCTCAAAGGACACAAAATATCTTGGAGCACAAATCGGCTTTTTCTCCGTCTTGCATACATGGGGACAGAACCTGCACTATCATCCTCACATCCATACAGTCGTGCTGGCCGGAGGCCTGACGGAACACAATGAATGGCGTGCTGCGTCCAAGAAATTCTTCATTCCGGTCAAAGTGCTGTCAAAAAAATTCAAGGGAAAATATCTTTATTACCTGAAGCAGTATTACAGACAAGGACTGCTAGGTTTCTATAACGAAGCTAAAATCTATCAAAATAAAGAGGTTTTTCAGGATCTCTTGGACAAGTGTTACTCACTTGATTGGTATAGCTATACCAAGAGGACATTCGATGGACCTTTGGCAGTGATGGAATACCTTGGTCGTTACACCCATAGGATTGCCATTTCGAATAACCGGATCATTTCAGTTGATGAGGATACCGTCACCTTTGGAGTGAGGGACTATAAAAACGATAATAGGAAGAAAAAAGTCACCCTCACAAAGGTAGAGTTCATTCGCAGGTTCCTAATGCACGTCCTTCCCAAGGGATTTGTAAAGATCAGGCATTATGGCTTACTCGCGAACAGGAATAAGAAAACGAAACTAAAACTATGCCGGAAAATGACTAGAAGCCCCGTATATAAATCGAAGTTTGAGGGATTGAGTGTTTTGGAGATTGTTTCCCTCATCTTAAAAAAGGACGTAAGTCAATGCCAAGGCTGCCGGAACTCTTCTTTACAGTTAGCCGCTTCCGGAGGAGTACCCTAGATGACCTTAAGTGAATACCCGAATAAAAGCCTCTTCAGTGGGGAGGGGGAAACTATGTTCGTTTCCCCTTAAAATCCAGTACACTCAATGAATTTAACCCATGATCCATTCCCTTAAACTTATTTTTGAGGGAAATCGAAAGATTCAAACCCCATAGGCCAGAACCGCGACTTCATTCTTCTCCGGCAATCAAAAATTTTGCGTGTCTGAGGAAGAACCAAGAATAGAAAAGGGCACGATGAGTAGTATATACCGCTCATCGTGCCCTTTTTCGCGCAAAACTTCCGATTGTCCACTTTAAGAACCGTCCCTTTTTCTAAGACTAGTAGCACACCATGACAAAAAAGAAAAACCTCGAAAAATAGGGCGGCCCTTTCTCTTTAAAGCGAAAGGGCTGTCCTTTTCTATTCTCAACCATATGGTATTATTTAAAATGATTCTCTTTGCTGCGTCACTGTGATGTAAATTCGCTTGAAATCGTAAAACTAACCCGACTAATATGATAATACAAAAAAGAATGGTAAATGGTTTTTTTATCTTTATCATAAGCGATTTTTTCTAACTCATATAGTGGATCACTTTTGTTACATTCCAAAAAGTCCGCCACTTCTTGGTTAGCAAATACTACATTTAAGACCTTATTATTAAAAGCTGGGGCAATGCCGTATTGATCTTTTAGGATTTGGTGCATCGAGTGGTTTTCTTTTATATATTGATCTAGCTTAGGGAATAAAGATAATGGATAGGTAGAAATTTCATGGGATAATGGCTGATTGTCTAGGTAAAGAATCCTTCTCAACTCTAGGATTTGACTGCCCTCTGGAATTTGTAATGTTTGTGCTAGTTCTAATGACGCTTCCTTAATTGCGAGGGATACAATCTTTTGCTGGGGCTTATTCCCAGCTGAAATCATGTATTCAGAGTAACCATTTACTGAAACCAGTTCTCTTTTTATCTTCGCATGATTAACAAATGTACCTTTTCCTTGTTGCTTGATTAGATACCCTTCGTTTACTAAATCTACAACGGCTTTTCGAACAGTAATCCGACTAACATTGTATTTTTCACCTAGTTCAGGTTCAGTTGGCAACTTTTCACCAGGTCTATATACTTTATTATTAATGTCTTCTAAAATGGCTTGTTTGAGTTGTATATACAAAGGGATAGCGCTTTCACTATTCAGCAATACACCCTGCCTCCTTTCGGGAATTTTATAAAAATGATCCCTTCTATCTATTCATAACATAAGAGAAACTTTTTTAAAAGAAATTGCGCCTAATCAAAACGGGCGATACTACAAATCTATCACATCTGTCAGGAAAAGAAGAGAAAAAGGGTGTTGCCCTAAAACAACACCACAATTTTAGTTCCTCATCCGATTTTTAGTATTCAAGCTTCCACATATATCTTCTCTTCGTAAGTGGGTGGTTTCTTACAATGGCTAGCTGTTCTGCATAGACACGTAACACACCTGAAATTAACATTGGGTTAAAGTAATCGACCACTTCTGGGGCAACCTCAGATCCTAACCCAAAGTCTTTGGCATCTACTACAGTTGTTTTGGCATCAAAACGGTTTAAGAAATCAAGTGCTCTAGAATCCATTGCTCTCGTTCTACCATCATTCATTAATAATAAGAATGGGACATCTTTATCAACAATTTCGAAAGGTCCGTGGAAGAACTCACCATCGTGGAATGTACCAGAGTTAATCCATTGCATTTCCATCAATAAACAGATGGAGAAAGAGTAAGCAACTTCATGTGTTGCCCCACTACTCATCACATAAATCACTTCATCGTCTTTGTAAGCATCAGCAAATGCTTTTGCTTGTGGAACAACTGAAGCAACGGATTTTTCAATTAGATCGTAAATTTTGCTGAATCCATCTTGCATCTTGATATAATGCTCATATCCTTCAAACTCATTTAAAATTTCAGTTGCCAATCCTAGTACTTTTGTCATTTTTTCCATTTTAGCTGCATAGTTTGCTTCAAATCCGTGGTATACCACATACTCTGCATCCTTCGTTAATGGAGAATCTTCCACATGAGTTACCGCAATGACATGTGCACCTAGTTCTCTAGCTTTTGATGTTGCTTCTACTGATTCTGGTGTAGTACCACCTAATGAACAAGTAATCACAATGCTTGTCTCGTCTACAGCTACTGGCGTTGCATAATTAAATTCATTTGCTGTATATAAGCTTACGCGAAGTTCTTTTGCATTTGCTTCTAGAAAATATTTTGCAGGATAAAGTTCCGCTTTAGATGCTCCACAGCCTACAAAAAATACACTTTTAATTGATGGTTGTTTTTCCTTAATTGAAGTAATAATTTGTCTTAATTCCATGGATAAAGCCTCCAGTATTTTGTTTTTTTATATTTTTATAGATAACAAATGTCATCTTAAATAACCAATTTTAATGAATTTTTATGCCTTAAAATGGAAGTTTTTAATAGACTTTTCCGAATCCAAAGGAACCGTCTACTAAACACTGTTCCGCCGAAAACCTAGCAGCCTCTTTTAAGCTATCTTTTATAATCTCAGCCCTATTCGTATTCCCATGCTTTGTTTTACTCAGGTATTGGACAATAAAACACGTAATAAACGAATCGCCTGCTCCCATCGTATCAGTTGGTTTTACATAGTCTGGTTCTTGCATATAAAACGTTTCTCCGTCGAATAAGAGCGCCCCTTTTTCACCCATCGTACATAAAACCAGTTGGCAGCCTAATCCTGTTACTTTCACCATGAGGTTTAACATTTCATCAAGAGGTAAATGGCTGCTTGAAAAATAGGCAAAATCCACAAATGGAGCAATTTGGTTGACCTTTTCTTCTGTAAAATCAGATGAAAAATCAAACCCTATCGATACTCCTAGCTCTTTCAACTTTGGTAGCTCCGCTTCTGCAAACCCATAAAGGCCTGAATGGACTAAATCGAAATGTTTTATATAGTCAAAATCATCAGGAGTTAAATTAAGGCCATATTGGCTTAGAACTCCGCAACGATTACTGCCTAGAAAAACACGATCTCCTTCTCTCAGGGTGACTCTAGCACACCCATTTTCTCCTTCATACTGCTTACAATGGGTGGTATCTAATCCTATCGTTCTAACACTTTCTTGGACATGCTCTGCTTCCTGATCAGTGCCAAAAGCCCCTAAGAACGCTGCATCGGCACCAAACTTTTTTGCGAAAACGGCGAAATTCAAAGCATTACCGCCAGGATACATCGTGTGGATATGTTCATATTTATCAACGACATTGTCGCCTAATCCTAGTACTTTCAACATTTCTGAACCCTCACTTATAAGACTTTTGAAAGGAAATCGATTGTTCTTGGATGTTTTGGATGTTCAAAGAATTCTTTAGGATTGTTTTCCTCCATAATCTTTCCTTGATCCATAAATAGAATTCGATCCCCGACCTCCTTGGCAAACCCCATTTCATGGGTGACGACAACCATTGTCATTCCTTCTCGGGCAAGGTCTTTCATAACAGCTAGCACTTCGCCGACCATTTCTGGGTCAAGAGCTGAAGTTGGTTCATCAAAAAGCATCACTTCTGGCTTCATAGCGAGTGCTCTTGCAATCGCAATTCGCTGCAGCTGCCCTCCGGAAAGGGAGGATGGGAAGGCTTGTATCTTTTCAGACAAACCTACTTTTTTCAATAATTCTTCTGCTAAGACTTTTGCTTCTTGTTGCTTCGTCCCCTTCACTCTCATAGGAGCATGGACAATATTTTGATAGACCGTCTTGTGTGGAAACAAATTAAACTGTTGGAAAACCATTCCCATCTTTTCTCTTACTTTATCGATGTTTACTTTTTTTGAAGTAATGTCTTGATTATCGACAAGAATCGTCCCGCTCGTAGGAACCTCCAATAGGTTTAGGCACCGAAGGAAAGTACTTTTTCCTGAGCCAGATGGTCCTATTACTACGACTACTTCTCCCCTGTTAATATTGACATTTACTCCTTTTAACACTTCGTTTTTCCCGTAGCTTTTATGCAAATCGTTAACGTCGATCACTTGTTTTCAATCTCCTTTCAACAACCCCTAGAAGCTGTGCCAAGGTAAATGTCATAATTAAATACCCTAATGAGGCTACTAAAATTGGCTCTAAACCCAAGGCTGTATTTCCTCTAACAATCGTTGATTTATACATCAACTCTGCAACACCAATGATCGAGACAATCGAGGAATCCTTAATACTACCAATAAATTGATTTCCAAGTGCTGGAAGAATGTTTTTAAAAGCCTGAGGAAGAATGATGTCAAACATTGTTTGCCTCTGAGTCATTCCTAAACTTCTTGCCGCTTCCATTTGTCCAATACTAACAGCGTCGATTCCAGAACGGATGGTTTCGGAGATATAGGCTGCTGCATTCAGTGATAACGCGATAGCACCTACAGCAAAATCTGGAATATCGCTTCCAGAAAAGATAATCGGCACCCCGATATAAATGATATAAATCTGTGCAAGAAGGGGGGTACCTCTTATAAACTCGACATAAATATCTCCTAAAAGTTTGAGAGGCTTAAATCTGGTTCGCCTTAATAAAGTTAATGCAACCCCGAGAATGGTACCTAATACTACAGCAATCACTGCAAGGGCGATGGTAATGTATGCCCCTGTTAAATAGAATGAAGAATATTGTCCTAAAAATGAAAAGTTCAATTTTATCCCCCCCATGGTGTATAGTAGTTGGATCTTTTTTAAAAGAATGAAAGGATCTTAACGTTAAAGAGATTTCCTTTCCCTTTACACCTTAAATATCCTCTAATCCTTTTTGTTCCCAAAATTCTTTTTTTAAAAGCGAGCATGATTAAAGAATGAGGTTTGCTGAACACTATGTATAACGTTATATAATGTTATATAACGTTATATTAACCTTACTTGTCCTTCGTGTCAATATTTAATCTGAAAATTTACAATAAAATATAAAGTTGCAATAGTGACAGTTTTTAGTTTTACTTCGTGCAAATAACCCTTCCTAGCAAAAAGCAAAAAAAACTGGTGTTAACGATCTACACCAGTTTTTTTATTTCCTTTTAACGACCTGTTTTTAACTATTTTCACATGGCTTTCTATCGGAAACAGCTATTTAGACATGTCATAATTGGGTAAATAGTAGGCGTTAAAAACAGCTAAACCAATGTTAGAACAAATCATAGCAAATTACATAAACCTTTCGAACTGTTTCATATTTCGTATATCATGGGCTACTGGGTCCTTAAAGTATCTGGAATCTGTAATTTCTTGTCCTAAATAACCTGTATAACCATTCTTTTGAAGGGTTATTAGGAACTGTTCTAAATTATGCTTCCCATCTCCCCAAACTAAATGTCCATAAGGATCACCGTCTACGAAGTGAGTATGGATGATATCCTTGCCAAATAAATCAAACCAGTCCTGTAAGGTTTCACCAGCAACTCCCATTGCAGTCGTATCAATCAGTACCTTTAAGTTTGGATGATTGATCTCATCGAACATTCTTTTTGTATCCTTTGCTGTAGTAACAAGGTTGGATTCCTCAGGTCTTAAGGCTTCTAGGGCGAGCGTAACCCCTTCGGCTTTGGCTACCTCAGCAAGCTTGGATAGCATTTCATTCGACCTTTTCCAAGCTTCTTCGCGGTCCTCATCAAAGTATCCCCACCCAGAATTGCATTGCATCACTTTGCAGCCAAGTTCAGCCGTTGCTTTAATTCCATTGGTGAAATACTGTAAACTTTTTTCAAATATTTCGGGCTTAACAGCTGCAAACTGATATTGATACATACAATTCTCCGGAGTAAATACTTTAATCTCCAGACCTCTTGACTGAACTTTGTCTTTTAGAATTTTACAATCTGAATAGGTTATAGGATCCAAATAGTAATGTGGTACCCCGGTCCAAAATTCAATGGACTGAATGCCCGCTTTTACTTGGGCATCCAAAAAGTAGTCTAATGTATAGCGCATATAGTGGATATTCATCCCTGCAATTTGTTCTCTTTTAATTAAAGCCATATTCCTCTACTCCCCTTTCTCCTACTCTTCCAATTCAACGCCTTCCATTGCGTCTTTTAACCAACCTTCATATTCTGGTTTAACTCTTGCAATGGTCTTATTAATAGTCTCCATGATTTCTTTATCTGTTCCATTCGGCATAGCAATCGCTGCCCCGGCTGAAGTATCTTCATAGTAAATTTCACTTGCAGTAATAGCTGGATTTCCTTTTTCAAGCAGAGTAGCTGTTGGAATGTCGACTAGAACACCCTCGACTTTTCTGTTTGCTAAGTCAATGGCTAATTCAGTGGATTTTCCTAATAATTTTAATTCTGCATTTGGCAACTCTGTTTCAAGGATGCTCTGCTGGACAGAAGTTTTAATGGCTGCAAGTTTCTTATCCGCTAGACTTTCTGGAGTCGTATACTTATCTACATCATCTTTTCTGACCATCATGACGTTTCTACCTCTATAATATACGTCTGTAAAATCTGCATTTTTTTCACGTTCCTCAGTCGGACTCATAGCAGAAATGATCATATCAATTTTCCCTGCCTGAAGAGCAACTAGTAATCCATCAAAATCCATATCCTTAATTTCGTATTCGACACCTAAATCTTTGGCCACTTCTTCTAATAATTGAATGTCTGACCCTACAATTTTGTCCTCGCCGCCTTCAACCAGGTGGTACTCATATGGAGGAGTCGCGGCCATTGTGCCCACTACAATCTTCCCTTTTTCCTGTAGACCTGCTAAGCCTGTTTTTTCAGTTTTAGCTGTCTCCTCTGCTGATGAGCCACATCCTGCTAAGGAAATGGCCATTGCACCCGCCATACCCACTACTGCTAATTTTTTTAATAGTTTTCTCATGTTCTTTTCCCCCTTGTTTTGTTTTTTGAAAAAAAAGAAAATAATAACTAGACTTAACCGACGTCCAAACTATAAAAACAAATAACGTTATATAACGTTATAATAATAGCGCCCCCATCATCTGTCAACTACTTTTTCTGAAAACTTACAATATATCATCTATTTTAAATATTTGGCTTTAAACCGTTTACATTATACCTATAGTGGAAAAGCCTGGGGATTTGGAACATCGATAGGGACAAGGGGACAGGTCCTAAGGTGCACCCCAAAAGTTAGAGTCAAAATCTAATCTTTTGGGGTGCTTATTTTGGCTAAAAAATATAGTGATGATTTGAAGTTAACAGTGGTGAGAGAGTATCAAGAAGGAAGACTAGGGATAAGACCCCTGGCCAAGAGGCACGGGATTAAGTCAAAATCAGTAGTTGGCAGGTGGATCAAAGTTTATGAGAGATTTGGTTCTGAAGGATTAAAAAGGAAGAAGAACAACAAATCATATTCTGTTCAATTCAAGTTAGATGTATTAAGCTTTATGAAGAGAACAGGTTCTTCAGAGACGGAAACTGCCCTTCAATTTGGAATAACAGAACCTACTATAATTGGTAGGTGGAAGTAAGCCTTTTTAGAGGGGAAAGATGAAGGCCTGAATAAACATAAAGGTAGGCCACCCATGTCTAACAACAAGAAAACCGACAAAGAAATGACATACGAACAAAAGTTGGAAAGAGAAAATGAACTCCTTCGTTTGGAGGTAGAGTATTTAAAAAAGTTGCGAGCCTATCGGATGAACCCGAAGGGCTTTCTCGAGAAACACAAGCAGCAATATCACTCGAACTCAAAGAAAAGTTCAAATTAAAAGACGTATTACTAGTCGTTGGGATTCCTGAATCGACTTATCACTACCAAATAAAAGCGATGAAAAAGGAAAACCCAAAACAAGAACTTGAGGACCGTATTCAATCTATATTTGACGAGAATGACGGTAATTATGGATATCGTCGTGTTAAATTAGAACTGAAGAACCAAGGAAAAATAGTAAATCACAAAGCTGTTCAGCGTATTATGGGAAAGCTCGGACTTAGAGGTAACAAATTTAGTAGAAAATCAAGGAAGTATAGTTCCTATAAGGGAAATGTAGGAAAGGTTGCGAAGAACCGTATTCATCGGCGTTTTCAAACGAGTGTGTGTCATCAGAAGTTAACAACTGATATCACAGAATTTAAGTGTTTAAACGGTGAAAAGCTATATTTGAGCCCTATTATGGACTTATATAACGGAGAGATTCTTTCTTATGGGTTAGGAACTAGCCCCACTTTGGATCTTGCGATCAAACCCCTTAAAGAGGCCATTGAAGTTGTACGAAACTCGCAGTTTAGGACAACAATCCATTCTGATCAGGGATGGCAATACCAACATAAAAAGTGGGTTAAGACACTTAAGGAAAATAAGGTTTTTCAAAGTATGTCTCGAAAAGGAAACTGTTTGGATTACTCCCCGATGGAGAACTTTTTTGGTCTTCTAAAACAAGAGATGTATTATGGAGAGGCAAAGTGCACGGTTGAAGAGTTAAGTGAGAGAATTAATAGATATATAGATTATTATAATAACAAACGTATTAAGCAAAAATTGGCGGGCATGAGTCCGGTTCAATACCGTATTCATACCAGCCAATTAGTTGCATAATAAAAACTCTAACTTTTTGGGGTCAGCTCAAGACCAGTCCCTTCGTCTCACCTTTAAACAAACAACAACGCGATTTGCGGGAGAAAGGTTACAAGCAGGAGGATGATAATCATGCTTACCATGTATGGGACGGCGGCTTTTGATAGCTGCCCCATTGGAACACCAGAGATACTTGAGCCAACAAATAAGTTTACTCCTACTGGCGGAGTAAAATAGCCAATGGCTAAGTTAATAATCATCAACACACCAAAATGAATCGGATCATAGCCTACTTGAGTTACAACTGGCAATAGGATAGGAGTTAAAATAATGATTGCGGCTATTGGATCCATGACCATTCCGACGAACAAGAGCAAGGCCATAATAAGTAAGATAATGACGGTTGGATTACTAGAAATGGTCATTAACCAATTCGCAATTTTATTTGGAATCTGTTCGATGGTTAACAGCCTGCCAAACGCATTGGCTGCACCGACAATGATTAAAACGGTAGCGGTTGTAAGTGCTGAATCATAGATCACTCTCGGTAAATCTTTGAACGATAGCTCATGATATAAAACCATTGCAGCAAATAAACCATACACCACGGCTACTACTGCGGCTTCGGTTGGAGTGAAGATCCCTCCATAAATTCCACCTAAAATAATGATTGGAATCAATAAAGCCCACTTTGCCTCCCAGATCGCCCGAACAATTTTACGTAGCGAAGTCTTCTCCGCGATGCCTTTGTAGCCCATTTTCTTCGAGTAATACCAAGCCCAAACCATCATTGCAAGTCCGATTAACACGCCTGGGATAATCCCTGAGATAAATAAGTCTCCAACAGAAGCACTCGCGGTCACGCCAAACATGACCATTGGAATGCTCGGTGGAATAATGATTCCAATTGAACCGGCAGCTGCCACGGTCGCAGTAGCAAACCCCTTATCATAACCCTCTTGAACCATGAACGGAATCATCACCCCACCAATCGCTGCAACAGTCGCAGGACCAGACCCGGAAATAGCGGCAAAGAACATACAGGTGATAATCGTCGCAATCGCCAATCCGCCTGTTTTGTTCCCGACCATCGAACTGGCAACCCCAAACAACCTTTTTGAAATTCCGCCTTTCCCCATTATTTCCCCTGCAAGTATAAAGAACGGTACAGCTAATAATGGAAAGGAATCAACCGAAGTGACCAATTCTTTTGCTAAAAATTGCAGCGGCATTGTGCCGGAAAAGGCAATCGTAATCAGAGTGGCTAGCGCTAGGGCAATCCCAATGGGTACAGTTAACACTAATAATGCGGCAAAGCTGCCAAATAAGACTGCCGTTGTCATGAGGTGATCCTCCTCTCTTGGTCCTTAGAAATGGTTTCGATCTTCGAACTCTTATCCATGAATGTACCAATTAATTTGATTTGATGCTGAACCAAGCGAATCAAGGTCAACCCCATTCCAACTGGCGTAGCCATATAAACAAAGCCCATTGGAATCTGAATCGCAGGGGACTTTTGTCCAAATTGCAATAATTGGTTCGCCAACTCATACCCAAAAATCAACACATAGACCGCAAACGCCATGAAGAAAAGGTTTGCGATGAAATGAAGGACAGTCTGACCCTTTTTAGATAAGACAACCAATAGAGCATCGATTTTTACATGCTTTTGTTCTTTTACACCCAAGCTGATTCCAATATAAATCAGCCAAATAAAGCAATAGCGCGCTAATTCTTCTGACCAGGAAAGCGAATGGTCCAACTGCCTCATGACGACTTGTAAAAAGATGACTGCGACCATGATGACGGAAAAGAAGACTAAAAAGACTTTTTCAATATGTTCATCAAGCCAACGGATTATCTTCATCATAATTCTCCTTTACAAAATGAAGGATGGAAAAAAGACTTTGAGAAATCATCCTCTCCCAAAGTCTTTTCTTTTAGGCCCTTTTCTCAAACATTGTTGCTCTCGGTTACAAAATAGTATGGATTAGCTTTGTTTTACTACAGAGTAGCTTTTTAATTTTGAGAAAAGAGCGTGCAAACTTTCTATAACGTACAAAACAGTTTATCTTGCGTTAAAATCAGCTTTTGGATTTTAACAACAATCTTAACGAGAACAGCCTTCTTTTAACATGAAAGTGTGTGATGCTCTTACTCTACATTTTGAATTCGTTCAATGTAATCCCCATAACCATCTGCATGCTTTTCATAAACTGATTCAACCGCTTGACGGAATCCATCGATATCGATTTCTTCAGCTGGGATAATCTCCACACCATCCGCAACTAAGTTCTCTTTGTATTCTTCCATTAGATCCTGATTGATCTGGCGCTGCTTTGCTGCATACTCTTTCCCAAGATCAACGACCACTTTTTGTACATCTTCAGGCATAGAGTCAAAAAGTTCTTGATTGATTACTAGAGTCGCAGATGCATAGTAAAGTGGGACTTCAGAGAAATACTTCGATTGCTCGTACACCTTTGTTGTATAGTACACACCTGTTGAGAAGTCTGAACCGTCAATGACACCTTGCTGTAATCCGTTGTATACTTCAGGGAACGCCATTGGCGTTGCATTGGTACCAAGCGCACTATACATATCTAGCAAGAGTTCACTTTCAATCGTTCTCATTTTTAACCCTTTTAAATCTTCTACAGATTTGACTGGTCGCTGGCTATTAGCGACATAGCGTTCACCGTTTTCCCAGAAGGAAATCCCTTTTAGATTGGATTCAGACATTTTGTCTAGCAATTCTTGTCCGATTTCACCATCTAATGTTTTATACGTATGGTCTAAATCTCTAAATAAAAATGGAAACTCAATCACAGCTACTTCTGGGACAAAGTTTGTCACGACGCCTGTTGTGATTAAACTCATATCCAATGTCCCTAGTTGAACACCTTCAAGCAATTCCCGCTCGCCACCTAAGGCACCGTTTCCAAAAATCTCAAATTGAACCTTCCCGTCAGTCGCTTCCTCCACTGCCTCCGCATACTCCATAAACCCAATCGCGTAGGCCTGATCATCTGGTGAAATATGCCCTACTTTAATCTTAATGATATCGCTGTCATTTCCACTTTCCCCTTTTTCCTTTGACGCTTCCTCCGCTCCACCACCACAAGCACTCAGCAGCAAAAGACTGAATACTGCAGCCATCATCATCCATAACTTAAGTCGTTTCAAAACAAATTACCCCTTTTTTATAAATATTTTAATATGCGTTACTTTAACGCTTAAAAGCGTATACGTGTTAAAGTTATTGTTATTATAAACGAAAATTAACCAAATAGCATTAATAGTTTACTATTTTCCTAAAATTATTACTTTTCAGGATGATAGATGTAGCCAGTCACCATTATTCGGAGATTTTTAGCACTCCCCTAATCCGCCTAAACATGAAACTAAATAAAAACACAAGGGCGGTATGGACCTCCCTTGTGTTCCTTTCATATGCTTTGTGACACGTTGTCCTTACCTCATTTTACGCTCACTTAATTCCTTAAGAATTTGCGGATATTGCTTATCTAGCTTGTACATCCACATTAAAATCGCCTGACATACTGCTAAACCTAATGGAAGGTAGATATTTAAAACCAATATCATGTTCGTTGCGCTGGCGGACTGTTCGGCAGCAGCCCCTACATAGCCTCCGAATGCTAATAGCCAACCAATAAGCGCTCCTCCAAGACCTGCCCCAACTTTCATTCCAAAGCTTGCAGCACTATTGACTAAGCCTTGTGTTCTAAATCCAAATTTCCATTCGCCGTATTCAGCGGTATCATTAATCATCGCATAAATAAACATGATTGTTGGTACCAAACCGAAACCTTGAATAACCGTTCCTGTTAAAAAGATTGGAAGACTACTAGGATCAATCAGCTTAATAATCGGTCCGAAAATACCAATGATGGAAACAACTAGAGCAATGTGTCGCTTTCCAAAGTTATTGGTTAATTTTGCAGCAAAAAAGAATCCAATCATCGATGGAACAAACAGCAATAAACTGGAAATGGAGAAATAAGCGGCATTTCCAAGAATATAGGTTGTATAATACAAACCTGCTCCCGTAACAAGAGCGTTTAATGTATAGGTAATCACACAGTATAAGGTCATGATGAGCCAATACTTATTCATGAACAAAGATTTAATCCCAACTGTAAGCTCGACGGAATTCTTTTGAGCTGCAGTTGATGGAGCCACTCTTTCTTTAGTGGAACGGAAAGCAAGATAGCTCGTCACGATGATGGTGGCTCCACTGATACCAGCCACTACTGTCCATCCTATTTTGCCACCAATGGCACTTGCTACTGGTTGAGCCAGAATTGTAATAACTAGGGTCGCTAACATTGTGAATATTCCTGTATAAATGTTTAACACCGAACGCCCCTGCGGTTCTTGTGTCATATAACCAAGCAAGGTTTTATATGGAATCGACATAGCTGTATAAACTAGGATTAAAAGGATATAGGTAACGTAGGCATAAACGATCTTCCCACCATCCCCGATATCTGGAACTGTGAATAATAATAAAGTCACAACCCCGAGCGGAATCCCCATCCACAGGATCCAAGGTCGAGCTTTCCCATGTTTGGATTTCGTACGATCGACTAATGTTCCCATCGCAATATCCGTTACCCCATCAAACAAGCGTGCCACGAGCATCAGCGTTCCAACTACTCCTGCAGATATGCCCGCAACATCGGTGTAATAAAAAGTAAGAAACGTTCCAACCAGTGTCCAAGTAAGGATCACCCCAAAAAATCCTAACCCGTAATTCAACATTTCCTTATGTCCCGGTCTCTCACCCTGGACTGGACCAGTCTGCTTCACTCGCTGCTTTTCCGCTAACATCTTTCATCCCCCTCGACTTAAATTCCCCTAGATATAAACGTTTACGGCAACATACCGACCGTTCAGTACAATTAGTATAACTTATAATTTTGGACAATTCTACATATTCTTTCAATTATTGGGATGTGGCGACGTAATCTGCATTCCCTACTTAGTTTATGTTAACTTCAAATCATCACTATATTTTTCAACCAAAATAAACACCCCAAAAGATTAGATTTTTACTCTACCTTTTGGGGTGCACCTTAGATCTATCCCCCTGTCCCTATGACGCCAAAAGGCGGTTCCAGTTGGAACCTGCCTGTTCGCTTTAGTTTGAAGCAGCCTGTGGGTAGTCTGGATTTTGATCAATTGGTGTAGTGCATTCCAATAAGGCTACTTCTAATGCAGCACTGTGTTTTTTCTTTTCTTGATTGGTCCAGTTGAATTGGCTGTTCATGTAGTGGATGACTTCTGTTTTCCATTTTTCTACCGACTGGATATCAAATAAAATGGCCCCGGTACGGCGATGAAAGAAGTCAATTGGTGTTGCTACCATCTCTTGATCAATGGCATAGATTAACTTCGCAAATAACGATAAAGGCATTTTATACTGAGCCGCATCGTTTTTGTGCTTTTCAAGTAGTTGGTAAACGGTTGAAATGTTTGAACCGTATGTTCTCGCTAAATATTCTGCTTCTTCCCGCTTAAGGCCCAATTCTGTTCCCTTCAGAATGTGTTTGGTAACATAGGTTTCAAATTGAGCAGAACCACCAACATTTCCCCCAGAGATAGGAAGATGCTTCGTCTTGCCCGCTGGAAATTCGCGTGATTGTTCAGATTGAAACTTTGCTGCTAATAAATCAACAATCATTTCTGCCATTTTCCGATAGCCTGTTAATTTTCCACCAGCAATGGTGATTAAGCCTGATGGAGCTTCCCAGATTTCATCTTTTCTTGAAATTTCCGAAGCACTTTTCCCTTCTTCATAAATAAGGGGACGAACGCCAGCCCAACTAGACTCAACGTCTTTTTCACTGATTTTCACATCAGGGAACATATAATTTATTGCGTTGATAATATAGGTACGGTCTTGTGTGGTCATCCTTGGATTGACTGCATCTTCTTTATAAAAAGTATCCGTCGTTCCAACATACGCCTTGCCGTCTCTAGGAATCGCAAACACCATCCGGCCGTCCGGTGTATCAAAATAAACCGCTTGTTTTAACGGGAAACGTTTCTGGTCAATGACCAAGTGTACGCCTTTTGAAAGTTGGAGCACTTTTCCCTTTTTGGATTGATCCATCTCACGAATTTGGTCGACCCATGGCCCCGCAGCATTGACGATTTTCGTTGCCCGAATTTCAAACTTTTCACCAGTTAGCTGATCTTCCACTAAGACCCCAGCCACTTTTTCATTTTCATAAAGGAGCTCGGTTACTTTTGTATAATTGCAAGCAGTTGCCCCATTTTCGACCGCTGCCTTCATGACCTCAATCGTTAGCCTTGCATCGTCAGTACGGTACTCAACATAATAGCCCCCGCCCTTTAATCCATTCTTTTTCACGAGGGGTTCCTTCGCCAACGTATCCTCAACGCTTAACATCGAGCGCCGTTCTGATTTCTTTACTCCTGCTAAAAAATCATACACTCTTAAACCAATGGAAGTTGAGAACTTCCCAAAGGTTCCTCCTTGGTGAAGGGGTAGCAACATCCATTCTGGTGTTGTCACGTGAGGTCCATTCTCATACACAATGGCTCTTTCCTTTCCGACCTCTGCCACCATTTTCACTTCAAATTGTTTCAAGTAACGGAGACCGCCGTGAACAAGTTTCGTTGATCGGCTGGATGTGCCGGCAGCAAAATCCTGCATTTCAACTAGGGCCGTGTTCATTCCCCTTGTTGAGGCATCAAGAGCAATTCCAGCACCGGTAATTCCCCCACCGATTACTAACACATCATACTTAACGCTTTTTAATTTATTTACAATTTCACTGCGATTTACATTTGAAAAGTTCATTTTGAAATCCCCCATTTCTCATTTTATGTTCCTAACAGGCCTTAAGGGAATAAAAAAAGAGACCGCAAAAGACATTACCCTACTACGGCAATGTTTCTGCGGTCTCTCCTAATCTCCAACCAGATATTAACTTATCGATATTGTAACACTGAATAAGCTATTAAGTACAGTGATTTATTTACTAGTCTATGACAAACTTGCTAGATCCGTTCCAGGGATTTCGTACCAAAGTACATTTTTTTCGCTTTTATTTAAAAACCATTGCGGCCTTGACCGCCTTCTTCCAGCCCTCATAGAGCTCCGTACGATTCTCTTCAGTCATACTTGGATCAAATTTACGGTCAATTGCCCATTGCTTGGCAATTTCTTCTTGACTCTCCCAGAAACCAACAGCTAGACCAGCTAGATAAGCGGCACCAAGTGCAGTCGTTTCATTGACAATTGGTCTTTCAACTGAAACATCTAAAAGATCACTTTGGAAATCCATTAAGAAGTTATTTTTAACAGCACCGCCATCAACACGAAGTTTTTTCAATTCGAGACCAGCATCCGCTTCCATAGCAGATAACACGTCTTTTGTTTGGTATGCAAGTGATTCTAGTGTGGCGCGGATAAAATGTTCCTTCGAAGTACCACGAGTCAATCCAAATACTGCACCGCGAACATCACTATCCCAATATGGAGTCCCTAAGCCAACAAAGGCTGGAACCACATAGACGCCTTCAGATGATGCGACTTTTAAAGCATAGTCCTCAGAATCCTTTGCATCTTTGAGCATTCTTAACCCGTCACGAAGCCACTGAATCGCAGAACCCGCAATAAAGATGCTTCCTTCAAGCGCATATTCGACCTTGCCATTGATTCCCCAAGCAATCGTGGTCAAAAGTCCATGGGTGGACTGAACAGCCTTTTCTCCTGTATTCATTAGCATGAAACAACCCGTTCCATACGTATTCTTCGCCATTCCCGTTTCGAAACATGCCTGACCAAACAAAGCTGCCTGCTGGTCCCCTGCTGCTCCTGCAATTGGGATTTCCTTTCCGAAGAAATGATAATCAACCGTATGTGCGTAGATTTCAGAAGATGGACGTACTTCAGGAAGCATGCTCTTTGGTACATCTAAAATTTCTAAAAGCTCATCATCCCATTTTAGCTCATGAATATTGTACATTAGCGTCCTGGCAGCATTCGAATAATCCGTTACATGGGCACGTCCGCCTGAAAGCTTCCAAATCAGCCATGTATCGATCGTACCGAACAGAAGTTTTCCTTCTTCCGCCTTTTTACGTGCACCTTCTACGTTGTCTAGTATCCACTTTACCTTCGTTCCGGAAAAATAAGCATCAATCAGCAATCCTGTTTTTTCACGAAACAAATTGTTATAGCCTTTTTCTTTTAACTCATCACAAATTCCACTTGTTTGTCTAGATTGCCAAACAATTGCATGATAAACCGGTTTCCCACTTTCTTTATCCCACACAACCGCTGTTTCACGCTGATTGGTAATCCCAATTCCCTCAATTTGTTCCGGCTTGATTTCCGATTCTGATAATACTTCGGCAATTACCGATAAAATTGAACCCCAAATTTCATTGGCATCATGCTCTACCCAACCCGGCTTTGGAAAATGCTGCGTAAATTCCTTTTGCGCGGTATGAGCGATTTCTCCTTTTTTATTAAACAGAATTGCACGAGAACTTGTTGTTCCTTGATCTAATGATAAAATGTATTTTTCCATAATCATATCCCCCAGTTGTGTAAATAGTGATTAAGCAGCCTTTGTTTTACCCATAGTAGTTGTCTGCTTTTTACTAGCTGAATAGGCAATCGCTAAGACCACAAGATGAATGGCTAGAACGGCCCATAGTAAACTTGTAATCTTCCCTAAAAATGCTGCTTGATAGAAAACTGCTCCTAAGCTACCGCCCAATAGCGGACCAACTACTGGAATCCAGGAATAGCCCCAATTGGAACTCCCTTTCCCAGGAATCGGCAAGAAAAAGTGAGCAATACGCGGACCGAGGTCGCGGGCTGGATTGATGGCATAACCTGTTGTCCCTCCTAAAGACATACCGATGACAACAATGAGTAGCCCCACTGCAAGTGGATTTAGCCCTTCTGTAAATTGGTTGGCTCCGATATATAATAAACCAAGTACAAGAAAGAAAGTACCAATTATTTCACTTACTAAATTTGAAAAGGTATGTGGGATTGCTGGCCCTGTGGCAAAAACCCCTAATTTTGTAGCTGGATCTGTTGTTTCCTTCCAGTGTGGTAGATAGTGCAAATAGACGATAGCCGAGCCGATGATGGCTCCGATGATTTGGGCAATGATGTAGCCCGGAACCTCCGCCCAAGCAAAATCTCCATTCAATGCCAATGCTACGGTTACGGCTGGGTTTAGGTGAGCCCCACTAACGGATCCTACAGCAAACACTCCCATTGTAACAGCTAGTCCCCACGCAATCGTAATGACAATCCAACCGGCATTATTGGAGTAGGACTTCGCTAAGGAAGAACCTGCTCCAATTCCGGCACCAAATACGATTAGAATCATCGTACCAATGATTTCTCCAACAAATGGCGTCATTTTTTCCTCTCCCTTTCTAGATGGATCAATTTTTTGACAATAAAAAAGGAGATCACAACAGAACCCTCCCTATAAAATGGGCTCCGTGTGAATCTCCTTATCTCCGTCACATAATTATTAACTTGTAAGGCTAGTATATACACAAATGAAAACGGTGTCAACATTGTTTTTACTATAAATATATTAAAAAACTGGCTTTTTTCTTTTTGTAGGCTTTATGTCCATAAGTCCGTTTTAGACGTTGTAATCGCCGTGGCTCCAGCCTTCAAGGCATTTTCAACTTCTTCCCTCGTTCGAATGAATCCTCCAGCAAAAATCGGAATTCCTACCCTCTCCTTTACTTCCTCAATCATCCATGGCATCGCACCTGGAAGAACCTCAATATAGTCAGGCTTCGTCTTTTCTAGAAGCTTTAAACTTTTTTCCAAGGCATGGCTGTCAAGTAAGAAAATTCTTTGCACAGCGAGTACCCCTTTTTGCTTTGCCTTTTTAATCACCCCTGCCTTCGTTGAAATCAAACCATATGGCTTGTACTCTTGACAGATGTATTCCGTTGCATATTCATCGTTTTTGATTCCTTGAATCAAATCAACATGATAGATCATTTTTTTCCCTGCCGCTTTAGCCATGCTATTCACGTTTTTTAACTGAGCAATATGCAAATCTAAAAAGACCCCAAGTTCATAATTACTCTGTAAAAACTGCTCAAACTCCTTCATATTTGAAGAAGCAGGCAATATTTTCTGTTCAATCATGAGTAACCTCCATGCTAAAAAGTTTATAACCATCTTAACACAAACCTTTTCCGGAACATGGGTTCATTGACCGGGGCGGGACACGGGGACAGGTTTACTGTCCCAGGAGTAACAGCAGAATGTTTTCACCCTATTCGAAGTTATTAATTGGTCTGCTTGGGAACGGAGATAAAGACTCTTTTAGACTTTAAAACCACATTGAGTCCACCACCCGATGTTATTCTATATCACTTCGCTATTCATAACCTCGACAAGAATGTTCATGTTCTCCAAATAATCATACTCCTTTATGAATATGGTGTATTATGCACTTTTTTCCTTTTAAATTTTAGGGAAAGTAGGGATTGGATGAAATGGAAAATACACCGTTGTAACTGCAGAGAAGTATGGGCAATTCAAAGCCGGAAGAAAAAAATGACAGCTGATACGATCCTTCTCAAAGGCGACTGGATGACGGAATTAAAACCTGAAAGGCACCGCAACCCAAAAGGATTTGTGACAACTTTAAATACAGAAGAAGTGATATTGGACCCATCTCAAGAGGTTGTCCATCAATTCACAAAGGGGCCAAAATTAATCTATGACAAAAAGAATGTGGATTTCAATCAAAAGAACGGAAAATACTTATATTTTGCCGCTGACGGAACGTGCTATATGCTGAATCCTGACTGAGAAGCAAGTAGGCCATGGCTAATACAACCGTCCCCAGGTAGAAAGGGACGGTTCTCAAAATATGTTCTTTATCTTTATACGCTTGTCTACTTTTCCACCCTGATGATGGGACTGGCAGCGATGATGATTTCTGGTTATGTGCCGCAGTTTCAGGGGAATTTTCTAACTTTTTTACTAGTCATTCCGTATTCTTTAATGTCCTCTTCTAAACTCAATACTCGTTTCTCCATTCGAAGGTGAACACATCATTTACATCCACGTCCCCATGTTTCCTATCGAGAAAACCGATTAGTTACTAGAGGGATTATTGATTATTTGAATTTATATATCAAATGGTTGTTTCTTATAATTAGAGAGTTGTTTTGCGTTTTTAAATGAGGCTACTTTAGCAAGCCACGGAAAACGGATAGTTCCTATTATAGAAAATAGAATATGAAATCTGAGGTGAAAACATTGAAAAACAAAGTCATTTTACTAGCTTCCGACCAGCTTGGAAGAGGAGACAAAGATTTAGGGGAGGGTGTGTTAGAGACCTTTTTTACCATCCTAAAACAAAAGGAAGATCTGCCTGTTGCTGTATTTTGCATGAACAGTGGGGTGTTTACCTTAACAGAACGCTCGCTAGTATCGCTCCAACTGAGAGATCTTGAGGCAAAGGGCGTGGATGTTCTCGCTTGTAAAACCTGTGTTGAGCATTATGAAGTTGAAAACCAACTCATCGCTGGAAAAATCAGTGGCATGGCACACTTTATTGAGTTGGCTTCACAATATGAAGTTCTTACATTATCGTAAGTGTTCGTTCGGGACAAGGTAACTGGTCCATTTCCCTACTATCATGCTTACACACCGGGACACGGAATCGGGCATTTAGTCCCAATATGAGAAAGGAGTGAAAACTCAACCATGAGTTTGTATAACAAAATATTTAAGGAGTATTGGAACCCCTACATAGCGATTAGCCTTGCAGGGCTTGTTAGTGCGTTGTATTTTAGCCTAACGAGTACCGTTTGGGCGGTAACCGGAGAGTTCACTAGATTCGGGGGGCATATTCTACAGTGGTTTGGAATCGATGTGTCCCAGTGGGCTTATTTTAACCTCGTCGGGCTAGAAGGAACTCCAATTGGTCGATCTGATGGCTGGATTGTGATTGGAATGCTCGTTGGAGCTTTAATCATGATTTTGCTTAGCAATAGCTTTAAAATTCGGATTCCCAATCAAAAGCGTCGCCTAGTGCAGGGGTTTATTGGTGGCATCATTGCTGGTTTTGGTGCACGACTTGCCCTCGGGTGTAATCTCGCAGCCTTTTTTACCGGTGTTCCGCAATTCTCTTTCCACGCTTGGGTGTTTATGTTGATGACCGCGATTGGCACCTACTTTGGGGTGAAGGTCGTCAATACCAAGTGGTGGCTGGGAAAACCGAACCTTCAAAAAGGGGCTGGGAAGGTTGCCTTAAAACGAAAAGCAAAAAAGAGCAAGATCCAGCCAATTCTTGGGTTGATTTTAGCTTGCCTTTACGCAGCATTGATTGTGTTTTTCTTTGCCGTTGGTCAGAACTTACTTGCGATTGGGGCCATTGCAGGGGCTCTATTTGGGATTCTGATTGAACGAGGACAGATTTGCTTTACCTCTGCGTTCCGCGATATGTGGATTAGTGGCCGGGCGGTTATGTCTAAGGCAATCGCGGTTGGAATGATGGTCAGTGTGGTTATTACGTTTATTTATATTCAAACTGGTGCGGCCCAAATCATTAAAATTGCAGCTCCAAGCACCGTGATTGGTGGATTGTTATTCGGATTTGGCATTGTTCTTGCCGGAGGCTGTGAAACTGGAATGATGTACCGTGCGATGGAAGGCCAAGTGTTGTTCTGGGTTGTTGGTGCAGGTAATATTGTTGGCGCTACTCTGCTTGCCTACGGTTGGGATCATCTTGGCATATTCAATGCATTAGCAAAAGACTGGCCAGCGGTGAATTTAATCGAGGTATATGGGCCAACCGGAGCACTCATTGGAACGTTAGCGATGTTGGCACTTTGGTTTCTGTTCTCCAGCTGGTGGGAAAAACGCTTCCGTTATGGAAAAGGAATCACAAAATCAGAAACTCCAAAACTCACAACCAAGGAGGTTTAAGCTATGTTACAAGAACTTGAGATTGATTACACATTAGATATCCGTGGTGAGCCTTGACCGTATCCCGTCATTTATGCGCTGGATGCGCTAAAATCAATGAAAATTGGTGAAGTCTTACAAGTCATTGCCGACTGCCCACAATCCTTCCAAAGCGTTCCCGAAGAAGCAGTCAAGCACGGCTATGAGCTCATCACCGAACCAGAAAAAGACGGTCAGGATATTTATTTTTATATTCGAGTGGTTCAATAGAAAACAAAGGTGACAAAAACAAAGGTGACAGGCACCATCCAGAAATTGGAAGTCGCCTTTTTCTTAAGCAAAGGGGCGGTTCTTCTGCATCCATACATGTATGAATTCAGGAGAACCGCCCCTTGTTTGTCTTTCTCGATTATCATTTCTTCATCTCAGCTGCAACGCTTGCCGGGTTTTCTGCTCCGGTGATGGAACTGCCAGCGATGATGATATCTGGGTGATGAGTTGTAATCTCTGGTAAGCTTTCCAGGTTAATTCCCCCCGCGACAGCTACCTCAAAATCGAAGCCCTCAACAAGTGAAAACAAAGCTGTATTAAACTTCCCCTCAGTTTGTTTATCCTTCCCAACATGCAGACTGACAAGTTGGACACCGAGTTCTTTTAGTTCAGCCAATCGGTCTCGAGAATGAACCTCTAACAAATCAATCATGATTTGCGCTCCCATTTCTTCTGCAACCTGAAGCGTATCTTTAATCGTAAGATCAGATGAGAATGCCATCACGGTAGTAATGTCGGCTCCTGCTTCAAAAGCTTGACGTGCTTCGTGCTTGCCGGCATCACATGTTTTCATATCAGCAAGAATCAGGATGTCAGGGAAAAGCGCACGCATCTCTCTGATAATCGCCATTCCGTATTCTTTAATAACCCCTGTTCCAATCTCAATAATATCAATGCTTTCTTCTGTTTCTTTCGCAATGCGAAGACATTCTTCTCTTGTTAATCGGTCTAATGCTAACTGTAATTTCATACCAACACCTCGTTATTTCCTTTGTAGCACCCAAATTTTGGATGGTGCCTGTCACCTCGTTCGATTTCTTCCAAATTTCTGGATGGTGCCTGTCACCCTACTCTCGGTCACCCAATTCGGTCACCCTACTCTACCTTTCAATCCGCTCGACTTCGCCGAGTTTGGCTTGGACATCTTCATAGTATGGCAATCCTTCATTATCGCCTTTAACACTAACTACCATCGAACCAATGGTATTCGCGAAATGGAGTGTTCTTTCAAGTGACCACTCGTGTAAAAGTCCATAAAGGATACCGGAGTTAAAGCCATCTCCTGCACCAACCGTGTCGACTACTTTTGATGCCTTCACTGGTGGAGAAGCTAGTATTTCACCATTCCAATACCCAACAGACCCTTTATCGCCTTGCTTGATGGCAATAAATGAAATTCCAAGAGCTTTCATTTCTTCAATGATTTTCGCCGGATCACTCTCACCGATGATAATGTCCATTTCTTCGTCACCAGCTAGCAAAATATCCACACGTGGCAATATTTCCGATAAGACACGTCTCGCTTCTTCCTTGCTCCACATGCGCAGTCTAATATTTGGATCGAAGGATATCATCATGTTATTTTGCTTTGCTAGTTCAATAGCACGGTGGATGACTTGGATGTGATCCGGACCAATTGCTGGATAGATGCCTGTAATGTGTAGGATTTTTGCTTGCTTGAAATACTCTTCATCTAGATCATCTGCACTCAATGTGAGAGTTGGTGATTTATCTCGATAATAAAAGGTTCTTGTACTCCCATCCTCCATGATTTCTTTAAAATTCAATGAAGTAGGGTATCCATCAACAAACTTCACTTGAGAAACATCAATTCCTTCGCCGCGTGCAAAGTTGTGAATGTGTTTCCCAAACTCATCGTTTCCTAAAGCGCTAATATAACCCGTTTTTAAACCCAGCCGAGCACAACCAAGTACTAAGTTAAGCTCCGCTCCGCCAATCTTTTTCTCAAATCCACCAACAAATTTCATTGGTCCAGTCGTATTTGGGTCAAAAACGATCATCGCTTCCCCAATTGTAATAACATCCTTCATTCTAAAACCCCCTCAGGGACACAGGGACAGGTTCACTGTCCCAAGGAGGCATCGCCTCCTGCCCTTAATATTTCAATTCCTTGTATGTCTGCAATTTCTTTCATTGTTGAATCTTTGGGACAAGGTGCCTGTCCCCTTGTCCTACCCTCGTTCGGTCAATTCAATTTGTCCGTTTCGTGCAACAATCACTTTCTCTACCATCCCGGCGAAGATCCCGGTTTCGACAACACCAACTAGTTGAATCAATTTTCCATGTAAACCTAGAGCATCCTCAATCTTTCCGAACTGACAATCAAGAATATAATTTCCGTTGTCCGATACAAACACTTCTTTGTCTTTTCTTCTTAAAACTGGGATCCCGCCCAGCCTTTCAATGTTCTTCATCGTTACTTCATACCCAAAAGGTAGAACTTCTACGGGTAAGGGAAAAGTCCCTAACTGCGAAACGACCTTCGATGAATCCGCAATGATGATTAGTTCATCGGCACAAGCATCAACTACTTTTTCTCTGACCAATGAACCGCCGCCACCCTTTACCAGGTTTAAAGCACCATCAATTTCATCGGCACCATCAATCGCAAGATCAATATGGGTAGTGGTTGAAAAGTCAACCAACGGAATGCCTAGTTCTCTAGCCAATTTTTCTGTCTTTTTTGAAGAAGGAATACCCCGAACCTGAAGCCCTTCGTTTATCCGCTCACTCAAGCACTGAAGCATCCAGTTAACCGTTGATCCAGATCCCAATCCTAGCGTCATACCATTTTTCACGTATTTTACTGCTGCTTCAGCAGCAACTCTTTTATCTTGATCACTCACTTTATTTCACCCCTAAGACAAAGGGACAGGTTCACTGTCCCAAATATCGGCCCTTGATATCACATGAACCTTCTACTAAAATCCATTTTATTGCAATAAAGTGGACGATTCGCATGGAACCCTTGGGACAAGGTGCCTGTCCCCCTGTCCCACTAAAACAATCCTGGATTAATGGCTTTTGGAATATAGAATGCAATGTCTGGGAAGAACGCGATAAATAACAACACGATAACCACAATCGCAATATACGGAATCACCGCGACAAAAGAGCGTTCAATGGACATTTCCCCAATTTTAGCTGCCAGCAATAGGCAGAGACCATATGGTGGTGTAATCAAGCCAATGGCTAGAGTGATCACAACAATCAATCCTAAATGAACAGGGTCAATTCCGAACTCCAATGCAGTTGGCAAAATCACTGGTACGAATAAAATCATCGCTGGAATGGCATCCATAAACGTTCCAATAAAGAGGAAGAACAAGATAACGATGATAATAAACATCCATTCTGTTCCGACATTATTTGTAAAGAATTCTTGTGCAAGGGTTCCTAATTGGTAATAACTCATTAATTCCCCAAGTGCACTTGCACATGCTAAGGCGAATAGAGACAAGGAGCTTAACGCTAACGTATCCATTAAAATTTTCGGCAAATCTTTCAATTTTAAAGTTTTATAATAGAACATACAAACAATTAACGTATACAGTGATGCTACCGCTGCTGCCTCTGTCGCTGTAAAGAAGCCTGTAATAATTCCACCGATAATAATGATTGGTGTAAGTAAGGCTGGAATGGCTTCTAGCAACAACTTAGCGAACTTTTTCATTTCTACCCGTTTTGATCTAGGATAATTCTTTTTTACAGCAAGGATATAAATAAACACCATCATGCCGAGACCAATTAAGATTCCCGGTACAATGCCGCCGAGGAATAAAGCCCCGATGGAGGCATTGGTTAAGCCTGCAAAAATAATCATTGGAATACTAGGAGGAATGACGACGCCTACTGTTGAAGAGGCAGCCGTTACTCCTACCGCTGTTTCTTTGTCATAGCCTTGTTTCAACATACTAGGAATAAGGATCTTCCCTACTCCAGCAGTATCTGCTTGTGCTGCACCTGATACACCGGCAAACATCATCGATACGAGTACATTCGCATGTGCTAACCCTCCACGAATTGGGCCAACAACTGCGAGAGCCAGGTTAATGAGTTTTTCAGAAATTTTTCCAGAGTTCATTAAATTTGCTGCAAGAATAAATAATGGTACCGCTAATAGAACGAAAGAATCAAGTCCATTGACCATTTTCATTGGTACGGTCGCTTCAGGAGTGTAAGGGATTCCAAAAATACCAAGTAAAGCGACAATCCCGATGACAAAAGCGATCGGAACACCGATTAGCATTAAAATGATGAATAATCCAAGTAGTAAAAATCCCATTACCCATTAACCCCCTTTGCTTTGTGTGATTGAATATGGTCAAGTAAATGTGAAACAGAGTAAATAATCATCGTTCCTGCCATAATCGGAATTGCAATCCAAATGTACCCCATTTTCATCTCAGGAAGGGTTGCCCATGTATAGTTCCAAAACTCTTTTACAACGATCATTCCAAGGAAGAAAATACAAACGTTAAATGCGATTAAAACAAGGTCATTAAAAACGTTAAGCGATACTTTCTTCTTCCCCGTTAATTTTCTGATGATGAAATCAAAGTTAAAATGTTCGCGACGGTTCACCATTACAGCTGCTCCCATGAACATTGCCCAGATAAAGGAATAGTTTGCAACCTCTTCCGTCCAAAGCACAGATACTCCTAAATATCTTGTAATAATTTGCAAAAGAATCACCAAAAAGAAAACGCTTAAGAATATGACTCCAAAGGTGATTTGTATTTTTTCAAGTGCTTGCACAAAACGCTTCATCATTACGCCTCCCTAGGTTACTCCAACCCGATAATCTTCTGTAGTAATTCTTCTACTTCAATTTCTTTTGCTAAATCTTTTAAAATAGGTCTAGCAATCTCAATGAATGGTTCTGTATCAATTTCATTGATAGTAGCGCCTTCTGAAATGGCCTTTTCCTTATATTCAACATCTTGTGCATTTGTTGCATCACGTTCTGCCTTAACCGATTCTTCTGCCGCTTTTAAAATAACCTCTTGTTGTTCTTTCGTATATTGGTCAAATTTTTCCCCATTGATTAATAAAAACCTCGTTGTATAATCATGTCCGGTTTCGGTGATATACTTCCCATTTGGTGTTGTGTGATGGGATTGTTGTACAAAGAATGGGTAAGCGTTTTCAGAAGAGTCAACAACATCTTGCTGTAAACCTTGATAAAGCTCTCCCCAAGAGATTCCTGATGGAATGGCTCCTGTTGCTTCCCAGAAGTCTGAGACAACACCAGACGTTTGCGTTCTTAAGGAAACACCTTTTAAGTCTTCTACAGAGTTAAGCGGTTTCTTTCCATAGTAATGGCGAACACCAGCAGACCAATAGCCTAATAGTTTAAAAGAATTATTGGATTTTTCATTAATGATGTTTCCCATCTCTTTCCCCACTTCACCATCCACTACACTTAACCAATGATCATAGCTGGTAAATAAATAAGGTGCCGAAAATAAATCCACTTCTCGAATCCCTGTTTGAGTCATAAAACCTGGTGAAACAAGTACCACATCTGCCGCACCAAGCTGAAGTTTTTCAACTAACTGCGATTCTTCTGTACCAATGGTTCCTGCATGGACTTCTACTTCAATATTTCCATTTGATTCACGTTCAGCTACTTCTTTAAACTTCAACATTCCTGTTTGATAAGGATTTTCTGGAGAAGTTTGATTGTGTGCGGCGATAATCTTAATTTTTCCGTCTCCATCCCCGTCTACTGTCGTACTATTACAACCCGCTAAAAATCCTATAGCAAGAACCACGAGTAATAGAAATTTTTTTCCCATCTTCCCTTTCCCCCTTATGATGAATAACTTAGTAGGCTTTCCGAAAGATCCATTTCTCTCCAGAAAGCCCTATTCCCCTATTCTAAGTTTGCGTGCTTTTGATTTAAGCTTGAATGACTTTTCCCCTCTGGATGCAGCTGCTGAAGATACACAATAATGGCATCTAAAAGCAGATGTGCTGACTGATCAAACTGACTTCCAAGCGGCTGAATCGTGTCTGGCTCTGAAGGAAGACGCTTTTTGGTTGCTGCTGGAATTGTGATGACACAATCGCTAAGCTCCCCGATAACAGATTCCTTATTGGTCGTAACCAAAGCCACTTTTGCGTCAATTTTCTTTGCTGTTTTCGCATATTGAACAAGTGAGCCTGTACTTCCTGAACCTGAAATGGCAAGGAGAAGATCCCCTGTTTCAATGCTTGGTGTAATCGTTTCGCCGACCACATAAACTGAATATCCACTATGCATAAGTCGCATCGCAAATACTTTTCCTACCAAGCCGGAACGCCCTGTACCTGCAATAAAAATCCGCTTGGCATTTTCCAGTTCATTTCCTAATTGAGCTGCTTCGTTTTCATCTATTTGACCTAATACACCAGAAATTTCACTGGCAACGGTTTCAATAATCTTTTTCATCTTTGATCACCTTTCTAGTTAACAAGATTCTCGTGCAATTAATTCTGGTTCAAATCGGTAAATTTGGGCTTGATTCGAACGTTCCTTGTTTTGCATTTTTTCGAATAAAAGGTTTGCTGCCTTTTCCCCCATTTTGAAAGCAGGTTGGGCAACGGTTGTTAATGAGGGACTGAATATGTCAGCATAAGGAACATCATCAATTCCAATCACCGCGATTTCTTCAGGAATTCGCATTTGCTGGTTTTTTACATAGGTTAATACCTGCTTTAACACCCGATCATTCACAGCAATAATCGCATTTGGTGGGTTAGGTAGCTGCATCATTCGACCAATGGACTCCTGCATTTCGGAAATTGCACTAGGAACGATATAACGTTCTTCAAGCGGAATTTGGTGTTGTTCTAATGCTTTTTTATATCCATTAATCCTTTCTTCACGTGGTGTTATATTTGGGTCAAGAAACGGCGAAATCATCGCAATTTGTGAATACCCCTGCTTGACTAAAGCTTCAACCGCTAAAAAAGAAGCCTTCTCGTTATCTAGTAAAACCGTATCAATCTCGACACCATGGATTAAACGATCCATAAAAACAATTGGAAAGTTCTTTTTCACAAGGTCCTGGTATAACGCCACATTTCCTCCAGTTGGAACGGCGATAATTCCATCGACTTGTTTGGCTCTTAACATCTCAATATATTTTTTCTCTTTTTCTGGTTGATCATCAGCATTGCAGATGATCACGTGAAAATTATGTTCATTACAAACGTCCTCAATGGCTCGAATCACATGCGTGGAAAACACATGCAAAATGTTTGCCACGATGACGCCGATGGTAGTAGTAGACTTTTGTTTTAAGCTTCTGGCAACAATATTAGGGCTGTATTCTAGTGCTGCAATTGCCTCTTCAATACGAGCTTTCGTTTGCTCGCCCATATAATCGAAGCGCTGGTTTAAATATTGGGATACAGTGCTTTTTGAAACACCTGCATGTTGAGCAACATCTGCAATGGTAACCTTTTTCATCTCTTTTACTCCTAAATCGTTTTACTAAATCGGTTTAGCAAACCGGTTTAGTGAAAGTATAGACTAAATGTAAGCGGTTTACAACCCCTTTCTTTCGAATGTCCCACAAAAAAATGTTGAATCTTGTAAACGATTTCCATAAGTGTTAGAATTTCTACTAAACCGGTTTAGTAGCACCGAGGAGGCTTAAAAATGACAAAGATTATCTTACCTACACTTATCTTTAAAGAATCTCTTTCACTCGAACAACAAGTGACAAGAATAAAAGAATACGGTGCGGATGGAATCGAAGTCCGTCGAGAACGCTTAAAGGATATCTCAACAGAGTTGGAGAGGTTTAAAGCTTCTATTAAAGCTTCAGGTTTAGAGACAGTCGTTTATTCTGTGCCGACTGAGTTATTTCTAGACTCACATACGATCAATCCAGTCGCAGTAACCTCCATGAAGGAAGCCGAGTTATTGCAAGCGACCCATATTAAGTTTTCTCTCGGAAGGTTTCATGCAGACCACGCCAACGTCGATAGATTTCAAGCTTGGCTGGCTACGAATCTCCCTAAAGGAATGAAACTTTTAATCGAAAATGACCAATCCACTTATGGGGGAACTTTACAGCCCATGCTTTCCTTTTTTCAATGGGTAAGGGAAACGTCAGTCCGCATGACGTTTGATGTTGGCAACTGGACAGTAAATGAAGAAGACTGGCAGGAAGCCTACAATCGTTTAAACCCATGGATCGAATACCTCCACTTAAAATCAGTCCAAAAAACAAAAGAAGGCTGGGTAAGCCTCCCTGTTCTGAATAAACACTTTAGCATCCCTTTCCCTACCTACACCGCTATTGAATTTCCATTGACCAACCCAAATACCGAAGGTCCACAATGGGTAGAAAAAATGAGTCGGACAAAGCTTCATTCTTAGGTTTAAGATTGTTTGCTCTTGGGGCAGAGTTCCTGCTCCTTTGTCCTATCCTAATCAAACGTTTGATTAGTTTCGCCTTGCTACATCAACGTTTATAAGCACTAGGTCGATACTAAATTTCAAATTCTTCATCCCAGGCTGAGAAAAGTTCGTCCTATCCCCTGCATATTCACCTCGAATGGAACAGTGTCAAGCACCCCTAAGATACACTTGAATACCATGGATGAAAAAGGTGGTATGACAATGCCAGTCACCTTGCCTGTCCTTATGAAAACGATGAACGTCAGTAACGGCCCTGATCTACAGGTTTTTTACCCAAGAGTAGTAAAAATGCAGAACACAGCATTGGAACATCTCATCAATACTTCCATTGTCAATCAAACTCAAGAACTCATCAATCTACAAGTCAATCAATCTCCTTCAACCGTGGTCGAAATGCTGGGAACCTACGAAGTGAAGAATAATCAGCGAGATGTCCTAAGTCTTGCGTTTTCTAATTATACGTACTACTACCAAGCTGCCCACGGGATGACCTATATCAAATCGTTAAGCTTTGATTTAAAACAAGGCAAACTCTTGCAGTTAAAAGATTTATTTAAACCTGATAGTGATTACATCAATAGAATCTCCGGTTTAATCCTAGCCCAAATTGCAGAACGAGACATTCCACTCCTAGAAGAGTTCACAACCATACAACCTGACCAAAATTTCTACATCGCCGACAAGACACTCGTCATTTATTTTCAGCTATATGAGCTTACTCCCTATGTTTTTGGATTTCCAATGTTCCCTCTTTCTGTTTATGATTTGCAGGATATCATTGTTGAAGACGGCGCCCTTGGAAGGCTTGGCCAGAACAACTAACAAGTAGTAGGGTGGGTGGTACATGAGAACAGGCACCTTTCCCGAAGCACCAGTAAGCTCCTTGGGACATGGTGCCTGTCCCCGTGTCCCTTTCCCTTTGTCCCTTCAGGATGAAAACGTCCCCTTTCGAAACTAGCTCACATTTTGACATTACTGAATGGTGTTTTTCATATTGTCGTACATCGTTTTTACGGACTCATCAATTTCTTCACGGGACATCCTCATCGCCTTTGCGGCACGTGCGTAACCAATTTCGGTTTCACCTGCTTTGAGGCCTGTAAAGATTGCATCAGCAAATTCATCTACAGGGGTGCCAAAGGTATGTAGCCCCACTCCGCCTAAATCGGTGTTAACTGCTGGTGGTGCAATTTCTATTACCTCGATGTCCGTTTCTTCAAGCTGATGCCGTAAGCTCATCGTAAAAGAATGAACCGCTGCTTTTGTAGCAGAGTAAATCGGGGCAATCGCCATTGGAGTAAAAGCTAAACCTGATGATACATTTAGGATTGCTGCATACTCCTTTTTGGCAAAGTGCTGCGCAAATAGCATAGCAAAATGAAAAGGCGCCTCGATGTTGGAGGCAATTTCTTGACTGTAATAGCGCCAGTCATCTTTCACGTTTGTTTTAAGGACATGGTACCGCTGCTGAATGCCTGCATTGTTTACAAGCACGTTCACATCGGGGTACTCTCTCGTAACCCAGTCAAATAAAGCAATTCGCTCCGTTTCTTTGGTAACATCACAAACACGAGTAATGAGTTCTGGATTTTTCTCCTGTGCTTCCTGGAGTTTTTCTTCGCATCTGCCGCAAACAATCACCTTATTTCCTGCTTTTAAGAATCGCTGTGCAAAAGCAAACCCGATTCCTGCTGCCCCGCCGGTGATCAGTACTGTATTCCCTGAAAGTTTCATCCTATCCCTCCTTCACTGGCCATTATGTAACGTGTAGTTCATGATAACTATTTTAACCAAACCGCGACTCGCTGATGCTTTTCCACATGACGCAAAAAAATCATCTCTCAATCTTTTTATTGAGAGATGAACGTCAATACTATTTCATTTGGACAAGAATCTTGGATTGTGCTTTATCATTTACCAGTGTTTCAAAGCCTTCAGGCACAATATTCTCTAATTTAATTTTTTTCGTGATAATTTTCTTAGCATCAATTTGGCCGGAATCAATTAATCGAATGGCTTCTTTAAAAGTTTCTTGGTCATAGGCGGCACTTCCGGTTAACTGGTATTGCTTTAGGACGGTTTGGAACAGATCCACTTTACCAAGCTCAGCAAATAGTGAAATAATCATGACTTCCCCTAATTTTTTTACAGCTTCTAAAGAACTAGTTAAGGTTGCTTGAACACCGGCCACTTCATAGCAAACATCGACACCGATCCCATTTGTATGAGAATAGATAGCATCAACCACATTCTCATTGAGCGGATTAATCACAACAGTTGCACCAACTTCTTTTGCTTTCACTAAACGTTCTTGAGAAACGTCGATGGCAAAAATTCTTGTCGCACCTGCTGCTTTCGCTGCTTGAATCGTTAATAAACCAATTGGTCCAACCCCAAAAACAGCGCAAGTATGGCCGATTTTCATTTGACTCCGTTTGACCGCATAGACCGCCACAGCGGTTGGTTCGACTAATGCCCCTTCTTCATAAGAAAGGCTTGTTGGCATATGGTTTACATGCTTTTCGTTGACCACGACATATTCAGCAAACCCTCCATCTTGGACCAAACCAACAAATCCTAGTGAATCACAAATATTTTCATGACCATTTAAACAAGCATGGCATTTGCCGCAGGAAACGAGCGGATTAATCACGACCGCATCCCCAATTTTATAATGTTGAACATTCTCTCCTACTTCCGTAACCCGACCAGAAAATTCATGCCCCAGTGTTAACGGCGCTTTTTTTCCAGAGACAGGATGTGTCTCCGTTGGAATCGTCATTGGACCATGAAGATATTCGTGTAGGTCGCTTCCACAGATGCCAGCCCACATGACCTCAACCTTTACCTCATTCGATTTCGGTTTTGGGATTTCAACTGCCTCCACTCGAACATCTTTTGCTTCATGCCAAACGGCTGCTTTCATTTGATTTTCAGCGATATGTACCATTTTTCAATTCCCCCTTTTTTTTAGTATAGTACTTATTTTTTAGAGAACTAGATATTTTTCCAATATTTCACAAATTCTCCTTTTTTGGAGACTACACATAAAAATAGGACGATTCCTCCGCTCGCACCCATTTTAGGATGAAAGCGGAAGAATCGTCCTGTTGAACTCTTACACGGGGTTTAAAATTCTTTGTAAAAACTGCTTGGTTCTTTCTTGCTTTGGCGCCTTTAGCACTTCCTGCGGAGGGCCATGTTCAACGATATAGCCTCCATCCATGAACACAATTTGATCAGAGATTTCCCCGGCGAACTGAATTTCATGGGTCACCATGATCATGGTCCATTTTTCTTTTGCCAAGTCTTTCATCACGGTCAACACTTCGCCAATCAACTCAGGATCAAGTGCGGACGTTGGTTCATCAAACAGCATTAACTCAGGTTTCAAGGCTAAGGCACGCGCGATTCCAACCCGTTGTTGCTGTCCGCCCGACAACTGATGAGGATAAAAATCCTTCTTCTCTTTTAATCCTACTTTCTCAAGTAATGCCTCAGCACGCTCCACAGCGTTAGCCCGCTTTTCTTTTTGGACGATTACCGGACCTTCAATCACGTTTTCTAGTACGGTTTTATGGGGAAATAGATTATATGATTGAAACACCATTGCGGACTTTTTACGCATAGTGTCAATTGACTGTTTAGAAGCCTTCTCTCCAAAATCTATCGTTAACCCATTTTCAAAGCTCATCCTCCCTTTATCAGGTGTTTCTAGCCCATTAAAACAACGCAATAATGTCGTCTTTCCAGAGCCAGAAGGACCAATAATCGATAATACCTCACCCTTATCGAGTTCAAGATTGATATCCTTTAACACTTTATTGTCCCCAAATGATTTTGCTAACCCACTGATCGTCAAAAACATGAACTCTCCCCTCCTTACTTCGCCACATATCGGTCCAAACGCCTTTCAATTACTGTTTGTACCAACGATAAGAGAAAACATATCACCCAATAGATAAGCGCCGCTTCAACATACAATAATAAAAAATCATAGGTTCTTGCGGCAATTTCTTGGGCTTTACGGAATAACTCCGTCACAAGTACCAAGGAAGCAAGTGAGGTATCTTTTACTAAACTAATGAAAGTATTGGATAATGGCGGAACGGATACGCGTGCGGATTGTGGCAAAATAATTCTTCGTAGTGCAGTCCCCCGCGACATCCCGATTGTATATGCTGCCTCCCACTGCCCTTTCGGAATCGAAAGAACCGATGCACGGATAATTTCAGAGGCATAAGCACCGACATTTAAAATAAACGCAATCGCTGCACTTGGAAATGGGTCGATATTCAATCCGATGTTTGGAAGTCCATAGAAAATGATAAACAATTGTACAAGTAAAGGCGTGCCGCGGATTGCCGAGACATAGACAACCGCTGGAAGCTGGATAAATCGCGACTTCGCAAGACGCATCATCGCCGTTAGTAACGCTAGCAGCAACCCTCCAGCAAACGAAATGAGCGTCAGCGGAATCGTATATTGAATGGCTCCAGATAGCATCGGAAGAAGGGAGTTCCTAAATAACTCCCATCCCTCCATTCCCGCTGTGATGGTATAAAGGACATTACTTTGTAGAAACATCTTCGCCAAACCATTCTTCCGAAATTGCTTTTAAGGTCCCGTCTTCTTTCATCGCTTTTAGATGTTTACTGACCTCGTCAACAAGCTCTTGGTTGTCTTTATTAAATGTAAAAGCCATTTCCGATACATCATCTGATTCAGCAATAATGGTAATCTCCTCATCACCCTGCTGTTTGATATAATCCAACACCGCTAATTTATCATTGACCGTTGCTTCAGCACGCCCTTGTTTCATTAATTGGATGGCTTGCGCTAACCCTTCAACACCAACCAGTTCAGCTCCATTTTCCTCGGCGATTTTCCCATAATTACTTGTTAATGATTGGGCCGCTTTTTTCCCTAACAAATCTTCAAAAGAAGAAATTCCCTTGCTGTCTTTTGGTACGACCAGCACGGCACTTGAGTACGTATACGGTTCAGAAAAATCGTAGTTTTTCTTTCGATCCTCATTGATTCCAACCTGATTGGCAATCAAATGAAATCGACCAGAATTCAGACCAGCAAACATCGAATCCCATTGAGTTTCCATAAACTCAACTTTTAACTCCATTCTTTTTGCCACTTCTTTAATTACTTCTACATCATATCCTGTTAGTTCGTCTTTCTCATTGTGGAAAGTATACGGCGCATACGTTCCCTCTGTTCCTACATTGAGAATACCCTTTTCCTTAATACTGTCATACAAGGTCGTCTCCTTTGGCTTTTCCTCTTCTTTCTTAGTCTCCTTCCCTTCATCCTTGTCCCGCGTCGAACAAGCACCTAATGCAAACAATAAAGCCAATGTGATAAACCACAAAAATACCTTTTTCAACTCTTAACCCCCTGAACTTTTTGCCAGTATTATTTGCACAATATCCCAATCTCATGCACTGGGACAGGGGGACAGGTTCATTGTCCCAGTTCCATCAAGGTACAAGTTCATAAGTTCTGGTGGGACAGGGTGAAAGGTTATCGTCTCAGGTCAATTACATACAATCTGGACCTCGAGGTGAAACTAATCAAAAACAAAGCCCAACTAGCTTTTCGCTAATTGGGCGGATGGTACACACGCTAAATTTTCGCTTTCATCGGACAAAGTGTGGGAAAAGTCACTTTGATACCCCTTACATCATGATCACCAATGCAACAATCGAAATAATCGGAATGGCACACATGAGTGCTCCGCCGAGAAAACACAAGGTATTGACAATATTCTTTAGTTCCGTTGTTGTCTCGCCAAACCCTAAAACATTTCTACGAATGTTAATGACTTGGAACAGGACAAAAATTAAGACTGCCAAAATCAAGAGCAGCGGAATGAAGGGATTCTGCTCTTTGGAGGAATCCATTGATATAAAGCCAAACACAATTAATAAGAGTGGGATGGACTCACTCATTGCAACCCTAATGAAAAATTGCCCCTGCTTCTTTTGCAGCGATTGCATACTGAGTTCCTCGTTCTGCTCAATTCTTTCTTGTACATGTAGCATTAGGTTTTTAAATGCAGCCAATATCCCTAAAGCAGCAATAATAGCAGCCAATACAAACAGCCATGCTGGATTTACCATAATTACCCTCCTTGTCTTTTTATAAGATTACCAGATTTCAAGACAAGGGGACAGGCACTCTGTCCCAGCAAAAGGAAGACCAACTCCTTTTCAATCAAAGTCTACTGTACAATTGGGACAAGGTGCCTGTCCCTCTGTCCCTATCCCTCTGTCCCTAAACTTTCCTCTACTATTTCTTATAAACCATGTGATAAGATTATTCATTGTTCATTGATTAAGTAGTAGGAGATGTATTCATTTGAAAATAAAATCCTTATTTCAAGATAAATGGGGCGTTTTGGGAATTGCGGTTATTTGTACGTTATTATGGGGGAGTGCTTTCCCAGTTTTAAAGATTAGTAATGTGGAATTGCAACTCCCTGCTAATGACCCAATTGCTCAAATTGTCTTTGCTGGGATGCGATTTTTATTGGCTGGGCTTTTTCTCTTAGCCTTCCTCTTCATTACAAACCGCAAACAATTACTGATCAAAAGGTCACAACTGTTCATTTTAATTTTGTTTGGCATCATCCAAACAGCTGTACAATATTATTTCTTTTATATTGGCTTATCCAATGTTTCTGGCATGCAAGGAGCGATTTTATCATCTAGTGGAATCTTCCTTTCTGTCATCATTGCGCACTTTTTCTATAAAAATGATAAGATGAGTTGGAAAAAATCAATTGGGGTCTTGGCTGGCTTCGTTGGGATTATTATTGCCAATTGGGGCAAAGAATTTCAGTTTGATTTTCAACTAATGGGAGAAGGATACATGATTCTGGCTGGTTTGACCAGTGCAGTAGCGACGATTATGACGAAAGAATTAGCAACAGACATCCCACCTGTTACCTTAACTGGGTGGCAATTAACCATCGGCGCCATTGTGTTGCTTCTCATAGGTGTTCCGCAACTAAGTGAGAGCGCCATTACCTTTACAGGATATGGCTGGGGCTTATTGATTTATGCCGCATTTCTTTCTTCAGTCGCATTCGCTCTCTGGACAACTGTATTAAAATATAATAAAGCAGGCGAAGTGAGCATCTATAATTTCCTCACCCCTGTATTTGGGACCATCCTATCGGCATGGCTGGTTCCCGGAGAAAGCCAAAACCCCATGATCCTCGCTGCGATCGGATTTGTAGCCTTTGGTATTATTATTATGAATTACTCTAAAAAACAAGTGGTTCCTTTGGGGACGGAATTGAAACAAAAGGTAAGTTAGACGAGCGGACAAGGCGATGGACAGGTCCACTGTCCTAGATAGACTCCTTTTCACCCAAAGCTACTACACTGCCGGGACAAGGTGTCTGTCCCCTTGTCCCACTCAAAATAACCTCATCTGTTCACCTGTAATGGCGCCTTCTGCCTCTGTAACATACCCCATATTCTTATAACCGGCTTTTCGCTTTAAGAACATCTTTTCTAGGATTGGCACGTTGGTGTCCACATAATCATAGACCCGAACCTCTCGTTTTCTGTCATGTAATCTATGGAGTCGTCCTACATATTGCTGAAGTGTACCTTTCCATGAAATAGGCATCGAAAGAAATAACGTATCGAGCCTTGCATCATCAAATCCTTCGCCGATATACTTTCCTATTGCAAGGACCAGTCGCTCCTCATAATCAGGTATTTGTGCGAGCCGGTCTAGTTCGGCCTTTTGCTGCTTTTTTGAAAGATTGCCAGTCAAGACAATGATATTCTTTGCAAACCCATTGAATTGTTTTTTTAACGATTCAAGATGTTCAATTCGTTCTGTTAGAACTATCGGTGACCTGCCTTCTTCAAGCGTATGTAAAACATCATTAAATAGCTGTTGGTTCCTTTTATCATCAACAGCTAACATCTGATAAATACTCTGAATGTCGTCTGATGAAGTGGTGAAGCTTGTTTTCCTTACCATTAGCCGATGAACAAAAGGTCGTACTTTTGCCTGCGTTTTGCTATCTACCTTGTAACGAATGGGACCACACTGCATAAAAATAATCGGGTGTAGTCCATCTTTGCGGATGGGAGTGGCTGTAAGACCATAGATATATTTTGCTCGAACTTTTTTAAGAACACGTTCGAAAGTAAACGCAGAAATATGATGGCATTCATCTACAATGATTTGGCCGTATTGGGTTATAAAAGACTTCAACTCCTGTTTTGATGTCAAACTCTGTATCGTAACCACATCTATTTTACCGGTCAGCTTCTTTTTACCTCCTCCATACTGACCGATTTCTTTTAAAGGTACATTTAAAAAAGAAGCAAGCTTCTCAACCCATTGGAGCTGTAGTTGAGTACGGTCAACAATAATTAACGTGTTAACCCCTCTCTCTGCAATTAAAGCCGCTGCTGCGACGGTCTTTCCAAATCCTGTTGTTGCCGATAATACACCGTTTGTACTCCCTGACAACTGTGAAACGGCCTCTAATTGAAGGGAAGTTAGTTGACCATTAAAGATCACGTTAATCTCATCTCCACTATAGCGAGAATCTATATATTTCACTTCTACTCCTAATTCCTTTAAAAGGTCCTCAAGATCCCCCTGACACCCACGTGGCAGTATTAGATGCTCTAAATCTTCCTCGCTACAGTTTATTATTCGAGGAATTCCATTCGTAGACTTTCTTTTTTTCTGAGCTTTGTAGTATTCAGGATTTTTTATACATGCTAGCTGAACGAGCCGAGCTATTAACGCTGAAGGAAGCTGGTCCTTTTTTATGTTAAGACCACTTTTTAATTGGACTGTCAGTTTCTTAGGGAGAGGGTAATCAATAGCATTTTCCCTAATCGTATCCCCATGTAACTTTTTCATAAAAATAGACAAATCTTCTTGGGTTAGCCTTTTTACGTGAGATAAATATATCCACTGGTCTGGATAGGGATTGAAAGCATCATCAACAAACAGGCTATTCCCGTTTTTAGCAGCATGTTTCTGTAAAGGTAACGCCACTAAATTCCCAAAACCGCCTTTTGGTAACGTATCTTGATTTGGGAACATGCGATCATAAGAATCAATTCCCAGTTCATGCCGCTTTTCTAGTGTCCTCGAAAGCAAACCTAGGCCAAGCTTCCTTGCAACAGATGCCTTGATATCCGTATTAAAAAAGAACCAAACATGTGCACCATCCCCAGAACGAGAGCGTTCAATGCTATATGGAACATCCAAACCCCTACACACCTGTGTAAAAGCAGTAACATCTTGTTTCCAATTGTGCTTATCAAAATCAACAACTAAAAAGGAACAAGTTTCATCCTTACTCATTGGATACACACCAACCACATGCTTGCCACTTAAATGGTCAATGATCACCTGGTTCGTGATTGGAAGGAGTGTTCTGTGTTGACAGTCTGTACATTTAATTGCAGGTTTCAGACAAATAGGCTGCCTCCATTCAAGTGCACATGCTGGGGTATATCCACTTCTACCCGTTTTAGACTCCCAACGAAGTGCATATACATCCTTTCTTCCTTTGAACAAGCTGTTATATAATTTGATTTTAGACTCAAGAGATGATTGTTTCGAAACGAGGGAGGATTCTTGGGAAGAATTTTGAATTGAAGATTGGTGCTGCATTAGCAAACTAACTTGTTCTTTAAGATAACGATTTTCCTTCTTTAATTGCTCACATTCCTGAAGAAGATTTTGGATATATTGATTGGTTTCCATTTGATACCTCATAATAAAAAGGATATAGTTTTATTTTAATAGTTTACCCCTAATGATTTCAAAATATAAGAGAAATTCCCTTTAAAAACCATTTTTTACGCAAATTAGACTATCTGTCCAAAATATAAAAACTAGCTCCTTACTCGTAACACGTAGATTAACTTGGGAAATGTTTACTGAAAAACACAAACCAAATCAGAGCTATAATACAAGAAGAGCTAGTTAATATATAGTATAACCAGAGATATTTATTTAAACCAGGACAAAGGGTCTGACCAATTGTCCAGGAAAAGCTCAAGTAGTCTCCCCTTTTCACCAAGGAAAAGGTATCCCCCTGTCCCTGAAAAAAATTTAAAGGAGAATCTATATGTCCTATAAAATGATTGTTCTAGATTTAGATGATACGTTGCTCCGAGATGATCACACAATCTCAAATCGTACGAAAGAAGCCTTGATGAAGGCACAGGAAAACGGCGTTAAAGTGGTACTTGCCTCTGGTCGTCCAACCTTTGGAATGCTACCCATTGCAGATGAGCTTGCCTTAGCACAATACGGAAGCTTCATCCTCTCTTTTAACGGAGGAAAAATCATCAATTACAGAACGAAAGAAGAATTGTTTAGTAGTACCTTGTCTTTAAGTGACGTGAAAAGGCTGTATGAATTAAGCCAGCGTGAAGGTGTCATGATCCATACGTATGTGGGGAATGAAATTATTACAGCTGTGGACAACCCTTATACAACGATAGAATCGCAATTAACAAATTTGCCAATTAAACTAGTAGAAGATTTTGTTGAGGGTGTCAAAGAGGAAGTCGTGAAAGCGTTAATGATCGGCGAACCTGACAAACTGAAAGTCGTCGAGGCAAAGCTCCAAGCGGAATTAGCTGAAGACTTTAGTGTCATGCGTTCCAAGCCTTTCTTCCTAGAGTTTACTGAAAAAGGAGTTACCAAAGGAACTAGCTTAAACCACCTTATCAAGGAACTTGGGATTACACGTGAAGAGGTGATCGCTATCGGGGACAGCTACAACGACCAAGAAATGATTGAATTCGCTGGTCTTGGCGTTGCAATGGGAAATGCCCCTGACGATATTAAAAGTGTAGCAAACTATGTAACGGATACAAACATGAATGACGGAGTGGCCAAGGTTGTTGAGGAATTTGTGCTGCGGGATTTAGTAACAATTTAAGATAGAAATAGGGACAGTATCTTTATACTGTCCCTAAAATATTTACTGTTCTAGCACTCTAGGATATGCGCTCTTTTTCCCGATTAAAAATAACGACTAGGATCAACCTGATCCATTGCTGAACGTTTCGGTATTTCTTTAGAGGGGTCAACTTCAGTTAACTCTCGTTCTGATGCGGTATGATCCATTGGCTTTATTAATGGCTTGGTAATCTGTTTTTCAACGATAACAAGGATTTTCTCTTGTTGCATTTCCTTTTCATACCGGTTGGCTTCTTCTTCGGGAATCCCTAACCCAATTAGGGCTCCGGTAATACCACCAACACCAATTCCAGCAGATCCTCCGACGAACGCCGCGGCAATCGGTCCTGCAGCAAGAATGGGTCCAATTCCAGGTATGGTAAACGCCCCAAACCCAGCCAATAGTCCTGCCAAGCCTCCTATTAAACTACCAGTTGCTGCCCCTGTCTTTGCACCTTCATTCATCTTTGAACGAGTCGGTTTGTCGATTCCGAGTTTTTCAAGCATTTCCCTGTTATTTGTAATCATTGATATCTCTTCCTGATGATATCCTTGGCTTTTTAATTCCTCCACTGCCCCAACAGCCTGTTCTTCTCGATCATATATCCCTACAATTTTAATAATCTTTTCGTTTGTCATGCTACTCCTCCTCTAAGAAGTCATTTATAACTAGATACCCTTAGAGGAAGGAATTAAACAAACGGTGTACTTGAGTCTACTCTGACCACCTGCAATGACGATTCCCACTGTTCTTGTCACAGGTTAAGTAGCCGTCCCCCCCTAAAAAGAATCCTTAACCTGGACAGGAACCTGTCAATTTTTCCCGCAAATTCATACTAAGTCTGCCTTAAATAGTGATTTTCCTCATCAAAAATCAAATTTGCCTCCGTTTTTGACTGTTAAAGGGGTATTGGGGCTACAAAAGTGAACTAGGCAGATTCGATGAAAAATGTTAATCCCTTTATCTTAAAGATACCCGGGAATACAAAAGCAAAGCGCGCTTTGTGAAGGGAACACCAATGGAAAGCTTTGAAGAAGTGAAAACGCAATACACCCCAATGATTCACAGTATCCTACGGACCTTACAAATCTATAAAAACAAAGAGGAGTTCTTTCAGATTGGACTTATCGGTCTTTGGGAGGCATTTGAACGCTTCAACCCTCAGAAAGGATCGTTTACAAGCTATGCCTACGTCTATATAAAAGGAAAAATGTTAACTGAACTAAAGCGAGCGAAAAATGAGGAAGACCATTCTTTCATTGCTACAGAGCCATTCTTTGAATTACTGGAGGATACAAACGGAACTTTTTCAGATGAAGAGGACAGGATTCTTGCGGTATGCCAACAACATCAACTAACAGAAAATCAGACTAAGTGGGTCATTTACCACTGCTATAAGGCACTCAAAATTGGCCAAATCGCGGCGATTGAAAACGTCAGTGTATCTGCGGTCAAAGCCTGGCGCACCGGAGCTCTGAATAAGTTGCGAGCCGATAAAGACATCTTGCAGGAACTGACCTATTAGAACATGAGATTCTCCCGGTTCGGGACAACGGGGTTCCCCGAGTCATATATGGGGGCCGGTCGGACATGGGGACAGTGCCTGTCCCCCCGTCCGACTCGTTCAATGACGCTTTTTGATATTCCTGTTACTCTAGAAATCTGCCTGATTGACACACCTTTTATTTCTTTAAGATTAGTCAGGATAGCATCCCGGTCTTCTTTTTTCATTTGCTGAAGCTTATTTTTTTCTATAACTCCTTTTGAACGCAGATAGTCTAACAACTGACTATCGGAGACCTTGATTCTTGGTTCATTGCTCATGCATTGCTCTTCGCTTTCTTCCGTCATGCATGCATTAAAATGATCGAGTGCTAAATTCCTATCAGCGTGGAAGAGGCTTAACCCTTTATCAATTGTAATTAAATCGGCTTTATCTCTATATTCATGGATACTAGTCCAGCTAGAATCGAACACCGTTCTAGCTAAACCTGCCTTTAATGGGTTTTGGTGAATGTACCGAAGTACCCTTAAAAAAGACAAGCTCGTTTCTATCTTTTCACTCTTGAAGCGGTCCTGAAACAAATGTCCACACCTTTCATATTTGGTATTGTACCAATGAACATAACTACAACTAATCCTTTTAATAGAAACCGAAATGCTTTCATCATTCTCCTTGATTAATAAATGGACGTGGTTGTCCATCAAACAATACGCATATAAATCAAATAGGCTACTCTCTTTAAACCTCTTTAGCGTCTCTAAAAACTTCCTCCTATCCTCATCTTCTTCAAAGATGATTTGTCGATTAATTCCTCTCAACATAACGTGATAAACACCAGTTCTACTTTTCTCCCTCGCTAATCTTGGCATCTACAATCACCTCATTTGGGACAAGGGGACAGGTCCGCTGTCCCGAATGTGTTGTTCCTTGCTTAATAGTATGGAATGGATTAGTGAGACACAGTGCCTGTCCCTTTGTCCCGCTTATTTGGAGAGTAAGACAGAAAAATGAATTAAAAATGGAAGAAACACTTAAATGACTTGATCATAAAGTAGTGAAGAAAACAGGGGGCATAACAACATTAAAAGAAACTTTCTAAAGGAAAGAAGAGGGAAACGAAAAGTGAAGAACACACATGGCTATATTTCAACAAAAATATTAAAAGTCCTGCTGCCAATAACAAAGAATTTTGGACAAACGGAGACATCCCTTTTCCTCCCCCGAGCAATGATTATTCTCCTTCTGAGACAAGGGGCCTGTCCCCATGTCTCACTCATCACAAAAAAAATCCCCCTGTCATCAACAGAGGGACCATCAAAGATTATTTATGATTCTCTTTCTTTAATTTAGCGATTTTATGAGTTTTGAGTTCATCCCAGATTGTTTGGCTAGCATTTATGTGATAACTAGTAAAGCCAATAAGATTCGTAGACAAGTACTGTGGTCCACCAGGCCAAGTATGTCCGCCACCTTCTACCTTATACAGAATGACCTCCGTTCCGTATTTTCCACCGCCATACACTTCGCGGACAACCTTCGTTTGATCTCCCTCACTGATCTGTGGCAGTTCAGTAACCCTTGCTTTTTTCACAGTACCGTTTGCTTGTTTCCAATAATCGATAGTGGCGTCAACCGATAGAAGTGATCCTGGTCTTCCTTCATAAGGAACAACTGGGTCCGTGTCTCCCATGACATGGACAACGGTAACTGGAGCTTTAGGGGTCTGGTTTATAAAATTAGAACCTAATTGTCCTGTGACCGCACCGATTCCTGCAATTCGGTCAGAAAGCTCTACAGCTAAACGATTGGAAAACATTGAGCCATTGGACATCCCAGAAGCGTACACGCGGCTTAAATCAATATTGAATGATTCATTAAATCGGTCAATTAAAGCTGAAGTAAATCCTACATCATCGATGCCTGCAAGTGTTCCTGTCGCTGTTCCAGTATTCCACCTTCTGATTAAGGGGGAATTAGGGTCAAACGAGTTATCATCAGAGATGATAACTTCATCGTCCTCATTGATTACTGTGCTATCTGGAAAAACAACGATGAATCCTTCCTTTTCAGCAATCTTATGATAGTCAGTTAAAGTGATTTGTCCGTCAGCGCTACTTCCCGATCCGTGGAATGAAAGCATCAAAGGAAGGGCCATCTTTCCTGTGTAAGTGGAAGGAACATAGTATTTATAGGTACGTTCGTACCCTTGGTACATCATTGTTCCACTCTTAATTTCGTATGTAGGTTCTTCAGCAGCAACAACAGAACAAATCATCATGAACAACACCAAGATGAGCAAAACAGATAGCCTTCTTTTTAACATAACATCCCAACTCCTTTGTTTTTCATAATATTCAGAACATTTGTAGTATAAGAAAGGTTGTCTTTATAAACAATTAGATTTCCTGTAAATGGTTCTTAATAACTATAGAAAAATTACCATTGCGCCATGAATTCACTGTTCGTTTCACAATTATTAAGGGACAGGTTCATTGTCTCCAACGAAAAAGGGATGGTGCGTCGCGTTCTCACTGTACTTGCTCCTTTATGTTCTTAAAAGCAGTGCAGACAAAAAAACTAGTCACTGCTCGGTGGAAAAACCCGAAAAAAGCCCTTCTGCTACAAAGCAAAAGGACCATCAAGATTATCTAATGCCAAACTCTCAATCTACAAAACTCCGGTGGCGACACATCTGAAACGTTTCCCTAAAAGAGATTGGGACACGGTGCCTGTCCCCCTGTCCCTAGCGCACCAATTCACCAATCAATGCATCGACATCTTCCAAAACTCTCCTGATTGCCTCAACCTGTTTCTCATTTGGCTCTAGGAACGGCTTTGTGCAATAGCCTTGTAAGTCAATTCCTCTAAGCATCATGGCCTTTTTCAAAATTGGGATAAACGGGGTACCGATATCATATAACTCACTCAATTTATCAACGATGTTTTGAACCTCTGCGACTGTTTTTAGATCTTTTGCGTTATTGGCCTGTACCCATTCGGCAAATACTTCTGGATATAGGTTCGAGAGACCGCCAATACAGCCGTTTCCTCCGCTCAAAACATTATGAGCAAAGTTCTCATCAAATCCGGAATAGACGATAAAGTCCGGGAATTCATTTTGTAGAGTTTGAATTAATTTCCTAGTATGCCCCATTTCTGTAACAGTATCTTTATACCCTTTTATATTACTATGTTTTCGTAAGAGATTTAGCGTGACTCCTGGAGACAGGTCGTGGGCAGTTCTTGCAGGGAAATTATAGAGAAAGATATCTCCGTTCACTGCTTCTGCAACCTGATCATAAAAGAATTCAATGCTCTCATCAGAAAGTGAAAAATAATACGGACTGACAATCATGACGCCATCTGCGCCGGCATTTAACGCGTAGTTTGATAGATTTACTGTTTCCTCCACTGTCATACACGCCGTCCCGATATAAACCTTTGTTCGATGATTCACATGATCAACCACAAGGTCAATCAATTCTTTCTTCTGAACAGCCTCCATCGAGAAAAACTCACCCGTACTCCCCATGATGACTAACCCGTCTACGCCTCCATCAATCAAGAAATCATAAATGTTTTTATTTGCCTGATGATCCAATTGTCCGTCAATGTCAAAGGCAGTGACAACAGGCGTTAAAAATTCAGCCTTTTTCATCCTACTCTCTCCTTACTAAAACTCAAGTTAACTAAACAAATAAGTTCAATAATAAAATAAAGCCTAATCCTGCTACTGAGGTAATCGTTGAAAGTACTGTCCATGTACCAAACGTTTCTTTCATACTCAATCCAAAGTATTCTTTGATCATCCAGAAACCAGCGTCATTAACATGGGAACAGATGGAACTTCCTGCTCCAGTTGCCAAGACCACAAGCGCTAGGTTTACATCGTATTGACCAAGTAACGGTATGACTAATCCTGCAGTCGATAAGGCTGCAACTGTTGCGGAACCTAGTGAGATACGTAAGATGGCCGCCACAACCCAGGCGAGTAAAAGCGGAGAGATGTTGGTACCTGTAAATAGTTCAGCGACATAGTCACCAACCCCACCGTCAATTAAGACTTGTTTGAAAGCACCACCGCCGCCAATGATTAACAGCATCATCCCGATATGACTAATCGAAACAGCGCAGGAATTCATAACGGTTTTAACCGGAATCTTTCTAGCAATACCCATCGTATAAAAAGCGAGAATTAACGAGATTAACATGGAAGTAGAGGCATTTCCTAAAAGACGAACCACTGTGAAAAATGCGTTATCTTCGATTCCACCAGAAGTTTGAATCATATTAATAATCGTTGCAATCGACATTAAAATAACCGGGAACATCGAAGTTAACACACTAATGCCAAATCCAGGTGTTTCTTCAAGTTTAAAGGTTTTTTGCTCACCTAAAGAATCAATGTTTCCGCTTTTATTAAAAGCACTCGGAATAATTTTTTTCGCTAACTTTGTATAGACCGGACCTGCTAAAATAACCGTTGGAATCGCCACAATGATTCCGTAAAGTAGAACCATCCCAATATCAGCGCCATATTCACCAGCAATAGCCGTTGGTCCTGGATGAGGAGGTAAAAATCCATGGGTAGCCAGTAAAGCAGCAGCCATTGGAATTCCTAAATAAACAATCGAAACTCTTAACTGTTTCGCAATGGTAAAAACAATTGGAATAAGGAGAACTAATCCTACTTCGAAGAATAAGGCAATCCCGACAATAAAGGACGCAACCACAACGGCCCATTGGATGTTCTTTTCACCAAACTTGTCGATAAGGGTCATCGCAATTCGCTGGGCACCGCCAGCATCGGCAATTAATTTTCCAAGCATCGCACCAAGTCCAAAGATTAACGCAATATGACCGAGGGTTCCGCCTAATCCTCCTTCAATCGAAGAGACGATGCTATCAAGCGGCATCCCAAGAGCTAACGCGACCCCAAAGGAGACAATAATTAAAGAAACAAACGTGTTTAACTTAAAACCTGTAATTAAAATAAGTAAGACAACAATCCCGATAGCAACTATAAATAATGGCATGATGATGATCCTCCATTTTCCTATGTAAATAGCTCAGATTTTGGGCAATATTTTACAAAAATCATTAGGAATCGTTTACATCTATCTTAAAATTGGGGATGATTCATAAAGAATTAGAGCTCAAACAATTGTTTTTGTTGGCACCGTATTTCTCTTGAATCATCCACACTAAAATGGTCATTTCCTTGCACCTTAGTACATGACCACCCTTTGCAGGTGGTCAACCAGCACTAGGAATCTCCCAATCTATAAAAAACAATCCTCAATTCGTGACCAAATCTTTTTCTTTTTCTTTTGCTAATGCTTTTTTACCAGCTTCAAGGACTTCTAGGATCGCGTCGACATCATAGATACATCCTTTCCACGTTCCCCCACTTACAGATTGAAGGCCGGCCCATAAACGGGTGTCATCTGGAAGGTCCTCATCCGGCTGCATGCCTGGATTTGGATCACGTGCTTCTAGGACTTTTGCTCCTTCATCCCATGTTAATGGCGTGTCTTTGGTTCCGATGAAGTTAATCGATCCTTCTAGGTTGAGGCAGTCGACGATAATTTCAATCACATCTCCATCGCGCACCTTCCCAAGTGGTCCCCCAGCTAAAGCTTCAGGGCCAACATGGCCGAAACAAGCCCCAGTAGAAACGCCAGAGAAACGAGCATCGGTAATCAAGGAAACACGCTTCCCGAATGGCAAGTGCTTCAGAGCAGAAGTTAACTGGTAGGTTTCCTCCATCCCAGTTCCCATTGGACCTGCACCAAGGACGACCATGATGTCACCTGCTTCGATGTCACCAACCTTAATTGCTTTGATCGCAGCTTTTTCTGAAGTGAAGACTTTCGCTTGACCAGTATGTCTGAACACGCCATCTTCCCCAATGACGGAAGGATCAATCGCGGTTGATTTTACAACAGAACCTTCAGGGGCAATATTTCCAATTGGGAATGTTACCGTCGAAGTCATGCCACGTTCTTTTGCCTGTTCAGGGCTCATAATGACATCATCTGGTTGTACACCATCGATTTCCACTAAACGCTCTCTGCACTTTCTACGACGCTCGGAAGTTTCCCACCAATCTAAATTCTCTTTAAGCGTTTTACCTGTTGCCGTTAGAACATCTTCATGCAGCAAGCCCAGTTTTCGTAAATGTAGCATTACTTCTGGAACCCCACCAGCCAAGAACACACGAGAAGTTGGATGGTTCACCGGTCCCATCGGAAGAACGCTTACGAGTCTTGGAACTTTCGAATTGATTCGTGCCCAATCCTCAACAGTAGGAATAGGCAGTCCTGCGGCATGAGCGATCGCTGGCATATGAAGAAGCAAATTCGTTGAACCGCCAAATGCCGCATGGATTACCATTGCATTTTCAATCGCTTTGTCTGTCAGAATATCTTTTGTCGTGATGCCTTGTGCTTCTAACTCAAGAACGGCTTTTGCCGCTTGTGTTCCGATTTCTGCCCAAATTGATGTACTAGATGGAGCTAAAGCTGTATGTGGAAGCGCGAGACCTAAACCCTCGGAAATAACCTGTGAAGTACCTGCTGTACCTAAGAATTGGCAACCACCTCCAGCACTTGCACAAGCACGGCATCCCTCAATTGCCGCTTGTTCCAAAGAGAGTTCTCCTCTTGAGAAGCGCGCTCCGATGGTTTGGACGGTTCCATTGTCTTCCCCTTCTTTTGCTTGAAGCGTAGAGCCGCCAGGAATTAAAATCGTTGGAACATCATGCATCGAGGCAAGCGCCATCATCATTGCCGGTAGTCCTTTGTCACAAGCGGCTAAGCCAATTACTGCTTCTGCAGTAGGAAGTGAACGATACAAGCGACGGAAGACAATCGCAGCATCATTGCGGTATGGCAGGGAGTCAAACATCCCTGTTGTTCCTTGTGTCCGCCCGTCACATGGGTCGGAAACATGGCCTGCATAAGGAACACCGCCAGCCTCTTTAATGACAGCCGCTGCCTTATTCATCTGGACGCCGATTTCATAGTGACCAGTATGTAAGCCCATTGCCACAGGAGTTCCGTCATCATTTCGGATTCCACCTAATGTACTTAACATCAACACCTGTTTTCCTAATAGCTTAGCTGGGTCCCAGCCCATTCCCGCATTCAGCGTCATCCCAAAGATATCGCCACTTGGACGCTCCTTTAAAATCTCAGGAGTAACCGGAAGCTTTCCCTTCGGTCCTTCAGCATGAGTATTGATTTCATATAAATTATCGTGATCTTCACCATAAATGGAATCGATTGACATAATAACCCTCCTAGATTCTTGTTTTTAGGTACAGGTCCACTGTTCAGAGTGTGGGACAAGGGGACAGGTTCACTGTCCCAGAGATCCCAGACTCTAGCGGTAACCGATTAGTGGCAGCCCCTGGGACAAGGTGCCTGTCCCTCTGTCCCGCGCCCCCGTCCCTTATTGGGCTGCTACTGCAACTGGTGCATTTTCATATGCCTTCATATAAATTTCGATTATGTCTTCTTTTGTAACTGGTTTTGGATTTGCTCCTGTACAAGCATCGTTCAGAGCTTGTTCTGCTAATTTTTCAACGTCTTCAACGCGGAAAGCTGATTCACGTAGTGGTGGAATTCCAACTGATTTGGATATACGTCGAACTTCATCAATCGCCATGTTCGCTGCTTCTTCTACGGTAGCCGCAGCGGATGTATCAACTCCTAAAGCACGGGCGATATCGGCAAATTTTTGTGGACATGCATCCATATTGAACTCCATTACATATGGCAACAACATTGCATTGGCAACACCGTGTGGAAGGTCATACTCGCCGCCTAACTGGTGGGCCATACTATGGACAATTCCTAGTCCAGCATTTGAATAACAAAGACCGGCAATATAAGAACCCCAGCCCATTCCAGAACGTGCTTCCAAATCAGAACCATCTTCAACCGCTTTCTCAACATACCTTCCAATGAGTTCAATTGATTTATAGGCGATCGCATCAGATAGCTCGAATGCCCCATTTGCTGTATATCCTTCAATCGCATGAGTAAGAGCATCTAATCCTGTCGCTGCTGTTAATCCTTTAGGCTTTTTCATCATTAATTCAGGGTCGTTAACGGCAATGCTTGGCAGCGCGTTTGGGTCGACCATAATCATTTTCAATTTGCGTGTTTCATCAGTGATCACGTAATTGATGGTTACCTCAGCGGCAGTCCCGGCTGTTGTACTAATCGCCACAATCGGAACCGATTTATTTTTAGACTTGTTTACTCCTTCATAATCGGCAATGTTTCCACCGTTTGTTGCTAGAATCCCAATGGCTGAACCGGTATCTTGAGGTGAACCACCCCCAACCGTAATGATAAAATCACATTGTTCCTTTTGAAAAAGAGCTAAGCCTTCATGGACATTGGTTGTAGTTGGATTCGGTTTCACATCGTCAAAAATGGTATAAACGATGCCATCTTGATCCAAGGCGTCTGTGATTTGCTTAACAACACCGTTTTCAACTAAGACCTTATCAGAGACAAGCAATGCTTTTGTCAAAGCCAATTTCTTTACTTCTTCTCCGACAAACTTTACACTTCCAGGTCCTACAAGATTGATTGCTGGCCAATAAATTTTTCTTGGTGTTAACATAAACGATCTCTCCTTATGGGTTATATTTTATTATGTGATTCTTTTCACAAAATAGTGTACTAGGAACCAAACGAAGGAAATCTACGCATGGTTTTCTATCCACATACTTTTTGTAAATTCCCGCTTGATTAAACGCATGTACTCCATTATGTATTCACTATCAATGTTGGATGGAACGCGCTTTGTTTTATATTATAAAACACCGTTTTACTATTTCGCTTTTAACAATTTCATTATAGCACACGATATTTTGGGCAAACGCTAACATTGTGTCGATTCCGTTACAAGCCTATTTATTTAAGTTGAACGTTATTCTTTAGTTTTTCATCCTTCACATCTATCTTTATTTTGGTATAATAAGACATAGTTTTATAATATAGAACAAGTGAGGTTTTACTATGCCTATCATTCAATCGGTTGAACGGGCTCTGAAAATCATGGATTTATTTGATGAGCATACAACGGAACTAAAAATAACAGAAATTAGTGAGAAAATGGACCTTCATAAAAGTACGGTTCATTCCCTGCTAAAAACACTCCAAGAATATTCCTATATCAATCAAAATCCGGAAAATGGAAAATATCGTTTAGGGTTGAAGTTAGCGGAACGGGGAAATCTTGTCATCAGCAATATGGACATTAGTAAAGTGGCGCGGAACTACCTTCTTGCACTTTCTGAAAAAACAGGACAAACGGTACACTTGGGGATTTTAGACGGAAATGAAGGGGTGTATATTGATAAAGTAGAAGGAAAGCAATCAATCATTCGATACTCTCGAATTGGCAGAAGGCTTCCCCTTCACTCTACAGCAATCGGAAAAGCCCTGTTAGCTTATCAAACACCAGCTGAGATTCAACGACTATTAAAAGAGTATCCTTACCAGCACCAAACAACGAGTACCATTACCAATGAAGCGTTGTTTCGAAGAGAAATAGAGAATATCCAGCAACAAGGCTACGCCATCGATGACCAGGAAAATGAACAAGGAGTTCGCTGCGCAGCTGTGCCTATCTTCAACGGAAAAGGTCAAGTACTCGCTGCCATTAGTATTTCGACATTAATTTCAAGAGTGAGTGACCAGGAACTTGAGGTCTTTATTGATCTTCTTAAAACAGCTTGTCAGGAACTATCTGAGTTGATGAAGTATGGGTATGAGGTATGAAAAGAATAGGTTCTTCAAAGGTCTCAAGCTCATAACTGATATTACTATAATAACTATCCGTGGTTTTTAATAACATACCACCATCTAGTAATGTGCAAATAATGGTAAATAGGGATACCGTCAGGTCCTAACAAGCAATTCAGGCATGAGTCCGGTTTAATACCAGAATCATGCCTGCCTACTAATACACAATATAAACTCTAACTTTAGTGAGTAAGCTCACTGCTTGTCACCTTTTCCAAATTCTAACAAAACATCTCGAACCTTACCGTGATGTTTAACGAGCTTTTCATTAATTTCTTCCACTGTCTTACCAGTTAAGATTAAGACAATAGCTGTTTTTACCTCGTTATCTGAGGACTTAAAGGCCTCAGCTGCCTTCTCATATGTAGCTCCTGTTGCTTCCTCAATGATTCTGATAGCCCGATCATGCAATTTACTGTTACTCACAACGAGATCAACCATTAAATTCTTATATACCTTTCCTACTTTAATCATCGTTGCAGTAGAGAAAATATTAAGGGCCATTTTTTGGGCAGTGCCTGCTTTCAATCTAGTAGACCCTGCAATTACTTCAGTTCCTGTCTCAATTTCGACCGCAACATCGACAATTGGAGAGATTTCAGCGCTTTTATTACAACAGACTAATCCGTTTTCCTCGCCATGGGTGCCAGTTTCCTCAACACCCTAAATGGGCGTACATTTACCACCTGCAGCCCAATCGCACGCATTTTGTTCAATTCTCTCCTTTAGAAGATTCCTTTGTTCCGCTGAACGAGCATCTAGTAATTGTTCGGTATGATACCAAACATTCGTCCTACAGTGATTCAGGATAAAACTATAGAGTGATTCGTCTTTCCTGCCCTATAAAAAATCAATCGGGCGTACCAACGAGCATAATGATGGGCAAATTCATCTTGAACCAAGTCCACTAAACTCGCCAATACTTCAGTCCCACCAAGAAAACGGGTTTAGTGCGAATCAAATAAGTGAGAATGAACAAAAGCGAAGCCTTGTAAACTTCAAAATGGTTATGGTTGGGACTGCTTGGGAAAACGCCACGGCTATTTATATGAATACACTTGATGGAAAGGCAAACATTGCTACGGATTCGTCATTAGCTACAGCTGAACGAATCGGGACTCCTTCAGAGTTAATTCTGTATCAGCGAAGCGCATCCGACCATGAAGCATTTCATGAAGTCGGCATTCCTGCGCTGAACTTTATTTTTCAAAGTCTGAATTTGTAAAAGACTCGAGGGTTAGGACAACGATTCATTCGGATCAAGGCTTGCAATACCAAAACATAAAAAGTTGGTTACAACACTCAAGAGAAATAAAATTTTTCAAAGCATGTCCTGAAAAGGATACTGTTTGGATAACTCCCGGATGGAGAACTTTTTTGGCCTTCTAAAACAAGAGAGGTACTATGGAGAGGCAAAGTGCACGATTGAAGAGTTAAGTGGAGAATTAATATAATAAAGCAAAAATTGGCGCGCGTGAGTCCGGTTCAACCCCGTATTCATACAGCCACTTAATAATTGCATAATGGCCTCTTTAAGGGCCTTTTCTGGCACTAATTCTTCATTTATTTGTAATGACATTTAAAATAGAAAAAGTCTACCCTTTTTCTATTTTAGAATAAATAAAAGAGAGACTAGACATAGTTGTTAATTCAGTTTTGTTTTTCTTTGAAGGAAATGATAGAGGGCTCCTATTAAATTGGAATCATTCCCAAATTGGCATCTTTCCACTTTAATGGTTAAATTATATACGTTATTTTTCATCTGTGCTAACGCTTCATTTATTCCGTCAATTAGGTCTTGACGTTGGCTAATTGCACCACCGATTAAGATTTTCTCAGGGTCGATGGAATACTGCAAGTTTAAGATACCAACAGCTAGCCGCTTAATGAACTTGCGAATCTCATCCTGTACGTCCTCATCACCAGAATCAGCCATTTCAAAAATAATCTTCCCATTAAGCAAACTCGGATCCATTCCCTTTCGCTTTGCTACAAGTTTTACTAATCCACCTGTAGCACCTAAGGAACTTAAACTTACACCAAATGGCTGCTCAAGATAATCTTCCATTATCATGAAGCCAAACTCTCCACCATGGAGGTTTTTTCCATGGCGAACCTTTTTGTCTAATACGAGGGCGCCACCAACTCCAGTACCAATGACGATACATATGTAGTCTTGGACATGCTTTGCTGCACCAATCCAACCTTCTGCTAGTCCGGCACAGTTCGCATCATTTTCAAGTTCAACAGGTAAACCTGTACGTTCCTGTAGAAGCTGTTTGATATTCGGTCCATGGATATATGGAATCGCACTTGCTCCATAAATCACACCTGACTCAACATCCACTGCTCCGGGCATACTTAGGGCAATCCCCTTTAGAGGGTGCATGTTTTGAAAATTTTTAACGATCGTTTCGATCGTATCAATAAAGACTTGAATTCCCTCTCTCGGAGTGGGAACCATGGACCTTTCTATAAACTCGCCAGCTTCACTCATCAAGGCAAACTTAATAGAAGAACCGCCCACATCAAGAACCGCATAATAATTCATGGATAACCCTCCAATCTAAATTTATGACTTCAAACCTAACGTAATAGCAGATTGGATTCTTTCGCTTTCTTCACCTCTTGATAATTCCCGGCCACCACATGAGTCTCGAACAATCAATTCAGAGTCAATGAGTACGGGCTTTAATTGGGATGTACCATTAATGAGATCATTCAACATATAAGCAGCTAATTTTCCAAACTTTTCTTTATCCTGCTTGACTGTAGTCAGTTTGGGGTCACTGTATCGACAAGCCGCAATGTCATCACAACCAACAATCCGAATATCATCTGGGACCTTTAAACCCTCTTCCTTAATGGCTGTAATAGCCCCCAGCGCCATCAAATCGGAGGCGCAGAAAATTGCTTCAGGATACGACTTTGATTTTAAAACCTCTTTCATTGCTCTATATCCACTATCCTCATGGAAGTCTCCATATCGAATCCATTCATCCTTGACGATTAGTCCAAATTGATTCATAGCTTCTATAAACCCTTGTTTTCTGAGATTGGAAATCTGAGAATCACGTCTTCCACCGATAAAGCCAATTTCCCTAATAGAGTTCAAATAAAAATACTCCACTACTTTTCTAGACAAATTCACGTTATCAGTCATTAAATAACTCGACCTTGGGCCGGTCAACTCAATGTCAATACCCATGCATGGGAAGCCTCCCCTCGCTAGTTCATAGATCAATTCTTCTACCTCTTCACCTGCAATTACTAGACATCCATCCACATGGAAGTGCCTGCAACGTGCGATATAACTGCCATTATCTTGACGAAATTGCTCATTGGAGAACATGATAATATCATAACCTAATTGCCCAATTGCCTTTTTAAACGTGGATATAACTTCATTAAAAAAAGGGTGAGTCATGTCTACGTTTATCTTACCTGCATAAATTAATCCAATCAGGTTGGACTTTTTAGTCGCAAGAGACCTAGCAGAAAAGTTAGGTTGGTAATCCACCTTTTGAATGACCTCCGTTACTTTTCGCTTCGTTTCCGGGTTAATGCCACCGTAATTATTTAATACCTTTGATACCGTGGATGGGGAAACCCCTGCCATCTTTGCAATATCTTTTATAGTTAGACTCATTTTTTATCCCTTCAATTCTTTCAAAATTATATTTTTATAAACAGATTACTGGAGTTAACTAATACAACAAGATTAAGCAGGGGGACTAACGCGTTGCTTTACTTAACAGATCCCTCAGTAATACTAGAAATAAATAAACGGTTAAACGCTAAGAAGATAACTAGTAATGGCACAGTTGCCCAGAATACACCTGACATAATCATACCAAAATCAATATTACGTGTATTGCTTAATTGTGCTAAGGCAACCTGAATTGTGTAGTTTTCCGGATCTCTTAGTACTGTAAACTGCCATAGGAATTCTCCCCAAACAGCCGTAAAGACGATAATCCCTAATGTAGCAAAGGCCGGTAAAATAATTGGTAGCACGATGCTACGGTATATTTTAAAGTTTGAGCACCCATCTAATTTTGCAGCTTCAATTAACTCATCCGGTACAGCTTCACTGACGTATTGTCTCATAAGGAAAATACCCAATGGATTTAAAAAGAACACAACCATTACACCGGGTAATGTATCTAAAAGCCCTGCTTTAGAAACTAGGAAAAATTGTGGAATTAATCCTAATTGGGGTGGAATAATCATAGTTGTTAAAACTAGCATAAAAAGGACGTTTTTTCCAGGGAACTTAAATTTTGCAAAAGCAAATCCTGCTAAGGAACTAATAAACAGAACCACAAGTGTTACGATTGTACAGATGACAAACGAGTTCCACATAGCTTGGAAGAAATCGACTTGGCCTAATACCTTCTGAAAGTTTTCTACAAGTAAGTTCCCCGGTTTTAATGTCGGGGGAATCGTGTTATAAGCCGAGCTAGGGCTTGTAGCCATAACAAACATCCAATAAAACGGGAACAATGAAAGTAAGGATGCAAGGGATAGAAATAAGTAAATCAATATTTTACTCATTGATACCTTTTTTCCATTTGGTTTACTCATTCACTTTCACCCCTTTTTTTTCTACCATAACCTGATGCTATTAGCGTGTTAATTGCAACAAAGACCGTGATTAGAACTAATAAAATGATGGCCGTAGCAGAAGCTGTCCCAAAGGATTGTAATTTAAATGCATCGCGATACAAGTACATAACAATCGTCATTGCTTCATCTCTTGTAAAGGCACTTGTCCCTAGGAAAACGGTTGGTTCAGAGAACAATTGCAAGGCTCCAACGGTTGATGTGAATACAGTTAAAATAATAAATGGCTTCAACATTGGCATTGTGATATAGAAGAGCTGTTGGAACTTATTTGCCCCATCAATTGTAGCTGCTTCATATAAATCGTTTGGAATACTTTGAATTCCAGCAAGATAAATAATAGTGTTATATCCTACCCATCTCCAAAACACCATTATAGAAATAGCAATCTTAGTCCCCCACTCGGAAGTTCCCCAATGGACAGGATCAAGACCTGCTAGAGTTAACACATAGTTCGCAAGGGAAGATTCATGGTCACTGAAAAGGACACTAAAGATTAGAGCTACTGCAACCATGGAAGTAATGTATGGCATAAAAATGGTTACTCGGAAGACATTTTTAAATTTAAGAAACGCTAAATTTAATAAATATGCAAAAAGAATTCCAAAAACCAACTGTGGTGCAGTTCCCATAATACCCATGACAATTGTATTGTAGACAGACTTCCAAAATAGAGGATCAGTTAGGACAACTTTAAAGTTATCAAAACCAACAAATGTCATTGGACCCAATCCATTCCATTTTTGGAACCCTAGAAAGATACTGAATAAAGCTGGGTATAACCCTATAATGGCAAAAATAATGAAGAAAGGCGCTATATATAAGTATCCGGAGACTCTATCCTTCTTTTCCTCAGACATGAACCTCTTCTTTTTTACTTTAGAATGATTGATAGCAGCCATGTTCACACCTCTTTTCCTGTTAAAGTAGGATATGGTGGCCCATAAGGTCACCATATCCAATTAATTGCTATTAAAATCTTAGATTAACGAGCTAGTAAATCTTCTGAACGTTTAACAGCAGCTTTCCATTCTTTCTCAGGGTCTGCATTTTTGTTTTGAACATTTTTAAGCGCATTTAGAATTTCGTTATGAACTGGGAAGTATTTTTCACCTTTGTAAACAGCACCTTCGATGGCTTGTGCAGCTTCAGCGAAAACTGTAGCTGTTGTTTGTCCACCAAAGAACTCATCTTCGTTTGCTTTGAATTCTTCCATTTCATACACAGCTGGTGCAGATGGGAATAAACCATGGCTTTGGAATGATTTCAATTGGTTTTCAGGAGAAACTAACCATTCTACGAAATCATAAGCCGCTTGTGCATTTTCAGTTTCACTTGGTATTGCGATGTAAGACCCGCCCCAGTTTGCAGCGAATTCAGTAGGCAGTGTTGCAACTCTCCATTTTCCAACTGCATCTGTTGCATTACCTTCCATCCAACCTTTTAACCAGCCAGCGCCTAATTCAGCAGCAAATTCACCTTTATTTACAGCATTAGCCCATTCAGGTGTCCACATATCAAACTTACCAACGATGCCCATGTCATTTAACTTCACTGCATAGTCATAAGCTTCTTTAACCGCACTGCCCTCATCATCTAACGCAAGTGTTCCATCTGGATTGAAGTAAGAAATTTGAGCCGCATCTAAATATGCACGGTAAGCCATTTCAATACTGTCAACAAATGGTTTCCCCGTTTTGTCTTTTACTTGAAGACCTGCTTCTTGGAAAGCTTCTGGTGAGTTAATTAAAGAAGCAACCTCCGCTGGGTCTGATGGTAAACCAGCTTCTTCAAATACATCTGTACGATAGTATAATCCTTTAGGACCGATATCAGTTGGTAAACCGAATAAGAAATCGCCTTCTTGGTTTTCACCAGCTGTCCATTTCCAATCTAGATAGTCACCCTGAACATCCTTCGCGCCAAGGTCATATAGATTTTCAAAGCGATCCTGCGCTGCTTTAAATCGGTCAAACTGGTCAACTTCTAACATCGCGATATCAGGTGCACCACTTCCAGCAGATAATGCTGTGAATAATGCATCATGATGCTCTGCTGTTTCAGCAGACCTTACTTTAACTGTTACATTTGGATTTACGTTTGAATATTCCTGTGCTAAATCTTCATACCCAGTAGCACCGAATGTCCAAAACGTTAATTCAACTTTCTCGTCTCCGCTTTTCTCTGTATTCGAAGCACCTTCATTTCCTCCGCTACAAGCTACTAATGAGAAGGCTAGTGCAGGTGTTAATGCAAGTGAAAGAAATTTCTTCATTACTTTTTTCAAAATCAGGACCCCCAGTATTTTTTAGTAGTAATGCTTTTCCTATATTACTATTTTTCTATATTTGTTTCTTCAACCTCCTCTAATAGAATTTTTGTTTACATAATGAAGCCCAAATTCTTCGGAAACCGGTTTCGATGTTCTGATTGCGAAAACCTTTCTGCAACCGCTTACAAACCAAATTATAAAGCCCATTCTGATAAAAAACAATACTTTTTTCGGAATATTAGAAATCGGTTTCTATACTTTTTGAGATTACAAACCACAAAACTGATTTAAAACTTGGTAAAAAGATTGGCTATCAATATGAAAAAGCCAGATATAATCCATTTTTGACTGAATTTAGGGCTTTGCACATACAAAGGAAGTACATAAACAACATCTAAGAACTAAATAAAAGAATAGCGAAATATAGTGGATCTAACTCTAGCAACCATTTATTTTTTTCGCTCCTACAGAAACCGCTTTCCTTGTCGATTCAAACTAGCTTGGGAAGAAGCAATCTTCACTAGTATTGCATGATCAATTCTTGTTGGAAGCATTCCGATGGCCATCATAAAGGGGACTTCGAATATAGGAGGGACACTAAAAATCACCCTCACCATCCAATTCATTAACATATAAAACCTTGGGACAACCTGAGGGACGTATAACATATGAATCGATATCGCCAAGGCTAATAATTGAGCAGCCGCCAGATCGCGACAATATTTGGGCTCATTTTTTACAGATAAAATCCCACAAACAACACTCGATCCTTCATGGTAGTTAATCCGTTTTTTCAGGGTATTGATCTTTCCCATCCTTTTAGGAACATCTGTCTCCTATTAATCTAGCTCTAAAGCGATCATTCCTTCTTCTATGGCAAGCTTCATGATTTAGTCCCGCCACTTGTCCTCAGAAACATCGGTTTCACTGCTTTTGCATGAGGTATAGAAGCATTAGCCACCACTTTTTAAAACCGTAATTAGTCCTCCAATAAAAAAAGCCCTCACATAAGAACCATGCGAGGGGGAATGTGATAGAACAAAGAAAAACGTTTAAAGTTTTTCTCCATTTGATTCGATCACTTCTTTATACCAATAGAAACTTTTCTTTTTAATACGACGAAGGTCATGGTCCCCTTCCTCATGCTGATTTACATAAACAAAACCATAGCGTTTTTGGAATCCATTCAACCAGCTTAATAAGTCAGTAAAGGACCAGACACAATATCCCATCATGTCAACCCCGTCAGAAATTGCCTCCTGAATCTCCTTTACGTGAGCACGAATAAAATCAATTCGGTAGTCATCATTGACAACATCGCCTTCTTCGACTTTATCAAACGCACCTAAGCCGTTCTCGCTAATTAAGATTGGCAGGGCATAGCGGTCAGTAATTCTACGGAGCGCAATTCTCAGTCCCTGTGGATCGATATTCCAATCCCAATCCGTTCTTTCCAGGTTTGGATTCTCTACAGTTTTATAAACCCCAGGAATTCCAGTATCCTTAGAGGTTCCTTTTTTACCAGTTGTATTCATTTCTGCAGCACCAACGCCGCCTTCTAATGGATTTTCTTCAAAGGTTGTAGTTTGGTAATAATTCAATCCCATAAAGTCAGGCTTGCCTTCTTTTAGAAGCTCAAAGTCGCCTTCTTCAACCATTGGAGCTAGTCCTTTGGTTTCTAAATATTTCCACGCTGCCTTAGGATATCTTCCCCATGCATAGACATCCATCCACCAATGAGCATTTAGTTCCTCTGCATTTTCTGCAGCAAGGATATCCCTTGGATTGGATGATAGAGCATAAGATGGCGAATATGCAAAGCTTGGACCAATTTTCCCATCTGGCACATACTTGCGGAATTCCTTAATAACATTTGCGTTCGCAAGGTTTGCATGATGGTTGACCTGATAAAATAACTTGTCATCCTTTACTCCTGGCGGGTGTGCAGCCATGCGATAGCCAAGCATCGTAAAGATGTTTTGTTCATTTAAGCTAACCCAGTATTTCACTCGATCACCAAAGCGCTTGAATAACTCAATGCTATAATTCGTAAAGTCCTCAATAATTTGTCTAGATTCCCAGCCACCATACTCATCCTGAAGGGCCTGCGGTAAATCCCAATGATACAATGTCAACACAGGCTCGATGTTGTTTTCAATTAACTCATTGATTAGGTTCTCGTAAAATTCAAGACCTTTTTGGTTTACTTCACCTTTTCCATTAGGAAAGATGCGAGTCCATGCAATCGAGAAGCGATAAGCCTTCATGCCCATTTCCGCCATTAATTGAACATCTTCTTTATAACGGTGATAGTGGTCGACTGCTAAATCCCCAGTCGTCCCTTTAAACGTTTTACCTGGAATTCTAACAAACTTATCCCAGTTAGAGACGCCTTTACCATCTTCATCCCAGGCTCCCTCTACTTGATAAGCAGCGGATGCTGCGCCCCATAGAAAATCCTTCGGAAAAGGTTTCATTTCTTTATGTATCATTTTATACACTCCTTTAGTTGTTTATCAGTGTAAGGAATTTAAATTTCCCGAATACAAGTAATGAGTTTTCCTTCTATAAATTTTTACACACAGCCTTAATATGCTTAAACCTCTGTAAAAAATTGTGGCAAATATTCCTTATGTGCCTCTAGCATCTCAGTCACGATTTCTTTCGCTAGCTTATCTGAGCCAACAAGCGGGTTAATTGCTAGGGCTAGCACAGCTTTATTTACATCACCGGTTACAGCAGCCTCTGCTGCCACTCTCTCAAATGACTTAATCTGCTGAACTAAACCACGAACCGCAACAGGAAGATCTCCAACGGCAATTGGCTTTGGTCCCTCTTTTGTGATGATACAGTTTAGTTCTACTGCGGAATCATCTTCGATACTAGAAATGGCTCCGTTATTACGGATGTTCACTGGTTGAATGTCTCGTTTATCGTTATAAATGGAAGAAATCAGGTTACAGGCCGCATCACTATAATAAGCCCCACCTCGCTGCTCAAGCTGCGGTGGCTTAATGTCTAGATTCGGATCCTTATACAATTTAAATAGTTCATCTTCTAGCTTTTTGACAACCTCTGCACGGGTCCCAACGGTTGCCGCCTTTTCTTGTTCATCCACTAGCATTTCCCTCGTTTTATAGTAATAACGATGGTACGGACAAGGAATCGCGTTTAAAGCTTGAAGAAACTCTGGTTCCCAGCCGATATTCGCTATATTCTTCATCGTTACTGAGTTATTCGGATCGTTCATAAGGCGGATGACTTCGTCCTTAATCGGAACACCATCTAAATAAACATCCAAACCAAAAACCATATGATTAAGACCGGCAAAATCAATATGTACCCGTTCTGCCTCAACCCCAAGCATTTGCGCCACTCCCATGCGAATGCCAATCGGAACATTGCAAAGGCCTACCACTTTTTTGTGATTCGTATAACGCAGAACCGCCTCCGTCACCATCCCAGCAGGGTTTGTGAAGTTCACAAGCCAAGCATCTGGACATAGCTCTTCCATGTCCTTAATAATTTCTAGGATGACCGGAATCGTCCGTAAGCCTTTAAACAGCCCACCTGGTCCATTCGTTTCTTGACCGATAACATTGTATTTTAATGGAATCCGTTCATCCTTCGCACGTGCCTCAAGCAATCCCACACGAAATTGGGTTGTAACAAAATCAGCATCCTTTAGGGCTGCTTTCCGATCCAAGGTTAGGTGGATATCAATTGGAACGCCTGCTTTTTTCACCATCCGTTTAGCTAAGTTGCCAACAATTTGAAGCTTTTCTTTTCCCGCTTCAATATCCACTAACCAAAGCTCCGATACAGGAAGCTCTTCATATCGCTTTATCAAGCCTTCAACCAATTCAGGGGTGTAACTAGAACCTCCACCAATCGTAACAATCTTTATGCCCTTTTCCATTCCTTTTTCACATCCTTTAAATTAATCGTTTACTCCCTTAATCGCTCATAATTTCGTATACGTAGACCTTATTAAAACTCTATCAATCTTCCTGTATGATAAATCATTAGAGTTTAGTAGAAACGCCCTTACAAAACGGTAATAATGAACCGCTTTCATTTTAGAGTAATGGGAATTGCCCTTCTCTCCATAGGTCAATTGATTTTTTCTAATTCTCTAACGACCTTCTCACAGAGTTCATGCGTGGATAGAACCACTTCACCCTGGATAGGAGGAGAAGCCCCTAAACGCATAGACTTTATCACCTCATGGATCATTGGCTCAAACCCTCGCTTGAATAAAGTCCCTTCCCAATCTCCAAACGAATGGTGGGTGTCATGAAGTCCCTTTTTAATTGAAAGATCGACCATATTGACAACTCTTCCTTTTTCCGTAGAGCTCATGACTTCTATAATTTCTTCATTCACGCCGCTATCCCTATTCATAATCGCAACCCCAACTTCATCCTCGGTGATGAATTGCGCCGCTACTTGATAAAGAAGCCCATCGCGAATTTTTCCTGTCACTATGATTTCATTAACGGGTTTTGATTGGTAAAGCCGAACTGTATCTATAACATGGATGAAATCATCAAACACAATCTCTCTAATGTTTCCCGGAGAAGAAATTCGATTTTTTTGCATGATGATCATATTCGGTTGTTCAATTTCTTTTAATTTTTGATAGGCAGGAGCGAACCTTCTATTAAAGCCTGCCGTTAACATTCGATTTTTTGAGCCTGCCATCTCTACTAACTCTTTCGTTGTTTCATAATAATTGGTAATTGGTTTTTCAACGTATACATGGATGTCATGCTTTAGTAACTCTTTGATAATCTCATAATGAGAATCTGTCGATGAATGCACAAAGGCAGCAGTAATCTCACTATTAATTAACTTTTCAAGAGAGTCATGTAAATAGGTAAACCGATAAAATTCTCGAAGATAAGCAAGGGTTTGCTGACTTCTTGTAAAAACATGTAGTTCAACGTCTTTAAGGGTACTAAGTACAGGCAAATATGCTTTCCTCGCTATATTTCCTACCCCAATTATGCCCAATTTAAGCATACTGACACCCCATCTAAAATATTCTAGCGTTTTCCTAGCTCATTCGATTGTTTTATATTGGAGAGTTGACGGAATCTGCATTCTACTGAAATATTGTTCCTATTCCGCCTTCGACTGCACAGTCCGCCAAACTTCTATTCCCCAAGTAGTACATGCCGCCCTCTCAGCGTCTGATATGAACCGTTGTAAATTCAAACTTATCATAGCGATGCCTTGCAAAAGCATATTCAAAAGGTAAACCGTTGTTTAAGTAACCAGCCTGCTCCACTTCGAGGATTGGATCGTCAGGCTGACAGTCCAAATAGTTCTGATCTAACAGCTCCGCCTTGCTAGCTCGTATTTTACGGTGAGAGCCTGCAACCTTTAGTCCGAGGTTGTCACTAATATGAGAATAAATAGACGAAAGTAATACCTTTTCGTTAATTCCTGGTATTAAGGTTGTCGGCATATAGGTATGTTCAATTACATATGGCTCACCATCGACACATCTTAGCCTTGTAATGTCATAGACTGGGGTATCTAAATCAATCGAAAGATGCGAGGCGATCTCTTCTGTCGGGAACTTCACTTCGAAGTTTAATATCTTACTAGTCGGCCTTTTCCCTTGCCCCTTAAGCAGGTTTGACAAACCTAGTGTATCGTTACTTACCACATTCAGTTTATTGGATTGAATGGCAGATTTTACGATAAACGTCCCATGCCCGCGTTTCCTATAAAGGAACCCCTCTGTTACGAGAATATCTAGAGCCTTTTTCATGGTCATGCGACTACAATCAAATTGTTTGGCGAGAGTTACCTCATCTGGAATCGGCTGATTAGAAGAATAATAACCATCTACCAACCTCTGCCGCATTTCTTTTGAAATTTGTTGATATTTGACCACGCTTTTCACCCCAATCACTAAAACCATTAATCTAATATTTTGCTCAAAGGAAAAAGATAACACAAATTCTTTTAAAGACCTGTTAGCTCTCCTCAAAGAGAGTAGAGTCATTCATACAAAAGGTTTGTTATTTGTATGTACGTAGTATGTTTACGCTTACATTTATTATTATATACATTTTTATATAAATGTATATACATTTAAGAAACAAAAAAGACAGAAGAATGTGCTTGAACCTATGTCCCTCCCTCCGTTGTTGTACTTTAAATACACATGGGTCATCTGGTCGCAGTAGATTTCCCCTGTCCGTCCACTAGAACACGGTCATACTGCAGGAGAATTCCTTTTCTTCCGCAAACGATAGGACGGAGGGAAACGACGAGACGGAGGGACAGGCACTGTGTCCCAGGACCTAGCAGAGGGACGGGACACAGTGCCTGTCCCCAGGTCCCACCATCAGTCCAAGCGTTATAAACTCTAATTTTCAAACCTCTAAAGCTGTTCACATAAAGAAAACTCGCCGTTTGGCGAGCAAATCCTCCCTTGACTTCATTGGGACAAGGTGACCTGTCCCGATGTAGGCCCTTTTGCCTAAATTTTCCCGATTTACAAAGTCTTCAAACTCTATTAACACTGGGTTAATGTTTGTTCTCTAGAATTCCAAATGTAGATTGTTATTTACAATTTTCAACAAAATGAATCAATACAAAATCATAAAAAGGGAGCGATGAATATATGGATCGTCGTAGGTTTTTAACGTATATGGGAACTGGTACTGCTGCAATTGTAGCTGCAACTTCAGGCTTGGAGGCTTTCGTTCCAAAAGCAAGTGCACAAACAGCCAACCATCTAATGGATGGACAACCAAAGGGAGGGAGAGGAAAACCTCTTACTGCCCCATTTAAAGAAATCAACCGTTCATGGGAAAATGAACTCCTTCTCCCTAAAGGTTACAACTACAATATCATCGCTTCTTATGGCGATGTCATCAACTCAAAAGGTGAGAAATTTGGAGATGCAGCTGACTTAACGGTTTATTTTCCAATCGATAGTTTAGAAGGCGGAAACAACTCTGAAGAAGGTCTTATCTGGGTAAACCATGAGTTCCCTGAACCAGACAACTACATGCAAATCCTTGGCATCAATTCGAATACATATAATAAAAAAGATCTCGCGAAGTACCCTGCATTTTTAAAGATGCAGAAAGAAGCGGTTGGCGGCTCTGTCATCCATGTTAAAAAGGAAAAAGGCAAGTGGACCTTGGTTCAAGACGACAAGTATAACCGTCGTGTGGATGGAACAACCCCAATTCACTTAACCGGCCCTGCAGCGGGAAGTTCTGCTGTTAAAGGAGCAAAAGTGGTGGAAGGTTCACTTGGAAACTGTAGCGGTGGACTTACACTTTGGAACACGGCCCTTTCTTGTGAGGAAAATACGGAGTACGGCGATGATTACGGTTGGCCAAACTTTACGGACGAGCATTACGGCTGGGTCATGGAAGTGAATCCATTCGACAGCAACGCACCAGTTCGTAAACATACGGCACTTGGCCGCTTCGCACACGAAAATGCAGCAATGGGTCAAACCAAGGACGGACGAGTGGTCGTATATATGGGCGATGACTCCCGCGGCGAATGTTTTTACAAGTTTGTTAGTAAAAAGAAGTTCAATCCAAACAATCGTGAAGCAAACTTCTCTCTTTTAGAAGACGGAACTCTGTATGTAGCCGACCTTGGCAAGCAAACTTGGATTGCACTCGATTACAATACCAATACGAAACTACAAAACTATGAAAAAGACGGTAAAAAATTCTTTACAAGCCAAGCAGATGTCTTAACCTATGCACGTGAAGCAGCAGCAGCTGTCGGTGGTACAAAGCTTGATCGTCCAGAAGACGTTGAAATTCATCCAATTGACGGAAGTGTCTTCTTATCCTTAACGAATAACTCTAACCACGGGAACTTCCATGGCCAAATCTATCGTTTTGTTCCAGCAAATGGTGACCATGCTAGCGAAACTTTTACATTCGAAGTCTTTATTGCCGGTGGACAGCAAAGCGGAATTACGTGCCCAGACAACCTGCACTTTGATAGCAAAGGAAATCTTTGGGTGGTCGAAGACTTTAGCGCAACAGAAGATAATCAATATGCTCAATATAAAAACTGCGGAGTGTTCATGGTCCCAACCGATGGCAAAAACTACGGCGAGCCCTTCCAGTTCGCTTCAGGCCCTCAAGGCTGTGAGGTCACTGGCCCGTGGCTGACTCCAGATGAGCGCACATTGTTTGTTGATGTTCAACATCCAAGCACATGGAATCAACACCCTGGTCAGAAATTCGGCCGCTCCTGCTTAGTCGCGATTCAAGGTGGAGCTTTTAAATAAAAAAAGCGCCAGCACCTTGCACAGGGACTGAAGCTGGACAATATGCACAGCAATTTACTAAACCCATGGTAAAAAAGGTGTAAACCAACATAAGGTTTACACCTTCATTCTAAGAGAGGAGTCTTGGCCATGATTACAATGTGTGCAAACAGCATGTCAATCAAGGATTGAAAATGATTTTCCTCCCCCATATTCACCCGATTAGCTATGAGGAAAAAAAGAACGGAGATGTGAAATGCCAAGTCTGTGCACAAAACGCCGACTACAAATTGTACAACTTTGAACGTCAACCAAAACACAAGCAAGCGATATAAAAAGGAGGAAACATGATGCTACAAAATATTGGAATCCCTGGATTGATCCTCATCCTTGTCATTGCCCTCGTTATTTTCGGGCCAAAAAAATTACCGGAAATCGGCCGTGCCTTCGGAAGCACCTTGAAGGAATTTAAAAAATCCACTCGCGAGCTAGTTTCAGAGGATGAAAATGCGCCGAAAGCAGTAGAAGCAAAAAAAGAAGCAAAGGATGGAACAGCGGTAGAAGCGAAGGAAAAGGAAGCGAAGAAGGTAATATAAGCTAGAAACAAACGCTCCGAAAGCCCCAATGAAAAGAGCCTTATGAAAAGAGGTGGATTGATGGAGAATCAGGAATTGAATATGGTTGAACATTTAAGCGAACTACGGAAGCGTCTGTTTATCATTCTAGGGAGCTTTATGCTGTTGTTTATTGTTGCGTTTATCTATGTAGAGGAGATTTACAACTATCTTTTGCAGGATTCAGAGATCCAACTAGCAATCCTGGGTCCTAGCGACATCATTTGGGTATATTTTATGCTCGCAGGCGTCGTTGCGATTGCCGGCATCATCCCCATTGCCGCACACCAAATTTGGTTGTTCGTGAAACCAGCATTATCTGTCAGTGAACGAAAAGTCACTTTGTCCTATATTCCAGCGTTGTTTCTCTTATTTATCGCTGGAATCAGTTTTGGCTATTTTATCATTTTCCCAATTGTCTTTGACTTTTTGCTCAATTTAGCCGGAGATTTGTTCATGAGCTTTTTCACCGCTGAAAAATACTTTCGATTTATGATGAACATCGTCCTTCCTTTCGGCTGTTTGTTCGAGCTCCCGGTCATTATTATGTTCCTAACAAGCATCGGCGTGCTGAACCCTTACCGCCTGGCAAAAATGAGAAAGTACTCGTACTTCGGCCTAATTGTTACTGCCGTGCTCATCACGCCACCTGATATTGTCTCTGATATACTCGTCGTCATCCCATTGCTTTTCCTGTACGAATGCAGCGTGATGCTATCGAAAATCGTCTATCGAAAAAAACAAAATCAAGAACTTGCACTAAACTAAAGGAACAAGGGTTCACTAGGAGCTGTGTTGGAGTCTTGACCCCTTCGACCTGGACAAGCCTTTCCACTATCGCCCTAACCATGATAAAAGGCCCGGCAAAATCTTTGCCGGGCCTTTTATCGATCAACTTATGGATAATAGAATAACCTTATCCAAACCTCTCAATTTATCATATTAAAGATTATCTCTTAATGAATTTCCAATTTTGGAAAACACATTTAAAGGGGAATTTCAACTTCGCCTTGTTATTTGAGACAAGGGACCTGTCCCCTTGTCTTATACTCTAAACCGCCATTTTGTTGTTGCTGTGTAAACCTCATCTTTTTCAACGATTACGGAAGGAAAGCTTGGTTGGTGAATGGCGTCTGGCATTCCTTGGGTTTCTAGACATAAACCTAAATACTTCCGGGACTTTACGCCGCGAATTTCAAAGTCCTCCCCTAGCTGGGTGCCTGTATAAAGCACGACACCTGGTTGGTCCGTTTCCACCACTAGCGTTCTACCACTTTCTTCATCTATTAAAACAATCTCTTTTTGCTGATTTTCATCAAGGACAAACGGATGGTCGTACCCTTTTCCCGCCAATAGGTTTTGTGGATGCTGTGCTTCGACTCCATCCTTTATCTTTCTTCCCGCTGTAAAATCAAATGATGTGCCGTTCACAGAAAGAAGCTCTCCTGTAGGAATCAACTCGGAATCTAGTTCAGCAAACTGAGTGCTTTTTAACATTAATTCGTGGTCAAGAATATCCCGTTTCAAATCACCAGATAAGTTAAAATATGTATGGTTCGTGACATTCAGCAAAGTTTTCTGGTCAGAAACGCCCTCATAGGCAAGTTGAAGCTCATTGTCGTTCGTCAATGTGTATGATACCTTCAGCTTCACATTCCCTGGATAACCTTCTTCTCCATCCATACTTAAGTAAGTAAAGACTAAGGAAACTGAATGGTCTTCCTCGACAACTTCGGTATTCCAAATCACCTTATCAAACCCAACATTCCCACCATGCAAGTGATGCTCGCCATCATTTTTCGCCAATTTATAAACCTGACCATCTAGCTCAAATTCAGCTCCACTAATTCTTCCAGCCACTCTGCCAATCACAGCACCAAAATACGGAGAATGCTTCACATATTCCTCTACCGTATCAAAACCTAGGACAACATTTTCCTTTGTTCCATGCTGGTCTGGTACGATTAATTTAGAAATAATACAGCCATAATCAAGGCTAGTAACTTCCATTCCATGGTCATTGACCATCGTATAAGCTGTCACAGTTTGACCATTAAGCTCGCCAAACGTTTCTTGGTAAACTCTCATTCGTATAAACTCCTATCTATTAAAAATAAATCCTTTTCCCTGAGCCAATAAAGGGAAAAGGATACATGGATTAAGCCTGCGCAAGCAAATCGGTAAATCGACGGAACGCTGCTTGTCCAGTTTCATCACGCTTATAAACACCTGCATCTTCAAGGACACGCATAAATTTAATTCCAACCTCTTTGCGAACAATTTCTTCAACCGTAGCACCACTTAACTCCGGTCCATACTTCTCCTTCATTTCCTTCGCCCACATGAGATGATAATCGGCAATCTTATTTTCCTCATCAAGCAGGAACTTCTCGACCTCACCCAACTCATGTTTCAATCGTGCTGGCAAGACCGCGAGCCCCATGACTTCAATAAGGCCAATGTTTTCTTTTTTAATATGATGGACATCTGCATGCGGATGGAAAATTCCTAGCGGGTACTCTTCTGTTGTGCGGTTATTACGAAGAACCAGGTCAACCTCATAGGCCCCGTTGCGCATACGTGCAATTGGTGTAATCGTATTATGTGGAATTTCATCTGTGTACGCCGCAATTTCTACGGAAACATCACTATAGGATTTCCATGTATCGAGGATAAAGTCCGCTGCATCCACCAACTGTGCCTTATTTTCACTTCGCAGTCTGATGACAGACATCGGCCATTTAACCGTGGCTGCATGAACCCCTGGATAGCCTTCCATCGTAAAAGCATGCTCTTCTTCTGCGGTTGCCATCGCAAATTCATAATTTCCACCTTGATAATGATCATGTGTCAAAATCGACCCACCAACAATCGGTAAGTCTGAATTGGAGCCGATAAAATAATGCGGATACTGCTCAACAAACTCAAGCAAGCGCACAAAGGTTCCTTTATCGATTTTCATATCACGATGCTCGCTAGACAACACAATGCAATGCTCATTATAGTAAACATATGGAGAGTATTGGAAATACCAATCTTCATCTGCCAAGTCCACATGAATCATCCGATGATTCGAGCGCGCTGGATGCCCAATTCGACCAGCATATCCTTCATTCTCAACACAAAGAAGGCACTTTGGATAATTGACCCCAGTTTTCTTCATTTCCTTCTCTAGCGCAATTTGTTTCGGATCTTTCTCTGGCTTTGAGAGGTTAATCGTGATGTCAAGCTCACCGTAAACCGTACTGGCTTTATAACTGATATTATTCGCAATTCGTTTCGTTTGGATATAATTGCTGTTTTGACTCAGCCTATAAAAAAAATCAGTAGCATTTTCCGGGTTTATTTTATACCGTTGATAAAATTCTCGGTTCACCTCGGATGGCCGTGGCATGAAAACATTCATAATTTGACTGGCGAGAATTTCTTTTTTATCAAATAAATCAGGAATGAATTCCTGTGAAACAGCATAGTCGACAAGCTCATCTACTAAATCTGGTATATCTTTATCCGTTTCACACTCTACTTCTTCTGGAAATGAATCAAGTCCTAATTTCGACAAGACTTGGTTTCGAGCATAAACTTTATCTTCCGGCTGGATTAATTCAGCGGCAATTCCCTGCTGAACCAGCCCTTCTACTGCGGTATAAATCCTCATTGAAGATCCCCCCTAATCGTTGTAACCATTGGGATTTGCTTGGTGCCAGTTCCATGCGTCCTGAATAATCTGCTGGATAGAATTGCGTTTCGGCTCCCAACCTAGAACTTCCTTTGCTTTCGCAGAAGAAGCAATCAATGTGCTTGGGTCTCCTGCTCTTCTCTCAGCAACGATAGCAGGAATGCGGTGTCCGGTTACCTCACGTGCGGCTTCAATGATTTCATTGACCGAGAAGCCTTGGCTTGAGCCAAGATTGAACACATTGCTTTCCCCACCAATTTGCAAATACTTCAAGGCAAGAAGATGGGCATCAATGAGATCTTCCACATGGATATAGTCGCGAATGCACGTACCGTCTGGCGTTTCATAATCGTCTCCAAATACGGAAATCGCTTCACGCTGACCTAGCGCCACCTGCAACACCACCGGGATTAAATGCGTTTCAGGATCATGATCTTCGCCAATTTCTCCTGAGGACCTTGCACCAGCAACATTAAAGTAGCGCAAGGAAACAAACTTAATCCCGTATGCGCTGTCACACCATTTCATCATTTTTTCCATCGTTAACTTTGTCTCACCATATGCATTTGTTGGAATCGTCCGCATTTCTTCCGTTATCGGCATTTCTTTTTGTTCCCCGTAAGTTGCCGCTGTAGATGAGAACACAATATTTTTCACGTTATATTCATTCATCACGTCAAGTAACACTTGCGTTCCGTACACATTATTATCAAAATACTTGATTGGGTTGGTCATCGATTCACCCACTAACGAACTTGCAGCGAAATGGATGACGCCCTCAATCTTCTCGTTTTGAAAAACCTTCTGCAAAAAGGACTTGTCACGAATGTCTCCTTGGTGGAACTTCGCTTTCGGATGCAGTGCTTTTTCATGACCGGTTAACAGATTATCAACAACCACGACCTCATAATCTTGATCAATTAACTGATAAACGGCATGTGACCCGATATACCCTGCTCCACCTAAAACTAAAATGCTCATTACAAGACCTCCGTTGTGATTTCTGTGGCCCCTTCGCCAATACTCGCGACGTAGAAGGTTGCTTCATATCCAATTTCAGCTTGGTACTCTTTGCCAACTTCCTCGATGAATGTGTCAATTTCTGTTGATTTTACAATCGCAATTGCACAGCCACCAAAGCCTGCCCCCGTCATACGAGCACCCACTGTTCCTGGTTGCTTCCAAGCAGCTTCAGCCAATGTATCTAACTCATCTCCCGTAACCTCATAATCATCACGTAACGAAATATGGGAATCGTTCATTAAACTGCCAAACGTCTCAAGCTCACCTGCTTGCAGGGCTTTTAGCGCTTTCAGCGTACGTTGGTTCTCATACACGGCATGCTTCGCTCTACGCTCGAGCACATCATCATCAATCAACTGCCTGTTCTCCTCAAACTCTTGCTCGGAAAGGTCGCCTAGTTCTTTAATGCTAAGCTTTGTTTGCAATCTAGCAAGCGCCTGCTCACATTCACTACGACGCTCATTGTATTTCGAATCCGCAAGCTCTCGCCGCTTATTTGTATTCATAATAATAATCTGGTAATCCGTTAAATTTAATGGCGCATACTGATAGTTCAACGTATTGCAGTCTAGTAAAATACCACAATCTTTCTTGCCCATCCCGACGGCAAACTGATCCATAATTCCACTATTTACACCGATAAATTCGTTTTCAACCTGTTTGCCTAGGCGAACAAGCTCCAAGCGAGGGATTTTCAACCCAAACAATTCATTTAAGATGACGCCAATCAGCATCTCAAGTGATGCGGATGACGACAGCCCCGCTCCGTTTGGAATATTCCCGAAAACAAGGATATCCATTCCGCTTGCGAAGTTTTTCCCAGCTTCCCGAATGTAACGAATCATTCCTTTAGGATAGTTCGCCCAGCCGTGACTTTTCTCGTAATCTAAGTCACTTAGTGAAAATTCAATGGTCCCGTTTTCCGAGAAATTAAGGGAGTGCATGCGAATTTGTTGATCACTACGTTTTCTGGCAACCCCATAAGTTCCAAACGTAATCGCACACGGAAACACATGTCCTCCATTGTAATCGGTATGCTCCCCAATCAAATTGATTCGACCTGGCGAAAAGAATACTCGAATCTCATCATTGTCTGTATTCGGGAAAATCTCATGAAATTTCGTAACAAGAAATTCCTTGTCCATAAATAGAACCCCTCTCCAACGGGACAGAGGGACAGGTCCCTTGTCCCACTATTTACATTTTAAGCTTGTAGGCCTGGGACATGGTACATGGTACCTGTCCCCTTGTCTCTCTTAACCATGTAGACCAGGGACGCGGTACCTGTCCCCTTGTCTCATTCCAGCCCTAGGACATGCACTTGTCCCAATTAAATCGTTCTTGGATGCCACATATCGTTAATTTCTCTTATTTTTGCTAAATCACATTTTGGTTTGCGGTCATAAGTTAGAATTCCATTGATCTCTTGCTCCACATCAGTTAGCTGTGTATAGCAATAGCCGTATAAAATTTTCGAACTGTAAACGGCTTCCATAATGCGTTGATAATCTTCAAGAAACTCTTCTGCATTGGCCACTGATGTATAGCCCCAGCCAGCGTCTTCGCCGACTTTGTAACCGATGCCGCCAAACTCTGTTAAAATAATTGGCTCCCCTTCATGCTCGAAGCCATTTGCATAAATCGACCTTGCTGCAGGTTTTGCAGCGAGAATAGCTTCTTTTGTTGCTAAATCCTCTTGATATTGAGCGTATTTCGCTGTCTCGTCCTTGCCACCGTGATTGTAGTTATGAATCGCACAGATATCGGTTTTCGTAAGTTCCCACCCATCATTGGAAATCACCGGACGCGTCGTATCAAGCGAATGCACCAAGTGGTACATGGCCAAAGAATGGTTTTGCTGTTGGCGGTTATCACGAACATTCGGGATGCCCCAGCTTTCATTCAACGGCACCCATGCGACGATGCTTGGATGGTTATAATCGCGCTCAATAATTTCAATCCATTCTTTCGTTAGTCGGGCTGCTGCATCCTCGCTGTAGGAAGGAGACGCCGCGCATTCGCCCCAAACTAGATATCCTAGCTTATCCGCCCAATAAAGGAAGCGTGGGTCTTCGACTTTTTGGTGTTTACGGCAACCATTGAAGCCCATTTCTTTTGCTAGCTCAATATCCTTTTTCAAGTCTTCATCCGTTGGTGCAGTCAACAAACCTTCCTGCCAGTAACCTTGGTCTAGAACAAGCTTTTGATAGTAAGGACGGTTGTTCAAGTACACCATGCCGTTTTCGGTATGAACTTTTCTCATTCCAAAATAGGTATCCACGACATCAAGAACTTCGTCTTGGTCACGTACAGTTATTTTCACATCAAATAGATTAGGATTTTCCGGAGTCCAGTTCCAGCCATCATGGTGGAAGCTTGTACGGAAAATTTTATGATTATAAAGATCAAACGAGCGTTTCGTATTTTTAGATTGAGTAGTAATTTGATCGTTAATCACCACTTCACCTTTAAACGAAATCTCAAACTGAACATTTTTATGAACAAAATCACCAGCAAGTTCAAACTCAACATCAACAGCACCCTTGTCCACATCTGGAGTAAACCGAAGCTTGGAGAGATGAGTTGGTTGAACCGCTTCCAACCAAACGGTCTGCCAAATACCGGTTGTTCTTGTATACCAAATGCTATCTGATTGCTCAATCCAGTACTGCTTTCCACGAGGAATTGTTTCATCTGTAGATGGGTCTTCCACTTTTACCACGACATTTTGCTTGCCTTCAACAAGCTCATCCGTAATATCAAAGCTAAAACCAACATTTCCTCCTTCATGGAAGCCAACAAACTGTTCGTTCACGTATACCCAAGCACGGTAATCAACAGCACCGAAATGGAGGATAACTCGTTGATCTTGCCAATCTTCCGGAACGTCAAATTCACGTTTATACCAAACAACATCATGAAAACTTGGGTCATGGATGCCACTTAACTGTGTTTGATAGGCGAACGGTACCTGGATCTCCTTATCAAAGGCATCACTAGCTTGTTTGTACCATTTCTGTTGTGTTCCAATTTTGTCGTCATCAAAGGCAAATCCCCAAACTCCGTTTAAATTCTGCCAATCTTTACGAACAAATTGTGGTCTTGGATACTCTTGACGATAAGTCATCTGCTTCTCTCCTCTGTGCGATTTATATTAAAAGTAATTTTTCACCTTTTACCTACTGAAAGCGCTTTACACTTATTTTAGTAGAAAGGTAAAATGCAGTCAATGATTTTACTAAAATTTTAACTAAATAATTTACTAAAACTTATAGAAAAGCGGGAACCATTCAAATACAATAAACTAGACAAACGAAAAGGGGGATTTGGATGAAATATAGGAAGTTTTTCTTCCCCATTTTAGCTGCTGGGGTTTTAGCTATAAGCGCTTGCTCATCTGGGGAGAGTAAGGATGATTCTGTGTATCAGAATCCAGTATTTGAACCGGTTTTCGCCGACCCTTCTATTATTAAAGGCGAAGATGGCCATTTTTATGCATATGGCACTGAAGATGATTGGGGAGATGGCGAAGGCTCCAAGTATATTCCCATCCTTAAGTCTGCCGATTTAACCGATTGGAAGCATATCGGAAATGCCTTTAGCGACCAACACCATCCTATGTGGAAACAAGGTGGCTTATGGGCGCCGGAAATCACTTTCTACAACAACAAATATTATCTATACTACTCACTTTCCACTTGGGGTGACTATGATCCTGGGATTGGGGTGGCAACAAGCGATTCAGCTGAAGGTCCGTTTCAAGACCAAGGGAAAGTTTTCCGAAGCACTGAAATTGGCGTTGAAAACTCAATTGATCCCTTTTTCATCGAAGAAAATGGGACGCCCTATTTATTAGTTAACAGGGGACGGGCTTGCCCCAAAAGGGGAACCGTTCCAAATTGCGGGAAATGCCTACGAGGCACCTTATATCATTAAACGCGATGGCTATTATTATTTCTTTGGGTCACTTGGCTCTTGCTGTGAAGGCGAGAATAGCACTTACCGTGTAACGGTTGCAAGATCTGAATCCATTCAGGGTCCTTACCTTGACCAGAAGGGCGTCGACATACTAGCTTCTGAAGGAACCATGGTTCTCTCAAAAGGAGATACCTTTGTTGGACCAGGCCATAACGCAATCGTGACAGATGACAGCGGCACCGATTGGATTTTGTATCATGCCATCGATAAAAATAAACCAAAGCTTGATAGCGGCGCTACCCGCAGACCGTTAATGATTGACCCACTCATTTGGGAAGATGGCTGGCCTAAGGTAAAAGACCTTGTTCCAAGCGAAAGTGAAATAGAGAAGCCTGTTATTGAAGTAAAAGAATAGCTTAGTTACAACACTCACTTCGAGAGCGGGCGCTGTAGACTAATTAGTTTAGTATTACTGATGTGACATTGGAATACGGCTTAATCAAGCGGCGGTGATGGGGACGAAGTCTAGGTAGGAAACAAGGAATAACTGTTATAAGATAAATAAAACTGTCCCGCCAAGGTGATCGTTTCTCTGGTTTCAAATTGCGTATGGTGATGTTAAATCCAAAGGCAGCCCCTATTCGGACTCAGACTTCCTTTTTCCGAAATGCGAGTCCGAATGCAACCCCTATTCAGACTCAGTCCGCCTTTTTCTTGCCTACTCTGTCCGAAGGCAACTTCTATTCGGACTCAGTCCTCCCTTTCCCTACCTCTCCTGTCCGAAGGCAATCTCTATTCGGACTCAGTCCTCCCTTTCCCTGCCTCTCCTGTCCGAAGGCAAACTCTATTCGGACTCAGTCCTCCCTTTCCCTGCCTCTCCTGTCCGAAGGCAACCTCTATTCGGACTCAGTCCTCCTTTTTCTCGCCTCTCCTGTCCGAAGGTAGAAATGCTAATTTAATTATGTACAAAAATG
>NZ_JACWFH010000032.1 GCF_019749255.1 Mesobacillus maritimus | reverse complement strand
CTTGCTTCTCTGCCGTTTTGGTGCGCTATGAACCTTTCATACAGCACTTTTTCTTGCTTCTCTGCCGTTTTGGTGCGCTATGAACCTTTCATGCAGCACTCTTTCTGCCATCATTAACAGGCTCATCGTTTCACCACTCTTATTCAGTCTACCGTTTCTCCCTAGACTACAATGATCCCTATTCGTTGTTTGTGCACCACTTAGAATAAAAGATGCTTTACAAACTATTCGCCCGATCAATGGCATTTTTCTGGGCCTTTTTATATTGATCGGCTACATATCGTAACGTTTCGGCGTAATCCTCAAGGGACTTCTTTAAAGCAGTGGCTGTTGAGGAAGCATCGTCAAGCTCATTCCATTTCGTTTGGTAAGTTTGAAAGTCCTGACCCTGCCAGCCTGCGCCAAGTGTTGCGACCGCTTGATTTGCCGCCGACATCTTTTGTTTTTGCTTTGCCACATAATCCTCTAAAGCGGATGCAGCCTGTTCAAACTCCGTATAATCCACATCAATGAACGAACTCATTAGGCTCCCTCCCCCTATTTAAAAGCATCTGCTAAACTTTTATTTCCGGTTTCCGTTGTGTCATACGCAACCGAAACTTGCTTCTTTAGGAAGTTCGAATAGTCCTGCATTACCATGTAGCGACCTTCCTTATAGTTGTTTTTTATCGAAAAGAAATGGCCAATGACTCCATCTGAAGCTTTGCTATTCCATCTGCCATTTAAACGTTGAATCGCATTCTCAAGCTGCTCGAACTCTTGATCAAGCTCTTTATTCAACTTTGAAATCTGATCAGCCGCCGTGACAACCTTCGTAGTGTCAACCACAATCTTATTCGCCATAGCTACTACCTCCTACTAGTCAGTCTTTTGCCATTTTCTTTTCTAGACTCTTTTCTCAAACATTGTTATTTTGGATACAAAGTAGAATGGAAACAGCTTTGTTTTACTGCAAAAGACCTTATTAATTACGAGAAAAGAGCTTGCAAACTTACTATAACGTACAAAATAGCTTACCTTGCGTTAAAATCGGCATTAGGATTTTAACATCAACTTTTACCCTTGCCGCTCTTTTCTAAAAAAGCTTCAGAGAGATTCGAAGGGTTTACTCTGTTTAAAGCTCTCCTCGCTCGCTCGCATTCTTCAATAAATTCGCGAATCCGTGCCGCTGCTCTTTCACTACCGATTCCTTCAAAGTCATTTCGGAGTCCGGCTTCAATACTCTCAAGCTCTCCGATAATACTCGATAACTCTGACTTCACACTCCCTAAACCCATGCCGTACTCCCCCCTACTCTATATCGTCATGATTCGTCCTTCAGCACCATCAAAATCGGATGCAGTATCCTCCAAATAGTTGATAACTTTATTGATTTGGCCTTTAGTCGGTAAATTCTCCGCTATAGCTAGATTGATAATATCGAGAAAGCCCTCTGTTAAATAAAGCATATTTAAATTAGAATCCACAGATGAGATACGCGAAGAAACAGATTCTAAACGACTAGCGTAATTTCGCAGTTTATAGGTGTCCACCCTAATATGTGAAGAAGCAACCGCTTTTGGGATTCCTCCAAAAAGATTACTTAAGCCGGCAACCATTGCTTTAAAACCTGATGCTAGCAAACTTCCAAACTCTGCTAACTGCTTCCCTGTCCATTTTGCAAAACTTGCAACAGCTTCAGCTAATTGTGAAAGTACTTGCGGGATTATAACGGTAATTACATGACCCACAAAGGCCTCCACCGCTTCAATGGCGTCCATAATGAATTCATAGGCGATAACTGAGGCGACGAAAACAACCCCAATCGTTAAAGCCGTCAACGCCATCTGCGCAAGCGGGACGGCAGCTGCTACCAAAGCAATAGGCCCGACCTTCACCAATAAGGCAGCAAGTCCGACGCCTAGAGTTGTCACAATCCCTTTCCCTACAGAGGTTAAGTTCCCATTTTCATCCACCAATGCATCCTTAACCCACCAAGCAGCTGTGGTGAGTCCAACTAATGCCTTCGTCATAAGCGAAGCACCTAAAGGACCGGTTAAGCGATCAATTCCTTGGGTAAAAGGAGTTAAGATTGCTGCAAGGGCCGTTTGTCTTCCTTCGACAATCTTGCCATTTTCATCAAAATGAACATTTTCTGTTCCATGCTGAACAGCACCTTTTCCAATTAAATCGGCAAACATATAATCGACTCCAGGTACCTTTTGAAGCAAGCCACCTACTAGAGATTGTTCAATATGATCCATTTGTACATTTTCTGTTGCTAGTTGAATATGATCCCGATGCTCATCAAGATACTCTTGCGCAAAGCCAGGACCATCATAGCTGATGGTTCTTTCGAGTCGGTCGATTACGCCAATTTCTGCGGCATAAAACGTACCGTGCTCGGCAAGATTGCCCCCTAAAGAGTGCCCAGCAAAGGTGATATCATTGTATTTTTCGAAATAGCCTTCTGCTTTTAATTCATCTAAAAATGCGTTCACATCTTGTTGTTGTTCGGTAAGTTGACCTTCTAGTAAAGCGATGTCTGCATTTAGCCAATCTTGATGGATGTTTTGTAGCTCAGTTGGTGCCTCACTTCCGCGGAATGTGACGACCAATCCTTCCCCCGTATCAATAACAACACCATAAAAGCCTGACTGCCCCTCATTGTTTTGGTCATAAGTTTTGACCACTTTCCAATCAAGTGCCTCAGGAGACATGCGATTGATCTTTCCAGCATCTAAACTGATGATGTTATCTCCAAACGTATCCTTGCCATCAACCAATCCATCAAAATATTCCTGAGGATAGCAGGCTCCGTCAGCAGGAAATTGAAATAAATCCTTTACCGCATGTGGTCCCTTGCCGTAAGACATTGGCATATGCTCATTTAAGAGACCTAAGTCTAAATACGCAAGATCTGTAGCGAATTTTAAATCCTGGTCAGATAAGGCCATCCCTACTCACCATCCTCATTCGATCCATTAGAGCCGGCTTCGAAAACATGAAAACCTTTTTCATCGATATAGACTTTCATTTCATTTACCACGTTATAATCTGAAAACCATGTGTCCGAAACCTCTGCTAGTTGTTGGTATTCAGCTGAGACCTTTTCATATTCGTCTTCTGCAATCACATGAATTTGGACTTGGAAGGTAGTATTCAAACCTGCCTGATACACAGCCTGCAAGGCATGTTCAAACTGCTCTGCTTTTAAATCTGGTGTTTCCTTCACGATCATATCAGCAGAAAAATAACCCGGTTTATAGGTTTTCACATACTCTTCTAAGGTGATATCTGGATTTTTCTCAGCAGAGCTATTTGCCTTCATAATGACAGCAAGCGTTTCGCTTTCAATTCCTGTTGCTTGTAATTCCTGCTTTAAAATTTGATTTAAAGAATGGCTAATGATTCGAGGGATATAACTATCTGCAACAAGCTCGCCATCCTTACTCATTACCGCCTTAAATGAAATCTTTTCATTGTCCGCAGGATGTACATAGGTTGTTACGGTATCATTGGTTGCCGTTCCATAACGACCACCAATGCTTCTGACTGTAAATTCTTGACCATATTTATCTTCTAATAAATTTTCCACATCTGCCGCTTGATTTTTATCACTATCACTGCAACCTAACAAGCTAAAAATCGATACCGCCATGAGTATGCCACTCACCTTTTTTCGTAAATTCTTAACCATAAAATAATCCCTACTTTCACCGAGAAAAGTAGAAGCGCAATGCCTACAGGCGACAGTCATAAAACATACTTATAACCCAAGCTCCTAAGCACAGCAGCTTGACAATTCTCAAAGTCAAAACTGATTAAAAAACAAAATCTATTTCCACCCACAATGGAGTTGTTTTCAAAATTAGACTAAAGGCGATGAAATTTCATCACCTTTAGATAGAATAATCTTATTTAAAAGCGTCTGCTAAGTTCGTGTTGGCACTTTCGGTTTCAAAGTAGTTTTGTTCAACATTCATACGAAGAAATTTTACATAGCTATCAAGAATATCGTGGTAGTTCTGGAAGTACTTTGCTGCAAACTCGTCAAAAGAAGCAATCGTTGCTTGAGCAGCTTCTCCATCCCATGTGTTTGTAAGGTTTTGAAGCGTTTTTTGACTATTTTTAAGTTCTTCACTTAATTGATTGTTTAGTCCTTCAATGGTTGTTGCAATGTCAGCCACCTGGGCCGTATTAACTTTAATATGTCCAGCCATTTCCTACACTCCCCTCAATTAGTTCGATAATTTTCTTACTTGAACAGTATTATTTTCTTGTGTGTTCACATAGTTAGTTCTTTGTTGCTCAAGAGCTTGACTCGCCGTTTGAAGCTTATTAGCCATGTTTTTCAAATCATCATTAAACCCATTGATTTGGTCCACAAACGCCAAGTTGTCCTCTCCCTCCCATGCTTCTCCCATTGTTCCAGCCGCTTGCATAAGCTGGGTATAAATTCCTGTGTACGTTTCTGATAACTGTGCTAGTTTCTTAGAAGCTGCATCTAGTTCTTGAGGTGTTACGCGAATTCTTTTCCCCATTGTTCATTCTCCTCTCAAATTGTTTTCTCGGTCCCATCTAAATAGGTTTAAATGGGAGGGTATATTTATATCAGCATGAGCTTAGAACCGTTTTGAATGCCCAGTTCTGCAACAGCCATGTTAATATTGAAAATAATTCCAGATTCAGCATCACATAAAACCGCATCTGGGGTTGCTTTGTATGTTCCATGCGATAAATCACTAAGCAAGGATGAAACCAACGTTAGGACCTCACTCATCTGACTATCTAATGGAATGTAAACATCATAGCTTTCATCCGCAGCAGGAAGAAAAATTTCAACAAGTACTTTATTCATCGTTGTCCTCATTCTCCTTTTCTGTGTTTAAGAGCTTAACCTTTACACTCTTGCCTTTTTGAAGGACAAAGCCAAACTCTGCACTCATGTCCTCACGCATTTCTGCACTCGTTTTAGTTGGCTTAAGCTGATATTGCTCGGTAATGCCGCCGCCTACCCAAATGCCATCACCACTACTTATTTGTTGCTTGTACCATTTATCAAAGGTAACGCTAGATAAATTCTTAGACTGCTCTGCAAAGATGATTGTCATCTTATACTTTGCGTCTCCCTTTTCGAGGATTAATCCAAGCTTTTGGGCGCCTTCGCTAGAAAGAGCATTTTTCAAGGCAACAACCGAATTGATGACGATGACTTTTGGTTCAAAGTCTTCAACCTCAATCCCCTGTTCAAGCGCCTCTTTATAGGTGTTATTGCGATAAACCACTAAGTCAAACAAAGCGGAGATCGCATTCTCAAATTCTTTTACAGTGGAGTAATACGTTACTCCCTTGTTATTTTTACCAAGGTATTCTTGCTGGGCATCAAACACCGTAACATCTCCCACGCAGTGTTGAGCCAATAACCTGGATAAGTCATGAGTGAATGATTGATGTTCATTGCCCGCAGAAAGTACCATATGGATGTACGCTTTATCGAAAGGATAATAATGAACATTTAATGTACTCTTTTCGACCCCAATTGGAACGAGTAAGGCTCGGTTGGCATTTACATATTCAGACAAGAATTCAAGATCAACCTGTTCTGGTAAAATCGGAATTTTCTTGGCCCCTTGGCCTTTCCAACCTTCCTGTAAGTTCATTGCCACTTCCTGGATGAACCGGTAAGGCACTGGTGCATCCGTGATATTCGCCACCTGGAATTCGTAAAGGTCATCTCGCTTTACTAGACCTCTTCCTTTGAACTTTGAAGGGAATAATCCTTCTGTTTTTCCAACAACAGTGCTGTAGTCATTTTCATCATTTAATTGCAGAACCAACTGTTGCTTAAAGTTCTGGAGCAGGCGGAACCTTACTGCACCGATACCAAGTGCTGTTAACACAAAATAAACACCGTACTTTGTGCCTTCCCTTGATAAGAAGGACACAGCAGCTTCTTTTTCCTCATAAATCTCCGTAAATGCCGCATAGTTATTGATGGCAACGACAATATTCGGCACTTTTTCACCTGTTGCTGCCATATAGGAGGCATGGTCACCGCCGTAGTCCGCAAATTTCTTCTTCCTTCTCTCTACTTCCCGTTGAAGCATTTTAAACAAATTGCTAACCTTCTCACTTTCATATGACAGGATCACATCCCCAACATGAGGGGCTTTCGCGAAGGCCCGGAGCGTTTCAGACGCAAAGTCTAACAAATAAAGATTCACTTCCTCAGGCGTGTGCTCATGTAACAGTGAATAGATCATTGTGTTTAAGAATGTCGTTTTCCCACTGCCGGCAACGCCATACACTATTGTGTTCCCTTCTTCTGTAAGCGGCAGACGCAACAAACATTGTCTTTGCCGTTCAGGATCGTCATATTCACCAATAACTGGGTTCAAGGTAAACGAATTGGTATTCCGCACTATATGTTTCTTTTTAACCTCATCTAAGAGAATCATCGCTGGAATTGGCTCTAACCAAAGCGGTCGAATGTTAATTTGTTCTTCCTCGGCAATTTGGCTGAGGTAATCTGTGATGACGTCCATCTGTTTTTTCGGGTTGGCAAACAGAGTTTTCTTTTTATCCATCTTTGCTTGTTTCATTGGACGTCCATTGCGGTCAATTACCACAACGCTATGGTCCTTTTCAACGACCACTTTATCGGATGGATAATACGGCGCCCCTGCCCAAGCAGACTGTCCCATTTCAAACAACTCGTTATAGCCAACTTGGAGATAAAAGCGCCCGGTATCGGTAAGCTCAGCAGCATCTGGTCGCTTGAGCATGTCCATACTATCCGCACGTTCTTGAACTTTAAGACTGACCCGAAATTTACTATTGCTCCAAATTTGATCATCAACGACTCCACTTGGCTTCTGTGTTGCTAAAATTAAGTGAACACCTAAGCTACGACCAATCCGGGCCGCACTGATTAGCTGTGCCATGAACTCTGGCTGCTGGGTTTTTAGCTCAGCAAACTCATCTGAGATGATAAATAAATGCTGCAAAGGCTCATGAACTGCCCCTTCACGGAAAAGCTTCTGATATTTATAGATATCAATATTGCTCTCGCCCACAAGTTTACTCGCTTCAGCAAACAGAGCTTGGCGGCGCTTCAATTCACTTTCAATTGAGATTAGAGATCGTTTTATCGCTGCACCATCTAAATTTGTAATGATGCCCGCCGTATGTGGCAGCTTCTCAAACGACTTCGCCATGCCGCCACCTTTGTAGTCGATTAAAATAAATGCCACTTCATTTGGATGGTAGTTCACAGCTAAAGATAAGATGTACGTGATGATAAACTCACTTTTTCCTGATCCTGTCATCCCTGCAACCAACCCATGCGGGCCATGAAACTTTTCATGTAAATCTAACTTAAACAGCTCTCCTAACGTATCCACACCCACCGGGGCTTCTAGTGATTTCGTTGGGTCATTATCATTCCACCGGGTAAGGGCATTTAAATGCTCAACCTTTCCAACACCAAACATCTCTAGGAACGTAACCATTTGCGGTAGGTTGAAGGAATTTTCTGCTGTATCGAGTTGAACGTTCGCTAGCTTCACGCTTAATTCATTGGGATTGTGGTGTAAATAGATGTCCGGTTCAAACGAGATCGTTTTCCCGGTAATATCACTTTTATCAAACAATTTACCTGTTGTTTCATCAAGGTCGACAACCATGGTACATTCCTTCGGTAGGCTTTTAAGCTCATTGTAAAAGGTAAGGACACTGATATGGATATTCTTCTTCTTCGCATAGACCTTCTTCAGCATCTCTGCACGTATCCCTAATTCCTTGCTTAGTGAAAACACAATATAATAAGGCTTAACATCTTCCATTTCGTTTTCATTCGTGAGTGAACGTACTTCGATTTCCTTTTCGATGTAAGCCGAAACTTCTTTTACTTCGTTACTATTGGTCCCGATAAAGCGAAACTTGTTATCTTCGCTCCACACATGTGGCAACCACTTTGTAAACTGGAATTGCTCCTCTTCCTGCTGATCATAAAGAAAGACCATTTTCACTTCATCGTAACTGTATAAAGCTGCTAGTTGAAAAATGAGTCCTTTTGCAAACTCAACGGTCTGTTTGCGGTCGCCAATGACACCAGATATGTAATTTTCATAGAGAGATAACGTAATAGGTATATCTTTTAGTACTTTAGGAGACTCGCTTAAGGTGTACAATTCCTCCTGTAAGTTGTCATCATCAATGGAAAACTTCTTTTCAGAGTAGCGAATATCGGCATCCAACAAGCCATTTCCTGTCCCTACCCTCACCTGTAAGAAGTCATTTTGACCTGGACCACGTTCCCACAGATTTCGATCCACATGTTCAATCCGTTGCACAAGCTCCTCGATTGGAACATGATTTTCTCTTAAGATCTCCTCTTGCTTCTCTGCTTCTTCATTAAAAAGGACGGCAAACTTATTGAGATACTCTTTGTACTTTGCCTGGCGAACCTTTTCCTTTTTACGACGACGTCTCATATCATACTTTTTTGATAAAATCGGCCAGAGAATCGTCCCTAGCAGCATGCTACAAGACATGATAATGGAAGGCATAGCTCTCGAGAAATCGCCATGAGCCATCGCATTATTGACCGCAAAGATTGCTGTTGCCATTGAAGCCATCCCCATTGTCATCGATGGGCCCAACACCAACATAATTGGCGTTTCTTCACCGATTGCGTCTTGTGGAGGAGAGTCAATTTTAAACACCGCTGTCTCGACATCTCGCTTAAACCGCGGCGAGCGGTAGAAGTATTCAGGCTGTGGTGCCTCATATTCATCTTCTTCATGTACTAGTTTTGGTTCTTGATTCACAAACGGCTTTAACACATTCTTTTTAAACGCAACCGTCCCATCTGGGTTATTAAAGGCGATAAAACAGCTACCAACAATCAATTTAAACCCCATGATGTAAATCGTTTCACCTATCCTAAGCTTTGAACGTTTTACCCTTACGCCATTAACGAACGTACCATTTGTACTATCCTGGTCAGTGATGCTCCATTGACCACCACGAAAAGACAGCTTCGCATGGGATGCAGATACAAAACGGTTCGCCAAGACGATATCATTTTGCTCTGCTCTTCCAATGGAGATATCCATATCTTTATCAACGAGATATTTCGTAAAGATTTGGCGGTCATCTGTGCTCGGCTCCGTAAAAACAAATGTTTTCCCATCTTCACCGTCTATTTCTAAATGGTAGATACTTAATGGACTGATAACGGTATTCCGAACAAATTGCCCCTTATTGTCCATCAACTTAACGTGTTTATTAGACTTTAAAATCCACTCACCGTTTAGAGCTTCAATTCCAATCAATTTCTTTGAGGTGTCATGATCATCATGGATCCAAAATTGACCTCTAATTTTTTCAGGTAGAGTAATTGATTGGATTTTTTCTCGATTTAGTAAAGTTACAATCATACTGATTTTCCCCTTGTTGTTTGTCTTACCTAGTCTTGGTCTAGAACCCTTTCCAAAAAGCGAATACCTTATAGGGCAAATTACCTATCTATTATTTATAAGAGGTTTTAAATTTTTCTGTTTCATAAAAGTATTTTTAGGAAAAAAGCAAATCACCTAGGTTAATTCCTAACAAAAAATAGAAATCAGATCTCTTTATTGTTTTATAATGGCACAATGCATAATACTACCCAAAAAACAATAGCCTTTTATTGCGTTTTTTAGGCATATACGACCAAATTCATAACAATCACTTTACCCCATTTGCTTCTCCCTTGTACATATGTCATTTGGAGGAATTTAGGAGAAGGAAACAATCAACCAAGAGGGGGGTAACAGAAGCAATTAGCGTTATTATTCCTGAAGTTTAGACTTTACTTGAGCTCTGTTAACTATGAAGACCTATTAAACTTGTAGCTTAGAACAAAAAAACAGCTACCGCCTATTTGGGGAGCTGTTCCGTTAGATGCTACATATGGGGTTGCTCACATAAAGCATTGACGCAAAAAATCGTAGCGCGGAAACCTGATAAATTTCCAATGTTATGTGTTAGAGCCTACTGTTAAAAAATGATAGCCATTTCCATCCACAACTGCATCGATTTCTTCAATCACATTGTAATTACGGAACCAAGAGCTAGAAACTTCAGGCAGTTGTTTATATTCAGTAAGAGCTTCCTCATACTCTTCGGCTGCAATCTCGCGAATACCGACTTGGAAAGTTGTCTTTAAACCAGCTTGATAAACAGTTTTTAGCGCATCCTCAAAATTCTCACCTGTTACATTTTCATTTTCTTTAACAATCATATGAGCTGAGAAATAACCAGGTTTGTACGTTGTCACATATTCTTCTAACGAAATGTCTGGATTGGTCTCTTTAGAGCTATCTGCCTGCATCACAAATGTGAATGTTTCACTCTCAATCCCCTTATTCTGCAATTCCTGTTGTAAGACCTGATTTAAGGAATCACTTATCATACGAGGAATATAACTATCAGCCACAAGTTTTCCATCCTTCGTCATAACTGCTTTAAACAAAAATGATTCATGATTGATAGGATGTACATAAGTTGTCACAGTATCATTATTTGCCGTTCCATAGCGACCACCAATGCTCTTAACTGTAAATTCTTGACCATACTTTTCTTTTAATAATTTCTCAACATCTGCTGCTTGATGTTTATCTATATTATTACAACCTAGCAGGCTGATAATGGATACGACCACAAAGGTCCAAGAAATTTTTTTAAGTATATTCCTAATCATAATTCCCCCTACTTTCGCCGTGACAATTTACCCTCCACATTAGCCTACCTTTCTATACTTGTCGATATGACATTTGGAGGATTTTAGGAGTCAAAAGAAAAAGGCCCCTATTTAGGGACCCTTTTCTCTACTTTTTAATAACAACTTTATCGTCTTCTACTTCTTTTCCGCAAAAATGCAGGAATATCAAGTGAATCTTCTTGTACCACTGGCTGTTCAGCTTGCTGCTCATATTCTTGCATTTCTTGATATCCATCGTCTTCAGGTTGGTTTTGAATTTGACTTACCTGTGGGCGTTGATTTCGATGATGAGATAATCCTTCGTTTAAAGGGCTCTTCGTGGTTTTTAATGAGGGATCTTCTCCATTATTAAAACCAGTTGCGATGACCGTAACCATAATTTCTTTGGTTAACTTTTCATTGATGACTGACCCAAATATCATATTTAACTGATCGTCCGTGGCTGATGCAACAATATCTGCTGCCTCTTGTACCTCAAATAGACTTAAGTTCGTGCCACCAGTGATGTTCATTAACACCCCTTGAGCTCCATCAATGGATGTTTCAAGTAACGGACTTGAAATCGCCATTTTTGCTGCAGCAACGGCACGACCCTCACCTGATGCAATACCTATGCCCATTAACGCTGTTCCGTTATTAGACATAATCGTTTTCACGTCAGCGAAGTCAAGGTTAATCAAACCCGGTACCGCAATTAAATCGGAAATCCCTTGAACCCCTTGACGAAGAACACTATCCGCCTCGCGGAATGCCTCTAGCATTGGCGTTTTCTTGTCAACGATTTGCAGTAAACGCTCGTTAGGGATAATAATTAACGTGTTAACCGCCTTTTTCATTTCCTCAATCCCAGAAGCCGCATTGACTGCACGTTTCCGTCCTTCAAATGCAAATGGACGCGTGACCACCCCAATGGTTAAAGCACCCAGTTCCCGAGCAATATGGGCAATCGCAGGTGCAGCACCAGTCCCTGTGCCACCGCCCATGCCTGCCGTAACAAACACCATGTCAGCGCCTTGTAGTAATTCTTGGATCTGTGACCTGCTTTCTTCTACGGCCTTGCGACCAATCTCAGGATTTGCGCCTGCACCTAATCCTCTTGTTAAGGTTTCACCAATCTGCATCGTCACATCGGCTTTTGATAGATTTAGAGCCTGTGCGTCTGTATTAACCGCGATAAACTCTACCCCCTGAACCCCATCATCAATCATCCGGTTAACGGCATTGTTCCCACCGCCACCGACTCCAATTACTTTTATCTTCGCAAACTGATCTATGTTTGATTCGAATTCTAGCATAGTTGCTTCTCCCCCTTTATAGTTTATGCCCCTTTAAGTCTCTCATTTTTATCCACGAGTCTATTATATAAACCAATTCGCCATAAATAAGAAAATTTCTTATATTCCAATTGATTTTTAATGTTTGTAATGTTGATGTAATAAAAGGAAACAAGGGAACAGTTCTACCGCTTTCATACTAGCATGAAAGCGGTAGAAGTGTCCCCTTTCTTTGGCACTACAAATAGAAAATACACGAACAACATTTTTGTATAGATCAGAGCAGCATCACTAGAATACTTTGATTCTCTTACTAATTCCTCATCTTTTGTTTCCATAATGAAAAATGGGAAGCCAACCAGTTGCGTTGGGCTTCCCTTTTATAATATAGACACTTAGTTTTCAGAATTAGCGGAACGGTCCTCTTGAGTTGTTTCTACTGTTGGATCTTGAGAAGTTTGCCTCACTTCTGGATAATTGACATGTATGTCGTTCCCTCTGGTTTTTGTCGCATAGGACTTTAGCAATTCGCCAATATCAATCCCCGTCATTTCTTTCAATGGTTCTTGCATATCGACCATGGTCTTTGTAATGCTTCTTCCGTAAGAGGGGATCCCTTGGCCATTGCCAGAATCAATGATTTTGACAGAGTCGATATTATTAAGCGGCTGCGCAATCTTTTCTGCGAAGATAGGAAGCATTTCGATTAGCTTCTCGGTGATAATGACATCGCCGTGTTTTTCCATCGCTTCTGCTAATAGTTTACGAGCTTCAGCTTCTGCCCTACCACGCTCACGAATAACATCAGCTTCGGCAGAACCTTCTTCTCTACGAATTTTTGCTTTTGCTTCCCCGTCGATTTGTGCCTTTCGTGCTTCCGCTTCCGCTTTACGAGTGGTTTCATAATACTCAGCGTCCGCCTTTGTTTTACGTACCTTGCTTTCTTCTTCCTCTAACTTAACCGCACGTTCGCGTTCTAAGAATTTAAGGCGTAATTCCTCTTCTTTTACTTCTTTTGATAGTTTTGCTCTTTCTAGCTCATAAGACTGCTCTGATTTCGCACGAGCACGTTCTGTTTCTTCTTTAAAAGCAGCATCCTGTAGATCCTTTTCCTTTTTCGATTCAGCTACAGCGATTTGGCGTTTATATTCTTCCTCTTTAGCTTCTTGCTCATTTTTCGCTCGGTGAATACGCGTTTCACGCTCGCTATCGGCTTCAGCGATTTCAGCACGCTTACGAACTTCAGCAATCCGTGGGCGACCAAGGTTTTCTAAATAGCCATTTTCTTCATCTGCATCACGAATATCCGTAAGACCTAATGACGTGATTTTGAAGCCCATTAAATCTAATTGCTTTTGGGCAATTTCCGAAACATCATGATTAAATTTCTCACGATCACTATTAATATCCTCAACCGTCATCTTCGAAAGAATCGCACGCAAGTTACTTCCAAGGACTTCGATGATTTCAGCTTCAATCTCATCTTGCTTTTTTCCTAAAAACTGTTCAGCATAGTTAGCAATTCCATTTAAAGTATCAGCGACCTTGACCATTGCAACCGCATCCGCAACAATTGGCACCCCACCATTGGTATATACTCTCGGCGTTGAAAGCTTTAATTGAAATGAAGTTAAGTTAACAGGTGTAGAGGTTTGGAATCGTTTTAGAAGATATCCGCCACCTCGGATGATTTTCATCGAACGTCCCTCTGAATCTGTAAAAATATTGGTCTCTTTTTCTGGATCCCCTAACTTAGGTCCAGTGATAATCAACGCTTCATTAGACTTCGCGGTCCGGTAACGAATACGCACCCAAAAGAAATACCCGATCCCTGCAAGAGCAGCAACAATTAAAATAGGAATTAAAATAAACATTACACCAAGAAATCCTGCCATTCGCTCTATTCCCCCTAAATATGTGGGACAGAGGGACAGGTACACCGTCCCACTTGTAGCAAGAAAGGACAAGCTTTCCTGTCCCTCTGCCCAACTAAATATTTTTAAGATATATAACTAGTTACAATAGGTAATACGATTACAGTAACACAAAGTTTCATAAAATTCGAATTAGCGGGAATTGATTACTCGAAAGGAACACGTCGGGCATTATGAAGGAAACTCATGACCAATGACGAATTGAATAGTATAGGACAATATTGTTAGTGGAGGGGGATACCATGAGCCCATCAAGAAGTAGTTTTCTGTATCTTTCTGATCTAGAAATATTGGAGGATATGAAGAGAGCAGGGATTGCACTAGATGCTGTCGAGAGAATCGTGATAAGCAGGAAGCACACAAAAAAAGATGAGCCTAACCAAGTTCCAGGTTATATTGAAGAAACTTGTTGTCATGAATGTGGGGAAAAGGTCAAATCTCAGGAAGTGGTTGTTCTCGATTCACTCTTTTATCTTCGGCATCAACAGTGCAATCAAGAAACTGAGAACTCGACAAAGGGTGTCGGTAGCTACAACGATATAGCCACTAGGTTTGGGGTTTTTAGAAGGAAAGATGGGGGTTACCCTGTTACCGACAGTACGACTCATAATAAAGAAATGATTGAAATGGAATCTGAAAATATAGTTCAACCACTATAAAAGAGTTGGTAAAATCCAGGAGCAAAAATTAGCACCTTGTCCGCATAGGAGTATTAAAAATAAAAGGCACAAAGCTCGTGTGCCTTTTCGTATTTTTATGCCCTTTAAAAAGAGCAGGTCCCCAGCTTCACCCAAGATGACCTTCAAGCAACTCCTTAAAGAGTGTATTTAAATCCCGGGTTTTCTGATTCTTTAGCCATTCTACTTGATTAATAGGCAGTGTTAATTTTAATGTGATTTTTTCGTTTGGCATCTCTACTTTTCTAATGTCTTCTAACGTGATGCCTGTTTCAATATCGGGAAACTCAGAGTCACTTTCGTTCACGATATGTAAACCTGGATATTCCTCAGGGTCTTCAATGTCACAATATAAGTTGAGTTGGGGAAGCCCACCTGGTAAGGTTCTTAAATGCATGATAGAGCTCATGATTCGACCATCTTCCATTTCGACCTCAATGATTAGTTGTTCCTCAGCTTTATACCGATTGACCACCACTTCACTGACGATCACATCCAACTGCAAGGTATAACACATACTAGATTCAAAGATATAAAGGGCGCTGTTAAAAATATGAATGCTCTCGCCGTCCACTTTCACTGACTTTACGGTAACCAAGTTCCTCCCCCCTTCACTGTCTCTTCTTTATATAAGCTGTTTAGGTATATGTTTCTTCTGGGATTTCTCCTCATCTATTTATTATAAAGAAATCCCTACTCTATTAAAACCATTTTAGGAACACAGCGCACAGCCGTGCTGATTCTCCGTTTAAACGATTAGGAAACCACAAGATACTAGGGATTTCCTATGTACACCGTTAAATATAATTTTAAATTCACCTTATGAAGGAAGCGTTTCTCAACCAAGTAAATTACCTAGTAAATGGGACTAGCGATTATAGAATGATACTAATAAAACTTGTAAAATAAAAGAAAGGGACGACCCGTGCTAGCTAAAAGGTAGCACGAAGTCAGTCCCTTTCCTTTTACAGACTATTTTTTACTTGGACCTAACCAAGTTGTTTTCATGACCGCTTCATAATGAGCATTTTTTCTTATATCATTACCATTCAGTCAGCATTGGTCTCTATGAAATCCTTAGAAGCTGTCTATTCCACCGTAAACTCCTTTGTCGCCTCGTATTTTTGTCCATCCTTCGGCGTCAGCCAAACAGACAGAACGTACTCACCTTTTTGTAATTCCAGGTCATGTAAGTCGATTTTATAGTTCAGTGATTCTCCTTGCTTGACTGTCTCCTCTCCAATAACCTGTAGGAATGACGCAACACTTGAGAACAAGAAAACCTCCTTGCCATCCTTTGTTTGGACTGAATAGTCAAATCTCTGGGCGCTTGGAAAATCAAACTTCATTTCTTCTTCTGTTTGATTTTTAACCTCATACTGAAATACAAACGGACTTTGTTCCGTTACACTTGCTTCCATGTCTCCTGCCACAATTCCACTTCCTTCTGCTTCTACCTTAGGATCCGGTTCATTGCTTAGTGGTTCACCTTTTGTCCCACATCCTGCAACAAACATTACACATAGGAGCAATACCAACCATAGTTTTCTCATTATATTCAACCCCATTTCTGGTCATTTGCTTTTTTCATATATAGCTTTCATTATATAAGTCGTAAACAACTCCTAAACGTTTCATCCAAAAAGTGGTAGGAACAATTCCCTTTTTTACAAAGGCTGTTTTCTTAAAATTAGTTGTTATCCTCAAAAAGATGCAGGATATCTTAGAGTGCTCATAAAAAAAAGGAAGCAAAGAACCGCGGTCCCCTGCTTCCTTTCATCATTAGCCTTTTTGATACCCTTCAGGATTGTTTTCCTGCCATCTCCAAGAATCCTGACACATTTCTTCAATTCCTCTTTTTGCCGTCCAGCCTAGTTCAGACTCTGCTTTTGCTGGGTCTGCATAACAAACGCCTACATCTCCTGGTCTTCTAGCAGTGATGCGATGTGGAACCTTTTTGCCGGAGGCTTTCTCAAACGCTGAAACTGTTTGTAAGACACTGTAGCCTGTTCCAGTTCCTAAGTTATAAGCATCGACTCCCTTTGAAGACAAGACTTTCTCTAGTGCTTTTAAATGACCTAATGCCAAGTCAACGACATGGATATAATCACGGACCCCTGTTCCATCTTCGGTTTCATAGTCATTGCCAAACACTTGAAGTTCCTGTAACTTTCCAACTGCAACCTGAGTGATATATGGCATTAAGTTATTTGGAATTCCGTTTGGATCCTCGCCAATTCGGCCACTCTCATGTGCACCAATTGGGTTGAAATAACGCAATAACGCAATGCTCCAGTTTTCATCTGAAACGTGAACATCTCGTAAAATTTCCTCAATCATCAGCTTTGTGCGGCCATAAGGATTTGTTGCACTAAGCGGGAAGTCCTCTGAAATCGGCACCCGGTCTGGCATTCCATAAACCGTTGCAGATGAACTGAAAACAAGGTTCTTTACACCATACTTCTGCATTACCTCACATAGTACCAATGTTCCCGTGATATTATTATGATAATAATGAAGAGGAATCGATACAGATTCTCCGACCGCTTTTAATCCAGCAAAGTGAATAACCGCATCAATTTTATTTGACGCAAACACATCATCCAAGGCATCACGGTCAAGCAAGTCCACCTCGTAAAACTTAAAATCTTTCCCTGTAATATCTTTTACCCGCTTTAAGGATTCAGGTTTACTATTTGATAAATTATCCACGATGATAATTTCATAACCAGCGTTTAATAGCTCTACACTTGTGTGGCTACCAATATAACCAGCACCACCTGTTACTAAAATTGACATATGTAAGAGACACCCCTACCTAGTTAAATTTCATTTCCTTATAAACATTGTTTCATGTACCCTTATTATTTTAACCCACTTTCCAAAATTTTTAAATCCAACGATTTTGTGAAGACCATTTTCCTAGCTTCCTTCCAAATTGTCCCCGATACAGATCCATGATATCTTGAAGATGGAAGCTGAAAATCGGTCCGCTGCTTCCGTTAGAGAGGAGATAAGAGTAAATGGTGAATTCGCATGCAGATAGATTAAAAATTGGTTCTTTAACAGGAAAAACTGGCATTATTACTGGGGCTAATAGTGGAATTGGACTGGAGGCTGCGAAAGTTCTGGCTCAAAAGGGAGCTATGGTAGTGATGGCTGTCCGTAACGAAGAAAAGGGACATGCAGCCCGCGAGACCATTTTGAAGATGCACAAAGATGCCAAGATAGAAGTGATGAAGCTCGATTTAGCAGATTTGGCTAGTGTTCGAGCGTTCGCGAAGGACTTTTCAAGTCGGTATACTTCTCTCGACCTATTACTAAACAATGCGGGCGTTATGACGCCACCTTATTCAAAGACAAAGGATGGATTTGAGCTCCAGTTCGGGAGCAATCATCTTGGACATTTTGCCTTAACTGGACTGCTATTGCCTCTCTTAAAAACAACACCACACTCACGAGTAGTGACCGTTAGTAGTTTAGCGCATAGAGGGTCCTCCATTTTATTTGATAACCTGGACGGATCAAAAGGATACAAAGCCATGAAGTTTTATGGCCAAAGCAAGCTAGCAAATCTGATGTTTGCGCAGGAATTGGATAAAAGACTGAAAGAACATGGGATCCAAACCATCAGCCTTGCCTGTCACCCCGGGGTGTCTGCAACCAATTTATTTAAATTTGGGAGAAGTGAAGCTCCTAAATTATTCAAAAGAATGATGAACACTGTTCTCCAGCCTGCTGAAATGGGTGCCCTCCCGACCCTTTACGCTGCAACAGAACCATCTTTAACAGGTGGTGAATATATAGGTCCGAACGGTCGTGGCCGTGTTAGAGGCTACCCTAGCATAGATACACCACATTTCGTCGCAAATGACGAAGAAGCCATGAAAAAACTTTGGGAACTTAGTGAAAGGCTTACAGGAGTGGAGTTTGATTTTACAAAGTAGAGACATGGGGACGTGCCAAAACCACTTAAAAAGTCACTTCATTCTATCGTTTTTATCACCTTGCCTTATGAAGCGGATTTCAGCTTGATTTCATGCTTGATTTCGGTTTCATCGGCTTTATGAAGCGGGTTCCAACTTGATTTCATGCTTGATTTCGGTTTCATCGGCTTTATGAAGCGGGTTCCAACTTGATTTCATGCTTGATTTCAGTTTCATCGGCTTTATGAAGCGGCTATCAAGCGGATTTCCAGCTTTAGTTCGGTTTCATAGCCTGTATGAAGCGGGGGTCATATTGATTCCCTCCTTGATTTCAGATTCATTGGTTTTAGAGTATCTTTCTGTTACTCAGACTACTTTTTCGGCTTCTAAAGTCTTCATCTTCACTGTTTCAGTAGTCTTGAACGTACCTTTAGCTTCTGAAGAAATAAACAAGGAGGGGCACCTCATTCTCGCCCTCTCCTTGTTTAGTATGAAGGAATATCGTTCTCTTCAAAACTTAATTAATCAACAAGTGCCACAACAGGTGGCTTATTTAAATACTGCATAATATTTCTTAAATCACCTTGAACGGCTTGGAACTCAGGTGAGGCTAGTGACTTTGTTAGGATTTCAGGAGTTTCAAACTCTAGCTCCGCGATTAAATAGAGTTGTTGCTCGCTGTTCATCGTTTGCAATACATTGTGAACTACAGCATTCTTCAAATTTGGAACCTTTTCCGCAAGCGGAATATGTACCTCATGGTAATACTTATCAAATCCTTCTTTATCTTTAGGTTGGTCGTACATCACGATCATTTTCGCCATTCTTCTTCCCCCTTAATAAAAGTTTTCAGAATTCTCCTTCTATTATAAGAGACAGGCAATCATTCTAATAGGAAAACCATTCGACAAAAACCGAGGGGAATCTGCCTTGTATTGCTTGATCTATTTTAACCCAAAATTTAACCGCTAGTTCCTGCCTCCCTCCTGCAACCAAATAATTAGTGAAACTAGCAGAGAACAGATATACTATTGAGAGAATTATTTTAATGGAGGGATACAGATGCACATTGAAATGTGGACTGACTTTGCTTGACCATTTTGCTATATTGGCAAGAGGCGTCTGGAGGACGCTCTTAAGAAAATAGATCATCCGATTGAAGTAACGTATCGCTGCTTTGAATTGGACCCAAACACACCACGTGATGTGAACAAAAATATGTATGAAGCCTTAGCTCAAAAATATGGCATGAGTGTGGCGCAAGCGAAAGCCAACACGCAAAACATGGTGAAGATGGCGGAGGAATCTGGATTAGAGTACAACATGGATACCCTTATCCTTACCAACACTTTTGACGCTCACCGTTTGGCGATGTATGCCAAGAAACATGGCTTAATGCAGGAAATGACTGAGCGAATTTTACATGCTTATTTTACCGAATCAAAGCATATCGGTGACCATGAAACCTTAACGGAGTTGGCTGTTGAAGTCGGGTTAGATCGCGAAGCGGTAGCCGCTATGCTTGCAAGTGATGAAATGACGAACGAGGTTCGTGCCGACGAACAAACGGCAAAACAGTATAACATAACAGGGGTACCATTCTACCTGATTAATAAAAAGTACGCCCTAACTGGAGCGCAACCTACCGAAACCTTTGTCCAAGCCCTGAAAAAGGTGATTGCGGAAGACGAGGTCAAGGTATTAAACAACGAGGAAAGCATGTTTTGTGATGATGATGGTTGTGAGATTCCGGAGAAATAAGAAATTATGGTCTAAGTAATAAAGAACCTGTCTAATCCCAATTGCGAGACATTGGACAGGTTCTTTTTATTTATATAATAGAGGTTTTACTAGTTCAAACTCTTCCAAATCCAGTTTTCAACCTCTGGCAAATCCGTGCCTTCATCGCGAATATATTGATGATGCTTGCTTATGATTGCATCCATTTCTTGGGCGATATGTGCGTACTTTTCAGCATCCGGTAAGCTTAAAACAGCTTCCTTAACAAGGTCAAAACGATCCATTTGGTTTAATACACGCATATCAAATGGAGTAGTGATATCCCCATTTTCACGGTAGCCATGAACGTATAGGTTGCGGTTGTTGCGGTCAAAGAAGAAATCGCGAATTAACCCTTCATAGCCATGGAAAGCGAAGATAACGGGTTTATTTTTAGTAAAATAAACATCAAACTCTTGATCAGATAACCCACGTGGATCATGTTTTTGACTTCTAAGTTTTAGTAAATCGACCACATTCACGTAACGAATCTTCAATTCTGGTAGTTTTTCATGCAGAATGGAGATGGCTGCAAGGCTTTCAATGGTTGGCTCTGTCCCAGCAGAAGCAAAAACCACATCTGGTTCGGCCCCTTGATCTGTACTTGCCCAATCAATGATTTTTATCCCCTTATCGACAAGTTCTTTTGCTTCAGCAGCACTGAACCATTGTTCCCGTGGATGTTTAGAAGCAACGATTAAGTTGATTTTTTGACGGTCATTTAATACCTTATCAAAAACGGCCAACAAGGAGTTTGCATCTGCTGGTAAATATTCACGGATAAACTTAGGCTTTTTATCTGCAAGATGTCCTAAAAGACCAGGATCTTGGTGCGTATAGCCGTTATGGTCTTGCTGGAACACTGTGCTTGTCGCAATGACGTTCAAGGATGGAATATCGGCACGCCATGTTTGATCTGTTGCTTTGCGCAACCATTTGAAGTGTTGAGTTAACATGGAGTCAACTACACGTAAAAATGCTTCATAACTAGCAAAGAATCCATGGCGACCTGTAAGCACATAGCCTTCTAATAATCCTTCTGCTTGATGCTCCGATAGTTGAGAATCGATCACACGACCATCGGTTGCTAAGAACTCATCGTTTGGTTCTTTAATACAATCTAGCCACTGACGATTGGTTACTTCAAAAACAGGGCCCATACGGTTTGACATCGTTTCATCTGGTCCAAAGATACGGAAGTTGCGGCTGTCTTCATTAAGTTTAATCACATCGCGAATGTATTTAGCGAGAACAGCCATATCTTGAGCTTTCACTTTACCAGGCTCTGTGTTATCGACCATATAGTCACGATAATCTGGTAAACGCAAGTCTTTAATGAGAAGACCGGCATTTGTGACTGGGTTCATAGCCATGCGCTTTTCGCCTTTTGGTGCGATTTCTGCGATTTCCGGAAGCAAGCGTCCATTTTCATCAAATAACTCTTCTGGACGGTAACTTTGCATCCACTGTATTAACTCGTCTTTGTACTCCATGTTATTTCGGTCAACAGGAATCGGAACCTGGTGGGCACGGAAGGAGTTTTCATTTGGCACTCCGCCCCATTCTTTTGGACCAGTCCACCCTTTAGGTTGACGGAAGATAATCATCGGCCATACCGGACGAGTTGCATCGTTGTTTTCACGAGCATTTTTTTGAATCTCTTGGATACGTTCTGCCGCGTAATCCAATGCTTTCGCCATATCCACATGCATCGTTTTTGGCTCTTCGCCTTCAACAAAGATTGGCTGCCAGCCCATTCCTTCGAAGTATTGTGTTAATTCCAATGTTGTTTTACGAGAAAGGATGGTAGGATTGCTAATTTTGAACCCGTTCAAATCTAAAATTGGTAAAACAGCACCGTCTGTAATAGGGTTGATGAATCGATTTGCAAACCAAGAAGCAGCTAGCGGACCCGTTTCTGCTTCCCCGTCACCAATCACAGCAGCAGCAATCAAATCAGGGTTATCTAAAACAGCACCCGCTGCGTGAGATAGAGAGTATCCTAATTCTCCACCTTCATGAATCGATCCTGGAGTTTCTGGTGCCGCATGGGAAGCGACTCCGCCTGGCGCAGAAAACTGCTTGAATAGTTTTTGCATGCCTTTGATATCCTGAGTAATCTCAGGGTAAATTTCACTATAGCTACCATCGAGATAAGAGTTTGAGACCATAACTTGTCCACCATGCCCTGGTCCCTCGATGTAAAACATATTCAAGTCATATTTATTAATCATTCGGTTTAAGTGAGCATAAATAAAGTTTTGACCAGGAATCGTTCCCCAGTGTCCAATAGGTTTTACTTTTACATCGGAAGCCTTTAGAGGTTCTCTTAGCAAAGGGTTGTCTTTCAAATAAAGCTGCCCAACTGATATATAATTCGCTGCACGCCAGAATGCATCGACTTTAGTTAAATATTCTTTTGATGAGTAATCTACTTCTGTTGCCTTAACTTGGGAATCTACTACTACCATTTCATACACTCCTTTTTATAGGTACTTCTTTTTTGTGAATAGCTTCACATATTTACTATAGGGTTATCATAATCCTTTTTGAGGAGAAATCAATAACACACGTAATATGTTCACAAGTTCTATATAATTTACTGTCAATATGTTGATATCACTGATTTTTCCCACCTTAAAAAGGGATACTTGTGTTATACTTTTTAGTTTGTTTATCCAATGAACAAACTGTTTATTGCGGTAAAGTCAAGGATAACATAGCGGAATTTGTGAGAGGATTATTGGTTTGGTTTGCAAATAGAACTCTATTTGGTGCAAATAGAAGGTGAAGTTCTGCAAATAAACCCAGGGGTTCTGCAAATTGACATCTGAAATGAGTAAATACAATCTTGGTTTGCAAATAGAACCAGGTTTCGTGCAAATAGAAAGGGTAGTTCTACAAATTAACCCTGGGGTTTTGCAAATAGAAACCTGAAATCTGCAAATAACACCTAGTTTTCAGTAAAAAATTTTGATTCTATAAATAACCCATTGTCCTGCAAATACAAAAGTAAATTACGTATAGAAAAGCTCATGCCATCAAAAACTTTATTTAAATGGGTTTCTGATCAAATCTTTTAAAAGTTAGTTTAACCAATGTACAAAGTAACTTGCATCTGTTATACTAAGTGTGTTGTTTCACAAGAAAGCGTTGCCATACTATACTACATTAAATGGAGAATTGATATGACAAATACACCAAAACCTAATGAACCAATCGTAAAGCATATTTTCACAGCAGATCCTTCAGCACATGTTTTTGAAGGCAAACTTTATATTTACCCTTCTCATGACCTTGACCATGATGGTCCTGACAATGACAATGGTGATCAGTATAAAATGGAAGATTACCATGTTCTATCTATGGATGATTTTAATTCACCTGTTGTTGACCACGGGGAAGCTCTTCACGTAAAAGATGTTCCTTGGGCTAGCAAACAAATGTGGGCGCCGGATGCGGCTTTCAAAAATGACACATACTATCTGTTCTTCCCTGCTAGGGATCATGATGGTATTTTTAGAATCGGTGTCGCAACAAGTAAGAGGCCAGAAGGTCCCTTTAAAGCGGAAGAAAACTATATCCCTGGAAGCTACAGCATTGATCCAGCGGTGTTTGTGGATGACGACAACAGAGCATATTGCTACTTTGGCGGCCTTTGGGGCGGACAGTTGGAAAAATGGCAAACAGGTACATTTGTTGAGGATGCAGAAGGTCCTGCTGAATCAGAGCCAGCTCTTGGACCAATCGTTGCGGAACTAAGTGACGACATGCTTACTTTTAAAAGCAAGAAGGAAATTTCAATTGTAGATGAAAATGGTAACCCACTACTTGCTGGGGACACAGAGCGCAGATTCTTCGAAGGCCCTTGGGTTCACAAGTACAATGGCTATTACTATCTTTCCTATTCAACAGGAGACACTCATACCCTTGTGTATGCAATGAGTAAAAATCCAGAAGGACCGTTTGAATTCAAAGGGAAAATTCTTACACCAGTGATTGGTTGGACAACTCACCATTCCATCGTTCAATTCGAGGACAAATGGTACCTATTCTATCATGACGCATCCTTGTCTGGTGGAGTCAACCACAAGCGCAGTGTAAAATTCACTGAGTTAAAGTACAATGAAGACGGTACGATTCAAACAATCGAATATAAAGCATAAAAAAAAGGCTGACGGTCATCGTCAGCCTTTTTCCTATTTTTGGTCTCTAGTAAACTTAGGGAGGGTCACCCCTACTTAAGAAAACAATTCCTTCAATCGTGCCCAGAAGCCTTGTTTTTCTTCTTTCGGCTTTTCAGTTGTTTCTTTTTCTTCTAGTAAAATGCTTTCTGTTTTAATGACAAATTGAACGGAATTGACCTTCTCGTTTTTATCCGAAACGAAGGACACAGCTTCAAAATCAGATTTGTCGTATTCAGAGATCATGCTGTCAATTTCTTCTTTCATTTGGTCAGGTAAATTATTCGTAGATTCATATAAAGTTCCTGTGCCGTTATGAAGCTGACCGACTCCATTTTCTAATTCGTTTGTTCCGCCAGACAAGTCAACGATTCCAGAATGTAGTTGATTATAAGAGCTGGACAATTGGCCAACTCCCTTTGTGTAGCCTACTAATCCTGAATGAAAGGCTTGATAACTAGCGGAAAATTCATCCATTCCCTCTTGTAATTGAGTAATCGAATCTACTACATCTACATTTTCAAGTGCGGAAATGACTGTTTGAACGTTCCCAAGTGTTTTCTCGATTTCCCCAATGGCACCATTCACTTCTGCTAACCGGCCATCCACGGCATCAAAAGCTTCTTTTGCCGAGGCAAAGACGTCTTTAGCCTGATGTGCTGCGGTATAGGTATCGAACAATTGGTCGACTACTTCGCGATCCGCCCCACTCTCATACAAAGCTTCTAAATCAGCCTTAGTAATTTCATATTCTGGTATATTGTTTAACGCCTCTTCCATTTGACGGTAGGCGTCTGAGTAATTATCGCGTAAATAAGCGAATCCCTTTGACATTTCATCGAGACCAGCCGCGATTTCCGGTAGTCTTGCTTGTAACTTTTCGAGCTCTGCTAGATTGATTTGTTCAAAGTTTCCTTTAAGGCTAGAACTAACGGTAGCAAGACCATTATTAATCGCGCTAGAACCTTCTACAAGTTGAGAAGATGCTTGATTGACATCATTCATTCCCTTTTTAAATTGCGCAGAGCCATCACGTAGGCTAGCCACACCGCTGTTCAATTCAGAAACACCGTTCTTTAAATCGCCGACACCATTGTTAATTTGAGCGATGGCATCTGTTAAGGATTTCATCTCTCCTGCCATCTCATCGATATCCGGAACATCAATGCTCATAGACGATGGGACAGCCGCAATTTCAATGCCTGGTAGCTCAAGTTCAGTAACATCTGCCTCAAGGCTCAGTTCGCCGTCTTTCTCAGGCATCACGGTATAGGTAATTTGCTTGTTTTTCCCCGCGTTAGCCACCATGCCTTCCTCGGAAGCCTTGATATTGCGATACATATCAGGATCCAGAGTAAGAGTAACCTGCAAAAGATAGTTTTCGTAAAAGATTGGATCAACCTCTTCATTTGCCGAAGTTTGAATGGTTACTTTAAAGTGTCCATCTTTTCCCGCAAGCTCTGCAGGGGGAACTCGCTTCCCGTCTAGTCGGTACGAAATTCGAATATCCCAAGGTAATGCCTCATCCTTCATATTCCCTTGATAATAAAATTTCCCCTTTGGTGCTGCAAACTCCACCTTGTTGTTTTTAAGTTGAATGTCCGAAAGACTCGTTAAGTTTTTCGAACTCTCATAGGGACCATAGTCAACCAGTTTCCCTTCTTTTATCACATCAAAAATGTTCACCACATAAATTTCCTGTTGAACACCTGTGGGACTAAGCGTCGCATACACGACCTCATCTTTTGAACGATATTGTCCCGGATTCTTTAACGTGTCTTCCTCTTTTTCGTTCTCATTAGCGGAAGCGTGCACCAGAAATGACGGCAAGATCAGGACAAAGGTCATCAGTACTAGAAAAATTCGGTTTCTCATCATCATTTCTCCTTATAGAAATTTGCTTTCAAGCTCGTTTTATCAATCAATTTGTCAAAGACAAGCAGCATCGCTGGAAGGAAAAAGACAACCAAGATAAAGGCCAATAATGCTCCTCTTCCTAGTAGCAAGCCGATTGACCCAACGATTGGGTTGGATGACGTAATCCATAAAATAAACCCGACACTTGATAAAATGGAAGCAGATATTGCAATCGAAAATAATTTCTCATCAATTGTTTTCTTAATTGCCTTCAATGCAGACATTTTCTTGCGGTTTTCCTTATAGTCCTCCGTGAAAAGAATCGCATAATCGACCGTCGCGGCGAGCTGTACGGTACTAATAATCAAGTATCCGACATAGACCAACGATGAATTGGTAAAGTAAGGAACCGATAAGTTGATCCAAACGGCTGCTTGAATCGTTAATAGCAGCACCACTGGAATCGAAATCGATTTAAATGTAAACAATAGCACGATAGCAATCGTAATAACCGTAAGCAGATTGACCATCACATTGTCTTTTTCAACAGTGGTTTTAATATCATACAAGGTTACGCTTTCTCCAAGAACATGGACGTCTTCCTCATAATAATCTGCTGCCAGATTTTCGACGGTTTCCACCAAGGCAAACGCCACATCTCCCTCGTTTCCTGCATTCGTATGGAGGATTATCCGACTATAGTTTTCTGAATAAAATTGTTCTGTAATTGACTCCTCAAGGTACTCTGGAGGAATCACCGAGCTGACGAGGTTCGTGTAAGACAGAACACTTGTCACTGAGTCTAGTTCTTCTAATTCCTGAACCAGCTTTTCTTCCTTCACAACATCTCCTCTTGGGACGAGCAACACCATCGGAGTATAGCCCCCGAACGTCTCTTCAATTTTCGTAACATCCTGACCCGCACGTGTGGTCTCTGGATGTTCGCCGATGCCATACGTAAAATCAGTTTTACTTTGACCGAGAAAAGCTGGGACGATTAATAGGAAAACAAGCAATAAACTAGGGAATCTAACTTTAACGACCTTACTGCCGATTTTCCTAAAGCTCCCAATCAACGGTTTATGCTGTGTTTTATCAATCCATTTAAACAACAAGAGCGTTAATGCCGGTAAAAAGACGATTACACTGATAAAGCTTAATAAAATTCCTTTTACGAGATTCAATCCTAAATCGGAGCCAATCTCGAACTTCATAAACGATAAGGCAATAAATCCAAAGAAGGTCGTTGCAGCACTCGCTGCGATCGCCGGGAAGGATTTTTTTATTGCGAGTCGCATCGCTTCTTCAGGGTCCTCAATTTCTTTGCGGTAATCTGAAAAGCTATGCAGGAGGAAGATTGCATAATCCAACGAGACCGCTAGCTGCAAAATTGGTGCAACTGACTGGGTCACAAAGGATATCTCCCCAATAAAAAGATTTGTCCCTAAGTTAATAAGGACTGAAACCCCAATTGCTGTCAGGAAAAACACCGGTTCCATCCAGGAATTTGTTGAAATAACTAAAATTAAAATAATGATTGGGACCAATAATGCCGCTGCATACATTGATTCCGTCCCTGCCATTTTTTGCGAAGTTGCAGTATCAAGCGCCTCCCCTGACATGGCATTTTCCTCACCAATCAGTTCATAAATTGCATCTGTGACGGCAACCTCATCTCCTTCGCGAATGGTAAAGGAAAGCAAGGCTTTGTTATCTTTGTAGTAATTTTCTACCGTGTCCTGATCCGCAATTTCTAAAGGCGTTTTGATGTCAATGGCGTCATCTAACCAGGTTACATCTGAGACTCCATCAATACTAGCAAGCTTTTCTTTGAAAATAAGTGCTTCCTGTATCGAAACATCATTGATCATGACTCGTGTATTTTGAACAGAGCCGTCAAACTCTTGCTCCATGATTTCCATTGCTTTTGTCGATTGTGCGTCCTCTGGCAGGTAATCCACCATATTGTAATTAACAGACACAAAAAACTGTGCAATCGTACAGATGGCAGCGATGATGCCAAATAGTATGACAATGGATTTCTTATACTTTAGTATTCGTGCTGCGATGTCGATTGAAACCATCTCCTTCTTGCATCTGTTTCCCTGTAACATTATAATGGACATCGTGTTGGTTTTTCAACAGACAGTTAATTATTATGTGTTTGATTTCCAACAAACCAGTTTAATGTGTTGGATATATGTGAGAAAGGTGTGGTTTTATTGAATTCTAAATTAGATCGACGAATCCAATATACTAGAATGATTTTAAAAGAAAGCTTAATGAAGCTGTTGAAAGAAAAGCCGATTTCTAGTATTACGGTAAAGGAACTTTGTGCACTAGCCGATATCAATCGCTCCACCTTCTACTCGCACTATTCCGATCAGTATGACCTTCTTACCCAAGTCGAAGAAGAAATCATTCAGGATATGAACGAAACACTGCTGAACTATAATATCAACCAAGATGAAGAATCCTTTCAAATGATAGAAAAGATTGTCGAGTATGTAGCAGCTAATAGCGACATTTGTGAAACACTATTTAGTGAAAATGGCGACCCTAGCTTTAAAAAGCGCGTCATGATGCTCGCACACGACTACACAGTAAAAAGTTGGATGAGCAGCTACCCGGTTGATGATTCAATAACATCCGAGTATGCAAGCTTATTTGCGATAAGCGGCAGCATCCACATTCTCGAAATCTGGCTTAAAAACGGAATGGACAAAACGCCAAAAGAAATGGCCGAAATCATTAACAACCTTACCAATAAGGGCCTCTCCTCTCTACGTTAGGAAGCAAGGGGGACGGTGCTTCTACTTCAAGTTTGGAAGTAAAAGAATCGTCCCCCTTGCTTCTTTTTTACTATGGAGGAAAAAATATTTATGAGTTTTCACAAAATTTATGTTGACAAATGATACTGAAAATCATTATCATTTAGCTATAAATAACATTCACGAGGTGTAAACGATGAAGAAAAAATGGCAAGCCTTTATCTTAATTACAATACTTGCACTCTTTGCTACAGCATGTGGATCAGATGATTCAGCAAGCAATGCAGATGAGTCCAATAAAGAAGCTGAAACAATGACGGTTACCCACCAGCTTGGGGAAACGAAGGTTGAGAAAAACCCAGAAACAGTTGTAGTTTTCGATTACGGTGTCCTTGATTCACTTGATAAGCTTGGCGTGGAAGTAACAGGGCTTCCTAAACAATCTTTACCTGGTTACCTTGAAAAGTACAATGATGACAAATATCTAGATGCAGGTGGCTTAAAAGAGCCTGACTTCGAAGCAATCAATGAAATGGCTCCAGATTTAATTATCATTTCTGGAAGACAACAAGATTCATATGAAGAATTCAGTGAAATTGCTCCAACCATTTTTATGGGGCTTGATACAACAAAATACATGGATTCTTACAAAGAAAATGCTAAATTGCTAGGTGAGATCTTCGGCAAGGAATCTGAAGTAGAAACAGAAGTTGCTAAGGTAGAAGAAGCCATTGCAGGTTTGAATGAAAAAGCAGCGTCTAATGGCAAAAATGGACTAATTATCCTAGCAAATGAAGGGAACATCAGCGCTTATGGATCTGGTTCAAGATTCGGTCTTCTTCACGATGTTTTTGGAGTAAAACCAGTTGATGAGAATATCGAAGTTTCAACCCATGGACAAAATATCTCATTTGAATACTTAGTTGAGAAAGACCCTGATTACTTATTTATTGTTGACCGTGGATCCGTGGTAGAAGGCGGAAAATCGTCTGCAACCTCCATTGTTGAAAATAAGCTTGTTGAAAATACTAAAGCAGTGAAAAACGACAATGTCGTTTATCTTAACGCAGACTACTGGTACCTATCTGGCGGCGGACTTACCTCTGTGGCAGAGATGGTCAAAGAAGTAGAAGCTGCCCTTAAATAAGCAGTAATGGCCGTGACTCCCCCCTGTCACGGCTTTTTTTTTGAGGAGGCATGTGAAAACTTTGTAGATTCTACTCTATGAAAATTTCATAGGACCTTTTTTAGTGGAATCCTTTGCTAAAAGTGCTCTATGAAAGGCTTCATAGGACCTTTTTTAGTGAAATCCTTTGCTAAAAGTGCTCTATGAAAGCTTCATAGGACCCTTTTTAGTGGAATCCTTTGCTAAAAGTGCTCTATGAAAGCTTCATAGGACCTTTCTTAGTGAAATCCTTTGGTAAAAGTGCTCTATGAAAGCTTCATAGGACCTTTTTTAGTGGAATCCTTTGGTAAAAGTGCTCTATGAAAGCTTCATAGGGCCTTTTTTGGTGGAATCCTTTGGTAAAAGTGCTCTATGAAAGCTTCATAGGACCCTTTTTAGTGGAATCCTTTGGTAAAAGTGCTCTATGAAAGCTTCATAGGACCTTTTTTAGTGGAATCCTTTGGTAAAAGTGCTCTATGAAAGCTTCATAGGACCTTTTTTAAGAGGAATCTTTTATAGAAAGTGCTCTATTAAAGGTTCATAGACCTTTTCAAGAGGAAACCTTCGGAAAAAGTAGCCTATGAAATCCTCGTTATTCACCTTTCATTCCAATCCCCTCAATCACGGCTACGATTAATCATATAATCTGATCTTTTTCTTTGCTTCGAACCATCCTCCTTATTCCTTTTTTAAAAAGTAAGGGAACCATATTTCCTTTTGTCTCGTCTAATCTGTTGAAAATGAGGGGTGATATGGGATGTTTACGGAAGAAACAAATAAGTCGGCTCCACCGGGCTCTGCTTCTAAAGATGAATTGCTCACTTGGCTGATGGAGGAATATGGCGATATGGTTCTGCGTTTAGCTTTTACTTATCTAAAGCAAAGGCAACTAGCGGAGGATATTTCACAAGAGGTGTTTATTAGCTGTTATCACCATTTGGATCGATTCGAGAATAGAGCTTCCTATAAAACTTGGATTTACCGAATTACGGTGAATAAGTGCAAAGATATGTTGCGAAGTTGGACATATAAAAATATTACCTACAAGGATATGCTCGTTTCGCTTTTAAAAAGTGGCTCCAAATCCACTGAGGCACAATTAGTGGATCGCGAAGAAAGAGAAGCCATCTTTGAACAAGTATTGAATCTCCCGGTTAAATTTAGAGAAGTGATGATTTTATTTTACTATGAAGAGTTATCCATTCAGGAAATAGCGGAAATGTTGAACCTAAATACCAATACGATTAAAACTAGACTCCACCGGGGACGACAAGCTTTACAACTGAAGATGGAAGGAGTGGGGATCCATGGAACAGTTTAAATACCCGAATCAACATCCAGACTTAAGTGAATTGCATTTTGATGAAAAGAATAAAACCCAAGTCTTTGAGGCTATTCAAAAGGGAGAGAGTCCCGTTCAAAAGAAAAAACCAAAACAGAAACTAGCGCTTACCGGTTTAGCTGCGGCTGCCATCTTTCTTTTATTTATTGGCTCAGCTTATTTTTCACCAACCATGGCAAAAGTTGCTGCAAAAATCCCTTATTTCAGTTTGTTTATTCAACAAGAGGAATATAAAAATGCTCTACAAGATGTTGTTTTTGAGGCCATGAAGGATGAAAAGTACAATGACCTTCGTAATATCGAAGTATCGATTCCAAAAAGAGAGATTACTATATGGTTTGGTGGGACAAAGACAGAGGTAAAGGAGATTGAAGAAAGTGTAATTCCACTGGTGAACACCGCTGTAAAAGAAAATAACTTTGGAACTTATAAAATAGAAGTCATTCATGATAAAACCGTCTATGACCCAATCCCAGAGGACAGTCCCGAAGTGGAGAAGTATATAAAAGCTAGCAGCGAATTAGAAAAAAGCATCATTGCTCAACTCGAGAAACACAATTACGATATGCCATTCCCAGTTCAGGCCAGAATAAATGAAATTGAGAAGTACATTTATGTAGCGATTCCCAAAACGGAAACGAGAATCGCTGAGCTTGAAGACTTATTACGCACAGTGGCAAAACCGTATGGGGACGACTTCAAGCTCGATATTCGGAAAATTGATATGGCCGCACGTGAGCAAGAAAAACGTTGGGAAGAAGCAGGAATCATTCATATCTTAGTCGGAGGGTTAATGGAAAACGAAGAATTCAAGGTGACAGGGTTCTCCTACTCCTTCCATCCCCTGCCCTTACAAATTAAAGTGAAAACATCTGTAAAATCAACACATGCTTCTGCTAAGGAACTGGCTGTTAAAATTGAGCAAGAGATCCATACATTTATTCAAACAGACGATCTCACAAAAGATGTTCGAAACGATCCATACGAACTCATTATCTTAGGAAAAGATAAGAAACAGATGAATTAGAAAATAAAAGGACGGTTTTGCTTTTATCCTTACTGGAAGCAAGACCGTCCTTTTGCACATACGCTCAACTACTTGTAAAGTGCCCAGGTATTCATTTATCCTGCTTGACTACCATGACAATTAGTACTTACCTCCTAAATTTTGTTAAATTTTCATAATTATTCCCCATTCCCTATCAAAAAGTTGTTTAATAGAGAAAAGCTGTTTATTAAATTCTTCCCGAAGGAGAATACTATGCGACAAAAACAAGTTTACAAAAGCCCTATTGCAGCCATGCTTTGGTCCATTGCACTCCCTGGTCTAGGTCAACTTTATAATAGAGATTATATCCCCGCGTTTCTTCTATTGACCTTAGAGTTTCTAATTAATCTTTTTTCAAACTTAAATCTCGCCATTCTTTATTCCTTTAATGGCGACTTTCAACAAGCCCACGAGATCATCAATTATGAATGGGGGCTATTTTATCCTGCTGTTTACGGCTATTCTGTTTGGCAAGCTTACAACTATGCCAAAAGCATAAATTACCGTTCAAACGGAAATGGTCCACTTAAAAGAACCTTCTTTACTGGTTGGTTTTTCGGCTTGGTCATCGGCATGGACCTTGGCCTTTTTTGGCATAACCTAAGCCTGTTTGAAGAACTAAGAGTTCTAAGCTTTCTACACTTTCCCGTTCAGAACGGTTTAGTCTTCGGTCTATTGGGTGCACTATTAGGGCACTTAATCGAGAAAATATACAAAAGGAAAACAGTACACTGAAGATGCCCACCCCCATATAGTTAGCATTAGTTACCAACTAAACTTTATGCCTATCATGGTACAATGGTGTAGTTCCTACTATTATTTTAGGGTGATTTTATTCTATGAAAAAATTCTTAATCGTTTTTTTAACTATATGCTTGTTTTCGATGTTTTCTCCGCCGGTATAAACCCTTACGATATGTAATAATTTGTAAAACAGAATATAAATAGTAAAAAAGTAAACGGTCCCTTTCTGTAGTGCCTTGTGGATTAACATTATATAAATAATAAATTAGCAACATTTTTAGCATAATAAATAATTAATCTATTTCGTTCATACCACGCCCATAAGAAATAAGCCTAAGTTTGCATCGTAAATAGCACCCCACTTCATGACAATGGATATTGTCATGATGCGGGGTGCTATTTTATTTTTTTATCGTAATTTTATTCAATTATAAAGAACAAAAGGATTTATTTGTATTATATGGTAAAGTAGATTTAACGAATATAGTGATTCAGTTTACCACAGGAATGTTTAAGAAGTATCTTGGGATTTGTGGTAAAACGAATATAAGATAGTTCTATTAGTAAGTGTTATTTTTGAAATTGGGGTGTCGTATGAGACTAATAATAGCAATAGCTACTATTGGCTTGGTAGCATTTGGATTAAGTAACCTAATAGATATGACCGTGCAGCTTTGCAACACCATGTACTTAGCAGGTCATGGATTTGGAACATTTCTAAAAGATATACTCAACTAACGGTTATTTTAATCGCATAATAATAACTTATCACCGACAAAAAGGTTGGGATTTTCCCAAACCTTTTTTATGTATTGTTATTCCGCTTACTATTTATGCTATGAATTTAAGCTTTTCTCCACTTTATCGGAACTATTTTCCCTTCTTCCCTTTGCTTTTTTTAGCCAAACCGCTTCCCAAATATTATCTCCTAGCCTGTGTATTTCTTGCATTTATCATTTTTTCAAATAGAGAGTCTTACTTGTTTACTTAGGATGTATCCTTGAATATGTCTCCGTTTAAGTTTTTCAATCTACCCTCAAGATTTTGGACGATATTGATCATTGGGACTATAATAGGTTTATTTCAATTCCTTTAATCTTCCAACTTTCCAATGTTTACTTTTACTTTTCCCTTCCTCTTATTCAGTTAAAATAATTTACTATCCTTTTATATTAATAACCCTTCTTTGATATTTCCCTATAATACATAAAAAATATTTTTAAAATTCGCTATTATTTACTTTACAAGCCATCCAACTAGACCGTATAATCAGTCTTATAGTTTTAGATTATTCTATTTAGGTATAATATTTAGAATTTAAAAACAAACATATTTTAAGGGGGAGAGAGAATGAAGCTAAAAAATTGGTTATTATTTTTAGCAATGGGCTTGGTACTAAGTCTTGGCTTAGTGGCATGCTCTGGGGATGAGCCGGCTAGTAATGAAGGCTCAGAAGATGAAGGAAAAACAGAAGAAAAGGCTGGGGAAAAAGTACTAAGCTTTACAAACCCAGAAGCCATTCCTTCAATGGATCCTTCACTAGCTACAGACGAATCTTCATTTGTCTTTCTAGCTGCAACAACAGAAGGGTTATACCGTTTAGATGAAGAAACACAACCATCTGACGGAATTGCAACAGGGCATGAAGTTAGCGAAGATGGCTTAACTTGGACCTTTACACTACGTGAAGATGCTGTTTGGTCAAATGGTGACCCTGTAACGGCTCATGACTTTGTTTATTCTTGGCAACGTGCCGTAAATCCTGATACTGGATCAGAATATGGCCCGTACATGATGAATGGCGTCATCAAAAATGCAACAGCTGTAAGCACTGGTGAAAAACCAGTTGAAGAACTTGGAGTAAAAGCTGACGGTGACTTCAAACTAGTAGTTGAATTAGAAAATCCAACACCGTACTTTGAAACACTAACAACTTTCGGTACATTCCTTCCATTGAACCAAAAATTTGTGGAGGAACAAGGCGATAAATTTGCACTTAGCGCAGATAGCCTATTATCGAATGGACCTTATACCATGACAAACTGGGACAGCACAAGCAACTCTTGGGAGCTTGAGAAAAACGAAGATTATTGGGATGCAGAAACTGTACAAATGGACAAATTGAATTTCGAAGTCGTAAAAGACCCACAAACAGCACTAGCATTATATGAAGAAGGTACTGTTCAACGAATTGATTTAACTTCTGACCTTGTCGATCAATATTCCACAGATGAGGATTACCAAGTATCAGCAGATACTTTCGTGTATTTCTTGAAGTTTAACCAAGAATCAAATGATGCTTTAGCAAATAAAAATATTCGTGCTGCTCTTAGCCGCGCATTTGACAAAGAAGCTCTAGTTGGTGAAATCTTAAACAACGGTTCTATCGTGGCAAACGGCCTAGTGCCAAAAGACTTCACTCCAATGCCTGAGACAGGTGAGGATTTCCGTGCAGTGAGTGGCGACCTTTCAGCTTATGACCTTGAGGCAGCTAAAGAATTCTGGGCTAAAGGCCTTAAAGAGATTGGCAAAGATTCTGTAGAACTTGAATTCCTTGCAGATGATGACGAAACAACAAAAACACTCGTTCAATATGTAGCAAACCAACTTTCAACAAATCTTGAAGGTTTAAAGGTAAACATTAAACAAGTACCGAAAAAGCAACGTCTTGATTTAGATGATAGTATGCAATATGAGCTTCAGCTTACAAGATGGGGCCCTGACTTCCTTGATCCATTCACTTATATGAACCTATTTACAACAGATAGTGGAAACAACTGGACTGGTTATTCTAGTGAAACTTATGACAAATTAGTCTTTGACACAGCTTCCACTCTTGCTACAGACAATGTAGCTCGTTACAACAACTTCCTAGAAGCTGAAAAAGTACTCTTTGAAGATGCGGTTATCGCTCCTGTTTACCAGGCTTCAAGAGCACAATTAGTTTCTCCAACAGTTGAAGGAGTATTTGTAAATCCATTCGGTGCAACTTACGAGTATAAGTGGGCGAATGTAGCAGAGTAAGATAAAGATCTCTCTGCTTAGCTCTAAACAAAAAGCAACATGCAGCCGCATGTTGCTTTTTGTTTGGATTTTTAAAATCAAGAGTCATGGTGATGACCAATCCCTTTTGATGTCACCACCTTCGAATATTATGGTAATAAACACAGTTTACCGTAATGGTAAGCGGCATTAAACGGTCCCTATGTCCCTCCCAAATAGTGTATAATAAAAAACTGTAGCTTATATTCTCTCAAAAAATGGAAGTGAAAAGGATGGAACAAATACTAGATCGTGAGGATAGCCAAAAGACAACGAAGCGGGCATTTGTCTTTGGGGCTATTTTAATTGGAATGTTTATGGCGGCGATTGAAGGAACGATTATTGCCACTGCGATGCCAAGTATTGTCGCAGATTTAGGGGGCTTCTCTTTATACAGCTGGGTATTTTCAATTTACTTATTGATGCAAGCAGTCACGATTCCGATCTACGGAAAACTAGCTGATTTATTTGGTCGAAAACCAGTCTATATCTTCGGGGTTGTCATTTTTATGATTGGCTCGATTCTTTGTGGGATTGCAACGACCATGCCTATGCTAATATTCTTCCGCTTAATTCAGGGCATCGGAGCGGGTGCTGTTCAACCGATTGCCACCACTATTGTTGGGGATATTTATACAATGGCCGAACGCGCAAAAATCCAAGGGTATCTTGCAAGCGTTTGGGGCATTTCCGCCATTGTTGGACCGGCCCTTGGCGGACTATTTGTTGATTATCTTGACTGGGTATGGGTGTTTTGGATTAATATCCCGTTCGGAGTCCTTTCGCTTATTGGAATTATTTTTTATCTTCATGAAAATGTGGAAAAGAAAAAACACTCAATCGATTACCTCGGTTCAGGTTTATTGCTCGTTTCCATAAGTGCGCTGATGCTCGCACTTATCCAAGGAGGCGTTGCTTGGAGTTGGTCATCCCTCCCAAGTTTCAGCTTATTTGCACTGTTTCTTATTGGAATCACTCTCTTTCTTTTACAAGAAAGACGAGCCAAAGAACCTATGATGCCTTTACACATCTGGAAAAACCGAGTGATTTTTGCATCCAATCTTGGGGCTCTTACCACGGGGATGATCATGATTGGGGTAATCAGTTTTGTACCAACCTATGTTCAGGGTGTCATGGCTCAATCTGCTACTGTTGCTGGCTTTTCTCTTGCCATGATGTCGATTGGCTGGCCCATTTCTTCAACCATCGCGGGTAAAGTATTAGTACAATTAGGGTCATTAAAAACAGCCTTAATTGGTGGCTTCGGCTTGATAATCGGGACCAGCATACTCTTACTCTCCCAACCTGCATTTGGACCAGTATTTGTAGGAGTAGGCTCTTTCTTTATTGGCGTGGGAATGGGCTTTACGACGACCACCTATGTGGTTTCGATTCAAAGCAGCGTCGACTGGAAGGTTCGCGGTGTGGCCACAGCCTCCAATATGTTTATGAGGATTCTTGGGAATACGGTAGGAATCGCCTTAATGGGTGGTGTTTTGAATACGCGCTTATCAAAATACCTCGAAGGGCAGGCTGGTAATTTGGGGCAAACAGTAAACTTAGACGTCACCAACACCATGCTCGACCCAGATAAACGAAGTGCCCTCCCTACCGATGTGGTTCATTTATTAGAAGAAGGACTCTCTATCTCCCTGCACAACGTGTTCTGGGGACTAGCAATCCTTTCCATTATTAGTTTTATATTTATCCTATTTCTACCCAAGGAAATTCGAAAAACGCGGTAAACGACAGTCCCTTGTCTTCCCCCAAACTCATTGCTTGACTCTTTCACTTGTAAAATAGTAAGCTTATCAACGCAAAACGCTTACTATTAGTAAGTGAATTCCAACTAGGGGGAAAACTGCATGTCTACTACAGCAACGTCAACCTTAACAGATATCATCAGAGATCGTCACTCTGTTCGAAAATATGATCCTACTTTTAAAATTGCTCGGGAGGAAATAGAAGAAATCTTGAGTGAGGCAACCCTTGCTCCTTCTTCTAGCAATCTACAACCTTGGCGTTTCATCGTCATTGATGATCAAGAGACGAAGAAGGAACTTCGTCAAATTGCTTACAATCAAGAACCTGTTGAAACGTCTTCAGCTGTGATTGCTGTCCTTGGCGATATAGAAATGCATAACAACATTGAGAGGGTGTATCGTAGCAATTTCGAAGCTGGGTTTATGGATGAAGCCAACATGAATCGTTTAATTGAAAGTGCAAACAACACCTACCCTCAAGCACCTGAAGAGGTTCGTAAAAATATTGCTTCTTTCGATGCAGGTTTAGTTTCCATGCAACTGATGTTACTTGCAAAAGCGAAAGGCTATGACACCGTTCCAATGGGCGGTTTTGATAAGCAAAAGTTCATCGAGAAATTCCAAGTGTCTGACCGCTATATGCCAATCGTATTGATTGCTGTAGGAAAAGCAGCAGCGCCAGCATTCAAAACAACTCGGATTCCGGTAAAGGATCTTGTTGATTTCGTATAAGAAACCTAGGAAGGCAGGAGATTAAAATTGAACTGTACCCTTTGTCAAGGACATTAAAAA